>CAMYNG010000011.1 GCA_947259765.1 uncultured Ectothiorhodospiraceae bacterium
TGGTTGTCGTAGGTTGTATTGACGCTCAGCGAGGTACCGCCGATAACCGTAACGGTTCTATCCGGTCGACCCAACGGATCATAGCGATGGCTGCGCTGATAGCCGTTGGGCCCGATGACCTGGGCCAGCTTACCCACCGCATGGGTGGCGGTATCGTAGGTCCAGGTACTGGTGCCCTCCTTTTCGACGCGTTCGATCATGCGCCCCAACACGTCGTATTGCATGTTGACCACATTGGCCTGGGCGTCTTTCTGCCAGACCAGTTCGCCCAATGCATTATGCTTGTATTCCCATGCTCCCATGTCCGGATCATTCATGGCGATCTTCTTGCCACGGATGTCGTAACTCATGGTGGTGGCGTTGCCGACCGCATCGGTAACTTTAGTTAAGTTACCGAAGGCATCGTACTCGTAGGAATTGGAATTGTTAGCCGCATCGTTAGAGGTGACCAGCTTGCCCTGGCTGTTTTTAATTTTGGTAACCGTCTGATTTTTGTCGTTGGTAGTAACCGTTTTCAAGCCATAATAAGCGACAGATGTGATACTGCCGTCGGGATTGGTTTCGGTCAGCATACGGCCGAGTTCGTCGTAAGAATAGGAAGTCCAGCTCTGTGGCGTGGCACTGAAGTCCGGTGCGGACACCTGGGCAACCCGGCCACGCGTGTCGTACAGGGTTTTGACGTGCACCGTTTGACCGCTGAAATTCTTCGAGGTTTTCATGCACTCGCGGCCGAGCGGATCGAAATACAGTGAACCCACCGCACCAGTACTGGAGCGCGTAACGATGGCCAGCGGCGATCCGAGTGACTGCTGCAGGCCGTCTGCGCGGTCCTCACGGATCTTGCGGCCCAGGCTGTCGTACTGCCAGGTGGTGGTTCGATTGTTGGGGCCGGTAAGACTTTTGACGCCACCAAAGCGCGCATCGATAACTTTGGTCTCTGTATGTAACTTTGCGTTGGTGGTGTTAACGATGATCCGCGGATTGGTTGTATCACCCAGATTGCTGTAATCGTAGTTTATCAGCGTCGTGCGCGGAGCGATGGCGTACGGCGCCACGGCACCCGGATGCCCGCTGACGGTGATTTTGTTGCGGTTACCGTAGCTGTCGTATTCATAAGTTGTGGTGAGTTCCAGGTTTTGATTGCCGGGTTCGACCATTTCGGTATGCAACAGCCCGTTGGCATAGTAGGTGAACTCAGACGAACGCTCGGCAAATTGCCCGCCAGGCATTTCGCTTCTGACCACGGCTCGAGTTAGGCGGCCGAGGATCCAGTCAACCGTGTTTGGCGGGTCGTAGGTATTCGTCGTGGTCTTTTTGTAACCATCGGTGGAGTCAATGACAATCTGGGTCACATCACCGTACGCGTTGTACTGGTTGGTGGTGATGACGCGCGTAACGGGTGAGCCATCTAACTCGTTAGAAATTTCGTCAGTAGACGTAAGCTGCACAACCTTAACCGCATCTTGCGGTGCGGAAGCTTCCAGCCAGCTGTTGGTTGTGGAAGAGAGTACCGTACCGTCCGGTTTGAGTGACCGTAGCGATTCAATCCGGCCGGCGGCGGGAAATTCCTGATTAAATACGGTCTCTTTCTTAAGGCCGGTCTGATTATCTGTGACAGAAATTTTTCTAAAGCCAAGAAAGCCTCGGCCCCTCACATGTACCTTGGCGCCTTCGTAGAAATAGCTGTGTTTGTATTGACCGCCCAATCCGTCACTCTTAGTGTAAGAGGATACAACGTGCATGGGTGATTGGATATCCTGAATTGGATAAGTACTAGCGTTTGATTGAGCATGTACCGCGTTGTCTGTAATCGGTTTATAGAGGATGTTTTGCTCTTCACCTAACCCATTAACAATTTGTGTAGCAAGTAGCGTTTTTGAAAGTGATGCGTATACGTTATCCTGACCAGCCGTTCCCCAGCCGTTCATCATATAAATGTCGGTTTTCCCGTCACCGTCAAAATCCCCGAAATTCACTCGTGAAATATCGATGTTGGCGTAGTCCACCACATTCCCCACCCAGGTGCCCAGGCCTTTGACCGTGGTGAAATTGCCGTCACCTTTCGACAAATAGACGTAGTCCTGACCGGCCGTTCCCCAGCCATTCATCATGTAAATATCGGTTTTCCCATCGCCGTTAAAATCACCGAACTTCATTCGTGAAATATCTATTTTGGCATGGGCAACAACATTCCCCACCCAGGTCTCCAGGCCCTTGACCGTCGTATACTTGCCATCACCCTTCGATAAATAAATGTAATCCTGACCAGCTGTTCCCCAGCCGTTCATCATATAGATATCGGTTTTCCCATCACCGTTGAAATCGCCGAACTTCATTCGTGAAATATCGATGTTGGCGTAGTCCACCACATTCCCCACCCAGGTGCCCAGGCCTTTGATTGCCCTGTAATTTCCGCTACCCCCTTTAGACCAATTTACGTCAGTCGACAATTTACACTCAGCAGCAACGCCCTCCCCATCACATTCCTGAACTGCCGAAAGTAAAGAGCGATTTGTTTCATTGCTTACGTATGTAAGCTTGAAATTTTTAACGGTATTACCGTTTGATTTCGTTGAGATACTGGAAAGTCGTTTTTTTACTTTATTTGTTGAGCCCGCCACGAAATAGGACTCAACGTCGGCCCGAGACTCAAAGTTAAACAACACCGACGCACGCGATATACCACTTGCTTCGAAAGCATATTTAACTTCTTCAATATGGTAAAAACCACTTGCAGCAACTTCACTCACGTTATAGAAAAACTCAAATTTATTGTGTGAAGTATCCTGAACTGTTTTTAGCGCCCAAGTTGCTACTTTGCCGGCATTTGGCCCGTTGGCCTCTATACGTGCATCGGCGGTACCGTAGGTCATTGTTTGTCCGGATTTTGTCTTAACAACGAACGAGTCAGGGTTATCTACAGGTCCTGTTGATGTGATTTTTGAGTAGGATTCAATCTCGGTACGGTATTCACTACCGCCTACGTTGACGAGTCGCTGTCCATCAAGGCAGAAACGGTCATTACTGTCGAAATCAACCCCATCAATAAAACCATCTTGGTCCAATGTTGTCGGGCAACGCGAAATTGACGACAGTCCGCCAATAGACCAGCCCACACCAAGCAGTCCGTTTCCTGACTGACTGTTGTACTCAAGTGACAGCTTTGGCTGCATGCCGGCTATACCAGGCGGTACTTGCAATGGGATTGAATATGTTGCGGCACCGCTTTGGCCTACGTCGAAACTGCCGAGCGTGGCTCCCGCGTGGTGAGTTGAAGAATAAGCAATTCCGGGGGCGGCCATGAACGCGATCATCAACGGCGCTAACGAAACGTAACTGGAATACCTGCCGGGTCGGCTCTGCGGATTTCTGGATTTACTGAAGAAAAAACCAACAGACGTGCGAACAACGTGCAGAACGTTTCGAAACAACATAGCGCCAACTCCCCTTAACCGCATTTGGAACACTGTGTGTTCCCGAGGTACAACCCGCTAATCGAGACTTTGTGATAGCAGAATTATTTGTGTTGGGTTAACGGTAATCAAAAATACGGTTGAACCGCTATTAGGGTTTTCCCTAATGGACAATTTTTAAGTCGCTGAGATACGGAAATATTGGCAAGTAAGGAGATTCGGTTTTACTAATATGCTGGCTAAAGATTTTCCGTAATGGAGTGGATCAGGTTGCTTGTTTAGCGGGTTCTTGAAGGCAGGATGTTGAAAGCGGCAAGCGATTCGAGTGGATAGCACCTGGATTCCGGCATTCGCCGGAATGACGAGGTCAGGGCTTGTTTGTTGTGTTATTTGTTCGTGAAATCCGATTTGATCACGCGCGATAAGTGGAAATCCAGTGTCAACGAATGTGGGCGGTTAGTCATTATCACTAGCAGCATGATACCCCACAGTACGTGATCACGAATGCCGGCTTCACTGATATCGGGATACGAAATTGCTGCAACAATATTAAAAATAAACAATACCGCTGCACTGAATCGCCCCATGAGTCCCAGCACCAGTAGCACCGGGAAGACCAGTTCCACGGCGGTTCCCAGCCAGGCGGCGGCATACGGTGAGAGCAGCGCAACGTTGTATTCGTAGGTAAACAGCATAACCGTGGAGTCAAAACTTTCGAACTTGTTCAAACCGGATTTGAAAAATACATTCGCCACCCAGAGTTTAAGTGCCAGATCTGCAATGGGAGCAAGAGAATAACTCATGCTGTTAACACTACGACTCATTACACCGTAATAGCGGTGCATAAAGGTTGGCTGTCTGGTTTGAATTAACATACGTTTGTTACCTGTTAGTAGCCGTTTGGTTGTAGAAAATCCGGTGTTGAATTTGTCACACCCGGGTCGCTTGTTGCATTGTCATACTGGCGCACGACTCCATGGAAGGAGGAGTTAGAGTGACGCAGGATGCTTGGGCTGGAATTCCACGAGCGACTGTTGTAGCGGCACTGGATGCCAGGTTTCCGCTGCGCTCCGTCCGGAATGACAAGCCTATTGGTAGTTCCTTAGCACTGGCCATTTGCCGAAGTGAATAGATCAAAACCTCTAAGCCAGCCTTGTTGAATGGCGCTGCCGAGCAGTTCGCCCGGGTCGGTCCCTTCGTACTGACTGGTAATTTCGGCACACACCTCGTCGAATGGGAGTTCCTTTTGCAGCAGAGACAGGAACTGCCATTGCGCTGTACTGAGCGGGTCCATTCTTGTGTGAGTGTTGTCACGCCAAATGATCAGCTGCACACCGCCTTCACCCAGATCGATCTCTTCCTCTTCTGCATTTTTCTGATTGACCTGCCAAATTCTGTGGACGGGAAACAATGACGCCAGCAGGACACTGTTGCCATGCAGTTTAAAGCGCAAATTCTGTGTATCGGCATCGGCAACGCTGTCCAGTTCGTGCAGGTTTCCGGGCGGAGGTTCGGAACCATCCAGAACCGAATTCCACGCCCACTCCAGGCGCGCGACGTCGGCCAGATAGGGCAAGGCGTCAGCCGGCGCAAAAGAGTCAATAAAGTCGGCAAGTTCCTGTCCGTATGCGTTCAGGTCCGGATTGTAGGAGCGATGATTTGAAATAAAACGTGCCGCCATGGCGCCGAAAAAACGCTCGCCCACCAGTTGTTTACAGACCGGATAGGTTTCCGCCAACGCGGCTGTAATACCGGCGATCACACTTTCCCGATACGTTCCGAACTGTTCGTCGGTTCGACGTCGTCCGTTGTCCGCAAGCCAACACAGTGTCAAAGGAAATTCCTGAGCGCTAAACAGATCGCCCAGAAACTGTTGCTGCAACTCACGCAACATGGCGCGTCGCTTCCTGCATGAATTGCTCGGCTTTGTCGGCCTCGTCCTTCAGGGTCGCAAACTCGGGAATATTGTTGTCCCACTCAATCAGCGTGGGCACCTGCCCAAAACGCTGCAAAGCGCGTTGGTATAGTTCCCATACCGGCTCATGCACCGATTCGCCATGGGTATCCAGCAGGTGCGTTTGCATGTCCTCATAACCGGCGAGATGAAATTCCTTAACGCGCTCTATAGGTACTGCGTCCACATAGGTCAGCGCATCGATGTCGTGATTTTGGGCACTGACATAGATGTTGTTGATATCAAGCAGAATGTCGCAGTCCGCCTTATCGGCTACTTCACACAGAAACTCCCATTCCTGCAAAACGGAATCTTTATAGGTTAAGTAACTGGAGACATTTTCCACCAGAATACGGCGGCCCAGAAATTCCTGGATTTGCTGCACATGGCGAACAACAACATCGATGGCCTGTTGTACGTAAGGCAAAGGCAGCAGGTCGTGTGCATAATGCCCACCCACCGACGTCCAGCAAAGATGATCCGATACTCGGGCGGGCTCAAACTCGGTGATGCGTTGCTTGAGTTTTTTCAGGTAGTCCCAGTTAAGCTCGTCCGTCGAGCCGATAGACAACCCGACGCCATGAAAGGTTATCGGATAGTCCTGACGAATATTCCTAAGGTGGGCGACCGCTGGCGAGTCGTCATGTAGATAATTATCAATTAACACTTCAAACCAGGCGACATCCGGCTTGTTTTCTTCAACATGACTGTAGTGAGGCGCCCGCAGACCGACTCCAACACCGTGAAGCGATCTGCGGTTACCATCCAATGCCGGGGCCGAAAAAACCATGTGTGACTATTTTTTCTTTTTAAACAGCGAAGCGCCCACAATTTTCTTGCAGGTTCCTTCCGGAACATACAACCACTCATCGGCCATGCTGTCTTTGCCGGCTTGTCCCGCACAGGAATGACGGCTGTTTCCACAATCATTCTTACCCGCTTTAACGATGCCGGCACATTTTTCAAATCCGGCTTTACCGGCCAGGGCGTTACCCGTACCGGCAGCCAATCCCAACGCCATCACACTGGCCAGTGCACTCTTGGCGAGAAGTTTCTTGTCAGTCATTTTATTCCTCCAGTTCATTGGTTTGCATAAAGGCCACGGTTCCTGCATGCAGCCGTGTACCTAACTACAAGACCGGTCACATTCGAGAATACTTACAAAGGAAAACTCTAGATCGGTAGCAAAAGACGGACCCGGACTACTGCCGGGTGTCACATCCTGTCTTTGAGTGCAGCAGCGGACCGCAGAGGGGAATCTGGCCTACGGAAAAATTTGCTGCCGCTAAGGATAGGATTGTGAAAAGGTCACATTTTGCGCCATACCAGCGTGCGGTTGTTGGCGGGCATCGGATAATCCTCCACCAGCGCCATACCGGCGGCTTCCGCAAGTGTGTTCAGGTCCTCAAAATGCCGGATCGCACTTTTCGGGTCGCGTTGCTTCAGCCAGACGTCGAAACGCGCGTTGCTTTCACTGGTGTAGTTCCCACCGTAATTGAATGGACCATAAACGCAGAACTCGCCACCGGCCTGCAGCACTCGGCCTACTCCGGAAAAAAATGCCCTTACTGACGTCCAGTCCATTATATGCAGGGTATTCGCGCTGAAAACGACATCCACTCCGTCAACACCGATATTGCTCAAACTCCGGCTGTCTGGCCAATCGGCATGACCTACGTCCAGTTGTATTGGCCCGCTGATATTCTTCAGGCCGGATTCGGAAACCCAGGCCTTAATTCCTGGGTGATTTTCCTCCAGGTCGCTGGCAAGCCAGCGTACGTGGGGAAACTGGGCTGCGAAAAACACCGCGTGCTGCCCGGTACCGGCACCGATTTCAAGAATGGTTTTTGCGGGTTGAAGGTGCTGATCGAGCACGTTTAAAATCGCGTGCTTGTTTTGCTCACTTGATTCTGCGAAGGGTTTCACGGTTTACCGGGCGGTTTATGATTCGACGCCCGGATTATGTCACATTAAGCGATTAATTTCGGCATTGAGTTTATCTTCGATGCGACGTTTGTACTGCAAGTAATGAATCGTCTGTACGCCGCGCATATCGTCACCCTGTAAGGCTTTCGGCAAATCCAGATCGGTGATGTAAATTGGATAGTTACTTTTTCCTTGCCGGCGTGCCAGTATGAATTTCGCAACGGCGCAGAAGAGCGCCTCGCCATACTCAAGGGTTGAAAACTCGCTATCAGCACAATAAATAGTGTGAGTGGTTCTACCTTCCACAACCTCGATGATAACCTGTAAACTGATAAAATCGTTTTCACGTGTTTGCAAAACTGGCGTATGACGTTCAGCGTTCCATTTGCCCTCATGATTGCGCTCCAGCTTATACACTTCAAGTTCGTTGCTTGGGGATTCAACATGACTTTCGCTGGCCAGAAAACGCATACGCTCTGCCACGGCTTGAAAAAATCGTTGATAATGGATTAATAGGCAAATGTAATCCTTTACCTGGGCGCGCTGATAAAACAACGAGCCGCGTTCATCCAACACAAATACCTCGACCTCCTGACCCACCGGGCGATAAAAATACTGGAGTTTGTCACGGGTATTCTTGCGAAAAACCACCGGTAGTACGTCACTGGCCAGTGTTTCCCGGTCAAACACCACATTGTGGAATTCACGCTGCGGAATGGCAAGGAAGTTATACAGTTGCTGAACGTTTTTCAGCCTTGAATACATCAACGTATCCTTGTGCATTTGCAGCGCATAGAAATTGCGTTCTGCTGCGATTACATAATGCGTTCGCTTGGAAATAGCGACGTCGTAGTAGATTGAAATGACGTCTTCAAATACCTGTTCCACCCGTCTTGCAATGGCGTTACTGCGCATAGAAGAGAAGCTAGACGCGTTGATGGAAGGTGGCCGTCGACCTTGTGAGGGCGGTGACGCATTTAGGTACTCGCGCATGCAATCCAGCAAGCCAACAACCCCCTGATAACGGAATGTCAATACTTCCTGCCAGCTGGTTACAAACAGTTGGTCGATACTTAAGGCCAGATTTTCCAATAGACCACCATACTTTAACGCATCCGTATGGCTGCTGGTCAGATGCTGACCCTTGCGGGTGTGGGCCGCAAACGGGTCAAGTCCCACATTGATAAAGGTTGCGATGGCAAGTGTACGTACCGGCTGACGAAAGTCGTCGACGTTGCTTTCCGGCAATGCGCGTTCGGTGAATGTCCTGTTCAATTGCTCAATGAGTGCCCGCACTTCGCGTTCACTGATATCACTCCCTCCCGCATATAAAACTATTATCGTGTTGACGTTGACGATCTTGTTGAAATGACACCAGGCAAGCAACTCAAGCAGAGAATGGGCGCGGCGCAACGGCTGAGCGTACTTTCTTTCTGCGTCGGAGATCAAACCGCTAAACACAGCCCATATTTCCTGGTTTTGATCGCCGAGCAGACGATGGATAGAGACACGTTCTTCGTAAAGGTCAGACGTAATGCCTTTGTAGACAATATCAATTTTCCCCGCCTTACGCTTGAACGCAGCATAGAGCTTGCGCCCCAGTACGTTTAACTCGGCAGGCTTGATGAGTGAAGTGGCACCCGCGTGTTTACGCGCGAAATCTGAAAGGAAACGATAACTGCGCATAAGTTCGCCAATAAGCGCCTGCCGCTCGGACTTAACACGTGGTAATTTCCATTGCTCGCGGGTGTCGAGCATGAACCACTGCGAGGGGTGCCAGCCCCATTTGTCGCTCATGGCAGTGAGTTTGTTATGCCGCCAATGCGTACGCTGATCGTCGCTGTCACGACTTAGCGATTCGCCGACTTTGAGATAAAAACACCGCCGCGCCAACTCCAGTCTATCGGACTCATCACGCGAAATAAGGTAGGCCTCAACACGCTCCAACATCATGATGTAGGGGTCAAGGTCGGCAAGGTCGCGTTCCGGGTCGTACACCGCCTGTTTAAAACGAAGTCCGAGCAAATCAATATCTGGAAACTCACTGGCGTAGATTTCCATCAACAAAATTTTCAGCACGGATTTGTAAGGCGAGTCGATACCTTTATATAGCAACCACAAGGTCGCCCCATAGAACTCCTCGGCCGGTATCTTCGAGAGCCCGCCCAGGTCAATACTGTCGCGACCGTGGATAAATCGCTTTTGCTTGAGCGCAGCGACATAGTTGTCGTAATCAGCCTCTTTTTCAGGCGGTACCATCCACCACAGCGGAAAACGCCCGGCCAATACCACGCCAGTGCGATAAAATTCGTCCAGCAGCAGGAAGTGCAGTGCACTTCCGCTACTTTCATGGCTCAGCCGGGTATAGTGGCCCTCCCGGAATCGGTCGGGGTCCACCAGAAACACGCTGACGGCAACGCCCAAATCCGTTGCCCACCGCTGAATGGCATCAGTTTTTTGGTGCAGCTCGTCCAGCTGGGCCTGGTCGAGTCCTGAGTCGTGACACACCCAAACATCGAAGTCACTGCGGGGTGAGTAGGCAATGGTCCCGGTGCTGCCCATCAGGAAAATGGACTGAATTTCGAAACGCCGGTAGGCGCGCTTTTTAAACTCGAATCCCTTGGCAACCCGGCGCGCGGCCGCCAGTGTGGCGCGGGTCGGACCGTAATCCGGTATGCCCGCCGGGGCCTTGCGCGACACGTAGCCCGGCAAAAGCGGATGATTAACATGAAAAAGCAGTGGCAGAAGAGCAACAAAGTCCCGCTGCTGAGGCCTGAGGTCATCGTCGATGCGCTGCAGCCGTAACCGATTCAGATCGATAAATCGCTGTTTAATAACGCGAAAATCCGGCTCGGTGTTTCCGGCTCTGGTGTCGGCAGCGGGTCCCATATAAAGGTCATATCGGCTGGCGTTTTTAATTCTTCATCCGTCGTTTTACGCTAAGGCGGACTCAAGTTTTTTTCTTCTTTGGCCGATAGCCGAGGGGAAGACCGTACAAAATATGATTATAAACAAGGAAGGGAGAACCGTTGCATGCTTGACCAACTCACGGATCAACAGCTCAAGTCACTATTGAATTCGGCACCTGTCGGCCTAATGGCGCTCGACAGTCAAGGCCAGATCAGTTGGCTGAATGACACCATGGCCGGTTTTGCGCATCAACCGACAGACGCATTACTTGGCAAAACCGCCGAGACCGTGGATGAAGTACTGCGCCCCCTGTTCGAAAAAAACGATACGATTTTTTTGCCCGACGACGTTGACGGTCCGGGACACTGGCTGGTGAGATTCCGCCAGGTGCTGGCAGACAGTGACACGCAGTTGTTGTTTTTTGCCGACGTTAGTTTGTTGCAGGAATTGGCACAGGAGCGCGAACAACTGCAAACCCGCCTTGAGGAACTGGTCGCGGTTGATACGGAGACCGGTTTACCTAACCGGCGCGCCTTGTTTGAAAAACTGGAACCGGAGGTTTCACGCAGCCGTCGTTATAACAATCCGCTCTCCATTATTCTGATGCGTATTGACGGACTGGCGGAAATTACCGCCTCGCACGGCGCTGCAGTCCGGCAGCAAATGCTGGTGGCGATCAGTCATATGCTTAACGATCAAATGCGCTGGGCAGATTTTATCGGTCGGCTTGATGAGCATGATTTTCTGTTGGTATTGCCGGAAACCACACTGGAGGTCACCGAGCAGCTGACCGGCAAAATTCAGGCCCGGCTTGCCACTCTGCATTTGGAAAGCGGTGATGACATTCCGTTCGAAATTCAATCCCACTTTGGTACGGCACAGTGGCGTAAGGGTGACGATGCGGCGCTGTTGCTGGATCGCGCACAGGAAACACTCGCGTCGAGTAGTGACGCCGCGTAATTAACGGTAATACAACCAAGCTAAGAAAAATTCGTGCCTTGTCGGCTACGGTAAAATGGCGTTTAAAAAAAAGGGCCGGCGGTCGAGAGGTATTTTCCCCGCGACCGCCGGCCCGACTCAATAACCTAAGGTGCTATTTTACTCCAAATCCGTACAGAACCATCTTTGACATTAAACCGAGTGCGTCGCGATAGGGAACGGTGCCGTTGCTTCGAATAATGTTCCGACCCTCGACCGATTTAGCAAATTTTACAAACGCCTTTACATCTTTCGTCGGCTTGGGTCCGGTCACCAAATAGAGCGGCCGATATAACCCGTAGCGGCCACTTTTAATTACGTCGAACTCCGGCGTTAGTCCGTTTAATCCCGCGATTTGTACGCTACGCTTACGTGCACTACTCACCCCGGTTATGGCCATTGCATACGGATCTTTTTCCACTGCCTTTTCCAACGGTCCGGACGAGCGAACGAAGTTCGAAGCCTTGAACTCCACGGCACTATCCTGAAAGAGGTACTGCCTAATTGCGTAACCCACCCCCGACAATTTACCGCGTCGTGCATAAAGATTTATGGGTTTACTCGGACCGCCCACCTGTTTCCAGTTGGTAATTTGACCCAGGTAAATCGCCTTGACCTGTGCGGTGGTCAGATTTTTGATCGGGTTGGACGGATGCGTAATGATCGCCAGGGCGTCCCAGGCAACCGGGTGCAGGGTGACATGCATTTCCCTGCGCTCAACTTCCGGCAAAGACATCCGACAGCTACCGCCCATATCAACACGCAGGTCCGCCGTATCACGAATACCGCGCGTCGCACCACCACCGTTTAGTGCGACCTTGATCTTGGTCTTCTTCTCAAACGCCTGCGCCAACTCCGCCATAAAGGCTTTTTTGGTAATACCGCATCCTGCCCATTGAATCGTGTTACCCGCCTTGGCCATAACATTTGTCATCGTGCCAACGAATAGACCGGCCGACAACCCTGTCGCAAGCAACACATTAAAACTTGTCTTTAAACGAAATTTTTTCATCCTGTTTCTCCAACTATTTCAAAATTTTTAATAAATTCGTCTGTGGTGCCTTACCCGGAAAACGTCGGCACAAAGTGTTCCTGCGCGGGATTCGCGCATCGCACTACTAAAATCGGTTTTGTGTATTAGCAGCCGATTCCGAGATCGTCTGCGTCATTGAGATAATATTCGTAAGCGAATTTGGCGCTGGCATGGCCTTGCTCCGCCGCCTTGTTCAGCCAGTAAAAAGCGCGCTCATCGCTTTCAAAATTTGTATACATCATGCCAAGCACATATTGTGCCTGTGCATTTCCGTAGTTTGCGGCTTTCCTTAGCATGTCATTGGCCTGCAGGCTTAGGCCCTTGCGTTGATAACTTTCCCAGTCGTCACGGACCCACCACCCCCATTCCGAAACCGACTCGCGATTCATGTGTTTCGTGACCAGCGCAAACTGCGTGTTAGATCCCGCGAGCGCATTCGACTCAAGCGACATACCAAGCACGAGAGTTACAGCGGCAACCCCAAGATTTTTATTTAGTTTAAACATTATTTTTTCCTATCAGTAAATTAAAATTCATTTGGTTATTGTTTTCATGCCACAGCGTTTTTCGATGTGCGTCGGTCGGCAAGACAAAACGCCGCAAACGACTGTCCATTCGTGCTTTCTTCGGTCACTGGCAAATACCACGTGCGCTGTGCTTCCTGGTACGGTTGCAACAATATATCGAGGACAACACACGATTCGCTTTCAGATTTAAGCGCGTGAATATTTTGCTCGGCGGGTGTAATGACCGCGGACTGCCCGGGGTAAAACGTCCTATTGGCAACCCGTCGTAGTTCAGCGGATTTACTGCGACCCAACTCTGTCACGCCTTCGAGCACATAGTTGCTAACACCCAGCGCACCCTCAATGACGACAAGTATTCCGACTGCCTGGGGATGGTCGTGAATGGGGATGGGATTGTTTATGTTCAACGTAAGCAGCCCAACACGGTTGTCCACGTTGTCTATAAAAGGGTTCCAGCCCCAGCCAGTCCACGTTGTTTGTTCTGCGGAATTTGATACACCCGCGTGCTGGCTACGCAGCCAGTCCAGCAAATGCGGGCGAACACCGGAGAATTGCTCCAGCATTGCGGTAGAGATCGTCGTGCTGTCGGCCAGATCTTGGAGGGCCGCATCGATGTAACGATCAAAGTCTGCACCCGCAAGGGAGTTGTTATGTTTGTCCGGCCCGACTGGCGCCGCAGGTAGACTTGTTTGTGACCCCACTCACCTAACTCCCATCAACCATGAATATTCCAGGACAACTTCAGGGACAGGGGCCGACGCAAACGGACAGCGCGAAAGTCCGCGGGTACCTTAGTTCCCGGTTTTCGTGCCTGTCGCGCTTCTGGTAGCCCCGCTATCCTTGAACCCAAACCCAGTTGATTTCGCCAACTGGCTCGTGGATCGGTGGCTTTGCGTCCCAATCTTTCGACCGGTTTGCCCTTGGCAGAAGTACTCTAGGTTGGAGGCTTGTAGCAACGTCGCCGCCAACCGTACTCATAATGGCGACTGCGTCACACTTTTCTTTAATTTATTTTAATTTGCTAATATACTAATTATCGATTTATTCATAAATATTTTTAATGACAATATCGAGACCAACTCCTGCCCAGTAGAAAAACCAAGCGAAATTTTAGTTTACCGGAGGGAATCGAACCCGTGCCGCGTTGCGCCACCCTGGCGAACAAGCCTGGGGCTGCAGTGAGGACTGGAACTAACTTAACTGTTCCGATTTCCTGGCTAGCAGAATGTATTCGAAAGCCGATCAAAGAAATGGTGGAGCGGTCACCTTATTAGGAACAGTTATTTAGCGCGGAAACGGTCCAGGAAACTGGCCTGCAAAAACGGAATTTCCTGCGGCTTCGACTCGAAGCCCTTATGACTCAAGCCGGTAGATCCTTACGCAGCCGTTCGATTTCGGCCCTGACCTGACGTGGCGCGGTGCCACCCAGGTGGTCACGGGCCGCAACTGAACCCTCCAGCGTCAACACGTCAAACACATCTGCCGCTATGGCTGCGGAGAATTGTTGCAAATCTACGAGTTCGAGTTCCGCCAGGTCCTTGCCATGCTCGATGCCGAAACGAACGGCCTTGCCGACAACGCTGTGCGCGTCACGAAAGGCGATCCCCTTGCGCACCAGGTAGTCTGCCAGGTCGGTGGCGGTGGCGTAGCCTTTCAATGCCGCCTGGCGCATTTGCTCACGATTCACGGCAATGTGCGGCACCATGTCGGCGTAAACCCGTAACGAGCCTTTCACCGTATCAACAGTATCAAAGACGGGTTCTTTGTCTTCCTGGTTGTCCTTGTTATACGCCAACGGTTGGCTTTTCATGAGGGTGAGCAGCGTCAGCAGGTTGCCTTGCACGCGAGCACTCTTACCACGCACCAGTTCCGGCACATCGGGATTTTTTTTCTGCGGCATAATGCTGGAGCCGGTGCAAAAGCTGTCACCAAGCTCGATAAAATCGAATTGTGCAGAACTCCACATAACCAGCTCTTCAGAAAACCGCGACAGATGCATCATCAGCGTCGCCGCACAGGCAACAAACTCAATAACAAAGTCTCGATCTGAAACCGCATCCAGTGAGTTTTCCGCCGGCCGATCGAATCCCAGCTCACGTGCGGTAAATTCACGATCAATGGGGAAACTCGTGCCGGCCAGCGCCGCGGCTCCCAGCGGCATTACGTTGATCCGTTGACGGCAATCGTGCAAGCGCGCCTGATCACGCCGCAGCATTTGTACCCAGGCCAGCATATGGTGGCCAAAGGTAATTGGCTGCGCGGTTTGCAGATGCGTGAAACCGGGCATGATGGTGTCGGCTTCCTGTTCCGCCAGCGCCAGTAAATTCAACTGCAGGCGGGATAACGCTTCGCCAATCAGGTCCACTTCTTCGCGCAGATAAAGCCGCAAATCGGTGGCAACCTGATCGTTGCGCGATCGACCGGTGTGTAGTTTCTTACCGGTTTCACCGATGCGCTCCGTCAGCCGCGCCTCGATATTCATGTGCACGTCTTCAAGTTCGACCAGCCAGGCAAACTCACCCCGCTCGATGTCCAGCTGGATCCCTTGCAGACCATCCACAATTGTGTCGCACTCGTCCAGGCTTAACACGCCAACATGCGCGAGCATGCGGGCATGGGCGATGGAACCCTGGATATCATGGCGGTAAAGGCGTCGATCAAAACCCACCGAGGCGCCAAATGCCTCGACAAAGGCATCAGTGGGTTCGGTAAATCGTCCCGCCCAGGGTTTGGTTTGATCTTCGCTCATGGTTATCCGCGATGTTCGGCTGGCTCGTGAATTTTAAAAGTATACCGGGTTTACCCTCGCCTCGCATAAACCGAATTGCGGCACTATGTATCGTCAGTACCGTGATTATCGGCTAAGGTTAGCCTAAACATGGTTTTCGAGTTCCACTTTAGCTAAGACAGCTTAAATTCAAATTCACCCGGGGGCATGACTACCAGCCGTCTTCGGCAAGACACGCCGTAAATACGTCCCTGTAGGCACGGGGGCCGCGTCCAGGCGGCCCACGGTCTTGCCGAAGACGGCTGGTAGTCATACCTGAAAAATTGGCTCAATCAAAATAGTCAGGTGATTAGAATTCTTGTTCAGGCCGAAACAGACGTCTATGAAGTTCAGGAAAAAACCAGCCCAAGAACCTGATATCTACCTGCCAAACCTGTGCGGAATTCGCACGGTTTTCGCTGTTGTTCTAATTGCCCAACTATTTGCCTTTGTGCTCGCCCTGGGTCCCATGGGTGTTTCGGCTGAGGATCGCTGGTCACAGCTTGGCCTGATGTCACTTTTTATTCTCTGGATTACACTGTTCAGCTGCTCCCTGCTTTGTATCGTCCGTCCTTACCTGGGGAATTTCTCGAATCGCGGTGTCACGTTTGTCAGTCTTGCCATTCTGCTGGGTGTGACCGCACTGTTCTCGGAAGTGACCTTTCGCTTTTACTTTGAACCCGTCTGGCACTATGGGCCCGACTGGCACCGGGAGTTCATGCTCCGCAATCTTGGTATCGCCACCATCGTCAGCGCCCTGCTTCTACGATACTTCTACGTGCAGCAACAATGGACAAAGAACATGAAGGCGGAATCCGACGCCCGCCTTCAAGCCTTGCAGGCGCGCATTCGGCCGCACTTTTTGTTCAACAGTATGAACACGATTGCCAGCCTGACGCGTAGCGATCCGCGGCAGGCGGAAACAGCAGTGGAAAACCTTGCCGATCTGTTCCGCGCGTCGCTTAGTGACGCCAGGGATTTGATTCCACTGAGTGAGGAGCTCGATCTTTGCCGCCGTTACCTGGATATTGAAACCCTGCGCCTGGGCGAGCGTCTCAAGCTGAATTGGGAAACAGAGCAACTGCCCGAGAGTGTGTTGATCCCGCCGCTAAGTCTGCAACCGCTAGTGGAGAATGCCATTTATCACGGCATTGAAACACGTGAGGAAGGCGGCACAATTACAATACGTACCACGCCCAAAAGTCAGGCTGTAGAAATTGAGATAATTAATCCCAGACAAAAGTCCGCCACGTCGTCACATTCCAGCGGTCACCAACTGGCCCTGAACAATGTGCGCGAACGCCTGGCAGCGCACTTTGGTCCCGCGCAGCATATGACAGTCGACGAGCACGATGATCACTATAGTGTCACCATTAAAATTCCCCTCAATTCCGAAACACGATGAAAATTCTGATCGTTGATGACGAAGCACCCGCTCGCCAACGGCTTGCAGCACTGCTTGCGGAGTTGGATGGCGTACACGTCGTCGGCGAAGCCGCCAATGGCAAGCAGGCCCTGCAGCTGACGGATGAATTACATCCTGACGTTTTACTACTCGACATTCGCATGCCCGGCATGGACGGACTTGAAACCGCCAGCCACCTAAGCCGCATGGAAAACCCGCCCGCGGTAATTTTTACAACCGCCTACAGCGACTACGCCCTGCAGGCATTCGATACCCATGCCGTGGACTACCTGCTCAAACCGGTCCGCAAGGAACGACTGCAACGCGCGCTCAGCCACGCCAATCGCCTGACCCGGGCGCAACTTGCCGGTTTAAACGATGCGCAACCTGAATCCCGGCAGCGCACACACATTAGCGCCCACGTGAAAGACGGTATTCAGTTGGTTGCCGTCGACGACATTGCTTTTCTGCAGGCCGAACAAAAATATGTGACAGTTGGCTACGACGGCGGTGAGGTGTTAATCGACGAGTCTTTGAAGACACTGGAAGGAGAATTCGGCAAGCGCTTTATGCGTATCCATCGTAACGCCCTGGTCGCCTGCGATCGATTGTTACGCCTGGAGAAAACCACCAATGGGCAATGTGTGTTGCATTTGCGCGGTGCGACAAAACCCCTTGAGGTTAGCCGGCGTCACTTGCCCTGGATAAGAAAATTGATGCGTGCGGGAGGTTCGGGTTAAAAGCAAACGGCGCCTTCGGCGCCGTTTCGTTTACTGCCGGGTAACGCTATTTTTTGAAACGCGTAGAGTGCGTATATGGCTTAGCGCCAGATCAATTCGGTCATCCAGATCGCCGCCGTAAAAATCGACCGTGGTAAGCCCCACCAGGCGCTCTGCCAACTCATTGCCCCGGCTATCTACAAACACGACTGTCGGGGTTAAAAATGCACTATAGCGATTAGCAATGTCGTCGGCTTCGATAGACTCGCCATTGAAGTCGGTCAGCGTGTCATAACTGTCGACCTTGATCATACGAATAAGAACTTTGTCCTCGTAATCACCGCTGATCAACATTGGACGCAGAAACTCGTCTTCGACAATATTACAATACGGGCAGTTGTCCATTGAGAACATAACCAGCATGGGAACATTACGTTGCCGAGCCAACTCGCCATCGCGAGCCAAGTCCTCACTGTGTTGGATATACACCGAGTGGCCACGCTCCGCGTAGGCTACTGCAACTGCGACAACCATTAAAAGCAGGGCCGCAACACCGACCCCGAACTTGCGTAAACTCACTCGTTCGTCCCTCTCCATCCACGTGCAAATGATTTTGTGTATTATAGGTATAAAGACGGCTGGAACCCCATTCTATTCAATCAATTTCCTTTATATCTATATTAACGCTACTAATAATAGCGGTCAGGGAGCGATCAATCTGAAATGACAATGACCAAAATGCGAATTGCCACGCGCAAGAGTCAACTTGCCCTGTGGCAGGCACACTATGTACGCGATCTGCTACTCCAGGCCCACCCGGGCCTGGAAGTGGAATTGCTGGAAATGACGACCCAGGGTGATCGGATACTCGATACTCCGCTGGCCAAGGTGGGCGGCAAGGGCCTTTTCGTCAAGGAGCTGGAACAAGGCATACTGTCCGGCGACGCCGATATTGCCGTGCACTCCATGAAGGACGTTCCCGCTGAATTGCCCGAAGGCCTGGGCATCGCCACGGTCTGTCGGCGAGAAGACCCGCGCGATGCGTTTGTTTCGCACGACCACGCCAGCTTTGCGGCCCTGCCGGAAAGCGCCCATGTTGGCACCTCCAGTCTGCGTCGCCAGTGCCAGCTACGCGCGTTGCGCCCCGATCTCCGCATTAGCGATCTGCGCGGCAATGTGAACACCCGCCTGGGCAAACTGGATGCCGGAGGCTATGACGCCATTATATTGGCCAGCGCGGGACTCAAGCGCCTCGGCATGGCGGACCGAATTCGTGAGAGTCTGGCTCCGGAAATCTCACTCCCGGCTGTCGGCCAGGGTGCGGTGGGTATCGAATGTCGGGTTGACGATCGGGAAACGCTCGCCCTGCTTGCTCCCCTGAATGATGCGGAGACGCAAACCCGGGTCAGCGCCGAACGCGCCATGAACCACAAACTGCAGGGTGGTTGCCAGGTGCCCATTGGCGGTTACGCGGAGTTGGCGCATGGGGTGCTGCTGTTACGCGGCATGGTGGGCCAGGTTGACGGACAGGAGATCGTACGCGGTGAGATTGCCGGCAAACCCGAGGATGCCGAAGATTTGGGCGGCGCCCTCGCGGACGATTTGCTGGCACGCGGTGCGGATCGGATCCTGGAGGAACTGTATGCCGAGCACCCAGGCTGACTCTGAAAACCCGCCGCTGACCGGCCTGGTGGTCATGGTGACCCGACCCAGCGGACAGGCAGAAGCACTTTGTCGGCTTTTATCCGACGCCGGGGCCGAGCCCTTGCGTTTTCCGGTGCTTGAGATTGTCGATAACCCCGATCGTGAGGCGATCAACAGTACAATTGATCGTCTCGACGAGTTTGACTGGGCGATTTTCATCAGCCCCAATGCCGTGGAAAAGGCCGTCAATTTGATCCGCGCACGGCGCGAGCTGCCGGCTGCGCTTAAACTGGCGACCATAGGCAAGAGCAGCGCACGCGTGCTGGAGAAAATGCTGGGCCGCCCCGCGGATGTATGTCCACCACGCAAGTTCAACAGCGAAGCCCTGTTGGCAATGCCCGAATTGCAATCAGTATCGGGCAAAAAATTTGTGATTTTTCGCGGCGACGGCGGCCGTGAGTATCTGGCGAAAACCCTGCGCGCCCGTGACGCGCAAGTTGAGTACGCCAACGTTTATCGCCGTACGCGGCCGGCGGCCGATGTTGATGCTCTGCAGCGACGCTGGGCGCGCGAGGGTATCGATATAATCGTCATCACCAGCGGTGATGGTCTGCGCAACCTGTTTGACATGGTAGGCAGTCTCGCACAACACTGGTTACAACAAACCCAGTTGGTGGTGGTCAACCCGCGACTGGCCGAGATCGCCGTAGAGCTGGGATTTAGAATACCCGCGCTGGTCGCTGAAGAATCAAGCGATCCGGCCATAGTTGACGCCATCCAACGCTGGCGTGACACACAGCATGAAAAACCGAGGACACAAGCGTGAGTGATTCCGCAACCGACAAGGATCAACCCAAGAACGAACCCAAACAAGAGCCGAAGAAAAAGCCCGACGCCGCTGCCGAACGCGGGAAGTCGACAGGCAAAGCCGTGACTGCGCAAGAATCGTCAAAAGCAGGTAAGCACGCCGCCAGTCAAAACAAAGTCCACGCTGCGGCAGGCTCGCAACGCTCCGCTGGGACCTGGATTGGCGTGTTAGCAATTCTTGTGGCGCTGGCAGCGGCCGCAGGCAGTTATTATTTATGGAAACAGCAGGGCCTGGCTGAGCAATCCGTTGCGCAGCGTGAATCACAATTCACTCAACAGCAGCGACAGTTGCAGTCCACCGTCGATCAGGATCGCGCGACCCTCGATCAACTGGCGAACGCGTTGAGTCAGCGCGTCGATCGTCTTGATCAGAACCAGGGCGCACTCTACGAACAACTCACCGCGTTGCTTAATCGCACCGGGCGATTGCGTAACGACTGGCTGGTGGCCGAAGCCGAATACCTGGTCCGCTTGGCAAACCACCGTCTGCTGTTGGATCGCGACGTCAACACGGCGCTTGTGGCACTTAAGGCAGCGGATCAACGTATTAAGGAGGCCGGCGATCCGGCCCTGCTACCGGCCCGCAACGCTCTGGCGCGAGACATACAGGCGCTGCAGTCCGTGGAAAAACTCGATGTCGCCGGCGTCTCGGCGCAGCTCAGCGCGCTGGCAGGTTCGGTTAACAAACTTCCGTTGGCGACTCCGGAGCCGGATCTGGATACGGGCAACGCTCGACCAAAAATTCAGAAAAACCCTGCGGCCGGTGCCAGCAAGGTTTCCGATTCTGTTCAAACCCCACCCGCCGACGAGACCACACATTGGTGGGACTCGTTTCATGACGCGTGGGAGGTGTTTCGAGGACTCATTGTGATTCGCGAGCACGATCAGCCGGTCCAGCCGTTGCTGCCGCCAGAGCAACGCTACTTCCTGACGCAGAATCTGCAACTGCAACTCGAACAGGCACGAATCGCGCTGTTACGCGGAGAAACCGCGGTTTATCGCGAACGTCTCGCGCAAGCACAGAAATGGATAAAACAATTTTTTAATCTTGATGACAGCACCACCCGCGCCATGCTGGATAACCTGCAGGCGCTGGCGAAGCAGAATGTTGCCCCACCCTTACCCGATATTACCGGTGCCCTGGCCGCTTTGACCCAGTATCGAAGCGATCGCGAAAACGCCCGGCAGGGGAACGCGCAATGAAGTGGCTGGTTAACCTGCTGATTGGGCTGGCGGTGGCGGTGGCCATCGGCCTGTTTGCACAACGGGATGCCGGCTATGTCCTGATCGGCCGCGGTTACAGCACCGTTGAAATGAGCCTGACGCTGTTCGTCATTCTGGCCGTTGTATCGTTCGCTGCGGTGTACATATTACTTCGCCTGTTCGCCGGCACCTGGCGCCTTCCCGTGCAACTTGGTATGTGGCGCCAGCAGCGGCGGGCTGAAAAGGCACGCCGCTCGTCCAACCGCGGATTGGTTGAACTGGCACAAGGCAATTGGCTTAGCGCCGAACGTGCCTTGCTGCGCTATGCGCAATACAGCGAAACGCCATTGTTAAATTATCTTTCCGCTGCACGGGCAGCACAAAAACAGAATGCGCCCGAACGTCGCGATCGCTATCTGGCTGCTGCACATTCCAGTGCCCGCGATGCTGACTTTGCCGTTGAGCTGACACAGGCCGAATTGCAATTGGCACACGGTCAGAATGAACAGGCACTGGCCACACTTGTGCACCTGCAAAGCATCGCGCCGAAACATCCGCATGTTCTTTATTTGTTGTCGCGCCTGTATCAACGACTCAACAGTTGGGGTGATCTCAAAACACTGCTGCCCGCGTTGAAAAAGAGCAAGGTGGTTGATCCGCAAATGCTCAATGAGCTGGACAAAACCATTCAGTTACATTTGCTGCAGCTGGCTGCCGGCAAGGGTAAACCCGAAGCCCTGCAGGCAAGCTGGCAACACGTGCCGCGCGAGTTACGTCAGGATCCGGAACTGGTATACCGTTACGCCAGCACGTTAATTGACTACGGTAAGCACGACGAAGCCGAAGTTGTGATACGCGAAGCCCTGCGGCGCGATTGGGATCCAGAGCTGGTTCGGCTCTACGGCCAGGTCCGGCCGACGCAGGCCGAACAGGTCCTGGCCACCGCCGAGTCCTGGCTCAAAGGCCGGGAGAATAATGCCGTGCTGCTGCTCACCCTCGGGCGCCTGTCCGCGCAATGCGAATTGTGGGGCAAGGCCCGATCGTATTTTGAAGCCAGCGTGGGCGCACTACCCAGCGCCATCGGCTATCGGGAACTGGGACTGCTGCTGGAGAAAATGAACGAACAACAAGCCGCGGCCGAGTGTTTCCGTCAGGGTTTGCTGTTGCTAGATCCGCCGCGGAACACCGCAGGTAAAGCGCTTCAGTCGTTGGCGAATTCAAACGCGTCGGAAAAGTAATTGTCCAGATCCAGGCCGTTGTCTGCGAAGGCATCACGTCCGGCATACACCATTGCCGGCGGTCCTGATGCATAAACCTCCACGTTGGAAAGATCCGCGTAATCGGCACAAATGACCTCATGCACGAAGCCGGTTTGTCCCTGCCAATTGTCTTCCGGCTTGGGCGCGGAGAGCACCGGCGTGTATTTAATGTGTTCGTGCTCATGCGACCAGGACTGCGCAAGTTCATCCTGGTATAGATCTTCAAGCGCTCGCGCCCCCCAATACAAATGAATAGGGCGTTGCAAATTCATCGCCAATGCGTGTTCAATCATACCCTTGACCGGCGCAAAGCCGGTGCCACCGGCCATCAGAATAATCGGCCGCTCCGATTCCTCGCGTAAATAAAAACTGCCCAAAGGTCCTTCGATACGCAGGATATCCTTTTCATGCATACTCTCAAAAACTTCCGTGGTAAAACGTCCGCCGTCGACGTGACGCACGTGTAACTCGATGGTCTCGTCATCGTGAGGTGCATTGGCGATGGAAAAACTGCGTCGGCGCCCGTCTTTCAACAAAAAATCGATGTACTGACCGGCGAAGAACTGCAGGCGTTCGGTCGAGGGAATTTTTATACGCAAGCGGACTACATCGTGATTCAGATGATCGATAGTTGCGATCCGGCACGGTAAGGTCTTGACGGGAATTTCCTTTGACTGCCCAATTTCCCGTTGCTCGACACTCAGATCACACTCCGGGAGGGCCTGGCAAAACAACGCAAAACCCGCATCGCGATCAGCGTCGCTCAGTCCGGAGGGTTGGCCCTGGGCGTAACGGACCGTACCGGCTAACAACCTTCCCTTGCAGGAACCGCATTTGCCATTGCGGCAGCCGTAGGGAAATGCCAACCCCTGCCGCAACGCGGCATCGAGAACGGTCTCGCCTTCTTCAACGTTGAAACAGTGCTGGCTTGGTTGTACGGTGACCTTGATCGACATAACTATTCCGGTTTCCTATGGACTTCACCCGGGCCGGCAACGTGATGATGGTGCGTCTGCGAGCAAGGCGCGCAATTATGTCGCAAGCGGGAGACCAGTAAAACCCATGAAACATGTGGCCATTATCGGCTGTGGCGATATCGGTAAACGTGTTGCCCGTTTGTGGCAGGCACGCAGTGTACCCATATATGCTAGCGGCCGCTCATCCGAATCCAGTGCCGTTCTGCGCGAAACCGGACTGCAGCCACTGGAACTCGATCTGGATCGCCCACCGCCGGCGAGCGATATCAAACCCCTGCTGACCGGCGCGCTGGTTTACTACTTTGTGCCGCCCGCAGCGACGGGCACCGACGACATCCGCATGCAGCGTTTTATCAAACTCCTGAGCGCGGACATGCCTCCCGCGCGGATTGTGGCCATCAGCACCTCGGGGGTTTACGGCGATTGCGGCGGTGCCACGGTGACCGAGGAAACACCACCGCATCCACAGACCGACCGAGGACATCGTCGGCTGGCCGGCGAGAATGTACTGCGCGCGTGGGGACGGGACAACAACGTTCCGGTTATCATCTTGCGTGTTGGCGGTATCTATGCGGCTGATCGGCTGCCATTGCAACGACTGCGTGATCATGCGCCGGTGTTACACGAACATCTTGCACCAAAAACCAACCGCATCCATGCCGATGATCTCGCGCAAATTTGCGTCGCCGCCGCTGACGTGGGTCGCGCCGACCGCATCTACAATGTCAGCGACGGCCAGGACAGCAATATGACCGAATATTTTAATACCATTGCCAACTGTCTCGGTCTGCCAACACCGCCGAGTGTCGACTGGGCGGAGGCCGAAAGCGGCATGAGTGCCGGGATGTTGTCTTATTTGAAGGAATCAAGACATATGGACAATCGTCGCATGATCAAGGAACTTGGCATTACGCTTTTGTATCCTGATCTACGCACCGCGCTGATGGCCGCACATAATAAGGGCAAGCCGTAACCGTCTTGTTACAAATTGGGGCACGTTAAAACGCTGATGAGGGGCAAAACTTGACTCCACTTCAGATTGAAGTATAAATGAATGACCGGCGCATGGAACTGCCAGCTTGTTTGTATTACCCCCGGTAACACTGCTAAATTGAGTGGATGCAATTGGACCCATCTTTGCATCTCTTTTTTCGAAATAATTGATAAATAATAACTGACCAATGAGTGGTACCGAATTTACTCTTGAGGTCCGGCCGCATATTCCCGAGCGGCTGGCACGGCTGGAAGATTTAGCCAACGACCTGTTGTATAGCTGGGATCGGCAAGTCCGCGGCATGTTTTATCGCCTCGATGCCAAACTCTGGGAATCCTGCGGCCATAGCCCCAAGGTTTTCCTGCGCCGTGTTTCACAACAGGTGCTTGAGAACGCGATCAACCACCGGCTGTTCATGGAGGATTACCGCCGCGTGCTGGCGTCCTACGATGCTTACCTGGAAGAGTCCATGCGACCTGAAGTCGAGGGCATACTCGATCCCGAGCAGGACCTGGTCGCCTATTTTTGTGCTGAGTTTGGTTTTCACGAAAGCTTTCCGATCTATTCCGGCGGCCTCGGAATCCTGGCGGGCGATCATTGCAAAGCGGCGAGCGATCTCAGTATCCCCTTTATCGCGGTCGGCCTGCTTTACCGGCAAGGCTTCTTTAACCAGACCGTCGACAATCATGGCAATCAACTTGCCCACTACACACCGACGCATTTCGGAGATTTACCCGTCACACCGGCGGTCGATAGTAACGGCAACGCGCTCTCGCTGTCGGTGGAACTTCCCGGCCGTACGGTAACGTTGCGGGTATGGCAAGCCCGTGCAGGCCACATCACTTTGTATCTACTTGACAGTGACGTGCCCGAAAACAGTGACGACGATCGGCGCATAACCTATCAGCTATACGGTGGTGATAACCAAACCCGCATTATGCAGGAGATTGTGCTGGGGATCGGCGGTGTACGCGTATTGCGCGCCCTGGATCTCGCACCGACTGTTTGGCACATCAATGAAGGTCACGCCGCGTTCCAGATACTCGAGCGCTGCAATGAGCTCATACCGAACGGATTGGATTTTGATAGCGCGCTGGAACTGGTCGCCTGTAAAACTGTTTTCACCACGCATACACCGGTACCGGCAGGGCATGATATTTTTGACGATGGACTCATCAATGAATTTTTTGGCGATTACGTCAAAGAATTAGGTATCAGTGAGGAAACATTCAAAAGTCTGGGTAAATCTCCTATCAACCAGGGTGGATTCAACATGACTGCGCTGGCGTTGCGTGGTTCCCGCTTTCACAACGGCGTAAGCCGTATCCATGGCGGTGTCGCCTCCGATACCGAGTCTTACGTCTGGCCACAGATCCCGCACAACGAGAATCCGATTCACTACGTCACCAATGGTGTACACGTACCTACGTTTCTTGCGCGTGAATGGGCCAATCTGTTTGATATGCGCTTCCGTGAATGGCGTAACGAACTGTTAGATGAGGATTACTGGTCGTGCATTGATGAAATTCCCGATCATCGCTACTGGAGCCTGCATCAGTCATTGAAGTCTGAGCTTCTAGAGGACGTTTACCGCCGCATGTTGCATCAACACCAACGCAACGGTTGTAGTGACGCGCTTATTTCTCGCCTGACACGCGTGGTGAAACAGACCGATGCCGATATTCTGGTGTTTGGATTCGCCCGTCGCTTTGCCACCTACAAGCGCGCAACACTGTTGCTGTCTGATCCGGAGCGACTGGCCCGTATTATCAATAACCCCGACCAACCCGTGTTGCTAATCTTTGCCGGAAAGGCGCACCCCAACGATTTACCCGGCCAACACCTCATCCAGGTGATTCACGAATATTCCCTGCGTCCGGAATTCATCGGTAAGATCATTGTGCTGGAGGGGTATGACATGGCGTTGGCACGCAAAATGGTTACCGGCGTCGATGTTTGGCTTAACACGCCCGAATACCCTATGGAAGCCAGCGGTACCTCGGGGCAAAAGGCCGGCATAAACGGCGTAATTAACTTAAGCGTGCTGGACGGTTGGTGGGGCGAGGGTTATAACGGCGAAAATGGTTGGGCAATTTCACCTCACGGTCCACAGTTTGATCCTGCTTACCGTAATCAGGAAGAAGCCAGCGATCTGCTTGAGATTATGGAACATGAAGTGGTGCCCACCTATTTTGACCGTGATGGGCACGGCTACTCGGAAGAGTGGGTGCGCATCTCGAAAAACTCCATGAAATCCACCATTCCGCGCTACAACTCGCAACGCATGGTGATGGACTATATCCGCAACTTTTACGGTCCGGCAAAAGACCAGGGAAAGCGCCTGGGTCAGGACAACGGCACACCCGCCAAAGTGCTCGCCAACTGGAAAAAGAAAGTTCACAGTCACTGGCCCGGCGTCAAAGTGCGTCGCGTGGACGAGCCGCCCGAATTTATCCAATACGACCAGGCCCTCAATGTACGCGTCGCCGCGAAATTAAACGGTTTAAATCCTGACGACGTGAAACTGGAATGTCTTGTTGGTGTTCGCAACCAGGGCGATGAGTTAGTGGTGCACGACCGCCACGAATTGTCAGCGGAACCGACCGAGGGAAACGAAGTGGTGTTCTCACTTGATCTGCATCCCCGCCTGCCCGGCATGCAGATATACCAACTGCGCATGTATCCCTGGCATCCCCTGCTAAGCCACCCACTGGAAACCGGCTGCATGATCTGGCTCTGAGTGGACTCAGGGAGAAATAGCCATTTTTCAGAGTACGCATTAGAACTCTGATGCTTTTTACCAGCGCCTGTCCCCAGATTTTTATCATTTTGCGTTCACCTCCCGACCAATTCCAACCGGGCCGGGTACGCTGAAATCTCGACTGGGCAAGCGGCAAAATCGATATAAGTGCGTTCGCTGATTCTAAAGTCAATAATGATATGGTGAGTGCACCAACAAATGGTGTGCTCCAGCATGCTACTCACTGCCCGCCAGGTCTATAAGAAGAGACTGCATTCAGAATAATGAAGCGTACCAAGATTTTAGCCGTAGTCTTTTTTGTCTGGGTACTTACGCTTCTGGTAATTCTAACTTCGAACAGTCTTGCGGGAGCTGCTGTGATCGCTTATTCGTGGCCAGCGACTATTGGCCTGGGGATCGCCATTTTCATTTCTTATTTTAAAGACAAAAAGAAAAACACTGACGTCGAACTTTTATTCTGGGTTTTCTATTTATCAGGAGTCACTGTCGTACTCGTTTTTGTCATTTATGTAACCTACACATTATTTTTCAACTTCAACTACAAATAGCGTCCGTTTCTTCCTGTTGGTAAGTTCTGCTAGAACAATTTCTCAGGGGCTCTACCTTCGAAGGCGTAAAAAATTAATGTCATCGAGCACACGAACATTACAAGACCCGAAAGATTCCGTCTCGTTCAGACAAGCCTTCGTCTATTGGCTTAAGCTTGGATTTATCAGCTTTGGTGGCCCGGCGGGCCAGATAAGTATGATGCATCAGGAGTTAGTGGAGAAACGCAGATGGATTTCCGAGAATCGATTTTTGCATGCGCTCAACTACACCATGGTGCTGCCCGGTCCGGAAGCGCAGCAATTGGCTACTTATATCGGCTGGTTAATACACGGTGTCTGGGGCGGCATTGTTGCGGGCGTGCTGTTCGTCTTACCCTCCTTGTTTATTCTTATTGCGCTCACCTGGATCTACCTGGAATATGGAGATGTTCCCGTCGTCGAAGGTATCTTATATGGGATAAAACCGGCGGTTACAGCGGTCGTGGTATTCGCCGCCTACCGCATAGGCACGCGCGCACTAAAAAATAACGCCCTGCGCACAATTGCGGCCTTGGCGTTTATCGCCATTTTTGTCTTTGGCGTACCCTTTCCCTATATCGTTCTTTGCGCCGGAATTATCGCTTACGTTGGATCGCGCTTTTCCCCAGACACCTTTAAGGTCGGTGGACACCATACGGGTTCGAACAAAACCTATGGGCCAGCGTTAATTGATGACGATACACCGGTTGCCCCCCACGCACGATTTAGCTGGGCGCGATTAATCATGTTCGTGTCAATCGGGCTGATTATTTGGACCACGGCAATTGCGATATTGGCTACGACATATGGATGGGACGGCACACTTTCACAAATGGGCTGGTTTTTTACCAAGGCCGCCCTGGTGACCTTTGGCGGCGCCTACGCCGTTCTGCCGTATGTCTATCAGGGTGGTGTTGAGCAGTTTGCCTGGCTTACTGCCACACAAATGATCGATGGTCTGGCGCTGGGGGAAACGACACCGGGCCCTCTTATCATGGTCGTCGCATTTGTCGGTTTTGTTGGTGGCTGGACAAAAGAGGTGTTTGGTCCAGAGATGCTGCCTTTGGCCGGCATCGCCGGAGCAACGGTCGCGACGTTTTTTACGTTTTTACCCTCGTTCCTTTTTATACTTGTTGGTGGCCCGACCGTTGAGGCGACCCGACACGATGTCAAATTCACCGCCCCATTAGTTGGTATCACCGCAGCTGTAGTGGGAGTGGTACTTAATCTGGCAATCTTTTTTGCTTACCACGTACTGTGGCCGCAGGGATTGGAGGGTATATTTGACTGGTTTTCTGCTTTACTGGGTGCGGCCGCTTTTGTTGCGCTATTCAGATATAAACTGGGAATTGTCACCGTAATTGGCGCATGTGCCGCTATCGGTTTGGTTTATTCCTTGATGCCTGGTTAAAAAGCGACTATAAATTTCTACACAAAGTTTCGCGGCAAACAAAACCAGAAAAAATCGAAACAAATGTTCTCCTCAAAAATTAATATGCAGTCTATTCCGGATGATTTTCGCGTTGACAAAATGATGCGTTACAGTCTGTTTGTTCCTCGCCTGTATAACCTGTGCCGATCACTGGGCTTCACAGCCGGAAAGATTATGCTTTCGCGCGCGTTTTGTTCTGATGAGAACCAGGGCTTTCCCATTATATTGATTACCGAACATTTTGGTGCATTTCCATTTAACCACGGACAGGTAAATACACAGGCCGAGTTTGATAGAACCTTTCGTGCGCTCGTAAAAGAAAAAGAATATGCGAATAAAAATTTGTTTTTTATCTCATGTTTGAATATCGATATCTCGCCAAGTGAGGGGCAACTTTTTCCTTTAACAAAGTACGTCCCTTGGGCAGCCTACATACAGCAAAGCGATGGAAGCCGTCACACTCTTGAACAAGCTGAAATTTTTGAATCGCTAATGCAACAAAGCAGCGAAAATCCGGAACGGATTGATCTGGAGGACGCCATTCAACAAATGGTTGATGCCCAGGAGATCAGGATTGCGCTCTGAAATAAAAGCGGCGCAGTAGTTTTGGAGTTTTTTCCGGAGTTAGATACGGCCATACATTTCGATCTGTTTTCGTAGGCGCTGTGCCAGACCCTCATCCACCATTTCCCAACTGAATCGCCAGTTCCAATTCCCTTCCGTAGTTCCAGGCGTATTCATACGTGCAGTGGAATCCATGCCGAGCAGATCCTGCATGGGTACCACACCCAGATTTGCGATCGATGCCAGCATCGAGCGAATCAGCGGCCATGGCATTTTTTCGGCCGGCTGTCCCAGGTATTCCAGCACGTGCTGCCGTTGTTCAACGTCCAGCGACGTAAACCAACCCAGAGTAGTGTCATTGTCATGGGTTCCGGTATATACCACGGAATTGGGCACATGATTGTGGGGTAGGTACGGGTTTTCGGCGGTATCGCCAAACGCGAACTGCAGAATACGCATCCCAGGCAGACCGAAACAGTCGCGTAAGGCTTCGACTTCGGGAGTAATAATGCCGAGATCTTCAGCCACCAACGGCAGTTCATCGAATTGCTTGCGAAACTCTTCAAGCAATTCATGACCCGGTGTTGCAACCCATGTGCCGTTGATCGCGGTTTCCTCATCGACCGGGATATGCCAACTGGACTCAAATCCGCGAAAGTGATCGATACGCACGAGGTCGAATAGTTCCAGTTGAGTATGCAGGCGTTGCTTCCACCATGCGAAGCGATCACCCTGCATGACCTCCCAGTCATAATGTGGATTGCCCCAGCGCTGACCGGTTTCCGAAAAGTAGTCTGGTGGCACACCGGCAACCGTTGACGACTGACCTTGAGCATCGAGTTTGAAGTAGTTTCGATGCGCCCAGACTTCGGCTGAGTCGTGGGCGACAAAAATGGGCATATCACCGAACAAATACACGCCCTGGTTTGCCGCATACTCACGTAACTGAAACCATTGCGCAAAGAAGATGAATTGCTCGAACCGAACCTGCTCAATCTCCTCTGCATGGTCACGTAAAAATGCTTCCAACGCAGCGGTATCACGATCGCGCAACGCTACCGGCCATTCGAGCCAATGGGCGTCGGCCTGTTGCGTGCGCATAACAATGAAAAGTGCAAAATCGTCCAGCCACGCTGTTTCGGCGGAAACAAACTGAGCATATTTAGTCGACCATTCCGAGCTGGAGTCTGCGAGCTTCAATTTGAATTGGCTAAATGCGTCATCCAACGCCTCTTGTTTGGCGCGTTGATTGGGTGGAGTTTTTTTCTTGAGCAAGCCTCGATCCGCAAGCCAGCTCAGGCTTATGAGTCGCGGGTTGCCGGCATGCGTGGACAGGCACGCGTAGGGCGACAAATCGTCATGGCTCGGTCCCAGCGGCAACATTTGCCAGACAGATACGCCGGCATTGGCGAGAAAATCTACAAATCGATAGGCGTCGTGCCCCAGATCTCCGTTTTCAATGTGTCCCGGCAGTGATGTCGGGTGCAGCAGCACACCGGCGCGCCGTCGGTCGAGAATCTTTGTTGGTGTGAATTCCTTAAAATCGGGTAAGTCGCTCACGTGCCTTCCTGGCCTCGTCGCATTACACCGCCGGAGGTGGGTTTACCACCACCGTAGGCGAAAACATGTTCAAGATAATCGGGTGCGGGCTCGTTCAGTAACCGATATAGATTTAGTAAATTCAGGCGAAAAAGTCGTTCGAACTCGCCAACGGTTACAGATGGATTGTAGTCTCCAAGCCACCAAAACCAATCCGATCCTTCGCACAATGCCAACTGGTGTTCGGCCCGCCGCTGCTGCTCCGCGTCCAAACGATCCTGCAGGACAATACGGTCAAAAACCTGCTTGGCTTCCACTAACATATCCCAGGCCCGATTTTTATCAGGCTCACCTATCCAAGTGGAGAAACTACCGTAAACCCAGCTACCCGAGACAAGTCTGGCCAGTGGATAGCGCGCCGTGTGCTGCGCGAGGTGCTCACTATAAGTCGTCAATTCGATATTCGGATGCCGAACCAACTCAGTATAAAGCGCCTGTAGAAAATAATAGCCGTTTTCCGGGTAATATTCCCAGGCGTTCTCACCATCCAGGATAATCGACACCAATGCATCGTCCACATCCTTACAAGTTTCGGCAATGTTTTCCAGATGATGGATCAGGTTGGCAACCGCATCGTCCGCGTGCCAGTCGGTATAGGTAAAGCCAATCAGATCGGACAGGCCATCGTCGCGAAAATAGCACGCTATACCGGTTTTTTGCGGTTCATAAACGCGGTGCAGACAAAGTTCCTCGGTAGCATCATTATCCACCGCCAGACTATTACGCAATACACTTTCACCGCTGGCGGCCCACTGAAATCCGGCCTCGGACAACAGTGCCAGTGCGGCGGTACTGACCCCGCCCTCAGACGGCCAACAACCCTGCGGCGTGAAACCGAAATGCCGGCGAAATGTTTCAATACCGTGCTGAATGTGCCAGCGCACTCGCTGTTCGCCACCCGGATAGTGACTTGCCTCTGGCAATTCCACCTTGGATTGAGCTTCGCGCGCACTTTGAAGATCAATTAACAGCGGCAAGATCGGATGCGCATAAGGCGAAGTGGCGAGTTCTATGCGGCCCGAATCGGCCAACGCACGGTATCGGGGAATTATCGAAGCGATCTGGTCGAGTATTACCTGCAAGAGCGTCTGTCGATCGCCGAGCGAAAAATCTCGCTCCCTTTTTATCAGCATTCGCACTCTATTATCAGTGCGGCGCACCGTTTCACCCAGCCAGGCAAGATGATGCCAAACCAAAAGGTCAACACAAAACTGTTCGGTCAGGTAATCTATGCCATCAGCAGGATCTTCGAGACTGGATGCAAGCGCAGCCAGTCGTTTATAGGCAGGGAAACGGGCAATCAGGCGATCTTCGTGTGCCCGCAGGCAATCACGTATCAGCTTAAGGCGCGCTCCGGGTGATAACGTAATGCGATCGGCGGCCAGGGCAGCGAGCATTGGGTCACGTAGTTCCTCACCACTGCGAAAATAGCTTTCAAGCTGATGTTGATAGTCGGCAAGTTGATCAAGCAGTACCGGCGCGAAATTGACAACCGCCCGGGCACCGTCAACGGCCTCGATGTGCGCGGCCATATCGACATAGTCTTTGGTCGCATGCAGGTACACCCACGGCAGTCGATATTCACCGCTGTTGAAATCCCGATATTCGGGTTGGTGCATATGCCAGCACAACACCAATTTCAGTTTTTTTCGGCCCACGTCCTTAGCGGACATGGTGGAGTTCCTGGCCCAACATCTCAGGGGTAACCAGCACGATACCACTGGGTGTTACCAGAAAACGTTCCGCATCTTGATCGAGATCTTCGCCGATGACCATACCCGGTGGAATATCGCAGCCCTTGTCAATGACGGCACGCGTAATATGCACACCTTCACCAATCGTGACGTCCGGCAGAATAACGGCATCCTCAATCTGGGCGTACGACTGCACATACACATTTGAAAACAACAAAGAGTGACGTATATTGGCGCCGGAAATAATACAGCCCCCCGAAACCATGGAATCCACTGCCATGCCACGCCGGTCCTCGTCATCAAAAACGAACTTGGCCGGTGGTGCCTGCTCCTGATAAGTCCAGATGGGCCAGTCCATATCATATAAATTGAGCTCGGGCGTCACGCCAATAAGCTCGAGATTTGCTTCCCAGAAGGCATCCACGGTACCCACGTCACGCCAGTAAGCCTGTTTTCCAGTTTGCGGATCGCGAAACGGATGGGCAAACACACGATATTTTTCAATGATATGCGGAATAATATCGTGGCCGAAATCACGGCTGGAACTCGGTGAGTCAGCGTCGCGGATCAGCTGTTCGATAAGGAAATCGGTATTGAAGATATAGATCCCCATGGAAGCCAGTGCGACGTCCTGGCGACCGGGAACCGGCTCGGGATTTTGCGGCTTTTCCTCAAAACGCACAATGCGCTGATCGCGATCGACGCTCATCACACCGAAAGAACGTGCCCGCTCCGTATCCACCTCAATACAGCCCACTGTAACGTCGGCACTTTTCTCCACATGGGCTGCCAGCAATGGACCGTAGTCCATTTTATAAATGTGGTCACCGGCGAGAATCAGTACGTACTCAGGCGCATGGATACGTATAATGTCGATATTCTGGTACAAGGCATCGGCGGTACCGGCGTACCAGGAGGTTTCGATACGTTGCTGCGCCGGTAATAGTTCGACGAACTCGCCAAATTCACCGCGCAGGTGGCCCCAACCCATCTGAATATGACGAATTAGTGAATGCGCCTTGTACTGGGTCAGGACACCGACCCGGCGAATCCCGGAGTTAATACAATTTGAAAGTGGAAAATCAATTATGCGGAACTTACCACCAAAGGGTACTGCCGGCTTGGCCCGCCATACCGTCATTTGCTTTAGCCGCGATCCGCGCCCACCAGCGAGAATCAATGCGAGGGTGTCCCGGGTAAGCCGGCTGACAAACCTGGGCGAACGCGGATGTCTCATTTTTTTTCAGGTCCTTTCCAGTTGAACGTTAACGATTTCGATCTCCAATTTGTTTTTATATTGTTGTTCATTTAGTAACATGTTTTCGTTACAAAGCAAAGTGTCTTTGATCATTGCACGCTTCTTGCAGGAAACCCTTGAATTATGACCGTTACAACCCCTTCAGCAGAGAAATTAAGCCCCGCAGAAATTCGCATCATCGAGGCGCGCCACCATGACCCATTCGAGGTGTTGGGATTGCACACAGACGGTGCAACTGAGTCGGTTACTGTTTTCCTGCCGCATGCCGAACACGTCACCTTAGCCGATCAACAACTGCCAATACCACGTATTGAAGGTACGGATCTGTTTCGTTGGACCGGCCCTGCCGGAACCCTTTCACACCCCTACGAGATTGCCTGGATAGACGAGCACGATCAGCAGCATGTTCGGCACGATCCCTATACATTCGCGCCACAGATTTCCGATTTTGACTTACATCTGTTTGGGGAAGGCAAGCACTGGCATATCTACCGCGTCCTGGGCGCGCACGCGTACGTTGCCGACGGTATCGCGGGCGTACGTTTCGCTACCTGGGCGCCCAATGCAGAGCGCGTTAGCGTGGTTGGCGATTTCAACCACTGGGATGGCCGCTGCAATCCGATGCGCTCGCGGGGCGGGGGGGGTGTTTGGGAGTTGTTTATACCGAATATCGACATCGGTACGCTGTACAAATTCGAGATACGCAGCCGCGAGTCAGGCCATATCCTGCAAAAAACAGACCCTTACGCTCAACAATTCGAAGTTCGGCCCCGAACCGCTGCGCTGGTCACAGCCACTCCTGACTTTGCCTGGAGCGACACGGCATGGCTCAAGCAAAGATGCGACACGGACTGGTTACACAGTGCCGTTTCCGTTTACGAAGTGCACCTGGGTTCCTGGCAACGCAACCCGCAAGGTGAGTTTCTCCATTACCGCGAGTTGGCGCACCGACTTGTTGATCATGTTGTGGCGCTCGGCTTCACACACATTCAGTTGTTACCCATCACCGAGCACCCTTTGGATGCATCCTGGGGATACCAGACTACAGGCTATTTTGCACCGACGTCACGTTTCGGCTCACCGGACGACTTTCGCTATTTTGTCGACTACGCTCACAGCCACGGTATCGGCGTGTTGCTGGATTGGGTGCCCGCACACTTTCCCAAGGACAGTCACGGCCTGGCCCGATTTGACGGCACGCCATTGTATGAGCATGAAGATCCACGTCTCGGCGAACACCGCGACTGGGGCACACTAATCTATAACTACGGCCGATCCGAGGTACGCAATTTCCTGCTCGCCAGTGCCAACTACTGGCTGGAAGAATTTCATATCGACGGTTTGCGTGTCGACGCAGTGGCTTCCATGTTGTACCTCGACTACTCCCGCGAAGAAGGCGACTGGGCGCCGAACATATACGGCGGCAATGAAAATCTGGCGGCGATTGATTTTTTACGCGACCTCAACGAGCTTTCCCACGGCGAACATCCCGGCACCTTGATGGTGGCCGAGGAATCTACCGCCTGGCCGCAAGTGACTCGCCCAACCTGGCTTGGCGGGCTTGGTTTTACACTGAAATGGAACATGGGCTGGATGCACGATGTACTGACCTACATGTCAAAAGACCCGGTACACCGCCATTTCCATCACGATCAACTCACCTTTGGTTTGCTGTACGCGTTTACGGAAAATTTCGTGTTGCCCTTTTCCCACGACGAGGTGGTACACGGTAAGGGTTCCATGTTGAACAAAATGCCCGGTGACGAATGGCAACGTTTCGCCAATCTACGCCTGTTGTACACCTTTATGTACACCTACCCGGGCGCAAAATTGTTGTTTATGGGTTCGGAGTTTGCTCAGGGTGACGAGTGGAATCATGCCCAGGCGCTCGATTGGTATGTACTGGATTACCCGCTGCATCAAGGTATACAGCAGCTGGTCACGGACCTCAACCGGCTGTATCGCGAAGATACTGCCCTGCATGCAGTAAACTATGAAGCCCATGGCTTTGAGTGGATTGACTGCCACGACGCGTCACAATCGGTACTCAGCTACCTACGCCGTGATGAGCAGGGTTTTACGATTACGGTAATGAATTTTACGCCCATTCCCCGTCATGACTACCGTATCGGCGTACCGACGGGCGGCGTTTATCGCGAGGTGCTCAACTCCGATTCGGAGTTTTACGGCGGCGCCAATATCGGCAACCCGTCAAACCTGGTCGCCGATGACATACCGTGGATGAACCGATCGCATTCTCTGCAACTGACTCTGCCACCCCTCGCCGCCCTGGTACTTAAACTGGCAACCTAAATTGGCGATTTAGACAAGCAACCTTAACCGGCAACCTAAGCAGCGCACAGTATGTCTCGTATTCTTTTCGCCACCAGCGAGGCCCACCCGCTAATGAAAACCGGCGGGCTCGCGGATGTTGCCGGTAGTCTTCCGCGTGCGCTTAAATCCCTGCGCGAGGATGTCCGGCTACTTATGCCGGCCTATCCGGACGCCATCGCCCGCGCACAACATGTTAAAACGGCTACCCGCTTCGACATCGCCGGTTACGCCATAACACTGTTGGAAACCCGCCTACCGGGTACTCAGGTGAAAACCTGGCTGGTGGATTGTCCAGCCTTGTTCGACCGACCTGGCAATCCGTATCTGAACGCTGATGGCGAGCCCTGGATAGACAACGCCGAGCGTTTTCATGTGCTCTGCCGTGTTGCCGTCGAGGTGGCCTGCGATCGCGCCGGACTGGACTGGCGCGCCGACCTGGTTCACTGCAATGATTGGCAGACGGGACTTGTACCGGCCTTTCTGCAGGGTGAAGCCGATCGGCCCGCAACCGTGTTCACCATTCATAATCTGGCCTACCAGGGTCTGTTCCCGTACGAAAAATTCGTCTCACTGCACCTGCCACCCGCCATGTGGACACATCACCAACTGGAGTTTCACGGTCAACTCTCTTTTATAAAGGGTGGCCTGGTGTTTGCGGACCGGCTTAATACGGTCAGCCCGACTTATGCCAAGGAAATACAAAGCCCGGAATTTGGCAATGGACTGGACGGCCTGTTACGCCACCGTTCCACTGCGCTAAACGGCATACTTAACGGTATCAACGGCGATGAGTGGAACCCAAACCGCGATGAGCATACTGCAGCCCCGTTCAACGCCAACACCTTAACCGGCAAAACCACCAACAAGCTGGCGCTTCAGTCTGCTTTTGGTCTGGTACAGAATAGCAAGCCCGCACTGATCGGCAACGTCGGTCGCATGGTGGAGCAAAAAGGCGTGGACCTGGTCGTGCAAGCCTTACCGCAGTTACTGGCGCACCCGGTGCAGGTAGTGATTCTCGGTAGCGGCGCGACCATTTATGAAGACGCATTGACAGAGCTGGCACGACAGTACCCGAAGCAACTCGCAGTTAAGATAGGCTACGATGAAAAGCTCGCCCATCTGCTGGAGGCCGGCAGCGATATGTTTCTTATGCCGTCACGTTTCGAGCCCTGTGGGCTTAACCAGCTGTACAGTCTACGCTACGGCACGTTGCCCATTGTTCGGCGTGTCGGTGGACTCGCAGATACGGTAATCGATGCCTCACCCTCAAACCTGGTGAGTGGGGAAGCCACTGGATTCGTTTTCGACAAGGCGACAAAGGATGCACTATTAACGTGCACGGAGCGTGCAATTAAATGCTTCGGTGATCAGAAATTGTGGCGTCGCATGCAGCGAACCGCGATGCGACAGGACCATAGCTGGCGCCACAGCGCACACGAATACGTATCGCTTTATACGCTGGCCATGCAGGCCGCAAAGTCCAAGCAAAAGGCCTGACAAAGAAAAAGTTCAGGAATTTAGATTTTTTGCCGCTGCAAAACAGTCATTGCGCCAAATGCAATCGGCCTGATCGCAGATTCCACTGGCCGCTGTGGCAAAGCAGTCAAAGTTGCCTTCCTCCCGCTGCACGAACCGGATCAGTTCCGCCTTGCCAAGGCGTCCCGGTTTCAATCCACGATCACGTGCCAGCGTTCGAATATCGTCAACCCGCATGAGTTCCTCTCCTCCGTTCTAAATTAAAAAAACCTTGCCCGGCGTGTAGGAAAAACCGCACACCAGCCTCCTTGTCAACAAAGCAAGTTACATTTAGTTTTATAGACCAATGTCACGGGCATGCAAGTGTGCGACTAAAATCACTTACGGACCCCTGAATCTGCAACTGCGATGGCGTGGCGAATTCAATTTGTCACGCCAAACGCGCACAATAGACAGCAAACGGTCTATCATTGCAGTTCACCTGCGAGATTCTACGCGGACCGGTTGCGGTTCCATGCTCGGCGTAAAAAAAAGGAAATATAAACATGCGACTTGCAATAATTGGACTTGGCAAAATGGGTGCCAATATGGCGCGGCGGCTTTTACGTCACGAACACGAAGTGGTGGGCTACAATCGTTCTGTGGAAATAGTCAATGAACTGGCAAGGGATGCAGGGCTGCTAAGCGCAGACAGCGTCGCAACGGCGGTTAGCCAATTAAACTCACCCCGTGTCGTGTGGTTAATGCTCCCCAGCGGCGAGCCTACAGAAAACACCCTGTGCCAGCTATTACCCATGCTGGACGCGGGCGACATCGTCATAGACGGCGGTAACGCAAATTATCACGATAGTCAGCGGCGTGGTGAGCTGGCAGCCGAAAGCAACATCGAGTATGTCGACGCGGGCACGTCCGGAGGCATCTGGGGGCTGGAGGAAGGTTATTGCATGATGGTGGGCGGTAACCCGGCAGCAATCGAACACATTACCCCCATTTTAAAGTCACTGGCTCCCGCGCATGATCATGGCTGGGCACACGTGGGTCCCATCGGCGCGGGTCATTTTACCAAGATGATCCATAACGGCATTGAGTACGGCATGATGCAGGCGATGGCCGAAGGTCTGGCGTTACTTCGCGGCAAGCCGGAGTTTGAACTGGATCTGGCTCAGGTCACTGAGCTTTGGCGCCACGGCTCCGTGGTACGCAGCTGGTTGCTGGACCTCACGGCTGAGTTCCTGCAACAAGACCAACAGCTCAAGGACGTTGCACCCTATGTCGCAGACTCCGGCGAAGGTCGCTGGACAGTCATCGAAGCAGTTGATCAAGGTACGGCGGCGCCGGTATTGTCGCTTGCACTGTTAATGCGTTTTGCCAGCCAGGACGAACAGGGCTATGGAGAACGTGTGCTCAGCATGATGCGCAACGCCTTCGGCGGGCATTTCGTGAACAAGGAATAAACTTAAGTACATCGACACCTACATCGTCCGTTTTCAACGGTAGCGGGTGCGAAATCGCGCTCACACACTGACGTCGGAGAACTCAAGCGTTATGACATCCCCCTGCACCTTTGTCATTTTTGGCGCGACAGGCAATCTGTCGCGGATCAAGTTGCTACCTGCCCTGTACAACCTCGATAAGGCGGGTAGATTGCCTGATGGCATGTGTATTCTTGGTTTTGGCCGGCGTGAATGGGACCATACGCAATGGTGCAAGTACGTGGAGGAGATATTGCGCAAGCGTACAGCCACTGTATTTGATGAAGATGTCTTTGCCCGCTTTTCCACCCGTTTGAAATTTTTTAGTGGCGATCTAGAAGAAATTGAAGCCTACCGACGCCTGCGGGAAAGCATTGAGGCTGACAGTGATTGTCCGGCAAACATTGTTTTTTACATGTCCGTACAGCCTTCGATCTATGGTGATGTCGCCCGCCGGCTTGGAGATGTAGGACTGAATCAAGACGAAGCGGGTTGGCGCCGTCTGGTTATAGAAAAACCCTTTGGTTACGACACCGAAAGTGCGCAGGTACTGGAGGGACATTTACATCGGTACTTTGCCGAGAATCAAATTTTCCGCATTGATCACTATTTGGGTAAAGCGATGGTGCAAAACGTGCTCGTGTTTCGCTTTGCCAATCTCATGATGGAACCGTTATGGAACCGTAATTTTATCGACCACGTGCAGATCACGCATTCCGAAACCCAAGGGATCAGTGGTCGCGCCGCATTCTATGATGACGTGGGTGCCATGCGCGATATGCTGCAGAGCCATTTGTTGCAAATGCTCACTCTGGTGGCCATGGAACCGCCTGCCAGCCTGGATGCGGATTCCCTGCGCGACGAAAAAGTTAAAGTTCTCAAGTCGATCCGTCCCATTCCGCGTAATGCTGTGCACGCACATGCGTTTCGCGCCCAATATACCGGCGGTATGATCGACAATGATAAAGCAGCCGGTTATCTGGAAGAACCCGATGTTCCGCAACACAGTACAACGGAAACCTACGCGTCGATGAAATTGTATATCGATAACTGGCGCTGGCGTAATGTACCCTTTTATTTGCGTACCGGAAAACGCATGGCGAAAAACAGTTCGGCCATCGGTATACGCTTCAAGCATCCGCCGCAACAGTTGTTCCGCAAGACCCAAATCGAACAGCTCAAACCGAACTGGATCGTACTGGGGATCCAGCCTCAGGAGTGCATGCGCCTGGAGATCCAGGCCAAGGAACCCGGTTTGGAGCTCCGCACGCAAACCACCCAGCTCGACGCGGCCTATTGCGGCACGGTGACCAATCAGCTGGAGGCTTACGAAGACTTGTTGCTGGACATTCTCGAGGATGACTGTTCGCTGTTTCTTCGCTATGACGAGATCCGCTGGGCGTGGGAAGTTGTCGACCCTATATTAAAAGTCTGGACTACCGAACGAGATTTTATCAACACCTACCCCGCAGGCAGTTGGGGACCGCAGGAAGACATTCGCCTGTTTGATCGCGACGACCAACTGTGGCGAAATTCATTTTTCGATGTCGATTGATTAGAGCTCGTCTACACTCTGCGTCACGAGCTGTGCAGCCCGCAACATCGCGCCCAGCAAACCCACCTGATCATTAAGCACAACATGTACCGGAATTTTCTTTAGTAGTTCTGTCATGGGTGGTTTGTCATTAAAACGTGCCAGGCAATCATTCTGTTGTAATCGGGCAAGAATCTTTGGCGCGATACCGCCTGCAATGAAAATTCCGGCGCGGGGGATACAGTTAAGAGCCAGGTTGCCCGCGTAGGACAACAGGTTGAGCGCAAATAGATCCAACGCCTGCACCGCCAAAGGATCACTATTCGCGAGAGCCGCTTTGGAAACAGCAGCGGCTGCATCCCGTTCCTGCATGGCCTGGCGTAGCTCGTCTCCCGCACTAACACCGAAGTGCTGAGCCAAAAATTCGAAAATTCTTAGGAGTCCATCACCGGATAACAACTGTTCGTAACTGGCCCGCGCATGCATTTGTTGCATCCAGCGCAACAACTCGATCTCTAAAGACAGCTTCGGCGCAAAATCAGCATGGCCAGCTTCGCAGGCAATCGCCTGGTAGCCGTTTTCACACGGTACCGCCAATGCCTGCCCGAATCCCGTGCCCGCACCCAATACCGCATAAACGCCATCCTGAATCGGTTCACCCGTCTGCAGGGTCGCGCGCTCGTCATCTTGCAGCGCGGGAATTCCGTACGCGGCGCCCTGGAAATCATTGATAAGCACTACCCGGCGAATCTTAAATTGTTCTGAAATTGCTTTAGTATTCAACACCCAGGGCAGATTGGTAATACGCGCCTCATCTGCATGCACCGGTCCCGCCACGGCAAAACAGGCAAGCACCGGGCTCGCGTCAACATCAGCAAATAGTTGTTCCAGCACATCGTTAAAGCTCGCGAACTGTTCGCTCGCATAACTGTGCCGATAGACGATCCGTGGGGTCACGCCGTTTTTGATTTCCGCCAACAACAATCGCGAATTGGTACCGCCGATGTCACCGGCCAAAATCAGCATAGTGACTAATCAGGTAATCCGATTTGCCGCGGCGCTGTCAAGAAACCAGTGCACGGTACCGCGCGGCTCAATTAATTGGACGGGGTATTGCTTTGATCCATTGGTACCCACTAAAACTTTACGCATAATTTCGGACTTTGACTCACCTGCAACAAGAAACATCAACTCACGTGCATTATTCAGCACCGGTAAGGTCAGGCTGAGCCGCCAGGTATTCAGCTTGTCAACGAACACTGCGGCAACCCGATCCTGTGTGTTATTTAGGATGTCCGTATCCGGAAACAAGGACGCGGTGTGTCCATCGTCGCCGAGCCCCAGCAGGATCAGGTCAAACTCGGGCACACCCGCGAGGCTCGGCGGCAGTTCCTCGAGATGTTCGGCATAATCACGCGCAGCCGCCTTGCTGTCATCCCATTCACCGTGCATGCGGAAGATTTGCGGTTTGGGAACGCCGACGTGATTCAGCAGTGCTTCACACGCCATGTGATAATTACTTTGCGGGTCATCGGGTGGAACCGATCGTTCATCGCCGAAAAAAATGCACACACGACGCCAGTCGATACGTGATGCCATCTTTTTATCTGCGAGTAGTTCGTACATTCTGCGCGGTGTGTTACCACCCGCCAGGGCCACACTGAACATTCCGCGGCGAGTGAGCGCCTGTCGTACACGTGTGACGAAAAACTCCGCCGCAGCCCCGCTGAGACCATCGATGTTATCGAAAACCTGTACGCCGTTTATGGCCATAAGCGATTACAGTCAGACCGGCAGACTACGTTTGCTACGCAACCATTTGACCAGCGGCTCCCACTGCTCCAGATCCTGCCAAACCATCGACGGCGCAAGTTCAAAAATTCCCAGGCCACGCTCCGCCGCACGGATGTAATTTTGCGAGTCACGCAAATGTGTAAGGAACGGGATCTTGAGGCTTTTCAGGAATGCTTCGAGGTTGTGGTAAATGAGTGTGTTCTCGCGCACCCGATTGGCCACCACCGCGACACGCGTCTGCTTACGAGAAATTTTACCGACCACGAGCAGATCCTTGATAAAGTGCGCGGCTGCGCGCATATCCATGGGTGAAGGCAACACCGGCACCAGGATGGTCTGAGCGCGACGTACGAGTGAACTCAATTCCGTATTGGAAACACGCGCCGGCGCGTCCATGATTAAAACCTCGGTATCGCGCGGTGCGGTTGCACTTCCTTTGTAGGCGGCAAGACCCACAATTTCCGGCCACTCCTCGCCGCGAACCTGCAGCCACTCCATACTCGATGCTTGTGGATCATAATCCGCCAGGGCGACTCGCCGCTCCTCCTCCCAGGCGTAATAACTGGCCAGATTGGTTGCCAGGGTACTTTTGCCACAGCCTCCTTTCGCATTTAACACCAGGATTGTGCGCATGGATCTAACTCCCCACTTTCGGCAGCCGCAATATTATTAATTCTTTATATTCTTGAACGGCAATTCACACCTGAGCCAACGGTACCCGATCTGATGGATGGTGTATAGCGGCCAAACAGCAGAAAGCCGCCGCGAAAATCGCGGCGGCTTTCTGTAAATGTATGATTTTCTGCTAAATAGGAATTTAGTTGCTGGCACTGATTTGCCGACCATTAAGCGGTTGCACGGGCCGGACACTTTTGCTGAACAGAGCGGTAAATGCGGCAACCTGAGTAGCGGAAACCGAGCTGGGTTGCTGTAATACCATCCAGTTCACGCCTTCGGAGCACGGTGGTGTGGTCAGGGAACCGGAATAATTATAGTAGGCCCGGTCCACCGGCATCACGCTTGCCACGTCTGACTGGAAACCACCGAGGTCCGTTTTGCTACCGCTGGTTTTAGGTAGTTTCTGCCAAAGCTCGGCGACAACCGGGTTGCTGGCGCCCGAGTTCATTAGCACGCCAACAACGCCGAGCTGTCCGTCGGCCGCCTGGTGTACAAAATGCGCGACCATGTCCCCCGGCGCTCCATTAATGGTGTGCTCCGACGGTGAGTGAAAGTGAAATTGCAACAACTTGTACGTTTTGCCATTGACGGTGATAGAACTACCCGGATTCATGTTGACCTGGATAGTGTGGCCATTGTTGACGATACTTTTTGGCTTTGCAGTATAGTCAAACTGGATTGGGTCTAATGCCTTTTTTGCTACACCGTGAATATCAATTGGCGACTGTTTTTGGCCATCTTTACAAACCTGGTAACTCGGGCTTAAGGTCCCCCAGTGCTCCGGCCCCTCATGACCCGAGTATCCCCAATGGACGCTGCTACCGGCAAACACACCAACACAAGTTAAACCAAGTAAAAGTATAGATAATGCACTGCGACTTTTTGTTTTCATCACTTCTTCCTTATATTGCTATTTTGACGAATAGCACTTGCGATGATGAATCGAAATTTGAACGACGTTAATTGTAGACGATCAAAACAAACTAACGAGCGTCCTGGAAAAATTTGAGGAAAGGAAAAAATTTTTCAGCTTTGCCAGCCGTAACGCTTGGCAAGCAGCGTGGCGATCCGCCAACCGTCTTCGTTACGCCAGTGCTTGTTAAGTTCTTCAGGCGTTCCCGGCATCATTACGGTGCCGCCCTGGGTTCCTGCACCGAGCAACACTTCGTCGGAATCAGTAAATTCAACTGTATCGTACTGGTTAACAAAATCGGCGGCGGACTTAATACCTTCTTGCTGTTGTCTAAGGCTACAACCCGGACAAAAAGTTCCCTGGCTTTTGCAAGCACGTTGCTGGCAGAACTCAATCGCCTGTTGAAACGACTGGCTATCGACCTCGGGGGTCTGTTCCAGATAAACATTAACCCCGACCTCGTCACAACCTGCCACGATCTCGAATACGGTGATGCGTGTACCCTCCAGGGCCGGACTGCCGTCAAAGATTTCCTCGTCCACCAGAATCTTGCTCACCATTGAAGCCTCGGTCCCCGGTAGCCAACAGCTGGCCCCGCTCCTGTTCGGTCTAATTTGACACACTCCTGAGCTGAACCGTTAAGCGGCGTTAGCTTTCGGCGTAGAAAAAGTGCCAATGTCGACCAAGCGACAAATATATTAGTTATTAATACTAACCGCATTCGTAAAGTACATCGCATTCTGCGTCGAAAAATTTGCTCTACACGTTGCAGAAACCACTTCCAAGTGATCTATAATACACGCCACCTTGGGCAGGTGGGTGCCGACTTGTTCGCGTATCCTGTGCGCCCTTTCCGCCACTTGGCAGCGCTCAAGGTTTTTACCCCTTTCACAACCACTTACATATTTAAGGATGAAACATGAGTGATTTATTTTCTGCAGAATGGATGAGTAAATTCAAAGAAGTGTGGAACAGTGAGCCTGAACTCTCCGATGAACTAAGCAAGCTGGGCTTTAATTCCGTGATTGGCTATGGTTTTGTTGATGAAGACAAACCCACGGGTTATATCAAGGTCGAAAACGGTTCCGTTACCGATGCCGGTCCATACGCCGGTGAAGAGTTGAACTGGGACCTGCGTGCGACCAATGACCAATGGGGCAAATTTATCGCCAAAGACATAGGCATGACTGGACTTGGACTTGCGTTTACCACCGGTAAGCTTAAGTTTAAAGTCGGCGACTACGGCGCAATGGTCAAGGACCCGCGTATGGCCACGCCTTTTGTTAAGAGCTTTAACGTAATGGGGCGTGTTTAATTCCGATTTCGCCTGGTACGTACATTTCTTCCGGCCACTAACGTAGGATTGCGTTAGCGGTCGGAAGTCGTTCTTGAGTTTACAACTCAGACAGGCCGTGAAGGAGCCAGGAAAACAAGCCAAACGATTGTTAGTTCAAGTGTTCCTCAGGTCTGTAGTCTAAGTGAGATTCAGGTAATACCCAACGAATCCCACAAGGCATCGATTCGTGCCTTAACCTCTTCGCTCATGGAGATGGGTCTGCCCCACTCACGATTGCTTTCCGCCGGCAGCTTGTTCGTAGCATCGAGGCCAATTTTAGAGCCCAGCCCGGATACCGGTGAGGCGAAATCCAGATAGTCGATCGGCGTGTTCTCAATGAGGGTCGTATCTCGCGCCGGGTCCATACGCGTTGTCATCGCCCAAATCACATCTTTCCAGTCGCGTACGTTGATATCGTCGTCGGTCACAATCACAAACTTGGTATACATGAATTGCCGCAGAAAGGACCATACGCCGAACATGACGCGCTTGGCGTGTCCGGGATACTGCTTTTTCATGCTCACCACCGCAACACGGTAGGAGCAGCCCTCCGGTGGAAGATAAAAATCAGTGATCTCAGGAAACTGTTTTTGCAATAAGGGTACAAACACTTCATTGAGCGCGACGCCCAGTACCGCAGGTTCGTCGGGAGGTCTACCCGTGTAGGTACTGTGGTAGATGGGATCGTTGCGATGCGTGATCCGCTCGATCGTGAAAACGGGGAAACGTTCAACCTCGTTGTAATACCCGGTGTGATCGCCAAACGGGCCCTCGTCGGCTTCCTCACCCGGGTGAATCACGCCTTCCAGCACAAATTCAGCAGATGCGGGAACCTGCAAGGTCGATCCCTTGCAGTTGACCACCTCTGTTTTGGCACCACGCAACAATCCCGAGAAGGCATACTCGGAAAGCGAGTCGGGAACCGGGGTTACCGCGCCGAGTATGGTCGCCGGATCGGCACCCAGGGCGACGGCGACCGGAAAAGGTTCACTCGGATGTTTTTCACTCCATTCCTTATAATCAAGCGCGCCGCCCCGATGCGCCAACCAACGCATGATGACTTTGTTGCGGCCAATAACCTGCTGCCGATAGATACCCAAATTTTGCCGTGACTTATTGGGTCCCCGGGTTACCACCAGCGCCCAGGTGATAAGGGGGCCAGCGTCCCCCGGCCAGCAGGTCTGGATAGGTAACTTGGCAAGATCAACCTCATCACCCTCGAGTACGTTTGACTGACAGGGCGCCTTTTTTACCACCTCCGGTGACATATTCAGCACCTGTTTAAATACCGGCAGCTTGTCCCAGGCATCTTTGAAGCCTTTCGGTGGATCGGGTTCCTTTAAAGCAGCCAGCAGTTTACCCACCTCCCGCAAAGCGGTGACGGACTCTTCGCCCATACCCAGTGCCACGCGCTCTGGAGTACCAAACAGATTGGCCAGTACCGGAATGGTATATCCAGTGGGATTTTCAAACAGCAGCGCCGGGCCAGCGGCGCGCAGCGTTCGATCGCAGACTTCGGTCATCTCCAGATTGGGATCCACCGCCTGAGTGATGCGTTTAAGCTCACCCTGTTGTTCCAGACGCTGAATAAAGTCGCGCAGGTCTTTGTATTTCATATCACTGCTTTATAAAAGGTTACTTTTTTACGGCTCATAGACAGGTACTTCATTCACTGAACATTCAGAAATTTGGACCTGCGGTCAAGCTTATACATTTTATGAATCGCGGGATAGAGTATGCAGGGTTAATTCTTTCCAGTTAGATAACTGTTCCTAAATGGTGCCCATGAAGATCCTGGCGGGAAAGCTACCACGTGCCCATGGCAAGACTCTTGCGGCAGCAGGGATGTATTTACGGCGTGTCTTGTCATGGGCATGTGGAAGTCTGACCCTCGATTGCAGGTTTTTAGCGATTTGTTAAGCGGGCACAATTTAGGAACAGTTAATCAGATCGCAAACTCTGCCATCACTGGCGCGTGATCCGACGGCCGTTCCAGACCGCGCGGCTGCTTATCGATGCGACAACTCACGCACACATCGCGTAACGCCTGGCTAACGAGGATGTGATCAATCCGCAGGCCGTGATTGCGACGAAATGCCGCGGCCCGGTAATCCCACCAACTGAAGTTTCCCGGTTTATCTTCGAACAGGCGAAAGCAGTCATAAAGGCCTAGCTTTTGAAGTTCTCTGAATGCATTACGCTCAGAGGGACTAACAAGGACTGAACCCTGCCAGGCTTCAGCGTCATAAACGTCACGGTCTTCCGGGGCGATATTAAAATCACCCAGCAGAACCAGTTTTTCATATCGCAGTAATTCCTTCTTTAACCAGTCGTGCAACTTTTCCAACCAACCAAGTTTGTACGCGAACTTCTCCGAACCGACGTCCGAACCGTTGGGAACATAGACATTCACGAAACGTAACCCACCAAAACTGGCTGCCAATACCCGGCGTTGTGGATCTTGAAAAAAGGGTAAATCGGTTTCAATATGCGAAGGCCGCGACTCGAGTCGGCTAAGAATGGCGACGCCGTTGTAGGTTTTCTGGCCGCTGAATACAGCCTGGTAACCGGCCGCCTCAAGTTCGGCGAGTGGAAAGTTCTCGTCCATGGTCTTGGTTTCCTGCAAGGCCAGCAGATCTGGCTTGTTAGTCGCAGACCATTCGAGCACCTGCTGCAGACGAACCTTGAGGGAATTTACGTTCCATGTTGCGACGCGTAGCATTGCATCACACGGGGGCAAGAACTTTAGGCGCGGTAACTAAGCATACAAACCGCACCATACTAATCGTCTCAAAGACGAAACCCGCCATGACGGCGACGATTCTGACGATCGAAAAAAAGCATGCCGGCGATAAAACCAACCAGCAGCACGGTCACAATCAGACCCCAGAACCAGGCTGGAAATTTAGGATGCAGGCTGGCCAGCTCTTCAGGTGTAGGCACATCCTTGCCGCTTAGATTGGCGAGGGCGACCTCGATACGTGCACGTAACTGGCGATTATCTTCAGCCAATTGGTGTGGTGAAACTCCATCCACAGTGGGTTCCACGCGCTCGGTGGCTTCAGCCTGCTGGCGCGTCAGCTCTTCTACCCGGGCCTGTAATTGTTGAACTTGTCCCTCGGCAGCTTTCAGTTGCGCCGCGCCAGCAGAATTGTCTTGCTTGGCCGGTGTGGGCTGCTTTGATTCCAGTTTCTTTTTGAGTTCCTTGACAGTCGAGGTGGCATTGGCCAGTTCATCACGACGAATTTGCGCCTCACGTTCGCGCTTGTCACGTTCGATTTTGACGGCTTTGAGTTCTTCGCCGAGCTTGCGCAACTGGCGCTCGCTTGCATCCAGCAAGGCAGCGGCTGGTTTTTGTTGTACCAGGTACTGGGTATAAATCCAGCCCTCGGTACCGTTGGCCGTTTTAATACGAGAAAAGTCGCCATCCTGTTCCAACACCTTTACCTCCGTACCACTTGGCAAGGATGCGACCAAAAGGCTCGCTTCGCTCGGATTCTGGTGCACGCCGAGCAAAAGGCGATCGGTTACGAATCGGGTTTCCGCCTGCGTGGCGACAGTGATCGCCAGAAATATCAGGCCCAGCCAAAGTCGCTTCCATTGCTGCATACTTGTTTGTCTCGCTTTGTATTAGGCTGCAATACCACTGTGGCGCAAGAGCGCATCAATTCGTGGCTCCCGACCACGAAACTCAACAAAGAGCTCCAGCGGTTCGCGCGATCCACCCTGCTCCAGCACGGATTTTAGGAACGCTTCGCCGGTGGACCGATCAAAGATGCCATGCTCCTCAAATAATGAGAACGCATCGGCTGACAAAACTTCGGCCCATTTATAACTGTAGTAGCCTGCGGCGTAACCACCAGAAAAAATATGTGTAAAGCCATGTTGGAAACGATTGAAATCGGGCGCCTTGACCACCGCCACCTCCTGTCGGACTTCATTCAATTTCTTCTGCACTTCACCGCCGAGTTGCGGATCATATTCGCGGTGAATTCGAAAATCGAACAGTGCAAATTCCAGCTGGCGAACCATCTGCATGCCGGACTGGAAATTCTTGGCCGCAATCATTCTATTATATAGCGGCTCGGGTAACGGTTCGCCGGACTGGTAATGTGCGGCGATCAGATCCAACGCCTGTCGTTCCCAGCACCAGTTTTCCATAAACTGGCTGGGTAGTTCGACGGCGTCCCAGGCCACACCGTTAATTCCCGAAACACCCAGATAATCAATACGCGTCAACATATGGTGCAAACCATGTCCGAATTCGTGAAACAGGGTGATAACCTCATCATGTGTAAACAGCGCGGGATCATCGCCGACCGGCGGTGACAAGTTACACGTCAGGTAGGCGACCGGAGCCTGTAACTTGCCATCGTGCTTGCGCATACGGGAAATACAATCGTCCATCCACGCACCACCCCGCTTATTGGCTCGGGTATAGAGATCCAGATAGAACTGTCCGCGCAATTCGCCTTGCAAATCACGGATCTCAAAAAACCGTACGTCCTTGTGCCAGGTATCAATGCCCTGCACTTCGGTAATGCTTATGCCATAAAGTCGTTCCACAACACTGAACATCCCGCTGACGACGCGCGTTTCCGGGAAATAGGGTTTCAGCTCCTCCTGCGAAATGGAGTATTTATGCTGGCGCAGTTTTTCCGAATAGTAGGCAACATCCCAGGCTTCCAGGGAGTCAACACCGTGTTGCTCGCGTGCGAATTGCTCAATTTCGCCAAGGTCTTTTTTCGCAATGGGAACCGAACGACGTGCAAGGTCATGTAAGAACTCCACAACCTCGTCTGTAGACCGCGCCATTTTTGTTGCCAGCGAACGCTCGGCATAATTGGCAAAGCCCAGCAGCCCGGCAAGCTCGTGCCGAAGCGCAAGGATTTTTTCCATGTTTTCGCTGTTATCCCACTGACCCGCATTGGGTCCCTGATCAGAGGCGCGGGTTACAAACGCTTGATACATTTCAAAACGGAAGTTTCGATCATCCGCGTAATTCATGACCGCGAAGTAAACCGGAAAGTCGAGGGTAAATAACCAACCTGTTTTGTCTTTCTGCTCGGCAAGCTGTTTGGTCATCGCCTGGCTTGACTCGGGCAGTCCGGCAAGCAGCTTTTCATCGGTGACATGCTTGCTCCAACCATGTGTCGCATCAAGCACGTTTTCCTCAAAGCGAGTTGTTAAGCGCGACAATTCCTGTTTAATTTCCCTGAAGCGTTGTTTTTTTTCCGCAGATAGATCGACTCCAGACAAATGAAAATCACGCAGGGCATTTTCGACCACCTTTTGTTGTGCCGCGTTGAGTGCAGAAAAATCGTCGCCCTCATGGATTGATTTCATCGCGCAGTACAGACCTTCGTGTTGTCCCATCTCCGTGCTGTAATCACTCAGTTTGGGCAGGCAGATATTATACGCCTTGCGCAGCGCTTCGGTGTTAACCACCGAATTCATATGGCTCACCGGCGACCAGGCCCGTTCGATGCGGTCATCCATTTCTTCCAGCGGTTGCACAAGATTGTCCCAGGTATAGTTTTTCTCAGCCGCCAACAACGTCTCTACCAAATTCCTGGCCTCAGCCAACAAGGTATCGATAGCAGGTTCAATATGATTAGGTTTGATTTCGGAAAACCGGGGCAGACCGCTGGTGGTCAATAACGGGTTTGGCATCTGTCTGGAAACCTTTGGTTAAAATTGTGGTTGCGTCTGAAACGCAGTTGATTAAATCAGGTCAGATAACTATCTGCCGGGTATACTAAATATGTGGGTCAATTTACACTACACTCGCCGGCGTTACCGGATAAATCTAGCAAAGTTTACAATGCACAACCAAACCGGTCTTGAAAGGCCGCATTCCCTTCCCGGCCGCCTGTTTTGTAAGGTTTATGTGTGCACACGCCAGCCGGAAACATTCGACTGGCTATGAAAAATCCGGCCGACTCCGCCTCCACACCCTACGAAGGATTGACCCCGGATGTTGTTCTTACGGCCATCGAGTCCTTTGGTGCTCAACCCAACGGATCTCTCCTGGCTTTAAATAGCTACGAGAACCGGGTTTATCAAGTCGGTTTGGAAGGCGGGAACTTCCTGGTCGCAAAATTCTACCGCCCGCATCGATGGTTAGATGCCGCTATTCTGGAGGAGCACACCTTCACCCTGGAGCTGGCCGCAGCGGATATTCCGGTGGTGGCCCCGCTATTGGACTCCTCCGGCGCCTCCTTACACCGCTACGCCGAGTTTCGATTTGCGCTGTTTCCCCGCCGCGGCGGGCGAGCGCCGGAACTCGACGATGCCGACAGTTTACGCTGGCTGGGGCGCGTGCTGGGGCGCTTGCATACCGTCGGCGCCAGTAAGCGATTCGAGCACCGCCCCCGCCTTTCTATCGAGCGCTTCGGTGACGAGCCATTTTCCTTTCTGCAGCAACACGACATCATTGCTGCAGAGGTCCGCCATAATTATGTCGATGCGTGTACGCGAGTTCTGCAGCGAGTCCGGGAGTTGCTAGACGCATTTGGACCACTGCCCACAATCCGCCTGCACGGTGATTGCCATCCGGGCAATATCCTGTGGACCGAAAGAGGCCCACACTTCGTTGATTTGGATGACTGTCTTAGCGGCCCGCCGGTTCAGGATCTTTGGATGCTGTTGTCAGGCGACCGTTTCGATATGGAGCGCCAATTAAACGAACTGCTCTCCGGTTACACCGAGTTCGCTGATTTCGACCCATTCGCACTGCACTGGGTCGAATCGTTACGTGCCTTGCGCATGATCCACTACAGCGGCTGGCTCGCGCGACGCTGGCAGGACCCGGCCTTTCCAACTCATTTTCCCTGGTTTGGCACACCACGTTACTGGGAAGAGCAGATGATCAGCCTGCGCGAACAGCTGGAGAGACTTGATGAGCCGCCGTTGAAGTGGCGCTAGCGAGTTGACTGCTCCGGATTACTGAACACATTGACCGCACGGAACATCAGGCAGGAATGCGACCGGCGTGTGGCAAGACCATGGGCCGCATGGACGCGGCCCTTGAGCTTACAGGGACGTATTCGCAGCGCGTCTTGCTACACGCCGATCGCATTCCTGTCCCCAGTCAAATACAAAATTCAATTCCAGATCTTAGCAGGTAAGCCGGTGCAAAATTTTTAATAGTGGTTTAGTCTCAGCCCCGATCCACCCGCCAGACACCGGCAGCCGGATCGGCCTCATCCGTCTCACAACGTCCCTTGGGCACCTGTGGTGCCTGGGCCGGTGCGGCCTGTTGTTGCTGCGCACGGGCGTGATCGTTATATACGTGTTTGGTAAATTCGTGCAGATGGTTAAGCAATTCTTCACACTCGTCGGCGGTTCCCGGGTAATCCGAAGCCAGCACACCAAGCATCGCGGCCAGGTACTGCAACCCAAGCGTGCCGTTTTCCGCGACCGTCGCATCATGCTGAACGATCGCCTGCATGACATTTTCGATTAGCTCGTTGCTGAGCTGTATGCTGTTACTCATTGTTCATTGACCTCTTGGGGTTTTGTCCGGAATTCGATTGGCCGTCATTCTAAGTTAAGCGTTGGGCATTACGCCAGACGCACCACGGAAAACCTTCACTCAAAAGCATCCGCCTCCGCCTCCAGATAGGCCCAGCTGGCATTACGCCCGGAAAGTTGCTCGAAATTCACCAGCTTGCTGTAGGCAGACTGATCAAGGCTTTTGATGGCGTCCTGGACATCGGCACCTTGTTCCACCAGTTGAACCATGTGTGCGTGTAAAAGCTGTAAATAC
>CAMYNG010000012.1 GCA_947259765.1 uncultured Ectothiorhodospiraceae bacterium
TTTACTGTCCCTGACCATCGCATTGAGCATGATGATCATTTTTCAAATGCATGCCGTGAGCAGCACCTTTTTGTGTTTACCGCTTGCAACAAGGCGTCGCTAAAAGGCTTTGATCGCAGGATTATGTTGTACCGAGGTGAGTATGGCCATTATGGTATGCGATCTAACAAACGACCTCCAGAGAGACGTGGCTACATCGTACGTCTGAGGCGGGATGATTTGGGTGTAATATCGAACGAAATGGACAAGATCACTGATATCTACAACTTTCGGTCGGTCGAAGATGCTCTCTCGACATCCGGGCAGCCGACGGAGGCTCAACTAAGAGCGTTGGCCGCCGCAGGCTACGAGGTCATTATCAATCTCGCACTTCATGATGACACACGATACTCTCTTGCTGATGAGAAAGGTCTGGTTGAGGAATTGCAAATGACCTACATCCATATCCCCGTTCAGTTCGACGAACCGACCGAAGATGATTTGGAGGCGTTCTTCAATGCTATGGATGGGAATAAGAAGTCAAGAGTGCATATTTATTGCGCTGCCAACATGCGGGTCACCGCCTTCCTTGGACTGTATCGCATGTTCAAGCAGGGGAAATCTGAAGGGGAGGCATTTGAACTGATGAAGTCTGTTTGGACGCCCAATGATGTGTGGTTATCGTTTATTTCAAATACCTCTACAAAATATACCGCTTAACGAAGTGAACCAGATGACCTTTCAACCGCCAGGCGGTTTCCCACCGATTATCGTGTGCACCTCTGCGCCAGATCGGACGACCTCCGGTGTCAATGATTTCTAGACGGCAGGCTGCGGCAGCTTACCGTTGACCAGAAATGTCTCGTAGCTAAAGTGGTGTACCTCGCCGGAGTTTGCGTTAGAAAAACTGACTACTGTAGCGCTGGTCTCACACAGCCAGGCTTGTTGATTGTGGGGTCGTTTGGCAGCAAGCGCGCGGGCGGAAAACAGGGCAACACTTAGCCCGTGATCCAGGTCGCGTGCAGAAACATACTCAAACGCGTCGACACTTGCGGCACGCATCGCGCTGCCCAATTGTTGCGTCGCTGAGTATGACTGCGGATCAGTAAGCGCGGTGACGTATGCGGAAAACGGTTCGTGTTGTAGTTGCAGGCCATGACGGGTTTTGTAGCCTGCGCTGAACTCGGTGTGCTGGGTAAGAAATTTTTCCGAGGGTGGAGGGGTGAGCATCCCGTACCAAAAAACCAAACGGTAGTACGCAGTTTCAGCGAACGCGGTCAGGCGTGATTTTGAGCCGTAGAAAAGTCCGGGTTCTTGCCGACTACCGAAACGTGAACCGTGTGCCAGTGGAGGATAGCGGAACGGTGTTGCGAGTAGATAGTGTAGACGCTTTGTTTCGATGGGTTGCGCGGGTTTGGTTCGTTCAAGCATGTCTTCCAGATAGGCTTGCTCTTCCAGGTTGTCGACCAGGCCACTGGTCGCGACCTGTTCCTGGCTTTCTACGATCCTGACCAACTCACCACTTATAGATTGGGGTGTGATGCGGTCCTTGCATGCATCCCATATATTCATTCAGTAATCATATCTTACCGCGGATGGCGTCCAGATATTCGACGACCCGTGTCAGGCCTTGTACGGTTTTAACCTGTTCGGCGGGCTTGCCGCCGGTGTGATGATTTTCGGTGTGCATCCAGTGCTTCATATCTTCATCTTTGCCACCGACCAAAACGAACAGACTTCGGTAGCAACGCACCAGAAGCAGGGCGAGTTCGCCGGCCTTGCTGGTCGGGTCGAGCCCGCGACTGATGGAGGTTCTATCTTTGCCGATGACTTTACCGAGATCGGCTTGCGACATACCCAGGCCTTTACCGGCATTGAGCAAGGCCTTGCTAAGGACGAGGGGACCATTGGCAACGGATGCATGTAATGCAGTCATATGGTAACTCCTGCTCGGAATTAATGGTGTATATGCAACTTATAGACGAATTATGCGGCATTTGCAACATCAGGGGGATATGAAGATCAGCTTGGGGGGGGGCAGATAATTTCATTTTTAAACAATATGTTAACGTAAAATTACCGGGTCTCGTCTTGAGGGCTTAAGGCCGTTCGTTTTGTCACTCGGCCCAATGTACAACTCCCCGCTGGAAATGAGCATCAGTGGCAGCCGTTAGACCACGGGAGAGATGTACTGGAAATGTTTTTTCTCGCGTTGGTGTGAGTAGAACTTACCTGCCACGACACGGGGGATCTCAAGAACCCAGCGGCCCCGATGAGTCCGGGGCCGCCAAAAAATACATGCTTTTGAATATCGATGCAGGCTCTTTAATCACCGTCGAGCTGTTTTGCTTCTGGGCTGGTCTCCCCAGCGGGAACTTTTTCACTATAAGTTACAAAAATCACCATGTTGTCAATCGCGCGAGGATGTGGATTTTTAAATTTTGCAAATGTCGAGAGACTATCGCCCGCGCGTACGATAGGTCCGTACGCCCCCGGCGTCCAGGCCGACAGACCATCAGTTGGTAGGTGATTCTTGTGATCGTGGTAGGGAGTCGGCCCTTCGCCGACGTCGTCGTGCGCTACGGAAATGGAAGCATTTGCAGGCTTGAAGCGGCGTAGTCGTTCTCCGTTATTAGTTAGCGCAATGGATTTGGCGTGATCATGTACATGTGGAATTACCGCCACAATACGACGGTCGTTGTCGACCGGGTAACTGTCGCCACGATGTGTCGATTTTCCACTCGGTACCGCAAAACTTGAATCGCAATTTACGGCGTCGATCCAGGCAACATCTGTATCGCGATACCCGCCAGCACTATCGTCAAAAACAAATACGAAGCGGAGGAAGACTTGTTCGTCGTGAGGTTTGTTGGCTGGATTTTCCCAATGCCAGTCTCCGGTATGAAGAAAACCTCCATCCATTTTGTAACCATAGCCACTGGGTAACAAGAAATCAGTTAACTCACTTCCGGCGGCCACGGGTTGTGGAAAGCCACAATCGGATGTCATACCCCGACTTTCTGAAACATAGACCCAGGTAAAATGATGATTCATCTCGTAATAGTCGGGATCATCGGAGACGACGTCGACGCTTCCGTCCGGGTTGCGTTTGACGATATCGACACTGGTGCCCAAAAACCATATCGGTTGACCTTCGGGAAGCGGATCTATACTTCCGCCTTCGATATACGGACTATCCAGAAGTCGATTGAAGTTTTCATCGTAAATATAAGCACTATGACTCTGATGATCGATTCCTACGTATCGGACAGCGGTTTGCGGAACTGCGAAAACCGGTAGAGCAGAAAAACAAGCAGCAATAGAGATTATCTTGATTGCGACCTTGACTTGTTGATTACTTGTTTGGGGAAAAAAACGCATTTTGTATTCCTCCTTGTACGCATGCATTCGAAAAAACTAAATTGAAAGTTCAGAATCTTTGATTTCAAAACAGAGCAGCAAAATTTCGTCCCGTTTTTGCGGTTTATCTGTTTCGAGAAGCGCCATAGATATTCGAACTTACGGAACTAAGCTTAGTTCTATTGAGACTGAGATTCTGTTGTTTGTTCGTAGCACTTTGTAACAATTTGTAACATGACCCTCAAAAAATTACCGTGCGTGCTGCACCCTTGAAACACAAGTCATTGAAAACTTTTCCAAACCATTAACTTGCTTGCCCGAAAATACTGACTGCTTTAGGATTAAGGCCGTGCTTGTTTGGGGTGAATTCATCGCCTAAAAGGATTTGTCTGCTATGGAAAGTGTCGAGACCAATTATCCAGAAGCGCCTTCTATTCTTCTGGTCGAGGATGACATCCGCCTCGCAAAGCTAATCCATGAGTATCTTCGGCAACACGATCTTACCGTTGAAGTTGAACACAACGGCCTTACTGCCGTTAATCGTATTTCAGAACGGCCGCCGGACTTAGTGATTCTGGATATAATGTTACCTGTTTTGGACGGCTTCGAAATTTGTAAAGCCATTCGACCTGACTACCATGGGCTAATATTGATATTGACTGCAAGAGACGACGATGTTGATGAGATAGTCGGATTGGAACTGGGCGCAGATGATTATGTTTCCAAGCCGGTTGACCCGCGGGTATTACTGGCGCGAATACGAGCATTGTTTAGACGTCGACAAGTTTCCGTGTCCGGTCTTACAAGCGCGAGTAACAAGGACTCCACCATGCGCGAGTTTGGGCGCCTCAGCATAAGCAAATCTTCCCGGGAAGTGCACTTGCAAAGCAAACCGGTTGTGCTGACGACATCAGAGTTCGAACTGCTTTGTATTCTCGCAGAGCGTCCGGGTGAAATTCACAGCCGGGAAGTCTTATTCAGGCGTCTGCGCGGTATTGACTATGATGGGCTTGATCGATCGATTGATATCACTATTTCACGCTTGCGAAAAAAATTAGGCGACGATTCGGTTTCACCGAGGCGAATTAAAACAGTGCGGCGACAGGGTTATCTGTTTGTGGCAGATGCGTGGTAACGCGCAATGGCTAGATAGATTGTGGGAAAAAATTTTTTAACGCTTTACATTCTTTTGGGCCTCGCGATAGCGGGTTCAATTATTGGCATCGAGATGTTGCCGGAGTATTTTCTGCAAGGAAAAATTAATACCTACAAGGACAGAATTTCACAGGGAACTTTTTTTCTGATTTTTAATGAGCTTAACTCAGTACCAACTTCGGGCTGGGAGCATAAACTTACTAAGCTTCGCCCATTCTTTGGCTATCCGCTTTTCATAGAAAGCCTGGAAGCAGTTGACCTTCCGGAGACGAAGTTGCAGCGGCTCGCGCAGGGACACGCCGAGTTTTCAAACGTTGACGGCGCCGAATATTGGTTTAAACAGATCGATGATTTTCCGTATGTACTGGTCGCGGGTATGGGGCAGACCAAATCCGAAGATACAAAGCGCCTGGCTCAGGGGACGTTTTATCTATTGAAAAAGCAATTTAAAATCCGTGATCAGCGCGCGTGGCCAAAAACCCTAAGCCGATTGCAACAACAGTTTGGATTTCCGATTAGCATCGTACTTGCTACACAAACAGGCCTGAAACAAACACAAAAAAACGAACTCGCCGCCGGAGAACTCGTGAGTACCGATTCGGAAACGAGCGGATTAAATTTTTACCAATCCATTTCCGAAACCCCTTATGTATTGCGAGCCGGACCGATTGTTGATGACGTAACCCCCAAACACCTTGATTTGTATCTGATACTTGCTTTTGCCGTAGTAGTTGGTTTGGCAATTTATTCGTGGATGCGTCCTGTATGGCGTGACATTCGGCGCCTGACGATCGTCGCCGGTGCGTTTGGCAGGGGAGAGTTCGGCGCGCGCAACCGACTACCGCGACGGTCACCAGTGTGGCGTTTGGCCTCTACATTTGACTCCATGGCTGATCGAATTAGGAATTTGCTGGAGTCCCATAAATCACTAACTCATGCGGTTTCCCATGAGTTGCGGACGCCGATTGCCAGGCTTCGATTCGGCCTGGAGATGCTTGAGAACTCAGGGGATAGCACTACAAGCGAGCGATATATCCGGGGGATGCATGTCGACATTGGTGAGCTGGACCATCTCGTTACCGAGCTTCTGACTTATGCGCGTTTTGATAGAGAGAAACCGGCTCTCGAGATAGAAGCAAGTTACATTGCCCCCTGGCTGCAAGACAGCATTCTTCGAATTTGCCAATATGATACGAATATCAAGCCGGTTCTGAGCGTTGGTTCTGCGCCATCCACGTTAGAGGCCTCGTTCGACAAAAAATTGATGGAACGTGCGCTAGGCAACCTGGTAGGTAATGCGTGCCGATATGCCAATAGCAGGGTTGAAGTCGAATATGGTTCAACTGGGGACGGGATTTTCTTTGATGTCTGTGATGATGGGCCAGGTGTTCCTATGGCTGAAAGGGGGCGTATTTTCGAGCCCTTTGCGCGTCTGGATTCAAGTCGCGATCGCCAATCGGGCGGTGTCGGTCTGGGGCTGGCTATTGTCAAGCAAATTGCACATTGGCATCGAGGTACGGTGTCTATTGGTGATGCGTCGCTTGGGGGCGCACGTTTCAGAGTTACATGGCCGCAAGGTTGCTGAATCACCATCGTGTAGCCACTTCGCGATTAGGTTAACCCGATGATGGGGTCGGCAAGAGGCGCTTAGTAATGACCTAGCAGTTTGGTTTTCGCCTGCTCGTAAACCGCGGGGGTTAACACACCTTCTTCGGATAGACGCCGTAACATGCGGGTTTCACCGGCAATTTGCTTGTCCTTCGGAATGTCAGCTTGTGCGCTTGCCGACGCGATGGCCTGTTCCAGTTCAGCGATAAAGGTACGGAAGGATTTTCGGTCCGGCTGGTTAACCAGAACGCTAAGCAAGGGGACATGCGCGTGCCGGGAAACAAACACTCGCCAACGCACCAGGCCCTTGAAAAACATCAGTGCGCCCAGCGCCGCGAACAGCCCACCGGTAGCCAGCATGCCGAAATAAACCGCGCGGTTGGAGAGATCGTTGAGGAACTGGATGGTTAAAACACTTGCGCCTACACCGAGCAGTAGTAAGGCAAGCCAGGGCCATGGGATCGTAAACCGATGCCGGCCCGCGGGGGCCAATGCGAGTACATCAATAGAGTAGCCTTGACCGGCGGGCAAGGTGATCCGTAACTGGCGCCCGTTGATCAGCGCAAACTGCCGCAATCTGGAGAAGGCTCCCCGCTGGTTCAGCGTAATACTGGACTCGTCTGTCACGAAACAAACACCAAAAACATAGTTGAATCAGTAAGTTATTAGATTGTTTTTGACGACTGGATGGCTGTGCATCCAAATCATTCCTTTTTTATGTCGGCCGAATTGGCGCGGGCTTGAGGAAATATTGAAGAGCGGTAAACGAGTCCGGGCAGGCGTAGATGCGCGTCAGCACCGCAAGCTTTTACAGTAATACGGAGTTGAAGGGGGTGTTCCGGGCTACCAGTTCATGGCGCTCAGGCGTGAGGCCTTTTTCATTTGATGGCTTTGCATGCGAGTCAGAATTTCGGCCAGCACGCGTACCGCCGTGGAGATATAGGGCCCTTTGTTGAGCATGACACACTCGGCGCGCACCGACATGGCGGCGTCGGTGATTTCCGGGCGTGAAGTGGTGCCACGTTTGGCCAGTGTTTCCAGCACCTGAGTGGCCCAGATCACCGGTACGTGGGCAGCTTCACACAGCCAGAGAATTTCTTCCTGAGTCTCAGCCATGCGTTCACTTCCAAGTTCTATAGCCAGGTCGCCACGCGCGATCATGATGCCAAACTCATGTCGGCCCAGCATGCCAAGGATGATATTGGGTAGCTGCGAAACGGCTTGCTTGGTTTCAATTTTGGCGATGATGGCCACGTGAGCGGCTTGGCGCTTCTTAAGCTCTTCGGCAAGCTTGGTCAAGTCGCCAAGCGAATTGACGAAAGACAGGCCGATCATATCGGCGTGCTGGCAAACAAAATCCAGATCAATTAGATCCTTTTTGCTTAAGGGTGGCAGTTCCAGTTGCGTATCCGGAAAATTAATTCCTTTGCCCTCACGTAACCGGACGCCTTTTGGCCCGGCATGCTCAATTTTCAACAGTGCGCCACAGGCGTCAATTTGTCTGACGCTGCAACCGATTTTACCGTCGTCAATCCACACCGGATCTCCGGGGCGTAATTGATCGAACACCGCGGGATAGGTACACGAGATATGAGTTTGATGAAAGGTATTGTCTCGTGTATCAAAGTGGGCAGGTTCACCCGGGCTGGGGTCCCGTGTTAAATACATTTGATCACCCTTATTGACACGAATTTCGACCGCCTTGCCCTTAAATGACGAAATTACATAGCGGGTGACGGATAAATTTTGTCCCGATGTATCTCGTCGATGGAGTTCGAGTTCCGTGCCGGGTAAAAGATAAGTGGATTGTCGGCACACGGTGAGCCAATCGTTGGAACCGTCCTTGCTGAGAGCTTGCAGTTCGCGGCGCCGGCCTTTGCCATCATTCAAGCTCAGACTGTCCCCCGCGTTCAGCGTGTCAAATAAGGCCGAGGGAATGAAAACTACATGATCATTGGAGCCTATCTGATCATCACTGGTACCGTCCTTGCGTAGTCGTAGGATGGCGGGTTCAACGGCTTTGCCAAAGCTGTCTTTTTTGGGCTTCAGGTGCTTAACAGCCGGTTTGGTAATTATCGCTCCAGTGCGTAACTTATGTCCGGCAAGATCCATGAGGATCTTGCACTTTTTGTTTGACTCCTGTTCCGCACGGCGGATGTTGTTGACCATGCGTTGCCAAACCTTGGCGTTGTCATGAGCACAATTGATCCTGGCGCAGTCCATACCGGAGTCAATAAGACTCAGGACAAGCCGGTAATTGTTGCTGGCCTCAGTAGGTAAGGTCACCATGATGCGTGTGTTACGCTGCTTTGGTTTTGCGCCGAACAGTTTATTGGTTCGGGTACGTAACAACGCGGGCCCCAAAGACAACACTTCACCTGACCAGACTCCGTTTTGGGGTTGTCCGGAATAGCCGACTGCACGACTGAGAATTTCAATCACGCGATCCAGGTTTGCAAGCACATGGGATTCACCCCGGCCTAATGACGACAAGCCCACCTGAGAGAGGCGAACCTGTAAATCGCGTAAATCCTGAGAACGTAGGGCTAGATAGTGTGACAGGTTTTCGATACTGACACGTGGCTCGGCGACCGATTGGAACCGCTGTTGCGAGCCAAGGCGCTTCTGCGCCATCTCCACAACACTGCTACGTAGATTCAACACATCCTGAAGCAACTGCTTTAGGGTTTGGTCGAAATGATCAAATCGGTGAGACTGCTCCATGTTTGCATTCTCACCGAAATTTATGACGGTGGTGTTACATGTTGAAACAACTGCGGTGTAGGGGTGATTCTTTAAGTCGCAAGGGTTTGCTCGATTTCCTGCCAAAGCGACAGAAATGCCTTAGCGGCATTGTCACCGTTGGCATAGCAAAACAGCGGCGTGCGATGCGTACCCATTTGTTCGACCACCGATGAGTAGGGAATGGTTGACTTGAGCCAAAGCGAGGCTTGAAACGGTGGGTTTTCGATGATCGTCCGGTGCAAGGTTTTCCGCCGATCCACCAGTGAAAAAAATGGCAACAGTTTGAGTTCCGATAACTGCGTCTTTTCACGAAAGCGTAACAACTGCTTGAGTGTACGCAGCGATAAGGTCGTCGGAATGACCGGTATCAACAATGCGTCAGCGGCCTGAAAGACCGCTTCGGAAACACGCGAGATTCCGGGGGCGCAATCGATGAACAGGTAATCGTACTCTGCATCAACTTGTGAGATTAACTCACCCAGATGCCCGTCAGAGTTCTTTGTATCGTCCAGATAGAGATCAAGATTCCGATAGGAAAAATCCGCCGGCACGAGATCCAGGCGTTCGAAATCGGTTCCTTTTATGGCGTCGGCAAGTTGCCGTTTGTGTTTAAGCAGGGCTTTGGCACCCTTTTTGACCTTGGGTTTGATTCGAAAATAAAAACTCGCCGAGCCTTGCGGGTCCAGATCCCAAACTAATGTTCGCCAACCTTCCTGCGCGGCAAGATACGCCAGATTTACCGCCGCAGCGGTTTTGCCGACGCCACCTTTGATGTTGTAGCTCGCAAGTACTTTCATTGCGAATTCTTGGCCGCGGACTTTTTATGAAAAAGCGTCTTGAATTGTTTTTTGTTCGCTCTAACAGCAAAGTGCTCGAACCGTGCCCGGAATTTATTGCGCAGCCGACGCTTTCGCTTGTTCATTTGCCGACAAATTCGCTCAAGGGCAGCAAGTAAGTCGGGAGATTTGTCTGACAATGTGCCTAACTCCTTGGCATAAGTTGTGAGGCTGGACATTTGAACTTCCATGTCCTGATGTTCGCCCAAATTATCCTGCAGCCTTTTTGTCTCCTTTATCAGCATACAAATATCGTCGCTGCTATAAAGGCTTTGAAAAAACTCCATGAGATAACGCAATTTCTTTGCTGTTTTTCGCAGCCGATGATAGTCACTTGCCGGCGAATTTTTTTCAATTTTTGCACCCTGATTGACGACCTGGGAATAGAGTTTCCAGATTTTCCTGTTGGCAACCTGACTAACCCGGAGTAAATTTTCACTCGGCTGTGTCGGCTGTGCCAAACACCTTTTCAGAAAACGCCGCCAATTTGTCTTGAAACGTTTGTAGTCCTGTGACTGCAGTGCTTCTATAAGCGGATTGTAAACTGCATGCCGCTTATACTGTAAAAACTCCTGTAAGGCCGGAAGCGTTGCGTGTAGTTCTGACGGTAGCATGTCACGGAATTGCTCCAGTTTCAGAATCAATACATCAGCGTCCCGGGCAGGACCCGTTAGCTCGCTGAGCCAGGAAAATTTAGTTTCATAAGCAGCGAGATTTCCGGGAAATACCGCATCGAGTTGGCTCAGGACCGTGCGGGTGCGACGAATTGCAATTCGAAAATCATGTAAAAATTCGGCATCAATACGATTGACAATACCGTCTTCATTCCGCTCCATGATCTCGAGAAGGTGCTGCAAACATTGCGCGATTGCGGGTAACGCCGCTTGCGTTGAAGTCAGCGACAGACACTTGCTATTCGATTCCGCCACCGAAACCAGATCCAACTGTTGTACAGCCCTGTCGATAGGATCGACATTGCTCACACAGGTTCCCGGACTTCGCTTCAAGACAGCTCTAATTTGTTTTGCAGTTTTCGGATAACCTCTAACCGGTACGACGTCCAGGCAGGGCTCCAGTGAATGCCAGATTCGTGATTTCGGTAAACGCACCTTGCTTGTATCGACATTGAGCGTTGCGGTCATTTTTTCTTCAGCGTTACGCTTGACGAGGCTCAGTCTTTTTGTCTCAAACTCAAGCACGGGAAGTAGTGCGCGCGGAACAACTATTTTTGATATTTGCTTGCTCAGGGAGCCAGCCGCTAACTCGGTGACAAAGTCGGGCAGGGTCGAAACCGGCAAAGAGGCTTGTAATGTGCCACTACAGTTTAAATACAGTTCAAGAAACCAGCGGTCCTTGGACTTTGTCGCTCTTAACTGAAGATTATTATGAAACAGGCGCCAGTCGAAGGTATCCAGTACCAGGTAACGAAGTGTGGATTCACTGGCGGACGCCAACGAAAGGGAACCACGCAAACTATCAACGTACACCCCGACATCGCCTTGTTCCGGTAAAAGAATTCGCTCACAACCTCCTGAACTGTGGGATTTTTCACGCAAAACTCAATTCCGGTGGCATAAGATTGTTGACAGGGTTCTCTCCCTCCATGCTTATGCCACATGATTGCGGGCTATGTAAACAGCCGGAGGATTAGGGTATGCGGATTTCGGGATTTGGTTTTAAGTTTTGCTTGAGGATGTCTTTTTAGGCACACTGACCGGACTTTCGTCAGCTATGAAGTAAGTGCGGAGATGGTAATTTGTTCTCGAAATTCGCCCGGCGTGCCTTACATAGTTACCCGCTAGTTACCTGCAAGAAACTTAAAGAGATTCGGAATGCAGCCAATTCAAGAACCAACACACTACCGGTTTTCGTTTCATCATTTGGGCTTTCGTCCGTTTTTCCTGTTGGCAGGAACATTTGCGGTATTTTCTACGACGCTCTGGTTTTTCTTCTATCAGACCGGCACAACAGAATTACCGGGGACGCCCATGCCTACCATGCTCTGGCATGCCCACGAAATGATTTACGGCTACGCCTTGGCGGTAATTGCCGGTTTCATACTTACTGCGGTGCGTAACTGGACCGGCGTGCAAACCTTGCACGGTGCGGCGCTAATCGTGTTGGCACTATTGTGGCTGTGCGCAAGAATTCTTCCGTTTGTGGATAATCGCGGCGCCTTTGCTGCAATGGCTATCCTGGATATATCCTTTAATCTTTTGCTTTGCCTGGCAGTGTTGCATCCCATTGTAAAGTCCAAACAATGGAACCAGTTTGGCGTATGGTCCAAGTTGATTTTTTTACTGGCTGGAAATGTGCTCTTCTATTTGGGGCTGTTCGGTACGTTACAAAACGGGATTCATTTGGGACTGTACACCGGCCTCTATATCGTGGTTTCGCTGCTACTGTTGATGGCTCGGCGCGTGATTCCGTTTTTTATCGAGAAGGGCGTTGACAGTCCGGTAACACTCATCAACTATCGCTGGCTGGATCTCAGCAGCCTTGTGCTCATGCTGGTGTTTTTAGTCGTCGAGGTATTTTATCCACTACCGAAAATTGCAGGAGTCACGGCTGCGGCACTGTTTATTTTGCATGCTTGGCGTTTACGCGGCTGGTACACACCGGGCATTTGGAAAAAACCACTTTTATGGAGTTTGTTTCTGGCCTACAGCTGGATCACCCTGGGCTTTGGCATGTTGGCGCTCAGCCGGATTATCGCTTTGAACCCCATGTTGGCGGTACATGCATTTGCCTATGGGGGCGTGGGTTTAATGACCCTGGGGATGATGGCGCGCGTGGTGCTGGGGCATACCGGCCGAAATGTGTTCGAACCCCCCCAACAGATTAATTGGATGTTTGGCGCGTTGTTTTTGGGTAGCCTGGCCCGCGTATTTGGCCCGATATTTTTGCCTGATTGGTATGGTTTCTGGATCGGCGCCTCGCAGGTTTTGTGGATTGCCGCGTTCACTTTGTTTTGTTGGGTTTATGTTCCCATGCTAATCATGGCGCGTGTCGACGGGCAGTATGGCTAAACACGCGTGACGATCTGCGACGCGACACGAATGTTGTTCTATTTTGCTGTGCTAGAATGCCGCCCTTGAAAGTCGTCGATAGTACCCTTGTTTTTCTAAGGTGAATTGGTGGCAGGTAACTGGTAAATAACTTGCAAGTTTGGAATGGGGCTGGACTCGTTGAGAATCGGTTCGGATTCGGAGCCGATCGAAAGCCCCTTGAGAATCAATTTTCACAAAAGGATTTCAACAATGAAAAAAATTGTTCTGTTGCTCATTGTGACATGCTCAAGTTCTGTGTTCGCCGCCCAGGACCCCAAGGCGAAGCAGGAAGAGCACGCTAAAAAACTACATGCAAAAAGCTGTGTCAGTTGTCATGATTCTGGAGTTTACACTCGCGAGGATCGACGAATACGCTCGCTCGACGCGCTCGCACACCAGGTCAAACGTTGTGAAGCCCCGGCACAGGCAAAGTGGACACCTCAGGAAGCGGATGGGGTTGTTAACTACTTAAACAAAGATTACTACAAGTTCTAACGACGCGTGCCGATTTTGCATCACGCCAGCAAAGCAACACTCTTAACCTGGATGTAGACATGTTTACCAGGCTCTAGGTTTAGCGTTGCGGCTGACTTGCGAGTTATTCGCGAGAGAATGTTAACGCCCTCCATCTCCAGCCGTACCAGTACCTGCGACGGATTTTCATCTACAAGCTCTGCAACAATGCCCGGGAAAATATTCAGTATGCTGGTGTCGGTTTGTTTTTCAAGCGTCAGACTGACGTCCCGAGCCAGGATGCGTAATCGCGCCGACCGGCCAGTGGCCAGATCCTTGCGCGGTACCGTAAATCTGCCACCGGCAAAATCCACGTAGGTCAGGGCATAGGTCTCATCGTGACTGACGATGCGTGCTTTGATGATCGATTCGGCTTCATCGCCATGCGCAAGCGGTAAATCGGTGCGCGTAAGCATTTCGTCGATAGCACCCGATGCGCGGATTTCCCCGGCGGACATTAAGACGAGATGATCGGCCAGACGTGCGACCTCGTCAGCAGAGTGGCTGACATAAAGCACCGGCATCGCCAGCTCGTCGCGCAAGCGCTCCAGAAACGGAAAAATTTCTGCCTTGCTGTTCTGGTCCAGTGCAGACAGGGGTTCGTCCATGAGTAACAAGCGTGGACTGGTGAGCAAGGCGCGGGCAATGGCGACGCGTTGGCGTTCTCCTCCCGACAGATGCATGGGGCGGCGTTGTAGAAAGGGGCCCACGCCAAGCATTTCGATGACTTGATTAAAGCCGAGTTTTTGCCGGGATGTCGGGGTTCGCTTAAGGCCGTACTCCAGATTTCCGGTTACCGACAGGTGCGGAAACAGGTTGGCTTCCTGAAAGACATAGCCAATTGATCGTTGGTGCGGGTGCAAGTACCGACTCTCATCCTGCCAGATTTCGTTTTCCAGCGAAAAAAAGCCGTTGGCACAGGACTCAAGGCCGGCCACTGCGCGCAGCAAGGTTGTTTTGCCACATCCGGATGGTCCATAGATCGCAGTGATCCCACTTGAGGGCACCTGTAGCTCGGCGTTCAGGGTAAAGTCACCGCGGCTTAAATTGAAACGCGCGTGGATACTCATGGCTGGAAGGGTGAAAATCGTCGGTTCATGCCGTAGACAATTAGCAACATACAGAACGAAAGTATCAGCAGGCCGCCTGCGAGCCAGTGGGCATGGGCATACTCCAGTGCTTCGACATGATCGTAGATGGCAATGGACAACACCTGTGTTTCTCCCGGAATGTTGCCGCCAATCATCAGGACCACACCAAACTCCCCGACAGTATGCGCAAAGCCCAATACGATCGCGGTCAAAAAACCGGTCCGCGCCATGGGCAAGGCGACCGTAAAAAATCGGTCCAGCGGTGACGCGCGCAATGTGGCTGCTGCCTCCAACGGGCGCGTGCCTATTGATGTAAACGCGGATTGCAGGGGCTGCACCACAAAGGGCATGGAGTAAAGCACCGAACCGATTACCAGACCTGTAAAGGTAAAGGCAAGCGGTTGGCTACCGATTGATTCCAGCAATCCGCCCACCGGACCGTGTGCGCCCAGTGTAATGAGCAAATAGAAACCCAAAACGGTAGGCGGTAGTACCAGCGGAAGTGCAATTAGCGCTTCGATTATTGGTTTGAGTCGAAAGCGGCTGTGTGCCAGCCACCAGGCGAGGGGCGTGCCGAGCAGCAACAGGATGATCGTGGATAGGCCCGCAAGTTTAAGCGTAATCCACAAGGCGATAAGGTCGGCTTCTACCTTGGGATCAAGCATGCTACGCATCCGCGTGTGGGTGGCCGGTGGTTAGTTTTAGGGAACGTCATAGCCATGTCGCTTTATTATGGTACGACCTTCCGTGCTTTTTATGAAATCAGTAAATTGTTGTGCCGCTTCGTCATTCGTTAGTAACACCGCTTGCTGCTCAATCTTCGGGTAGAGTGAGGGGTCGATCAGCCACAGCGACCCTTGTGTGCGCTCGGTCAATTTGCTCAATTGCGAGCGGGCGACAAATCCCAGCTCGGCGTTGCCACTCATTACAAAGTGAAATGCCTGATTCACGTTTTCGCCGCGAACGACGCGATGCCGTATCGTTTGCCACAGCCCCAGGGATTGCAATACCGCCTGGGCGGCCTGGCCATACGGCGCCAGGCGCGGATTGGCGATGGCCAAATGACGAAACTTACCCGTATGCAGGATCTTCCCCGCGTTGTCGACATAATTCGGCTTCAGGCTCCACAAAACGAGACTGCCGTGGGCGTAGGTAAATCGACTACCGCTAATTGCCAAGCCTTCTTGCTCAAGCAGAGAGGGGCGCCGCGAATCGGCGGCAAAAAACATATGGAAGGGCGCGCCGTTTCTGATCTGCGCATAGTGTTTTCCGGTTGAGCCTTGGGAAATAACCAACTTATGCACTGAGGTTTGTTCAAAACGGGCGGCGAGTTGCTTGAGGGTATCGACAAAATTGGAAGCCACCGCGACGCGAAGTTCGTCGGCGGGTGTTGGCGGCGTCCACAATAGCGCGAGTAACAGGGCAAGACAGGGGCGCAAAATTTGAACGAACCTCACGTTAATTTTAGGCTCTTTGAGTTAAAGCCAGCTTGGATAGTGCTACGCCCCGGTGTTCGATGTATTTTAATTGTCAGCTTTACATAAGGATACAACTTGTTTACTGATGGGCCAGTTCGAATCCCGACTTCATTCTCCCTAGTAGGATATTCCTATACCCAACGCGAGAAAACTTTGGGAAAATTAACACGAAATTTACGTGATCTAGATCAGTAATTTTTCCCCTAAGCGGTTTATAAGTGAAGCATAAACTTTTTAGGGAATTTATACTGACTCAAACAAAAAGCAGTAGCTTAACGCGGGCCAGCGAGTGCGAGTTCTAACACACTGCTGTTACTCGGGCCCAAAAAGACCGAGCATTTCGCTAAGTTACTGAGACGCAGGAATGCAGAAGGAGGCCCCATGAACAACTTACGCTCTTCATTCGCTTTTTTAAGCGTCCTTGTGTTCGCTATGCTGATTAGCCCGCTGGCCTTCGGGTTTAGTGGCGGCATCAACGGTTACTCGGGCAATCCAGCAACCTCCGGCGGCGCTTCCTGCACCGCGTGCCATTCCGGCGGGGCCGCGCCGACGGTGACTTTGACCGGACCGAACAGCGTGCAACCCTCTTCAACCAGTACCTACACGTTGACGATTTCAGGCGGCCAATCTAACGCGGGTGGTCTTGACGTCAGTGCCACGGGCGGCGGGCTGGTTGCCACGCAGGCGAACACCCTGCTCAAGGCGGGTGAACTGACGCATCAACTGCCTGCCACTTCAGTAGGCGGAGCCGCCATATCATGGTCGTTTAACTGGACGGCGCCTGCCGCAGCGGGAAATTACACACTGTATGGCGCGGGGATTTCGACCAATGGTGATGGAATTACTACCGGTGATAACTCGGCGACCGATGCCTTGATGGTGAGCGTTTCGACCAGCGCACCGCAGGCACCTGTGGCGGTCATCGTGGCCCCCAAGAGTGCACCAACCAACACCACGGTCAGTTTTGATGGTTCACAGTCTACGGATGCCGACGGTACCATTAATCAGTATGCGTGGAACTTTGGTGACAATACCACCGCGACCGGTGCGCAGACTGTGCATTCCTACAGCACGGCCGGCGTGTATACGGTTACCCTGACGGTAACGGATGATGCAAATCTGACCGACACGACGTTCGTGGACATTACGGTGGGTGGCCAGATGGTGCCGGTTGCCGATGCGGGTGGTTCCTATTCCGGAACAGCGGGTCAGGCAATTAGCTTCGACGCTTCCAACTCGACTCACGTATCCGCCATAACCCGGTACCTGTGGGACTTTGGCGATGGCAGCGTCACCGAGACCACCACGACGCCGACAACCACACATACTTATACAAATGCGGGGGACTATACGTTGACCCTGGCAGTGCAGGATGCGAATTTTGTTACCGGTGTTGATACCGCAAGTGTGGCGGTGAGTGCGGGTTCCACACCACCACCTGCTCCTGCAACCGGTGAGGAACTGTATGTGTCCAAGTGCCAGGTTTGCCACGGAGTGGGCGGTACCGGCGCTAGCGCGGGGAACATTGTCGGCAGGAGTGCAGCGCAGATCAACAGCGCGATCGCGAATATTCCATCGATGCAGTCCATCACGCTGGCAGCGGGCGACGCCCAGAAGATGGCGGATTTCCTGGCTACGGGCACACCGCCGCCACCACCTCCGCCGTCTGCAACGGGGGAAGAGCTCTATATTGCCAAGTGCCAGGCCTGTCATGGAGTGGGCGGTGCCGGGGGCAGCGCAGGGAATATAGTCGGTAGGAGCGCAGCGCAAATCAACAGCGCGGTCGCGAATATCCCGTCCATGCAGTTCATCACGCTCGCAGCGGGTGACGCCCAGAAGATGGCGGACTTCCTGGCTACGGGTACACCGCCGCCGCCTCCTCCTCCGGCGACAACAGGCGAGGAGATCTATATCGCCAAGTGCCAGGGTTGCCATGGCGTGGGTGGTTCGGGTGGCAGCGCGAGCAATGTAGTTGGCAAGAGTGCAAATCAGATCACCGCTGCAATCACCAACATCCCGGCCATGCAGTCCATCACGCTGTCGGCAGCGGATGCCCAGGCTGTTGCGGAGTTCCTGGCGACGGGTACCCCGCCCCCGACGCAACCACCGCCAACCACGGGTGAGGGCATTTATGACCTCAAGTGTGGCGCCTGCCATGGACCCAATGGCACCGGTGGTAGTGCCCGCGCAGTAATAGGTACAACCGCGGCGCAGATCACGGCGGCTATCGCCAACGTACCGGCTATGCAGTCAATAAGCATGACACCAGGAGAAACCCAGGCTGTTGCGTCATTCCTGGCCACGGTCGCACGACCCACGGATGGCAAGGGACTGTATGACATGTTCTGTGCATCCTGCCATGGAGCAGAAGGCAAGGGTGGTACCGAAGAAGCTGTGGTCGGCGATGGCTATCGGTCCATTCTTGAAGCGATCAATGAAGAGCCCGATATGCAGGGTCTTGCCAGCGCGCTGACTAACGACGAAGTCCGACTCATCGGCAACTACCTCACGTCAATGAAAAACGGCGGTGGTGGTGACGATGACGATGATGATGACGATGATGATGATGAAAAGGATTCAGACATGATGAGGTTACAGCCATGAACAAGCTAATCCAAATAACACTACTTGTTCTCCTGGGTCTTGGGCTGGGTGGTTGTTTTAATAGCAGCAGCGATGAGGCACCACCTCCATTACTTAATCCGGGAGACGGTACGAAAGTACCTACGGGTGTCATCGGTTCCAATTCGGATGGGCAGACGTACTTTGACGCTAACTGCGGTGTTTGTCATGCTGCGAATCCTGACGATACCACCACCGCGTTTACAGCGACGGATCTGGCCGGCAAGCAGGACATGATTGCAACAGATATGTCTGGCTTTGACACCACAACGCAAATGATGACCACGATGAGCAATATCCCGCAACAACGGGTGAATGATTTGAAAGCCTATCTGGGCAGTCTGTAGCGGTTGGTAAAACGAAGACCAATAAATGCAAGTTAATTAATCTGCCGTCGTTTGGCAGTACCGCCCGGCATATGCCGGGCATGAGGAAGTCTGTGATATGAATGATCATACGCGATTACGGCTTCGTCTTTTCGCAGGCGTGATTTCCTTATTGCTGGCTTCATCTGCAGTGTTTGCGGACGAGGCCACCACTAAAAAAAAGGACGCGAAGTTTTCCAAAAAGGGCGCGGATACCTGCCTCAAGTGCCATGACGAGGATAATGAGTATCCGGTTCTGCCCATCTTTTACACCAAACATGGTGAGCGCAACGACGGCCGCTCACCCATGGCGACACTGCAGTGTGAAACCTGTCATGGCCCGGTAGGCAAACACAAGAAAAAGGCCAAGAAAGGCAAAAAAAAGGCGCCGATTCGTGCCTTTGGCCCCAAGGCGTGGACGCCCCCCGCCGAGCAAAATGCAGTTTGCCTGGGTTGCCATAGTGACCACAACCGATTGAACTGGACAGGGGGACCGCACGAATCCACTGCAATGGTGTGTGGCGAATGTCATGTGATACATACGCGTCGCGATCCCATGCGGGTGGCGGATTCTCAAAATGAAAAATGCCAGTCCTGTCACTTGAAGCAGAAAGCGGAATTTCAACGTACTTCCGTGCATCCAGTGCGTTTCGACAAGATGCGCTGCTCGCAGTGTCACAACCCGCATGGCACGTTCAACGACAAGCTGGTAAAGACCGCGACAAAAAATGAACTGTGCTATTCCTGTCACGCAGAGAAGCGCGGGCCGAAATTGTGGGAACATGCCCCTGTAATTGAAGACTGTACCTTGTGCCACTTTCCACACGGTTCTTCACACAACGCGCTGTTGAAAAAAACACCACCGCTCTTGTGCCAGTCATGTCATGGATCTGCGGGCCATCCAAGCGTTGCTTACACGGGCGACGGTTTGCCGAGTGGCACGGCCAGCCCATTTCTGCTTTCGAAAAGTTGTTTGAATTGCCACTCCCAGGTACACGGTAGTAATCATCCGTCGGGAGTCAAGTTGCTGCGGTAATCGACACGTAATCAACAGACGCACTTGCCTGTCGCCAGCCGTTACAGGCCGCAACGATCGAGCAACTGAAAACCAGCGTCAACGGCATTACCCGGGGAGAGCCGCCATGCCGATGAAAGTAAAACAAAGTCTTTTCTTGTTTATCCTGCCGGGATTGGTGTCGCTGCCTGTACTGGCCGAATCCGAGACGCCCGTTCCCGAGCTGTCTGACGAAGAGATCGCGGCAATCACTGCCAAGTGGAAATGCAAGTATTGCCCGGATCTTTCTGAAGAGCCCTGGTATCTCGACTTGAATGCCGGTGTTGGCTATGTCAGTAACGATTCTTTCAAGTTTGGACAGTACAACGGCCTGAATGAAAAAGGTCCGTTCCTTATCCTGGATATCGATGCCGCCTATCGTGATGAGAACGGCAACTACTTTGAAGCCTACGGTGACCGGCTGGGGTTGGATGTACGGTCGCTGGAGTTGGAAGGCGGTAAGCAGGGAACCTACAAGCTCAATTTCGAACTTGACCAGATCTACCGCTACGATCTGGATACCGGGCGCACGCCCTATAGCGGCGAATCAACACAAACTTTACCGGGTGGCTGGGTCACCGGTTCAACGACATCGGACTTTTCCAGCCTCGATGCGTCGCTGCGTAACATCGACATCATGACCAAAAGACGTAACGTTAAGCTGGGTGGAACCTATATTCAAAATTCCCGCTGGTCATACGACCTGGCTTTTAACCGGCAGACCAAGGACGGCAACCAGACTTTTGGATCGGCCATTGGCTCAAGTTTCGCCATTGCTCGCTCTGCGATTCTTGCCCGACCTATCGACCAGGTTACGGATAACACAGAGTTGGCAGCGAACTATAAATACCGCAAGTTTAGTGGACGCATAGCGCTGCTTAACTCGAATTTCAACAACAAGAATGACTATCTTCGATGGCAAAATGCGTTCAGCCTTCCCGCTGGCGCTACCGAAGGTCAATCCGCGGCGGATCCGGATAATGAAATGCAACAACTCATGCTTTCCGGGAACTACCGCGGAATTAAAAATGTCCAACTTGCCGGCTACTTTTCAGTCGCGCGGATGTCACAAAACGATCAGTTTTTGCCTTACACGGTCAATACCGGACTAACCACTTCACCCCTACCTCGCACTTCGCTTGATGGTGAGGTAATGGCCTACAACGCAAATTTGAAGGCAAACTGGCAACATCGACGCAACACGCGTTTCAAATTTATGTATGAATATCAGGAGCAGGATAATTCAACACCGGTATCGGTGTATGAATATGTCATTGCGGATGCCGCGGTCGCTTCAACACCCCGTTCGAATACGCCCTACAGTTTTCGCCGGCAAAAACTGGATTTTGACGCACGCTACCGCTTTGAAAATAAGATGAAGTTAACCGGTGGCGCTCGATATACCACGTATGATCGGACCTTCCAGGAAGTGGATAGTCAGGATGAAACAACGCTCTGGGGCCAGTTGGCGAACAATATCGGCTCCAAGCTCTATTACAATTTGAAATTGGAAGCGAGCGACCGCAAGGCGGATAGTTACCAACAACTGCCCGAAGTTACGCCACCGGAAAACCCCCTGTTAAGAAAATACAACATGGCTGACCGAGAGGGTTTGAAGGGCAAATTCGCACTCACCTACTCGGCGCGTGACGATCTTATTCTAAACTTTGAACTGGAGTCGGCCGATTATGATTATCCCGACACCGAGATTGGCTTGACCGCGGTGCAGGAATTTGCCGTTGGCATCGACGCACAATATCAAATCAACAGTAAGGCGAATCTCACCGGGTTTATCCAGAATACCAATTACAATTCCGAGCAGGTGGGTAGTCAGGCTGTGAGCACGCCGGACTGGTTTGCCACTAACGATGACACCGTTCTTACGGCCGGGCTGGGTACCAACTACCAGGTGATCGAAGAAAAGTTACGCGTCGGATTGGATTACATTCATGCCGAGTCAACTGGAAAAATCGACGTACAAAATGAAACGCCGTTCCCGGATTTGAAAACTACGCGTGACACGGTAAAGTTGTACGCCGATTATCGCTTCAAGGAAAACATGAAACTGAAGGTTACCTATCAGTTCGAACGCTACCGTGAGGACAACTGGTATATCGATAATGTGACACCGGACACCATCGACAACGTGCTGACATTAGGCCAGGTCGCGCCGGATTACGATATAGGCGTACTATGGGCCAGTGTGAATTATACGTTCTGAGCCCGGCTAATGTTGTTGGTAGCGGTATATGCTGGCGTTGAGCTACCGATCCTGGACGGTGCCACTTTAAATAATCGCTTGTAGTGTGAAATAAACACTAGTGGAAGCCTTCCCATCTTGTATTTAACGGGCACCATCCAGGATCGGTAAGTCAATCTGTCTAGAAAACCGTGCTTGCGGTACAGGTGCGCAACGGGATTATCAATCCAGGCCTTAGTAAAAACATTGTTTTTGTTTGGCTACGATAATAGCGGGTAAAAAAAGCACCGCGGTGGGAATGAAACCCGAACCCGCGGTGTAAACCGAGACAGAAATTCTGTAGACAGTTTTACTGCTGCGATGCGTAGTAATGAAGCAGGAGGTCGATACTCGCGTCGCCGTCCTTTTTCAGCATGGACTTTACTTTCTTCTCCATTTTCTCACCCATTTCACGTTTGCCGCTGGTGTAGTTATCCATGGAGTAGCGTAGATAACCCATGGGCTGGCCAGCCAGAATTCCAGAGTCGTCCTCGGAAGAACTACCGCCCTCCGAATGGCATTTATCGCAGTATTTCCTGTGCAGTTTCTTGCCTGATTTGGCCTTAGCTGCGTCAAAGTCCTGCTTGTAGGGTTTGAACTTCTGCTTGGCGTAATGCTCTGCCAGCGCCTCAATATCACCCTCGGAGAGATTTTTGACCACATCCTTCATGGTGTCGTCCTTGTCCTTGAGTTTTTTTGCCGGCCGGGCATCGGTTTGGTAACCTTCCATGGACTCTGCAAAATACTCGGTCGACATGCCGGCGATACTGGGCGTATCGGCATTTGTGCTGTTACCGTCTTTTTCGTGGCAGTCCGCGCAGCCTTCGAGTAACTTTGTGATATCCGCTGCCTGCACCAGGTTAGTTCCGGCAAGTCCGAGCACACCCACCGTCATCAGCGTCACGGCGACGCTACGATAGATCTTGCGCTGTTTCATTTTGGCCTCCTCAACTTTTCTTTCCAAGGTTGGTTATACGATTTCCTGTACTTCAAGTCTTTGATTCCGCTACCTCATCGTCGTCCTCTTCTTCTTCTTCGGGAAGTTCGTGTGCGATCCCTTGATGACACTCAATGCAGGTTTTACCTTCTTCTATCGAACGCAGGTGCTTCTTGCGGGCTGTTTTGTCCTGGTCTTCCAGGTTCATGTAGTCAAAATGATGGCAATTGCGGCATTCGCGGGAATCCGTTTCCTTCATTACCTTCCAGACCCGCTTGGCCATTTCCAGCCGGTGTTCTTCAAATTTTTCGGGCGTGTCAATCGTACCCAGTATCTTGTGATAGAGCTCATTGGTTGCCTGTATTTTACGGGCCATTTTGTGTATCCAGGTTTTGGGTACATGGCAGTCGCTGCAAATCGCCCTGACTCCGGTGCGATTGGAGTAGTGAATGGTTTCCTTGTATTCCTCGAAAACATTGACTTCCATCTCATGACAAGAGATACAAAAATCCTCTGTATTGGTAGCTTCGACGACAGTATGAAAGCCGCCCCAGAAAATAATCCCCGCAAATACACCCACAAAAAACAACAAACCCACAGAATATTTGGCTGTTGGTGTACGCAGAAATTCCCAGAATCGCTTCAGCATTGTTCTTGCCCTCCCGTCATGGTCCTGAAGGTGAGCTTTATTCAGCTTCGTGGAAGTTTATGAAGTTTTAATATACAGATGCCGTGTTTTGCGGGTTTGATCCAGATCAGGAAAAATGTCCCAAATGTCGTTTGTAATACAAGCGCCATATTGCCGGAAAGATTATGCGGGCGGGGTAGTGTTGTGCGCCGCCTAGTCAGAGTAACTAGCTGCCGAGTATGCGAGACAAAGAGCTAATTGAAATTTTTTGTCGGCCAGAGCCAGGCGGCACCACGAACCCCACTGGAGTCGCCATGCCGTGGCGGCCTAAGCTGAGTTACCACGGTGTCACTAAAAACGTAATCACCCCAGATTCGAGGGATGTTATCGTACAGACGCGCGATATTGGACATGCCGCCACCAAGCACGATAACTTCGGGATCAAGTAAATTTATCACACTGGCCAGAGCGCGGGCCAATCGATTTTCATACCGTTGCAAGGTCGCTTCGGCATCGGTGTTACCGGTCTCGGCATTGCTGACTATCTCGGCGGCAAGCAGCGACTTGCCGTAATGCAAAAGATAGTCCCGACTTAGGCCGGGACCGGAGAGATAGGTTTCAATGCAACCACGTTTACCACAATAGCATTGTGGTCCGGGCAATTCGTCTGCGTGCGGCCACGGCAAGGGGTTGTGACCCCATTCACCGCCAATGGCATTGACACCGTTGAGTAATTTACCATGTGAGACGATACCCCCACCGGTGCCGGTGCCGAGAATTACCGCGAAAACCACGTTAAATGAATCGGCCGCACCATCGGTTGCTTCGGACATGGCAAAGCAGTTGGCGTCGTTTTCGATGCGTATTTCCCGGGCTAGTCGCTGCTGCAGATCTTCCAGCAGGTGCTGACCGTTCAAGCAGGTAGAGTTGGCATTTTTAACCAAGCCGGTTGTCGGCGACACCGTACCGGGAATGCCAACACCTACGCTTCCGCTAATCCTGGTGTTGTTTTCGGCAGTCTCCACGAGTGAAACGATGGTCCGCAGTGTTGCCGCGTAATCGCCTTGCGGTGTGTCGACGCGTTTGCGAAAAAGTTCGCCGCCACAATCATCAAGGGCGATTGCCTCAATTTTTGTACCGCCAAGATCAATTCCGATGCGCATAGTGGGGCCAAGGGTTACATCGCAATGTCAACCACTAATCCAGTAACTCGGTGTCCGCATGGCTGTAGGCCGGAGAACACATGCAGAGAAATTGTAACGGGGTAGTGCCGGTGTTGGTAATGCAATGCGGGGTGCCGGGTGGGATCAGGACACTGTCTCCGGCTACAACTTCAAACTGTTCCTGAGCGAGCTGCATCGCCCCGCAGCCCTGGGTGATATGGTAAATTTCCTCGGTTTGAGCATGTTTGTGCAAGTGAGTGGTGTCACCCGGTAAAACCGTCGCTTGCGCCAGGCTCTGGTTGCTGGCCGCGCTGCTCTCTGGATGTAGTAACTCCCGGATGGCGGAGCCGTCACGGGTGGTAAAGCTTTTTACTTTGTCCAGACTGGATTTGGTTGCCATGATTACCGATTGTCAGCACGTCAGTCGTATTCGATAGGTTGCACGGATTTAAGGTAATCGAGACGAATCCGAAGCTGCTCCCCTGCCTGACTTTCGGCAAGAAGAAATTCTTCCTTATTTTTCGTCTCCAGATCAAGCGGAAGCAAAGAGGCGACATGGTCACCACGGGTATCAGCCCACGCAACCCTGAGCCACTGTTTGTGCAGAACCGCTACTTCGAGCTCCGAATGGGCTCCGCATTCTATCGGCGAATATGTTGTTTCGTCAGTCATTTTCACGATTAACATCTACTGCGGCCAACACCCCGTCGGTGGCGACCGTGATGTGAAAAACAATCGGGCTGCAACAAACCTGGCAGTCTTCCACATATTGCTGTGAACCCGCCGAGGCGTCAACCGTCGTGATAAAGTTCTCCCCGCAGTACGGACAATCTATTTGCCATTCATTGAGCATAACAATGTCGTCGCGGTTGCAATCTTTGCGTGGATTCTTGCTTCGCCAGGGAAGGGCTAAACTCAGCTATTTTCCGACGAAGTACCTATGCTTTCGATGTCATCGCGTAAAAACAGCCCGAGCAAATCGTTAAGGAAGCGATGCCCTGTTTCGGTTGGCGTAATGCGTGAAGCTGTCCATTCAATCCAGCCTTTCTGCTCCGCCGTTTCCAGCAGGTCCGCAATCTCGGTTATGGCCAGGCCGGTTCGCTCGCCGAAGAGACTGGAGTCCATACCCTCTTGCAGACGCAGGGCATTGAGCATGAATTCAAACGCCGCATCTTGTCTAGATAGCGTTTTTTCACCGCCGACACAAGTCGGCGTACCCGCGGATTCGATAAATTGACGCGGGTGCTTTAGTTTCCATCGACGCACGATGGACTGTGCGGCAACATTGGTAATTTTGTCGTGCGCGCCGGCACCGATTCCCAGGTAGTCACCAAACTGCCAGTAATTCAGGTTGTGTCGGCACTCGTGACCGGCTTTCGCATAGGCTGAAACCTCATAGTGGCGGTAGTCGTGCTCAGCCAGTAATTGCTGGCAAAGTAGCTGGCTGGAATAAATCTCGTCTTCGTCCGGGAGCTCAGGTGTATGCCGGTGGAACGCCGTGTTGGGTTCAATAGTCAATTGATAGTGCGAAATATGTGAAGGTTCAAGCGCGATAGCGGTTTGCAGGTCGTGCAGCGCGGATTTTTCGCTTTGCCCGGGCAGACCATACATTAGATCCAGATTAAAATTCTCAAACCCGGAGGTGGCAGCTTGTTCCACCGCTCTTTCGGCCTCCTTGCCACTGTGAATACGACCGAGGGCGTTTAGCTGTGCATCGTTGAAGCTTTGTATGCCGATGGAAAGCCGGTTGATTCCCGCGGCGCGAAATTCTCGGAACCGGCCTTGCTCAATTGTTCCCGGGTTGGCCTCCAGCGTGACCTCGGTGTTGGGTGAAACGTTGAGCAGGGCGCGTAACGTTGCGAGGAGCGTGTCAATTCCGGCCGGGCTAAACAAGCTCGGTGTGCCGCCGCCGAAAAATACACTGTTAATTTTGCGACCCCAGATACGTGGCAGCTCCGACTCGAGGTCACGCGTTAGCGCCCGAATATATTCTTGCTCGGGGAGCTCGTCCTTAAGTTCGTGAGAATTGAAGTCACAGTAAGGACATTTACTAACGCACCAGGGGATATGAATATACAGAGCCAGTGGGAGCTGTTGGGTAAATTGGAACATACCGGTTAATCTGGCTACTCGCGAGCCAACTCATCGACATCAGATTTAAGTGAGTGTGCCGCGGAAAAATAATCTGTACTGCTTACCGGGCGACGCAATACAAAAGCCGGCGCTTTCAGTGTTGAGGAATAATCAAGATCAAAACCGAAATCACGTTCAAATACCCATACCAGGGATTGAATCAGAACACTGAAGCCGAGAGCCAGAGCGGCGGCGACACGTACGGATTTTTTCAGTGTCAGTGTCGTGCTGTAACGGATGTGAGAAAACAGCAGAAAGCCAAATAAAAGCGTTCCCGCCACCATGGAAAACGTATTCGCCAGGCCCGGCAGGGCGAAGGCGAAATCGACATATTCCGCGAAGGTTTCCAGCAGGCTGCTAATAACCAGGATCCCTCCCACGAGCGTGGCATGGTAGGCAAAGTAGAAACGATGTGTAACGGCCCGGCTGGCGATGGACCAACCTCCCGCCCAGATGCCGAGAAAAACAAACACCGGCAGCAGATCCACTAAGCGGTCGGCCAGCGTGGCGGACTCGCTGCTGTCAAAGTGTGCTTGTAATAAAATAATTCCTGCAGTCAGCAACCAGGTGAGAATCATTGCGGGCCAGCTGGTAAAAAACAGCATAGTGAAGCTTGGGTTGGCTCTGTCCAGGACGACTTCGCGCACCGGGTGGTCGGGGAAAAAGAACTGCAACTCCGTGTGACCGATGCGCAGGCGGCTGGCGGATTGCAGCCACATCGAGTCAACTCGCTTAAGCGGCGCAACCGCGAACAGGCCGTTGTCGCTGTTCAAATCACGCGCCATGAGTCGGTTTTCCGCATTAAAACTAACTTCAAGATGATGTGCCGATACAAAGCCGTCATCAATAATTAAGTCATTGTCGTAGGCTCGCCCAATACGGCAGGGAAAATTCGTCACCCGCTGCCGGTGCCGGACCTTGCCGAAGCGATCAAGAACTTCGACGATAACTATTTGACCCATTGTATTGACTCAACATAACGTTCGGCGAATGAAATTGCGTTTTCGAAGCTGAAACCTTGTAACGAAAGTGTTGACTGCAGGCCGACGGTTTTTTCATTGAGGGTAACCGCATTCAGGATTAGATCATAAAGTCCCGCGAGTTTTTTATAGGTACGTACACACAAGGCTATTTTCATCAGGTTCTTGTCGTTTTTTACAAACCGGGTCTGGCAACGAAATTCAGTCAGTTCATCCTCATGCCCCTGTGTTGAAGTATCGGCATCTTCGAAGTAGCTTTGAAAAATAGAATAAAAATGAAACTGGCCGATTTCCCTACCTACGACATAGTGATGGGTATACTCAAGCGTGCCGGTGGTCACCTTCTCGTTAATAAAAATATCGTGTTTATTGGCACAGGAATAACTGGTTGTTGCGTAGTACAGATCTTCCTCGATTGTAGAATCACCCCAGCAGTCGAGCCCGGGAACGATGCTGTCCGGTACCTTGTACGATCCCAGTTGTTTGGTGAGGATTGGTGTTTTTGTCAGTTTTTCGAAAATTGTGGCCTGATTTGCCAGCAGCTGTTCGGTAAGCTGGCTGACGAATGACTCTATGGGTGGAGGTGTTTCCGGAGCCCGCGCAACAAGCCGGGATACAAATTCGGCCGGAACCAGAAAGCCGATCTGATTTCCGGCTGTAGCGACGTTTACGCCAACCACTTCTCCATGTCGGTTAATCGTCGGGCCGCCGCTCATGCCTGGGTTGATCGAGGCGGTCAAATGAATTCGCTGATGCAGGGAATCGTCTATGAAACCGTTGTAGGTTCCTTCAACAATGGTCATGCCCAAATCATGCGGATTTCCCAGTGAATATAGTCGGGTGCCTTTTCGGACCTTCTTGTCTCGAATCGCTAATAACGGAGTATTCTCAAGTTCGGTTTTTAGCACGGCGAGATCGTTGACAACATCAATGCCGAGCAGACGGAGGCTGCCAGGCCTCGCGCCGTCGCTATCAACAAATTCCGCGCGGTATTGTTTCGGGTGGTGAATAAGCTGTGAAATGACATGATAATTGGTAACAATCAAGCCGCTACTGTTTACAAAGAAGCCGCTACCCAGTGTATTTTTGGCATTCGAGTCTGTATCGATAATACGAATTTGAACCAGCCTGTCCTTGTAGGCTTCGTAAACATCGCGTGTGTCGGCGTGGACCTGCGCAGCAAGCAGGTACAGTGCAATCAGCAAAAAAACAGAATAGGATTTAATGGGCATCACGTGCGATTGGCCGCCTAATTAAACAGTAGGCAAATTATTTAGGAATTGTACAAGCGCCTGACCACGATGGCTGATGCGGTTTTTCTCTTCGGCGGCGAGTTGTGCGGCAGTACAGTTGTGTGTGGGTACAAAAAACACCGGGTCGTATCCAAATCCGTTTTCACCGCTCGCCTCACGTTCGATGCGTCCTTCCCAGGTACCCTGGAAAATCTGTGGCGTGGGGTCAAGTTCGTGGCGCATCAGTACCATCAGACATTGAAAGCGTGCACCCCGCCTGGCATCTTCAACACCTTGTAATTCCTCAAGCAGCTTGTTCAGGTTGTCCGTATCGCTGGCGTGCGTACCGGCATAACGCGCGGAGTAAATTCCCGGTGCGCCTTGCAAGGCATCGACCTCCAGCCCGGAATCATCCGCCAGCGCGGGTAGGCCACTGTATTTGGCGGCGCTTCGTGCCTTTAGTATGGCGTTCTCGACAAACGTCAGTCCAGTCTCATCGACTTCCGGTGCACCAAACTCGGATTGAGGCAGTACCTCAATTCCCCGACTCTTGAGAACGGCACCGATCTCCCGTGCCTTGCCGGCGTTATTACTGGCGAGAACAATTTTTTTCATAACTAGAAAATCGAATTAAAATTACAGACAAAGGAAACCAATTATTTTTCTCTGTGGGACTATTCTTCCCGCTTGCTACAAAACTTGTCATTCCGGCGAATGCCGGAAAACAGTGGCCCATTTGTTGACACCGGAATTCGCCGGTGTGGCACGGTGTTACTAATACGTATGCGGCGAACAGCAGGGTAGCATGTTAACTCGAAAATGTTTCTGGAAGTGCGTAACTAGGTCAGCACTTCAGATTGCTTTTCGATCAACTGCGCAATACCGGTCTTTGCCAGCTTCAGCATGGCCTGCAGATCTTCTTCGCTGAATGCCTCGCCTTCGGCCGTACCTTGCACTTCAATATATCGACCGGCGTCGGTCATGACGACGTTCATGTCGGTTTCACAGTTGGAGTCTTCCGGGTAGTCCAGGTCGAGCACCGGTGTGCCTTGATAAACGCCGACCGAAACCGAGGCGACCTGACAAACCATCGGGCTGCGTTTGATGGTACCTTTTTCGATCATATGATTAATGGCGTCGACCAGTGCAACATAGCCTCCGGTAATGGAAGCAGTGCGGGTCCCGCCATCGGCCTGGATGACATCGCAGTCGATGGTTACGGAGTTTTCTCCCAGCGCCTTGAGATCGATTGCGGCGCGCAATGAACGGCCAATAAGCCGCTGAATTTCCATAGTGCGGCCGCCCTGTTTGCCGCGCGCCGCTTCACGCCCCATGCGCGAGCCGGTGGAGCGGGGCAACATACCGTACTCTGCGGTAACCCAACCTTGTTCACTGCCACGCAGAAATCCGGGTACTCTGTTTTCTACAGAGGCGGTACAGATCACCCGCGTATCGCCAAACTCGACCAGGACGGATCCTTCGGCGTGACGGGTGTAATTTCGTGTTAGACGAATTGCACGTAAATCGTCCGGCGCTCGACCACTAGGGCGCATACTGATTCCTTGTTTTGGGTGAAAATTAAAATTTGATTTCGACCTAGTATAACAAAGGTCGTGCACTGGTTTTATTGTCAGTGAGGCGCGAAACCGAACTCAGTGATCCATTTCGTGACCGTATTTGTCCATGACGTGTTCAATTTCGTCGATGGCGCGATCGAGGCTGTCACCCGGCTGGGCAACTTTCTGTTTAATTTCCCGGGTGTCGACTTTTTCAGTTTGTTCACGGAAATTGTTTACGCGCAAGGCAACCGCGCTAACGTTATCACTGTGGGGGTAAGCACTTTTCTCGGCAGATTCGGCCAGTTTTTCCAGTGAATTATCCAGCGGGCGCTCTGCGAGCCCCATACCGAGTTGCGCGTCGTCCAGCGGTTCCCAAAGTCCGTCGGAACAAAGCAGTAAAACGTCATCTTGCTGCAATTGTACCCGGTTGCTGACCGTGAGTTCGGGCTCGTTCTTTGTCTGACCGATGCACTGGGTCAGATAGCTGCGCATGGGGTGTTCCTTTTGCTTGTCCAGACTGATCTGGCCCTGCTTATAGAGTTCTTCTACATAGGAGTGATCGGCCGTGCGGTACAGAGACAGCCCATTGCGAAATAGATAAAAGCGACTGTCACCTGAATGCGCCCACCAGGCGGCGCCATCCTGGATCAGGCAAAGTACCGCGGTCGTGGCCGGATTAATGGGAGGATCGGCACGTTGACCCAGTTTTACCACCGCGGAGTGCGCCAGTTTAAGGGTGACAAACAAGAACTGTTCCGGGTTGGCAACGGGCAGGGCAACATGCTCGAAGCGCTCTTCGGCAATATTTATCAATTCCTGCGCAGCGAGTTCACCTCGGGCCTTGCCGCCCAGTCCGTCACCCAGCACCAGCAACAAATACCCATCGCGTTCGAACACCGCCAGCCTGTCCTGGTTTTCCTCACGGTTACCCAACCGACTGGTGCGTCCAAGCTCGTACTGCATTTCAATTTTGCCACTCACGGTTATTTATCTCCGAAACCAGCCACCGGTCTTCGGTAACGGCTCTTCATCCGAAGATTTCTTCAGGGCGTCCAACAACGCTTCAACACGTTGCGGACGCAGCAGTGGGTCGACCTCCATGGACCAGTCAACCGCTTCGAGTAACTCGTTGGAATAGCGCTTGCGGAAGGCCGCCGTGGCAGGACGCATGGCATCCATTTCGCGGCGATCAACAGAGGACGGGGGAATTTTGTTTTCCATGCAGGTCCGAATTGTGGCGCCGACCGCATAGATGTCTGTCCAGGGACCGACGTAGCCGCCGGGATCGAGTTGTTCAATGGGTGAATAACCCGGCGTAACCACTTGGGACGCCTGATGCTGCCGGGTCGCCATCATTTCGTGCACGGCGCCAAAATCCAGTAACAATGGATTTCCACCCGGGCGTAGGTGGATGTTGCTGGGTTTGATGTCCAGGTGCAGCAGTCCCTGCGAATGGATGACCTGCAATCCCTCCAGCAGCGGCACGAAAACGGTACGAACAAAGGTCTCACTGAGTTTTTTCTTATGCTTTTTAATATAGGCGTGGAGATTTACACCTTCCTCAAACTCCATAACCATATAGACCGTGCCGTTGGCGCGGAAGAAGTTGATAACGTTAACAATATTGGGATGTTGCAGGGTTGCCAGGGTGCTGGCTTCCTGGAAAAACAGGCGCTTGCCCTGGGCGAAGGACTCGACGCTGTCTTCGTCGATGGCGGCTACAAAGTGGTTTTTGGCCCGTACCGCCAGTTTGTTGGGCATGTATTCCTTTATTACAACTCGCTTGTCGGCTTGTGCGTCCTGGGCCAGGTAGACGAGACTGAAACCACCCCCACCCAGGGTGCTTTCAATGGCGTAGCCGTCCAGTTCGGTGCCGGCGGGAAGCTGGTGTTCTGAAGCCTTCAATGGAGTCGTCGTATCCCTGTTTGCCGTCTAGATTAGCACAGCCGCAAGCGTTTCGTGGATCCGGGGTTTAGCTGGGGTATGATGGCACCGTCCTGGCTAACACCGGTTTATCGCGGTGCTCTTGGCATACCTTAATATACGTAGTCGGCCGTCGGCTGGTTTCACTTTAGGAAACGGAAACGCAAACGCATGATTCGAAGTATGACGGCTTTCAGCCGCGCGGAACGCAGCGGCCCCTGGGGCGAAATGACCCTGGAAATTCGCTCAGTAAACCATCGTTTTCTCGACCTGTCTCCGCGGCTACCCGAGGAAATTCGTGCCATAGAGCCGACAATTCGCGAGCGCATTTCGCGAAAGCTAAGCCGCGGCAAAGTTGATCTGTTCCTGCGCTTCAAGGCGGAGGAGGTGGCCGGTGACAGCCTGGAGATCAATACTGAACTGGCGCAGCGCGTGGCCCATGCCAGCCGGGAAGTCGACGGTCTGCTGTACAATCCGGCGCCGGTCAATTCCATGGACCTGCTGCGCTGGCCCGGTGTTCTCCAGACCGGCAATCTTGACCCGGAAGAACTGCGAAACTGTGCGTTGGAATTGTTGGATGAAGCTCTGGCGGGCCTGGTTGCCATGCGTGAACGGGAAGGCGCTAAGCTGGCCGAGATCCTTGAACAGCGCTGCGCTAGCATTGAACAGGAAGTCGCACGGGTGCAGGAAATTCTGCCGGAAATTCGTAGCCAGTGGCGCGACAAATTACTGGGCCGTTTCAAGGAGTTGCAGGTTGAAGTCGATCCGCAGCGCCTGGAGCAGGAACTGGTGATTACCGCGCAAAAGATGGACGTTGACGAAGAACTGGATCGCCTGACCACGCATTTACAGGAGATCCGGCGAGCGCTTGGAAAAAAGGGTCCGGTGGGACGTCGTCTTGATTTTCTTATTCAGGAACTGAACCGCGAGGCCAATACTCTCGGCTCAAAATCTTTTGATTCGCGCACAACCCAGGCCTCGGTGGAGCTCAAGGTGTTTATTGAACAGATGCGCGAGCAGGTGCAAAACCTGGAATAGGCTGGCATAGCGTAATGAGCAAAGCGGAAACAAGCCCGCACGGCACCCTGTTCGTAATCGCCGCGCCGTCCGGTGCGGGAAAAACCAGCCTGGTCAAGGAACTGCTTGAGTCCACCCCGGGTATCGCGGTTTCTGTCTCCCACACCACGCGGGACCCTCGGCCTGGTGAGGAATCCGGCGTGCATTATCATTTCGTCGCGCGTGAGGAGTTCGAGACTCTGGTGGCCGCCGATGCCTTTTTGGAGCATGCGCAGGTATTCGATAATTACTACGGTACGGCGCAAAGCAGCGTGCAACAGCAACTCGATGCGGGAAACGATGTGGTTCTCGAGATCGACTGGCAGGGTGCCCGCCAGGTGCGCGAAAGACTGCCGGCTACGGTCTGTATTTTCGTGCTGCCACCGTCGCGGCCCACGCTGGAAGAACGCCTGCGCGGCCGTGGCCAGGACAGCGACGAAGTGATTGCTCGCCGCATGCGCGACGCGGTTAGCGAAATTCGGCATTACGACGAATTTGATTACGTGGTGGTCAACGACGATTTCGACGTTGCGCTTGGCGAGTTACGCATGGTGATATTGGCCCAGCGCCAACGCCTGCCGGTGCAGCGTGTTCGTCTGGCCGGCCTCATTGAGGAACTGCTGGCATAATCGCCGGCGCGCCAGTAAAATGGCCGACCTTGTCGTAAAAATTTGATACCCCCGGAGAAAATTCCATGGCCCGTGTTACCGTCGAAGATTGCCTGGACCACGTAGATAACCGCTTTGAGCTGGTGTTGACCGCGTCACAGCGGGCTCGTCAGATCGCCAACGGTGCCACCCCTCTGGTGGAGCTCGAAAACGATAAACCCACCGTCGTCGCGTTGCGGGAAATCGCCGAAGGCTTGGTAACCGCGGAAAGCCTCGAACAGGAACGACGCGCCAAGGTGGAAGCCGCTGAGGCTGCGGAGGCCGAAGGTGCAGAAGACGCGTTGGACGCGGAAATCCGGGGCATGTTTGCGTCAGCTGAACAGCCCGAAGACACGGAACAGCCAGCCGCTCCGCAAGCCGATAGCGACGGGGAACCTAAAGAAGAAACAAGCTGATACCCCGGGCGCCATGGTCAGGGTCCGGCAGGAGGAAGAACAGCAATCGATCTTCCTGATCAGCGATCTCTGTAGCCTACTGGAAGAGTATCTTGAGCCGGAACAGGTCGCCGAAGTTTATCGGGCCTACTTGTTCGGGGCCGAAGCACACGAAGGCCAACACCGGGTTACCGGCGAACCCTACATCTACCATCCCATCGCCGCCGCGCGGATCCTGGCAGAAATGCACATGGATCATAAAAGCATCATGGCGGCGATCCTGCATGACGTAATCGAAGACACACCGACCGCAAAAGAGCAACTGGCGAGCAATTTCGGCGAAGAGGTTGCCGAGCTCGTCGACGGTGTCAGCAAGCTCTCCCATATTCAGTTCGAAAGTAAGGCCGAGGCGCAGGCGGAAAATTTCCGCAAAATGATGCTGGCCATGACCCAGGACATTCGGGTCATCCTCGTTAAACTGGCTGATCGCCTGCACAACATGCGCACGCTCGGCGCATTGCGACCCGACAAGCGGCGCCGCATTGCACGCGAGACCCTGGAGATTTACGCACCCATTGCGCAACGGCTGGGCATGAATACTCTCCGTCTGGAACTCGAAGAGCTGGGTTTTTTCGCCATGTATCCCATGCGTCACCGGATACTCAAATCCGCCCTGAAAAAAGCGCGCGGTAATCGCAAGGAAATTATCACGAAAATCGAGATTTCTATCGTGGAGCGTTTGCGGGAGGAAGGGATGAGTGGGCAGGTTTTTGGCCGAGAGAAACACCTCTACAGTATTTACAAAAAAATGCGCGACAAGAACTTGTCGTTCAGCGAAGTTATGGACATGTTCGCAATCCGCATTATCGTTGATACGGTGGACATGTGTTACCGAGTGCTCGGTGCGATACACAATTTGTATAAGCCCGTGCCGGGTCGCTTCAAGGACTATGTGGCCATTCCAAAATCCAATGGTTACCAGTCGCTGCATACCGTGTTGTTCAGTCCATACGGCGTGTTTATCGAGGTGCAGATCCGTACTGATGAAATGCATCATGTCGCCGACGTCGGCATCGCTGCGCACTGGCTTTACAAAAGCGGTAAGTCCGGCAGCAATAGCGCACAGGTGCGGGCACGCGAATGGTTACGCGGCGTGCTGGAAATCCAGCGGCATGCGGGAAACTCCATGGAGTTCCTGGAAAACGTAAAAATCGATTTGTTCCCGGAGGAGGTTTATGTGTTTACTCCTATGGGCGATATTTTTGAATTGCCGCGGGGTTCGACCGCGGTTGATTTGGCTTATGCGGTGCATACGGATATCGGTAATCAGTGTGTGGCGGCCAAGATCGATCGACGCCTGGTGCCTTTAAGAACTCATCTCTACAACGGCCAGACAGTGGAAATTATTACTTCCCCTGGAGCACAGCCCAACCCGGCCTGGCTCGATTTTGTTGTGACAGCCAAGGCACGTAGCAACATACGGCATTTCCTTAAAAATCTTAAACATGAGGAATCCATTACGCTGGGTAAACGCCTGCTTGATAAAAGTTTGACCGCATATGGTTCGACGCTGGAGCAAATTCCTAAAAAACAAATTGTAAAAGTTCTTAAGGAATTCAAGTTTAAATCAGAGGATGAAATGCTGGCATCCATTGGTTTGGGTAACCATCTTCCCATTGTTGTCACGCGTGCGATGTTGGGCACCAAGGAAAAAAGAACGCCGCTGTGGAGAAAATCGAAAACTCCGAGTCAACCTCTCGCAATACGTGGTACCGAAGGTACAGTGGTGACATTGGCAAAGTGTTGCCGACCCATTCCAGGTGATCGAATCTTGGGTTTCGTCAGCAAGGGCCGTGGTATTGTGATTCATAATCAGGACTGCAAAAATGTCGCGGACTTTCGCAATCATCCGGAAAAATGGATCGATGTTGAATGGGAGCCGACTGCATCTGGCGATTTTCCGGTTGATGTTCGTCTGCTTGTCGCCAACAAGCGCGGTACGCTCGCGACCATTGCATCGAGTGTTGCGCAAATGGATGCCAATATCGAAAACGTGAACATGGAGGAGCGCGACGGTATGTATACCAGTCTTAACATGACGCTGACGGTCAAGGACCGGCAACATCTGGCAACAATAATGCGAAACTTGCGTTCGCTGGCCATCATTAAGCGTATAAACAGGGTCAAGGGTTAAAACTGATCCGAATCCAACCCGATGTAAGACGGGCGAATTTTTTTCGGTGTCGATTGCGGGCTTGCTTGCGGCCAGTGCCCGGCAAGACACGCCGGAAATACGTCCCTGTAGGCTCAAGGGCCACGTCCATGTGGCCCACGGTCTTGCCGGGCACTGGCCGCAAGCAAGCCTGATAGTTCGACTTATCCAAAGATATCCGGCATTGGAAACTTAATTTATATGCCTAATCCAATTTGAGTACGCTGAAACAAACAAAGGAGCAATTCATGTCGCGTGAGATTATAAAAACCGACCGGGCGCCGCAGGCAATAGGTACCTACTCGCAGGCGGTTAAAAGCGGAACAACTGTGTATATGTCAGGCCAGATCCCCTTGGTGCCGGAAACTATGGAAATGGTCGGCGGTGACATGCGTGATCAGATAAAACGTGTTTTCGAGAATCTTGCTGCGGTTGCAGAAGCGGCAGGCGGTTCGCTCGCGGACGTGGTCAAACTCAACGTGTTTCTGACTGACCTTGGAAACTTTCCCGTGGTCAATGAGATCATGGCTGAATATTTTACCGAACCGTATCCTGCGCGCGCGGCCATCGGCGTTGCGGCACTGCCCAAGGGTGCAGGCGTGGAGATGGATGCGATTATGGAAGTGACTAGTGTCAAGTAACGGGGGCCTGGCAACGTTACTCACGACCCGACTGATTTTCTAACGGCAACACAGCAGTGCGCTACATCTACGACCTTGCAAGATGAGTACAGTTATTGCTCAAGGCAAAACGGGTACACCCATACTTCGTCTGAGTGGTGTGGGTCCGCGCATCGCCGAACGTCTTGCGCGGTTGGGGATCCATACGGTAGAGGATTTGCTGTTTCATTTGCCATTACGTTATGAGGACCGTACTCGCGTGGTGCCGATTGGCAGTCTGCGCATGGGCGATGCTGCGGTGGTGCAGGGTGAGGTGCAGTTAACCGATATTCGGTACGCCCGGCGGCGCATGTTGTTGTCCCGCATTGCAGATGGTACGGGTTCACTTACTTTGCGGTTTTTTCACTTTAATGCGGCGCAGCAGGCCACTCTCGCGCGCGGTGTACGGGTGCGTTGCTATGGCGAGGTTCGGCGCGGTAAGAGCGGTCTAGAGTTGGTGCATCCGGAATTCAGTGTGGTGGATGCGGAGACACCACTGGCTGTCGCCGAGCATTTGACGCCTATCTATCCCACTACCGAGGGTTTGCACCAACTCAGTTTGCGACAGTTTACCGACCGTGCCTTAAAATTGTTTAACGACGGTGAGTTGGAGTTATGTGAATGGTTGCCGGCGGATGTCCTTGCCGAGCTGGCGTTACCCTCCCTGAGTGATGCAGTGGTCAACCTGCATCGGCCGCCGCCAGATACGCATATAGAGAGTTTTGCCAGTGGTGAGCATACAGGGCAACGGCGCCTGGCGTTCGAGGAGTTGCTTGCACATCAATTGAGCTTGCAACAGTTACGTCAGCGTGTGAGTCAACATCGTGCGGTACCGGTGCAAGCAAAACGTGATTTTTCTGCCCGCCTTATTAAGGCTCTTGGCTTCGAACTAACTGAAGCACAACTAAGGGTAACGCAGGAAATTCGCGATGATCTGTCGCGGCCGACCCCGATGCAACGTTTGGTGCAGGGGGACGTAGGTTCAGGTAAAACGGTCGTCGCGGCACTGGCGGCGCTCGATGCAATTGAGTCGGGTTATCAGGTGGCACTGATGGCGCCGACAGAATTGCTTGCCGAACAGCATTTTCAAAACCTGTCGCGTTGGTGTACGCCACTCGGCGTGCAACTGAGCTGGCTCTCGGGCAGTCTCAAAACGGCCCCGCGTCGCGAGGCAATTGAGCAGATCAAAATCGGCGCCACACAATTACTGGTCGGTACGCACGCGTTGTTTCAAAAGGACGTTGAGTTCGCCAATTTAGCGCTAATCATTGTGGATGAGCAACATCGCTTTGGAGTTCACCAACGCCTGGCACTACGGGAAAAAGGTGGCAGTGAGGATTTGTTTCCACACCAGCTTATTATGACTGCAACGCCCATACCGCGCACGCTGGCGCAAACGGCGTACGCCGATCTTGACTATTCTGTGGTCGATGAACTGCCACCGGGTCGAAAACCCGTGGACACCGTTGTGGTACCTGATAAGCGCCGCGATGAAGTCGTACAACGTCTGCATCAGGCCTGTAAACAGGGTCGGCAGGCATACTGGGTGTGTACGCTGATTGAGGAGTCGGAAACGCTAGAGGCACAGGCGGCGGAGGATACAGCGGCACAGTTGCAGATGGCGTTACCCGACCTTCGTATCGGTTTGGTGCATGGGCGTTTGAAAAGTGACGTGAAAGAAAGTGTCATGCAGGCTTTCAAGTCCGGTGAGCTGGATCTGCTGGTTGCCACCACGGTAATCGAGGTCGGCGTGGATGTACCCAACGCCAGTTTGATGGTAATCGAAAATCCGGAGCGTCTGGGCCTGGCACAGTTACATCAATTACGTGGCCGGGTCGGCCGTGGCAGTGTTGCCAGCAGTTGTGTGCTGCTGTATCACGGTCGGCTATCGGAAAATGCACAGGCGCGCCTGGCGGCGTTGCGCGATACCAATGACGGTTTCGAAATTGCACGTCGTGATTTGGAGTTGCGTGGCCCCGGCGAACTGCTGGGAACACGGCAGGCCGGCATTATGCGCTTACGTATTGCCGACCTGCAGCGAGATATCGAGTTGCTTCCCCTGGTGCACAAGACTGCTCGTGAACTGGCGAAAAAATACCCGCAAAACGTTTCGCCGCTGATCCGCCGCTGGATCGGTGACAAGGTGCAGTATCGTGATGCGTGATCGATGTTGTACCTAGTTAGGGTTTTGAAAACGGATACCAACTTAGGTAACAGGATGTTACGTTCGCTGGGCAGGTGCCCCTTTCTGCTGGATATATCGCGCGTTTTTTTAATTACCGCGTGGTAGTGGTTCATCGGCAAGGCTTGTCGTTACACGCCAATGTTATCGGTGGTACGATGTCGCCGGTCTTTGATATACCGGCATGCAACGGGCTTTGGTTTGACTGAATTGAGAGAAGCATGAGTCATTTTTCACGCGAACCACGCTGGCGGTTTCAACACCAGGTCCGCAAGACCGAGATACCGTCGAACATCACGCACTGGTTGTTTGATTCGGGTTCCCTAACGAGCCGAATCATTGCGGCTTGTCCAGGTCGGTTTAGAGTCGAAGTGGTTTCGCAGGGCTGGCAATTGCCAATGCGTAACGAGGTGCTGCGTTTAAAAATGCGGCGCGGCCGTCTGGCGCTGGTTCGTCAGGTTTACCTGTATTGTGATGATACGCCTTGGGTGTTTGCGCGCACGGTAATTCCGCGCACAACCCTGACGGGAAGACGAAAATACCTTCGACGCTTGGGTAACAAACCTTTGGGTGCTGCATTGTTTGCGGATCCGAGCATGCACAGAGCGAAGTTGGAGGTGGCGTGTTTTTCTAATCGCGATGGGTTATCCGACATGAATTTCCGCCACCGAAGTGCGCGCGATGACTGTGTTTGGGGACGCCGCTCGGTTTTTTATGTGGGCGGTAAGCCGCTACTGGTTGCGGAAATCTTTTTGCCCGATTCGGTACAGGCCTGAGCTTCAACACCGGAACAGGCGTGCGCGAAACTATGATCAGCAGGCAGGACAAATTTTTTCACTGCAGGCAGAATCTTCAATCTGTCTTTATTGGGCGAAAACAGTGGTAGCAATGAGCACCCCTTCCAGTCGGCTGCGTGAGCACGTGCACGACTATGTTGCGTTGACTCGTTTGAACCGCCCCATCGGTATTTTCCTTTTGCTGTGGCCAACGCTGTGGGCCTTGTGGGTCGCCGGTGACGGTAAACCGGATTTGCTCGTGTTGGTGGTGTTTGTGGCCGGTGTGGTTCTCATGCGATCAGCGGGCTGTGTGATTAACGACTTTGCCGATCGCGAAATTGACAAGCATGTGGAGCGCACACGTGATCGACCGCTGGCAGCGGGACGCGTAAGCCCAACTGCTGCGTTAGTGTTTTTCGTGTTACTGGTATTGGCGGCGTTCGGCCTGGTGTTACTGATGAACCGCCTGACGATCTACCTTTCCTTCGGTGCTTTGGCGCTGGCCGCAACCTATCCCTTCATGAAACGTTATACCTATCTTCCTCAGGTTGTGTTGGGCGCGGCGTTTGCATTTTCCATACCCATGGCGTTTGCGGCACAAACTGGCTCGGTACCCAAAGAAGCCTGGTTGTTGTATGTCACTACGCTCACCTGGGCCGTCGCGTACGACACCATGTACGCCATGGCCGATCGCGAAGACGATTTAAAGATCGGCGTGAAGTCCAGTGCAATCTTGTTCGGTGAGTTGGACAAGGCCATTATCGGATTTCTTCAGGTACTGGTGTTGGCGGGGCTTCTACTGTTCGGCAAACAAGTGGGGCTCAGCTGGGTTTATGTGCTGGGCGTGATTATTGCCGGAGTGCTGTTTGTTTTTCAGCAGTTTTTGATCCGCAAGCGCGAGCCGACGCGATGCTTCGAGGCGTTTTTGAACAATAATTGGGTTGGCGCCGCCGTGTTTGCCGGCATTGTTCTGGATTACCTGTCGAATTTGTGAGCTTTCCCTTCGACGCCTGGTCCCGTTTTTGGCGTTTCGTCTCCCCCCTTCCCGCGGTGCAGTCCCATTTGCAGACGTTTAAAGCGAATTTACTATAATTATCAATAAGTTGTTTTTTAAAGTTGTAGTAATATATTAAATAAAGTTAATAACACGCAAGGGCGTGCCGATAACCGAGGCAATGAGTCCCGATTGGCTGCATACATTACGGAGAAGACCACTGATTTCCCTACTGAAAAAGAAAAACCAGGCGAACGGTCTGGTCGGTGTGACACTGGCGCCCGATGGTGTGGCCGTGGCTGCGGTTCAGCGTCCCTCGGGCCAGTTACCGCTGCTGACGGCGGCCCGCTTCCATGCCGTAGAGGGCGTCTCCGGGTTGGATACCGCACTCGGGGTATTGGCCGAGGATCGCGATCTACGTGCGCTCCCAACCAGTAGTGTGCTGGCTCCGGGTAGCTTTCAGCTTTTGCTGATCGACCGTCCGCAGGTTGAGGAAGCCGAGCTTCGTTCCGCGGTACGTTGGAAGATCAAGGACATGATTGACTTCCCGGTAGATGATGCCGTTATTGATGTGTTCTCAATCCCGGGGCGTGGTGAAGCGGGTCGCGGTGACATGCTTTATGTTGTCGCCGCCCGCCGCGATAAGGTTCGCCAGCAGATCGATCTGCTTGAAAATCACAAGTTCAAACTCGGCGTCATTGATGTTCCTGAACTTGCCCAGCGCAATATCGCCGCCCTGCTCGGCGAAGACAAAACCGGGGTGGCGCTGCTCAATCTGGCAAATGACAGCAGCTTGCTGACTCTGAGTCGTGAGTCGACGCTGTATCTCTCCAGGCAGATCGACACCGGGCTCAATGTGGTTGCGCCCTTTGAAACTCACTCAGTCAGTGAGGAATCACTTACGTCAGAGGGCACTGATGATCTGGATTTAACCCTGGACGGTATCGCGGATGAGCAGCGCCAGGCCATGGACGGTATTGTGCTCGAGATTCAGCGCTCGCTGGATTACTACGAAAGTCATTTTCGCCAGGCGCCCGTCAATAGCCTGGTGATTGCGCCCTTGCGGCGGCGGGTTCCCGGCTTGGTCGATTACTTTGCCAGCAGCCTCGGCCTGCAGGTACGAGAGCTGGATTTGTCCGCCGTATTGGAAACCGCCGTCGATCTGCCTGCGGAATTGCAGGCGCAGTGCTGGTACGCGATCGGTGCCGGACTGCGCGTCGGATAGCTTGGCAAATTTCCGGTCCGGTTTTTGCATTACGGAGATACTAGCTTGAGAAACTTAGGAAAAATGACAGGTACACGATGGCGTCCGCAGTAATACAGCAAATTAATCTCTATCAGGATGAATTCCGCAGTCGCACGGAATGGCTTTCCGGCGCCAACCTGATCAAGGGTGTTGCTCTCCTGGCGGTTTTGCTGGCCACTTATAGTGGATTGATTTTTATGAGTTTTTCCGGCACATCCAGCACCTACGCCAAAGCGCAGCACGCACAGAAAGAGTTGGAAGCCCACCTGCAGACGGCCAGGGAAGCCTATCCCCCGCGTGCAAAGGACAAGCGTCTGGCTGAGCAGGTCGCTGCCCTTGAAGTTGAACTGGATACCAAGCGTCGGGTTATTGACACGTTATCCGAGCGCAGCTTTGGAAATACGGATGGTTTTGCGGAACACTTTTCGGCGTTGGCGCGCCAACGCCTGGATGGCCTGTGGCTCACGACGCTGGTGATTGATGAGGGCGGCACCGAGGTGGGCATCAAGGGTGGGACGCTTGAGCCTGAATTGGTGCCACGCTATTTACAGCGTCTATCCGCCGAGCAGGTTTTTGCCGGTACCGAATTCAAACGCCTTTTAATGCAACGTCCGGAAGATGATCGCGGTCGCATTGAGTTTGATCTGAATACTCGACTCGGTGCGCAATCATGAACCTGCTGCAAGAAAGCAAATTATGGGTAGCCCGATTCGATGCGTTGAGTAAACGTGAACGGATTGTAGTGGCCGGAGTTACCGCTCTGGTGATGGTTATGCTGGTGCAGTGGTTAGTGGTTGACCCACTGCTCCTGGATCGGCAGCGCCTGCAGCGAGAGCTGGTGGAACTCAATAGCCGGACCCAGGCACAGCAAGTCGAACTGGACACCATAATGCGGCGTCACGAAACGGATCCGGATCGCGAAGAAAAACTGCATCTCGCAGCGCTGGAACAGGAACAGGCCGAGCTGGATCGTCGCTTGCGCGAACACATGCGGGGTCTAGTGGAGCCGGAGCAAATGGCCGTGGTGCTGGAGCGGGTACTGAGTCAGAAAACGCCATTGCGATTACATCAGGTCCGCAGTCTGGCCCCCGTACCGTTGGTAACAGAGCTACCCGCCGTCAGCGTTGACGCCGTCACACCCGAGGCACCCACAAATGAACCCGCTGCGGTTGAGGCGGGCATCTTTCGTCACGGACTGGAAATCGAATTTCGCGGCAGTTACCTCGCCACCCTGAATTATTTAAAGGCATTGGAAGCATTGCCATGGGATTTTTACTGGGACGGCGTAAGCCTGGACATTGAAAAGTATCCTCATGCGCGGGTTGTTATCACCGTGCATACCCTGAGTCTAAAGGAGGGGTGGATCGGTGTTTAACGGTTTCAGACAAAAGCGTTTTACCGCACGCGGGTGTGTAGTCAGCTTGCTGTTGTTGGTTTTGGCTCCGGTCGGCGCCAATAACCTCAGTGACCCGACTCGTCCACCTGGTGCAAGTCTTCCCGGCAGTTCCGCCAAAGCCGCGCGTCGGCCGGCCTGGATCTTGTCATCAACACTTATTTCTCCGGAGCGACGCTCCGCCATTATCAATGGCAAGCAAGTCCTTCCCGGTGATGCTATTAACGGCGCTCGGGTGGTGGAGATCCATCCCGCCAGCGTCAAGTTACGTAACCGCCGCGGCGAGTTTGAAGTCCGCCTGGTCTCCCGGCAAGTGGTGAAAAAGTCATGGTCTCAACCCCGCAACACGAGCGATCGAAAATGAACAGGATGAAGCTTTCCGGTTTCGCATTGTTGGTTATAGCCACCACCGGCCTGTCGGCATGTGCCTACGAAGGCCGCACTCGGCCCAGCGACATTGCCATGATCGACGATGCCCTGTCGGACAGTATGGCGGAAAGCCAGGCGGCGTCTGCGGAACAAGCCAAGCAGCGGAAGGTTGAATTTGACGACTCAAAGCAAGCCGGGTTGGATGAAGTGGATATTTCGCAAGCCCTGATGCCGGGGATCAACATCGGCGTTCCGGAGACCGCCGAGGTGGATATGGAGCCCCGCTTCGATCTGAAAGTGGACGGTGCACCGGCGCGTCAGTTCTTTATGCAGTTGGTAGACGGCACACCATATAACATGGTGGTGCATCCGGACGTGAAGGGCCGGATTTCACTGGATCTGAAAAACATTACGGTACCTGAGGCCATGGACACGGTTCGTAACGTGTATGGCTTTGATTTTGAAAAGCACCGCAACGCGTTTCAGGTATTCCCCAACGTGATGCGCACCCGCGTATTCAGGGTGAACTACCTGGACGTCAAACGCAGCGGCCGATCGCACATGCGGGTGACCTCCGGCGAGGTGACCCAGTCGAAAACAGGTCGCGGCGGTAGTCAAAGCAGCGCGCAAGGTCTACAGAGTCAGTCCTTCGGTCGTGCGCCGCGCGAAACGGTAGCGGCAAGCCGTATCGAGACAACCAACCAATCCGATTTCTGGCGTGAACTACGTACTTCATTGGAAGCCATCATCGGTCAACAGGAAGGGCGCAGCGTGGTGGTCAGCGGTCATTCAGGCTTGGTTGTCGTGCGCGCACTGACTTCCGAATTACGCGCCGTCGAAGAATTCCTGACGTCCACACAAGCCGTCATGCAGCGCCAGGTGATTCTGGAAGCCAAAATTCTCGAAGTGGAATTGGCAGACGGATTTCAGTCCGGCATCAACTGGGCCGCACTGGTGGGTAACGAGACTGACGGTGCGATCATCGGTCAGACCGGCGGCGGCAGGATATTCGATGACGGTGTCAGCTCCACCGTGGGTGACCAAGGCAACGTTAACCCTATTGCGCCGACACTTCCCGATGGCAGTCAGGTTGCTGCCTTCGGTGGCGTGTTCAGCATGGCCATCAAAATCGCCGGTGACTTTGCCGCGTTTATCGAGCTACTTAAATCCCAGGGCGATGTGCAAGTGTTGTCCAGTCCTCGCGTGGCGACGGTGAACAATCAAAAAGCCGTGATCAAGGTCGGCAACGATGAATTTTTTGTCACGGATGTGCAAACCAATACCAACACCAGCACGGCCACCACGACGACCCAGAACAACGTTGAATTAACACCGTTTTTCTCCGGTGTGGCGCTCGACGTGTTGCCGCAGATCAGTGACGACAATGAAATTATTCTACATGTTCACCCAACCGTCAGCCGCGTGCAGGAACAGGTTAAGAATATCGCTGTGTCCACCGACGCTGCCTTGGCGGTGCCGTTGGCATTCAGCACCACACGCGAGTCGGACAGTATTGTGCGCGCGAAAAACGGCCAGGTGGTGGTCATTGGTGGCCTGATGCAAAACATCTCAACTGACGATCGTGCCGGCGTTCCCGGGCTGGGCGACCTACCGGTGATCGGTTCCTTATTCAGGCACCAGAAAAAGACCATGCGCAAAAACGAATTGGTCATCTTGTTGCGACCCATTGTTGTAGATAACGGCAAGCCTTGGGAAGACGACATCAAGCAGACGCGCGAGTCAATGAATCAGATCAGCAAGTGGGGCAAGGACAAGCCCGTAAAAGCGCAATAATTAACTATAGATAACTGCGCAATCATAAACATGTGAAGAGTCGGCAGGTATGTATCAGGAACATTTTGGTCTAAAGGAGTTACCGTTTTCCCTGACACCGGACACCGGCTACTTCTTCCCTTATGGGCATTACACTGAAGCGCTCAATACCCTGATCGTGGCACTGCGCTCCGGTGAGGGTTTTATCAAGGTTTCCGGAGAAGTCGGTACCGGCAAGACACTCTTGTGCCGCAAGCTGCTCAACACCCTCGACGATCAGTTCGCAACGGCTTATATCCCGAATCCCTATCTCACGCCGTATGGTTTGTACGCGGCGGTCGCAGAGGAGCTCGCGATACCGCTGCGTGGCCAGATTGGTTCGCATCATTTGCTGAAGTTAATCACGCACCGCTTGGTTGAGCTGACCCAGTTTGGCAAAAAGGTGGTGTTATGTCTCGACGAGGCTCAAGCCATGCCCATTGAGACACTGGAAGCATTGCGTCTGTTAACCAACCTGGAAACGGAAAAGAAAAAACTGTTGCAGGTCGTATTGTTTGGACAACCGGAATTGGACGAGCGCTTGAACAATCCTGCGGTGCGTCAGCTTCGCCAGCGAATTACCTTTTCTTATGAACTTACACCGATTGATCTTGGCGGTATGCAGGATTACGTGTCTCACAGACTTAAAGTGGCGGGACTTGAGGGCAGCAAGCCGTTTAGTGCACGCGCCCTGCGTGCCATGTACAAGGCCAGTCACGGCATTCCCCGGTTGATCAATATTCTCTGCCACAAGTCACTCATGGTGGCCTATGGCCGGGGAACACAGACCGTTGCCGGTAACGATGTGAAATTGGCGATCAAGGATACAGCGGCCGCACAGATGACGCGCACGGTTCGCGCACGTCACGCCGGCCTGATTGCCGGGCTCTTGGGCGCGAGTGTTGTCATGTGGTACCTCGTCAGCCGACATTTTGTTTAAGGTCGTGACCGGGTGAAAACGGGGAGAAAAAATTGAGTCTGATTAACCAGGTACTGCGCGATCTTGAACAACGACAGGACTGCCCGGCCGTTGCCGCCAATGGTGTGCTGCAGGGCCTGGACGTGCCCGCCCAGGCGCCGCGTCCGCCGATCCGGCGCAGAATGCGCATCGCATATGTCGCGGTTTTTGCGCTGCTGGCGTTGGGATTGACGTTGCTGGGTCTGGCCTTGTTTGGCAATGAACCTTTGCTGAGCAACGGACTGCAACCCGGCGCTGACCTAGGCGCGGTTGCCGAGAACAGGCAGCTTGTTGCCGCGCAGGCAAGCGCGGAGTTACCGAAATCACCCCGCGCGTCTGCCCCAATGGGTACCGCCGTGGAGGTGGCTGCAGCTCCGAGTGCGAGTTCGACAAAGCCCAATCCCAAGCCGCCTACGGATAAGGCGGTAGCGTCGCTTAGTCAACAGGCCAAGCCTGTGGCAACGCCGCCTGCGCGCATCGCTGCGAAAGCGAAACCCCCAAAACCGGTGCGGGCGGAGAAAGTCACCGCGAATCCGCCGGTTAATCGCCCCGTTCAGCAAACAGCTTCGCAACCAGCCAAGCTCTCCGCCGACCCGTTGAAAAACAGAGCTGAGGCCCCGGTCGTGGTGCCCACCGCGACGACCTCTCAATTGGTTAAAACGCGAACGCCAAGGTCGACAAGCTCGCGTCAAACCGCCTCGACGGCGGGTCCGTCCGTGAAAAAGACAACGTTGCTTGCTGCGACTGATACGCCGGTGGATGTAACCGCCAGCGGGGCTATGGCCAAACAGCGCCGGCCGCTTACGGCGCGGCAGCAAGCTTCTCTCGCGTTTCAAACCGCTCATTCCCTGATGATAAAGGGGCGTTACGCTGACGCTGAAGTCGCTCTACGTGAGGCCCTGTCACTTGACCCGCGTCATCTCAAGGCCCGCGAGTTACTGGCCGGCAGCTATGTGCGCCGCGGCAATCTGGCGGGTGCCACCCGTCTGCTGCAGGAAGGCCTGGCCGTGGCACCGACCCACACCAAATTTACCAAGTTGTACGCTCGGGTACTTGCCGAGCAAAATGCGGTGCCCAGCGCCATTCAGATACTGGTGCGTAACCCGCCGCCGGTAGCGGATGATCTCGAGTACCATGCACTTCTCGGTGCACTGTACCAGCGCCAGGGACAGCATAAGCAGGCTGCGCGGACCTACAGCGAATTGGTGAAGTTGCGACGCAAAGCCGGCATGTGGTGGATTGGTCTGGGTGTCTCGCTGGAGGCTCTGGGCAAAAATGCCGAAGCGGCGCTGGCCTATAAAAATGCCCGCGACAGTGACAGCCTTACAGGCAGATTATTGCAGTACGTGGACGCACGCCTGAGCAAGCTCGGGCAGCCGACCAAGCCGGTCAATTAGCCGACTTTAGCGACGCCGCGGGCGTGAACGCATTCGCAAATTCGGTAATTGGCTCGAAGTTAGTGGGCAATGGCCCTTGTGGCTTTGCCGTCATGGGCTAACCTTAAAAATGTAACCTTGGGATACGCGGGCAAGAAGGAATATTTTTTTCGCCGGCGTGATGGAATTCATGGTCAATTCCGTGCTCTTACAGGGTATAATTAATTAAAGTTTTACATTTTTGCTGGGTTTTGCGGGTCGGGATACATCACACATGATTTTGCGGATTTTCATCGGTATCGGTGCGCTCTTTTTGGGAGCGTCCTGGGCTATGGCCGAAGAATATACGCTACCGGCGAGCGTGGATTATCTGGCGCCGCAAAAACGTTTTTCCAGCGCCTACCGCGTGCAGCAATACAGGATGCAGGGCGCGGAGGCCGGCGGTCGTGACCTGCTGTTGAACGGCGCCCGGTTTGATACCGGCGAAGCACCGGAGTCGCAGGCGGTGTTGAGGCAGTATGATGCGGCAATCGCCTATCCGGTTATGGATCGGTGGATGAACCTGGACCTGGGTGTGAATTTTCGCTTTTATGACGGTCAGGTTTCAGGTAGCGACGCCTGGATCAGAATCAGCTGAGTGACTATCGGGCCAAAATTCGCTATTCGCTGGACGGTGGATTTGGTTTTGAGGGCGGTTGGCAGTCACAACGAATCCAGCTGGAAAACGATGGCGGTGACCTGAATTTTGTCCACGAAGGTCCATTCCTCGATTTGTTTTACAATTTCTAGACCTTTCACGAGCGCGATTGCGCGCCTAACGCACGTGTGACGCGCGCGCAACGCACCATACGTCAACCTGTTTTACACCACTCCGTTTTAATTCCTTGGCCAGTGCGTTGCCGGTGGAGCCGGTAGTCACCACGTCATCCAGCACCGCAAGGTGGTCATAATCGACCGGCTTGTGTACTTGAAACGCATCGCGCAGATTAATGCGACGGGCTTTTGCGCTTAAGCCGGTTTGCGCTACCGTGGCGCGCGGGCGCGTACACACGTCCTCAAGCAGCGGCAATTTTAATACGCGCGCGACATGGCGGGCGATTTCCAGAGACTGGTTGTAGCCGCGCTGGCGCAATCGCAGAGGATGCAATGGCACCGGGACAACCGCCTCAGGAAGCGTGTGTTCCAGTCCTGCCAGGTGTTCGCCAAGCAACTCACCAAACAGGCGGGCAAAATACCACTTTTGGTTAAATTTCATCGCACTGACCCATCTATCGATGGGTGGAGCGTAGGCGAATTGACTGACGACACGGTCAAATGCGGGGGGCTGTTGCAGGCACTGACCGCATAGGGTGTCATTTCGGGAAACGGGTTCGGCACACTGTGGACAGGTCTGCGTGTATCGGGGCAGCTCAACCAGGCAGTTCCCGCACACCATGAGTCTGTTGGCGCTGGGCAGACCGCACAAGCGGCAATGCACCGGTAGAGCATGTAAAAGGATATTTTTTAACCACTTGTTAACCATTGAAATCCATTTCAGTTGACAGTTAGCGGGTGAAGCCTATCATTCCCCGTTGCATTCACAAACGTATTCCACAATTCTGTGACACAGCCTTTGGACTCAGATACCTCTCCGGCAATCGTGACGGGCCCCCAGGCGCGCCGAGCGGCACAGTTATTTCCATTGGGGAACATCGTCGCCGTGCTGCTGCCCGTGCCATTGGGAATTTTTTGGTTGGGTGCGTCTATGGTGTTGTATGCCATGAACCGTCACCACCCCAATCCTCGTGTGGGCTATTACACCCAGCAGTCTGCTTACCGGTTGTACGGTGTTGCGGGCGCTATCGTGGTGGTTGCGACATTTTTCGGAACCGACCTGCGCTTATGGCTGGCGACTTGGATTATAGCGGTACTGATAATAGTTCCGTGGTCTGTTTTCGATTTGGTGTATATCAAGAAAGAAACCTGGCGCGACGTTCAAATAAAAGGAGAACCGGCAGAATGACAGCAAGCCCCCATGATCTCGATTCTTCTTATGGATTACGGCATGACTGGCGACTGGAGGAAATCCAGCAATTGTTTCGGCAACCGTTCAATGATCTGATCTTCCAGGCGCAACAGACGCATCGGCGTGAGTTTGACGCCAACGCGGTTCAGGTCAGTTCATTGTTAAGCATCAAGACGGGCCGGTGTCCCGAAGATTGTGCCTATTGTCCGCAGAGCGTTCGCCACGACACCCAGTTGAACGATGAGAGTCTCATGGAGCTGAACGAGGTGGTGGCTGCCGCCCGGCGCGCCAAGCAGCAGGGCGCGTCTCGGTTCTGTATGGGCGCCGCGTGGCGCAGTCCAAAGGATAAGGATTTGGATGCAGTCGCGGACATGATCCGCGAGGTAAAAAACCTGGGGCTGGAGACCTGCGTGACACTGGGCATGCTCACCGGCCCCCAATCGCAGCGCCTGCGCAGTGCCGGTCTGGATTATTACAATCATAATCTTGATACGTCGCCGGAGTTCTATGGCGACATCATTACCACCCGCACCTACGACGATCGCCTGGATACCTTACAACATGTGCGTGCCGCCGGAATTAACGTGTGTTGTGGCGGTATTCTTGGCATGGGTGAGAGTGAAACCGATCGGCTTGAGTTATTGCGTCAACTGGCAAATCAGACACCCCATCCGGAGAGTGTTCCAATTAATTTGTTGGTGCGGGTGCAGGGTACGCCGTTACAAGATGCCGAGGAAGTCGATCCGATCGAGTTTGTGCGCTCAATTGCCGTCGCGCGCATTTTAATGCCGCGTTCCCACGTGCGTCTGTCAGCCGGTCGTGAAACCATGAGTGACGAGACACAGGCATTGTGTTTTCTTGCCGGGGCCAACTCCATTTTTTATGGTGAAAAGCTTTTGACCACGGCCAATCCGGAGGCTCAGCAGGACAGGGAGTTGTTTGCCCGCCTCGGCATTCATCCGGAATAGACACTGAGTTAAGTACCCGCGGCGAGGAAAACAGCTCTTTGGTGCATGACAAGTGTTTTCAGGGGGATCGGGATTTGCAGTTTACAAAGCATCTCGAAGAACAGCTTGCCGCACGACGACGATCGGGCTTGTATCGGCATCGTCGGCAACTGGACTCCGCACAGTCCACCGAGGTGATATGTGACGGTAAACCTTATGTTAACTTCAGCAGTAACGACTACCTGGGACTGGCAAATCATCCGGACGTCGTTGCCGCGTTTCAGGCGGCTGTCGATCGCTATGGTGTAGGCAGCGGCGCGGCGCATTTGATTTGTGGCCATATGCGCGTGCATCACCAGTTGGAAGAGGAGCTCGCCGAACTCGTCGGCCGACAGCGCGCCCTGCTTTTTTCTACCGGCTACATGGCCAATCTCGGTGTAATCGCCGGCTTGCTTGATCGCCATGACGAAGTGCTACAGGACAAGCTCAATCATGCCTCCCTGCTCGATGCAGGGCAGTTGTCGCGCGCACGGCTGAGCCGCTATCAGCACGCCGATCCGGTGGCGCTCGATGCCCGCCTGCAGGCCAGCACAGCCCGATTTCGGCTTGTGACCACCGACGCCGTGTTCAGCATGGACGGCGATTTGGCACCACTACCCGAACTCGCCCAGGTCGCTGAAAAACATGACGCCATAATGATGATCGATGATGCACACGGTTTTGGCGTGCTGGGCGAAAACGGTGCCGGAAGTGTTGAGGAATTTGGCCTGAATGAAACACAGGTCCCGATTCTGATGGCTACGCTCGGCAAAGCGATGGGAACCTTCGGCGCGTTTGTTGCCGGCAGTGAGACTTTGATCGAAAGTCTCATACAACAGGCCCGTAGTTACGTTTACACCACAGCAATGCCCCCCGCGATTGCTGCCGCAACATTGACCAGTATACGCCTGCTCGACGGTGAAGCCTGGCGGCGTGAAAAGCTTCGCAAGCTGGTGGATGGTTTTCGGCGCGGCGCGCAGGATCGGGGATTAACGCTGATGCCGTCCGGGACACCAATTCAGCCGTTGTTGGTCGGCGACGCGCGCCAGGCATTGGCGCTTGCTGCCGCGCTCGGACAGCGTGGTTTTCTGCTGCAAGCCATTCGGCCGCCCACCGTACCGCAGGGCAGCGCCCGCCTGCGAATCACCTTGTCGGCTGTTCACACAGAGAAACAGATTGATGGGCTGCTCGATGCCCTGGCTCAATTGATACCTGAAACACAAACCACGCAATGTTAACCCAAAGCGAAAGCGTTACACCCTTATATGTAAGCCAGCTCGGGCAGGGCCAGGACGTGGTGTTATTACACGGTTGGGGATTGCACGGGGGTGTTTGGCAGGCACTTGCCGATCGACTCAGTCATCGCTTTCGTTTTCATATTCTTGATCTCCCGGGCCATGGTTACAGCCGGTTCGGTAAGGACGGTTTTGATCTTGATGCGGCCGTCGACGCGGTCGCTGAAACCGTGCAAGCTACCGGTGTGAAAAGTCCCGTATTGTTGGGCTGGTCTTTGGGGGGCTTGATCGGTTGGCAACTTGCGCGCCGTTATCCGGCGTTGTTCAGCGCGTTGGTTCTGGTTGCCACCACGCCAAGTTTTGTATGCCGAGCGCATTGGCCTTTCGGTATGCCGCCAGCCGATCTGGAATTGTTCGCACAACAATTACACGCTGATTACCGGTTAACCGTGTTACGGTTTCTTGCGTTACAGGCAAAGGGGGATAAATACGCCCGGCAAAATACCCGCCAGCTTCGTGAAAGTGTGTTTGCCCGTGGCGAGCCCAGCGCGGTTGCGCTGGCTTCGGGTCTGGATATTCTGCGCACGACCGATTTGACTACAGGTTTTTCAGACAGTGCTCCGCCTACATTGCTGCTGGGTGGTCAGCGCGACGTGCTCGTTTCTCCCAAGGCCTTACAAGCCACAGCCGGACAAACTAACAATGCTCGGTTGAGCTTGATCGCAGGTGCGGGGCACGCGCCGTTCTTATCTCACCCCGACGAATTCATCGCTCAATTAGAGGCATTTCTCCCGCATGCAGGCTGACGAACTCAGGATTGACAAACGTCAGGTGCGGGCGGCATTCGACCGGGCGGCCGTGCACTATGATGAAGTTGCCGTGCTGCAACGTGAAGTGGCCGATCGTATGCTGGAACGCCTGGATTATATCCGGGTATCGCCGCAGCGTATTCTGGACGCGGGGGCGGGTACCGGATACTGCACGAAACTAATTTGTCATCGTTATCCATCCGCGCGACTTGAAGCGCTCGATATTTCTCACGCCATGCTTTGTCGGGCGCGCGGCGGAGTCACGATTTGGCAACGTTGGCGCGGCCGAACCGGCTATACCCAAGGCGATACCGAAAACCTGCCCTACGCCGATGCCAGCATGGATGTGGTGGTTTCGAATCTAACGCTGCAATGGTGTACCGACTTGGATGCGACCTTCAGCGAATTTCGTCGCGTGCTTAAGCCGAACGGCCTGTTAATGTTTACATCCTTCGGTCCGGATACATTAATGGAACTACGTACTGCCTGGAATGCGGTTGACCAGTTTGTGCATGTTAACGGCTTTATCGATATGCACGACGTCGGCGATGCGCTGCTGCGTGCCGGTTTTTCTGATCCGGTAATGGATGCCGAACGGATAACAGTGACCTATGCGACCGTGTTCAAGTTAATGCGCGAACTGAAACAACTTGGCGCACACAATGTTACCGCCGGTCGCCCACGGGGACTGACCGGAAAACAAAAGCTGCAAAAACTGCAACAGGCCTATGAATTGATGCGAACGGATGGCGTGTTGCCGGCGACGCACGAAGTTGTTTATGGCCATGCCTGGATTACGCCCGAACAACCCGGACAAGACAAAGGGCGTGTTCCCGTTAGTGTTTCGCTGGACTCCATTCGCTAGTCGTGACTCAAATTTTTCCAATAAATTAATGAGTACCGGAATTTTTATCAGCGGGACGGACACGGAAGTGGGTAAGACCGCCGTCGCACGATTGCTGGTGCATGAAATTAAGGATCGTGGTTTGCGTTGTGCTGCGATGAAGCCGGTGGCAAGTGGCGCGATGCAATACGGACAACAACTTCGTAATGACGATGCCTTGCAGTTGCAGGCAGCGAGCGGTTTGGACCTGCCTTATGAATTGGTTAATCCTTATGTCTTTAAGCCGGCAATTGCCCCCCATATCGCTGCGGCAATGGCCAATACGGAAATCAGGCTCGAGGTAATTCAGTCGTGCTATACGCAATTACAAAAACAGGCGGATTTCGTCGTCGTCGAGGGTGTGGGTGGATGGTTGGTACCGCTCGGGCCGACCAGTGACATGGCCGATGTGGTGTTGATGATGGGTTTGCCTGTAATAATGGTGGTTGGCCTGCGACTCGGATGCTTGAATCATGCGCTGCTCACGCAGGAAAGTATCGCGTCACATGGCGGACACCTTGTCGGCTGGGTGGCTAATGGCATTGCCCCCGAGCTGCAAAACACTGAAGAAGTGATCGGTACACTGCGGGCGCGATTACGTGCCCCTTGTTTGGGTGTGTTTGGTTTTTGTGAAACAGATTTTGAAACACGTTTTCGCGGCGTGTTGGACATGGACGTACTTAGCCCGTTGTTAAAAACCCGAAATTTTTGAATTTAGTACTTGGCAAAATCACGTAGCTTTTGTATGTTTTTGTTTGTCGCCTGCACAGGACGACTCAATGCGAAGTGGAATTGTAAAAGTAGAATGCAGTTAAATAAGAAAGTAAGAATATTATTAAAAGCTGTTAATGTTTCGCTTTATAAGCCTATTCCTAGAATTTGTTGCGGTGCCAGATGGCTTGCTTTAGCATCCAAAACCGCTTAGCAAAATACCGAAACGGAGTGAGGGTCCGGTGTGATTGTCACCGAGCCGAACGACCAACTGGCGGAACACCGATTCGGAACACGGTATTGATTTTTGTCGGTATTTTTTTTGTATCGGCGGTGATAGCGGTCGGATTTGCCGTTTTGGGTTTGTGGCTTATTCTGCCGTTTACCGGGCTTGAGTTGATTCTCGTCGCAGTGGTCTTTTACCGTTGCGCGTTACAAGCCAAAGATTACGAAGTCATCGCGATAGATGATGACGAAATTATAATTAAGCGGGGTTGCCGCAGCCCGGGGGAGTCAATCAGCTTTCAGCGATATTGGGCACGCGTTCGGCTAGTGCCACCCGAGCGACGCAACGAAGCCACCCGCCTGGTCGTTTCCTCACATGGACGAAGTATCGAGGTCGGCGCCTGGCTAAACGAATTTGAAAGAAAAAATCTGGCGGATGATCTTTCCCGTCTGATAAACGAATAAGCAGAACAAATAAAGTTTAAACGGGAATAAGTAAATTTAATTTTTTCAAAACTGAAATATAAAAATCGAAGTACCCCAACTTGAGAGGAAACGGTATGTCTGCGCGTAAGACGATAAGAAACCTGGGCATAGTGCTGCTCGCCGCACTAATGCTGGGGCCAGGCACAACACTTGCCGGATACGGTGATGTGCTGAATATGCCCCAGAGCGTGACCGAGATCGGCCGGGAAATATATGGTTTGCACATGTTGGTCTTCTGGATTGTGACCATCGTTGGTATCGGTGTGTTTGGCGTGATGATCTATTCCATCATTTACCACCGCAAGTCGAAAGGTGTAACGCCGGCGAGTTTCCACGAGAGCACCACAGTCGAAATTATCTGGACAACCATTCCCTTCATTATCCTGATTGCCATAGCAGTGCCGGCAACCAAGACGTTACTTGCATATGAAGATTCCTCAAATGCCGACGTCACGATCAAGGCCACAGGCTGGCAGTGGAAATGGGAATATGAATATCTGGATGAGGGGATTCAGTTCTTTAGTAAACTTGATGCCGAGAGTGAAAAGGCGCGGGAACGAAATTCCGGAATTGATCCACGCTCGGTTCCTGATTACCTGGTTAACGTCGACAATCCCATCGTGGTTCCCGTAAACAAAAAGGTCCGCATTTTAACGACCGCCGCAGACGTGATTCATGCCTGGTGGGTGCCTGATTTAGCCGTGAAGCGTGACGCCATTCCAGGCTTTATTAACGAATCCTGGTTTATGGCGGAAGAGGTCGGTGTTTATCGCGGTCAATGCGCTGAACTGTGCGGCAAGGACCATGGCTTTATGCCGATTGTAGTCGATGTCAGAAGCGAGGCTGATTACAAGAAGTGGGTTGTGGCAAGTCAGGCAAAAGCCAAGGCAGCCAAGGCCGAGGCAATGGCGGCAGCCGGTAAGACGTATAAATTGGACAAGCTGATGGCCGATGGTGAAAAAGTATACAACGCCAGTTGCGCCGCGTGTCACCAACCTACAGGGCAAGGAATTCCGGGTGTATTCCCATCCCTGATTAAGTCGCCCCTTATCACAGGCGACAAGTTGGGACATATCAAAATCGTAGTCAACGGTACGCCTGGCACTGCGATGCAAGCGTTCGGTGGGCAGCTTTCTGCTTACGATATTGCAGCCGTGGTGACCTATGAGCGCAACGCTTGGGGGAACGACAGCGGCGATGTGATTCAACCATCTGACATTCAGTCAGCGAAATGATTTTGGCGCGGAGGAATTAGAAAATGAGTTCACATGACGATCACGGTCCAGCCAAAGGCATAACACGCTGGCTGTTTACGACCAACCATAAGGACATTGGTACCTTATACCTTTGGTTCTCTTTCATCATGCTCTTGATCGGTGGGGCCATGGCAATGGTCATCCGTGCGGAACTGATGTTTCCGGGAATTCAGGTGGTGGATCCCAACTTCTTTAACATGATGACCACCCTGCATGGCCTGATTATGGTGTTCGGCGCCATTATGCCCGCCACTGTGGGGCTGGCGAACTGGCTCATCCCAATGATGATCGGTGCGCCGGATATGGCTCTGCCGCGCATGAATAACTGGAGCTTCTGGATCCTGCCGTTCGCAGGCACCATGCTTCTGGCGCCCATGTTCATGGGTTCCGATTTCATGGCAGGTAACGGTCCGGCGTTCGGCTGGACGTTCTACGAGCCGCTGTCCGGTCAGTACAACAATTTGGCGTATTTTATTTTCGCCGTACACTTGCTGGGCCTGTCATCCATTATGGGTTCCATCAACATCATTG
>CAMYNG010000013.1 GCA_947259765.1 uncultured Ectothiorhodospiraceae bacterium
TTTGGTCCGTTTTACGGTTCTTACGTGGTTTTTGAATTAGACAAAGAGAATTATCAGTACGCGTTTGTTTCGGGTAATGACACCTCCTATCTTTGGTTTCTGTCCAGAACACCTACCGTAAGTAAACAGCTTGTTGAGCGATTCGTGAAACGAGCCAAGGAATTGGGCTTTAAGACTGAAGATTTGATTTTTGTGAAACAAAATTAAACTATACGAGTGAAAACTTTAAGCTCAGTTTTTCGGTTTTTGGTGCATCAATGCAGAAAACAAGCAGGGCGTCGATAGAGTTTACGCTTGCTTTGGGTCAGGTGAATGTGTTGCCAGGGTTAAAAAGAACTTTGTCTGGTTCAGTGAAATTAAGAAAAAAGTAGAAAAAAGGAGAACAAAAAATGATGTCGCTTGAAATGCTTATGAAATTTTTTGGTTGGTGCTCGGTGATAAATATTGGAATTCTGGCATTTGCTGCAATTATAATCGCTTATATGCGCGGCCCGATCGCTCAAATGCATGGTAAAATGTTCGGGTTGGATGAGTCTGATCTGTCGCGTGCTTATTTTCAGTATTTAGGACAATACAAAATTGCTATTTTTGTTTTTAATCTTATTCCATATTTAGCTCTAAGGTTGATCGGCTGATAGCAAAATGTCATTTTCGTTGTTTTGAACAATGAGTAGTCACGGGGAAAAACCTTCAAAGGACTGTTCAACCCCGTGGCTATAATTTACTTATAAAACCAATCTGATTCCTAAGTGCAACGCTATTTAACCCGGCTCAGTGCCAGCGTATTTACACCAGTCGCTTTTCCTGCATCGTACTGTGTCCATTTATGAACGATGTTGTTTTGATCAATAATTTCAAATTGCATCGCATGCATGTGCATGTGCATGTCCTTGGCCGGGTCCAGATTAGTACCTCCGGAGTAGGATAAACTCATTTTGTTCTTTTTGCTGCTTTGCAAACTCATCGTGGGTTGATTGCGTAACGAACAATAGTGAGTCATGCTTAGTTTACCGTTATCGTCATGGTACACCGAGACCATCTCGTGCCGCATTCCGGGAAATAACGTTTCAACCACTGAGCTTCCGGCTGAGGTGACCTTGTAGGTGACGGTGACTTTTTCTCCCGCCTTGGCGTTACTCGGCGTACCGCTCCAGGTGCCTGCAAGTTTTTTGATTTTTTCAAACTCGGCGGAGCCTACATAAGGTTCCATTTTTTCTCCGGCTTGTGCAGCAAAGAAAACCGGCAGCAGCAGGGCGGTTGTAACCATTAAAATTGATCGCATGTTTTAATCTCCGTTTCAGGTAGTTCAGCTTCCGTTTATAAAATCAGGATGTTGATATGACTAACCGTTGAGCATCTTGACCAGGCGACCCAGGCAGCCTTCCCATCCTTCGTTATGCAGATCACGTAGATGTTCGTCGGGCAGACGATCATGCGTCAGGATCAGTTCGGTTGTGTCACCGTTATCAACCAGCTCCACTGTGACCAGCATTTCCGCAGGATCTTCGCTGTGCTCCCAAGACCAGGTGAACACCAGCTTTTCCGGTGGTGCGATGGAGACGTATTCACCACCCACAGTGTGAATTTCACCTTCCGGGGTATGCATTTCGATGCGATAACGTCCACCTTCGCGCACATCGAGCTCGGTTACCCGAGTCGTGTATTCGTCAGTAGGCGCGAACCAACGACTGAGCGCCTCAACATCGGTCCAGGCTTGATAGACCTGCTCGCGCGGCGCGTTCAGACTACGGTTGAGCGTTAAGGTAAAGTCACGGGTTGTTTCAGCGAGTGCCATCGGTGTTCTCCTTTTTGTTTATGTCGTCGAGATACTGAGCTAGCGAGTCCAGACGTGCTTCCCAGAATTCCTTGTAGTAACTGATCCAGTCTGCCGCCTCTTTGAGTGGCGCCGCATCCAACTGGCAACGACGGATACGGCCGTCTTTCTTACGTTGAATTAAGCCGGCCCGTTCCAGTATGCCAAGATGCTTGGATACCGCGGGCAGTGACATATCAAACGGTGAGGCCAATTCCGTTACCAGTGCGTCGCCGTCTGCCAATCGCGCCAGAATCGCGCGCCGGGTAGCATCAGAGAGCGCCATAAAAGTGTGGCTGAGGCGAGTGTCATTATATTTAACCATATGGTTAAATATAGAAGGCCAATTTGGGTTCGTCAAAACCAGATCGCTTTTTTTTCGTGCCGGGATAGTGCACCGCCGGCGACGCTAAGTTTCTGATTGTGGGACGGAGTTTCCCTTATAATCGGTCATGTCTTGTTTCGATAACGGAGAACAACAAAAATCATGGGCAGTCGCCGGGACAGGGGTTACGGCGTAGGCAGTCGTTGTACACCGGCGGTTTGGCAGGCGCCCGTGAAGTGTCCAGCACTGCATTGGACGCCGGTTGGCGTGCGCGCGGTGGTGATTGCGATATCGCTGGCGATAGTGGTGTTTTCCCCGGCTGCACTGGCCACCGCATTGAGCGTGAAAGTCAAAGGCCTGGACAGAAAAACCACAAGAACGGTTCGCAATGCCTTGAGCATCACGCAACTGACTCCGGATCCCGAGACGACCGTTGAACAAATACGTCGCGCCCACAAACGTGCGCCCGATGAGATCGCCGAGATCCTCCAAACCTTCGGGTTCTACGAACCGCGTATTGAATCCAGCCTGGAATTGGTTGATGAATTCTGGAGGGCACGCTATCAGGTCGATCCTGGGCCGCCGGCCACCATCAGCGAAGTCAATATCCAGATTAGTGGTGCCGGTGCAGATCATCCGCCGTTGCTAGAATTGAAGGACGAATTTCCACTACATATTGGTGATCGCTTTCAACACGGAGCCTATGAACAGGCCAAACGGGATTTTTTGCGGCGGGCACTGCGGGATGGTTTTCTCGATGCCGAACTGACCACACACCGCGTCGAGCTCGACCGCCGTGCCCGTACCGCGAACATCCATCTACATCTCGAAACCGGTGAACGTTATTATTTCGGCGCGATTACGGTGGAACAGGACGCATTTGAAGCGGATTTTATTCAAAAGTTCATCACCCTGAGGGAGGGGGAACCGTATTCCAGTGACGACATTCTTGAACAGCAACGCGTCTTGGGGAGTAGTGACTATTTTAGTGAAGTTTATGTTCAGCCGCGTCGCGACCTGGTAAAGGACTATGTGATTCCCGTCGAGATCGTGCCGGTGTTGCGTAAACCTAATAAATATTCATTCGGTATCGGTTTTTCAACGGATACCGGTATCCGTGGCAGCGTGGGTTGGGAGCGGCGCCGACTGAATCGCCGAGGCCATCGTGTTTCGGCGGGTATCAATGCGTCAGGAATTGGTGGTGGGGTTGGCGCCCGTTATCGTATTCCCATACGCAATCCCCGCGATGATGAATTCAATATCACCGCGGCTTATGTGCTGGAACGTCCCGAGAGTCGGGAGAGTCGAATCGCGCAGTTAGGTTTTGCGCGTATGGTGCAGCGTGGCGATTGGCGGGAAACGCTCGCGATTGATTTTCAAAACGAAGATTTTGTAGTGGGACTTGATGAAGGCACCACGCGAGTCATGGTGCCCAGCATCGATTACACACGCCGGATCCCACGTCGTCAGTTGTTTGTTCCCAAGGGCCACCGCATCTCGGGGACGGTGCGCGGTGCCCATGAGGAACTGCTGTCCGACACTACCTTTGCGCAGGCACGGCTGTTTACCAAATGGATCCTGCCGGTGGGAAAACGGGGCCGGTTTCTAACCCGTGGCGAGGCCGGGTTACAGTGCGGTGGACACCGTGTTGGATTTACCCGCGTCGTATCGCTTTTACGCCGGTGGCGACCAAAGTATACGTGGTTATGAGTTTTCCAGCTTAGGGCCGACTGACCCTTTGGGGCAGGTCATCGGCGGTAAGCATCTCATCGTCGGCAGCGTCGAGTTGGAATATCGCGTTGCGGGCAGATGGAGTGTGGCAGGATTTTTCGATGCGGGTAACGCTTTTAATACCGTTGACGACTTGGATATCGCCCAAGGTGCCGGCGTTGGTGTACGCTGGACATCACCCATCGGTCAGATACGACTTGATTTTGCCTCGGCCATTAGCGAGCCCGATCAACCCTGGCGCATACATGTCTCCATAGGTCCCGATCTATGACGCGCAAAGGCGTCAAGTTCCTTGTCGGCCTCACTGTGTTTGGCATGCTTGGTGTGCTGTTGTTGGTTTATCTGTTGAACTCCCAGACCGTGTTGACGTGGGTTGTGTTCAAAGCCGCGGACAGTTTGCCAGGTGAAACTCAGGCGACCGCCGTGCATGGCCGCTTATGGGGACCCATTGAAATTGAAGGTGTGACCTATCGTAGCGATAGTCAAGTGATCGAAATTGATCGCCTGTTTCTTGACTGGCATCCCGGATCTCTCCTGAACGGGCAGATACACGTGTCGCAATTGACTGTGGATGGCACACGGATTTCCGCCTCGGCACAAACGGATGAGCAAGTCACGGAAACCGCGTTGCTGGAGCTGGATTTGCCGTTGCCACTGGTTTTGGAGAGTGGGCAATTTAACGACGTGAGTATTTCACAGGCCGACGCCGATGTACCTATGCATGTTAAAAGCCTGCAGATCCGTGGTGAAGCCGAGGCAAATGAGATTGTCATCGAGTCGCTGCGCGTTATAGCGGTCGATTACCAAGTGCACATCAGCGGCGAGATCACCGCGCATGGAGACTATCCGGTGAATCTCACGGTACATTGGCACACCACGTTGACCGACATCAACCGTCTCGCTGGCAACGCACACATCAGTGGTGATCTTACCGCGCTAAAAGTAACAAGTGAGCTTACAGAACCCGGCGGTGCAAAACTGATCGGGACCGTGGACGATTTTTTAAATGACCTCCAGTGGCAGGGCGAACTGATGTTGGATAACTTTGCATTGGCGCAGCTTGCTGACGATTTACCGGACGTCACGATTTCGGGGCGAGGGAGTACGCAAGGCACACTAACCGAATATGCTGTCACTGGTCAGTTTGGTGCCAAGGTACCACGGGCGGGGGATATCACCACCGTGATCGACGCCTCATATAAAAATGGCCTGGTGCAAATAAGGCAGGCAGAATTAAATCAGCTCGGCAGTAACATGAGTGCGCTTGTAGTTGGAAAACTGAATTTGTCTACGCCGCAGCTGACATTCGATGGCAATGCACAATGGCGTAATTTTCAATGGCCGTTGGTAGGTCCACCATTGCTGAATAGTCAAGGTGGTCGTTTGCAAGCCTCTGGTTCTGTGGAGGCCTACGAGTTTGTACTCCAAGACGCGGCGATTGACTACCAGTTGATTCACGCGGAACATTTGTCGACGCAAGGCGCGGGTAGCCAGCGGCATGTCGAGCTACGGAACTTACAGGCCAAGGTATTTGACGGTGCGCTCAATGGTAAGGGTTCGATTACCTGGGCGCCCGAGTTCCATTGGCAGGCTGCGGTACAGGGGAGCGGCCTGAACCCCGCGGCACTTCAGAAAAACTGGCCCGGTAAGTTGGCGATTAAATTAACCGGCAGTGGTCGTGGGGCGGGCAAGGATTTTTCCATACATGCGAAGGTAAGCGAACTTGACGGCGTGTTACGCGGCCAGACCTTAAAGGGTCGTGGTGAAATTAAAAAGGACAAGCAACACTTTTCCGTTTCTGACGTGAATTTCAAATATGGCGATGCATCCGTGATTGCGTCCGGTTCCGTGGCGGAGCAAATCGATCTCACTTGGATTATCGCCGTACCCGACCTGAGTGTGTTGCACCCGTCGCTCGCGGGGGAGGTGAAGTCTAACGGTCGCGCTACCGGACCACGACGTCGGCCCACCATCGTTGCCGATATGGCCGCCCGTGACCTGCTGTGGGGCACGCTGACGTCAGTGAGCGAAATCAACGCTGGGCTCAATGTCGATCTGTTAGGTAAAAAACATTCGACGTTGAAATTGAGCGCGAAGGATATTCAGTATAGAACTCTCACGTTGACCGAAGTATCCGCTGACGCCAACGGGACCGGATCGAAGCATGTTATCAATGCCAGCCTGCGTCATCCAACGGAATCACTGGATATTGGTATCGTGGGTGAGGTTACCGACGAGGTTTGGTCTGGACGACTGCAAACTGCCGATCTTAAATCCGAGACCGCCGGATATTGGCGCCTGAACAAACCAGTGCGGTTTAATGTGGCGGGTGATACCGCAAATATAGAACAGTTCTGTTGGCTTGATTCGGGAGCACGTTTTTGTGGCGAGGCCAATTGGCAGCGACAACTAGGCTGGAGTACGGCGTGGGACATCAACAAGCTGCCGCTGGCGTTGCTGCAGCCGTTTTTCCAACCTGGGATCAAGTTGAGCGGAACCTTGAATGGGAACGCACAACTTACTGCCAAGGAGCGGCAGTTTACCAGTGCGAATCTGGATTTGTCGGTTGGTCCCGGTGCCATGACCTATATGCAGGACAATACCGAGGTGACGATTTTGGCGTTCAATACGGGTGGGGTGCGTGTACTACAAAGCGAAAAAGGTATCGATGCAAACATGCAAGTCGAATTCAGTGAGGGCGGAAAGCTGGACGGCGCGTTACATTTGCCGGGTACGGATTTACTAAATACCGATTTTGAAGACAACACCGTGGGCGGTCGGCTTGATATCAACACACGGCAATTGAGTTTGGCGCGTTTGTTTTATCCTGAACTGGGCGAATTGTCGGGTGAACTGGTTTCCAATCTGACCCTTGACGGCACATTGCAGGAACCGCGCTTCGCCGGTCAGGCGTCGGTTCGTCAGGCCAGTGTTGCTATACCGCAACTCGGTTTGAATTTGCAGGACATTAATCTGAACGCACAAGGTGCCAATGATGAACAGTTGCGACTATCCGGTTCGGCGAAGTCCGGTGAAGGGAGCCTCACCATGGAAGGCGAATTGGAATTTGATCCACGCCAAGGTTCGCCGGGTACATTACGGCTGAAAGGAAGCCAGTTTCAGGTTGTCAATCTTCCCGATGCCAAGGCAGTGGTGTCCCCCGATTTGGAAATCAAGCGTAAAGGGCGACGCATCGATGTGAATGGCCAGGTGGAAATACCCCGTGCCAGTGTCAGAGCGGTGTCTTTACCATCCAATGTGCCGGTTTCGCGTGATGTCGTGTTTGTCGACGATCTTGAAACTGAAGAAGAGCGTCGTGCGCGTGCGACCCGCTTGTTGGTGTACAGCAATGTTAAGGTGATTGTGGGTGATGATGTCGAGTTCAACGGCTACGGCTTACGCGGAAAACTGGCTGGTGATATCGAGGTTGTTGATGAGCCGGGTAGAGCCTCCATGGGGCAGGGTGCGTTACATATAACCGAAGGCAGGTTCAGTGCTTTCGGTGTTTCCTTGAATATCGATCTCGGGCGGGTCATTTTTACCGGTGGACCGGTAGATGATCCGGGTATCGACGCGCGGGCCACACGTAGGACAGGTGATGTGACTGCCGGCGTACGGGTGAGTGGGCGCCTGAAATCACCGGAGATCAGCGTGTTTTCCATTCCGTCGATGCCGGAAAGTGAGGCGATGTCGTATCTCCTGTTTGGTCGGATGGTTAGGGAAACCAGTTTCGGCGCAGATCAACTGACCCAGCCGGGGGCCGGTACCGATACGGGAATTGGTTTCGGGACATTTTTGTCGCCGCGGGTGTATGTCAACTACGTCACGAGCGTGCTCAATCCGACGTCGGTGTTGCGCGTGCGCTTCCAACTTACCGATCGTTGGGAGTTGCATACGGAATCAGCCAGCACACATCGTGCTGCTGATGCGGTATTTACCTTTGAACGCTGATCACTTTTTGTAGTATGGACAAAGTTTTCGGAGGCCAAAGAATTTTTTCGCCCACGGTTCCAGATCAGAGGATTTATTTACGGCGCTGACTACAGTCCGGGCCGGCGCTTCGTTTTGTGAAAAATTGTGAGTGTCAGAGTCAATTGAATCACCGACATCAACGTCCATATCATCGATAAACGCAACGGCGGCGTCGATGACTGCGCCCGCACGTAAAATGCGTGTGTGTCCGAGCCCCTTGGTGCGCATTATTTTCGCATTCGGCCAGTATGCTGCGGTGGTTTCGCCTTCTTCAATGGGAACGTCGGTGTCGTTTTCGTCATGAATTACGAGTGCGGGCGTGCGCAGTTTCGGCGCGACGGCTTCCACCGACATACGCTGCCATATGTCCGCTCCAAATTCATGCTCTACGCGAGAGCGTAATCGATCCGTTACCGGAGCTGGTAAATCGAACATTGCCGAGAATTTATACAGCATGCCGAGCAGGGTACTGGGCGGACTGATGGCAACTACATGCGTGGTACTCAATACGCCTTCTTGCATGGCCAGCATGACGGCCGGGTTGCCAAAAGAATGCGCAATGGTGCCGCTAAACGGACCGAAGCGATGCTGCACCCTGGCTAGCGCTGCCACATATTCCAGGACATTGGTTTGTTTCCCGGGTGTGCGACCATGTGCCGGTGCGTCCATGGCGATGACCTGGTAACCTGCCTGCAGTAGCGGATCAACAAACGCGTGTAACTGCGTGGCGCGACCACTCCACCCGTGTGCCAGTAACACTTTTGGCCCCTCACCCCAACGATACGTCGCCAGCGGTAGACCGGCATGATTCAGATACTCAAGCGTGGCGGTTTCTTCGTAACATAATTCACGCAGCGGCGTTGTGAACCGCCGTGTTTTAAGCCAGAGACGGTAAGCGAAACGGGTGGTGAGTGCCGGGAACAAAGTGCCGCCTACTTTGAAGCCGAATCGTAGTCCCGCCCACATGAGCCGCTCGTGTGTGCGACGTAGACGGCGTGTCCTGTTTTTTCGATTTCCCTTTTTATTTGCCATTTTGCACTCCCTTGAATAGTTATCTGCTAACAAGCAATGATTGCGAAGAAATTTTATCACGCTGTTCCTCTACACCAAGATCACGTTCAATCTGACGGATTACCGTCATAAACGCTTTAGTTCCTGCGGCGCGCGATATTTGCAGGGCGCCTTGCAGGGCGGACACCACCAGCAGGGCCTTATCCTGGGCTGTGCCGTTAAACTGAAACACGGCTTGCTGTCGACCTTGTTCCAACGCTTCAGATAAAAATCCACGAATATCGGCATCCAGGGTGCGCACAGCGTCGCGCATGGGATCAGGTATCGCACCGAATTCGGCTTCTAAAACACCCAGTGGACATGCCTTCTGGCCATCGCGCATAAATCTTAATGGGATAGCGAAGTAACCACGTAACATGGCCAGGGGTTTGGTGCCTCGCTGTTGGTGTCTGGCAACCCAGTCATGAAAGTTACGGTTGTAGCGCTCAATGACGGCCACACCCAGGCCGGCCTTGTTAGGAAAGTGATAATGAATGGCGGCATTTTTAACGCCTAACTGTTCGGAAATATGCTGGTAGGAAAAGGCATTAAAACCGCGCTCCTGCAGCAGAGATTCTGCAGTGTCGAGAATTGCGTCTTTGGTGTTGCTGCGGGGCGGGCTCATGTTGGGCTTCTTTTGGTGTTTACTTACTAGTAAGTAAGTTTAGTCCAAGGCCCGTAACTTGTCGAGGTCGTGCGCAAATGTTTCCCGACCCGGCGGCTACCGGGCCGGGAAACACGATTTAGATCAGCCTATTACACGGTGGCGGCGGTGTGGCGAGCCAGCGGTATTTTTACGGCGTACGGACCGCTTCCCAAAAGTGCCTGGACAATACTGGCCACGACCAGAAACGCCGGATATTCCCAGCCGCCGTTGGCGTTGGAGAACACCCAGCCATTACCCAGGTGCACAAACACCGCGCCGAGCAGTACCGGCAGCAGGACAAGGGCGACCCAGCGGGTTCCGATTCCAAGCAACAGCAGTGTGCCGCCACCGATTTCCATAATGGCAACCGGGTAGGCCAGCCAACCCGGGAAACCGACCGCATCAAAAAACTGCACCGTACCGGGTAGGGTAAACACCATTACTTTAAGAAGCCCGTGCGCAATAAACATGCACCCCAGAGCGAGGCGCAGGATGAGCGTGGCGTAGGCAATGTTGTTTTCGTTTCGCATGATCATTTCTCCTTATTTCTGCAATGTAACGTTTTGGGTTTGGTTTTACGGTTAGTCATGTTTTTCGTGGCTGCCATCGCAAAACGGTGCATTGGCCGTATTTTTGCAAGTGCACAGCCAAACCTTGTCAGTTTTTTCTGCGGTAAATGCCAGAGGTTCGAATTCACTGCCTTGATGCGAGCCGTCGCAAAAGGGCTGGTTTTTACTGCGGCCGCATCGACACCAGTAGTACGTTTCGTCTGCGGCGACGCTAACTTCGATAGGACCGGTTTGTGGGTCAGATGAGTTGTTCATAGGCTGCTCCTGTTGGCGGGTTTAAAAGTACTGGTTAGTACTAAATGGGTAAAAAATTTCAGCTCAAAGCTGTACGAAGTTTTTGCAGGACCAAAATTGTTTGTTGCATTTCCTTTTTGCTCAACCGATCGAAGTGAGATTTGAGAAAGCCCACCTGTCGTGGGAATTCCTTTTGAAAAACCTTCTCGCCACGAGCCGTGAGTATCACACGCATACAACGACGGTCGTCGATATCTGCCTTGCGACTAACCAGGCCCTTTTCTTCCAATCGGTCGATAACCCCGGTGAGGGTACCCTTGGTGATCAGGGTTTGTTCACCGATTTCTTTAAAGGTCATTCCGGGGGTGTTGCCGAGAGTGAAAATCACGTCGGCCTGCGAGACAGTCAGTTCGGTATCGTGATAGCCGGCAGCATCGAGTGACGCAAACGCTTGGTAGGTCCGTACCAGTTCTCGCATGAGAGGGAAAAATGCCTGTTGTGATGCGTTTTTAGCTGTCAGGGTTTCCGCTCGGGACATATTCATTTCGCTCGTGACAGTGAATGTACGAATAACAATAGTCCTAATTAGTACTAAAATCAACCCAACGAACAAAATTTTTACAGCGCAGCTTAGCCCGTTATCTGGCGAGTTATTTCCCGCCAGGCGTGATGGCGTTTGATGAGCTTCAATGCCTTGTTTAACATGGACTTACCGGGTTCTGTGCGATGCCAGGTTGAGGCACCAGAAGGATGGGGTAGAGGGATGCTATCGCAGGTCACACCATGCAGGCTCACACGATGCTGCGCACCGACGACGTCATTGAGGCGTTTTACCTCCATAAGTTGGGCGATAGCCAGCTTACCGGTAGGAATGATGAGTTCCGGTTGCAGCAATGTCAGCTCCTTTTTCAGCCAACCGGAACAATGCGTGATTTCAATTGGATCGGGGACGCGATCACCACCGCGAGGGTTTTTTCCGGGGAAGCAGCGGCATACTGCCGCCATGTACACATGGCTACGAAACTGATCTTCATCAAGACCAATAGAATCAAACCATTTGAATAAAGTTTTACCAGCCGTCCAGGCAAATGGTTTATGAACTTCAATTTCCTTCGGACCTGGTGCCTGACCGACGAGCACGACTTTGGAAATTACTGGCTGACCGGTTACCGGCGGGCCAAGCATTTCGGTACAACGTGTACAGCGCCGTAGGTTAGCCTGATGGCGTTTGATCTGTTGCAGGGAAGTGGGCATAAGAAAATACGAAGGGCGCAAAGCAAATATGGTTTTGCGCCCTTCGGTAGCACGTGTGCCTTTAGAGTTATTGTGGCGGGGGTATACCCTCAGGCATTTGCGGGAACATAGCGGTCTGTTTGTAGCCCTTCGGAACTTCGAACAAGTCGTCGGATAGTTTCTTTTCTTCAATGGCGAGGACACGCGTGGTGCTTTTCATCATGCCCATATCCATGACCGTTTCCACCGGTACGCCAAATTGCTTGGCCACCTTGTCGTAACTCTTTTGCACCAGTTCCGGAAGATTATTTGCAGGCATACCCATACCCGCCAGGCCCTTTGCAAATAACATCATGCGTGCACGTTCTTCTGCAGCCAGAGCTTTCGAATCCTTGGTCATCCACACAGTGGGTGTGCCACCGCTGCCAAACATCATTTCCTTCGGCACATTCATTTTCGCCTTTTGCGTTTTGAATCCACTGATCACGCGCGACTCACTTCCTGCCGGAGTAATAATGTTAGTGCGTTCCTTGCACACGCCCTGTTTGTTGCAGTCAACAAAAAACATCGCTGCCATGGACATCATGGGCAGCATCTGCGTGGCGTCGCTGTAGGTTTTTTGTGCCGGGTTAACCACGTAGGCGGAGAGATTCTTACCGCGTAGGCGCATTATAGTGACCTGACCGTCATCCTGTTCAATGCGCACGGCATCCGCCCGAGTAAACATGGTTTGTGTCTGGCTGGTTGGACCCATGCCGGGCATATTTTTTGCGCCGGGCGAACCCTGAGCCTGCTGCATATCAGTTTTGACTTCTTGCTTTAAAACCCAGTCGGCTTGTGCCGTTGGTACTCCGAAAATCAAACCCACTATAAAAAAACCGATAAATCCACGCATTACGTACTCTCCTTGAGTTTCCATGTCAAAATTATCCACTGCCGGCGATTTTACGCCAGTAGGAACTAACTGCCTACTATTACTGTGCTTCCCAAACTTCCCGGCAGGGGGCTACGTTTTAGGGACGAGCGTCCGCGGCAATGGGTTACACAACTAGCTGAGAAATCAGGATACCGATTTAAGCTCAGCCACCTCCTTGATATGCAGATCTTGCTGAGGGTAGGGAATCGAAATACCGGCTTTGTCGAACGCAATCTTGATGTTTTCCAGCAGATCCGAACGTACGCCCCAGTAATCGGCGCTGTTAACCCAGGGACGCACAGCGAGATCAACGCTGCTGGCGCCGAGTTCGAGCACCATTACGGTCGGTTCCGGATCACCCAGGATTCGAGTGTCTTTTTTCAACTCCGCATCAATGATTTCCTTGGACTGGCGGATATCGTCGTCGTAGCCAATGCCGAAAACAAGATCGATGCGCCGAGTGTCGCGGGCCGAAAAATTAATAATAGTGCCGCCGTAAATTTGCCCATTTGGCACAATTACTTCGCGGTTATCACCGGTACGTAGTACGGTTTTGAAAATATCGATAGTCTCAACAACACCACTTGTTCCACCCGCCTCAACAAAATCACCTTCGTTGAAGGGTCTGAAAATAACGAGCATGACGCCGGCGGCAAAGTTTGATAGCGAACTTTGTAGAGACAGGCCAACCGCCAGGCCTGCAGCGCCGAGGATTGCCAATGCAGAAGTGGTTTGAACGCCAAGTTGTTCGAGTGCGGCCAGTACGACGATGACGATGAGCAGGGCGTACGCAATATTCCCGAGAAATTTAACCAGAATTTCGTCGAGTTTGCTTTTCAACATTAAGTTGCGAATGAACTTAACTATCGTTTTGGCGAGCCAACGTCCAATGACGAAAATCAGTATCGCCGTAATTAAGCGGATCCCCCACGGTACAACAAAAACCTCAATATAGTTACTCTGCATAAACTTATCGAACATGATGTCTGCTCCTTAGCACTTACAAATTTGTTATTGAGAAAGAAAAAATATGTCTCTCCAAATGAAAGCCGGCTCAAGCCGGCATTTCAAGTCTATAAAATCGCTTGTTTTAGGAGAGCTAACGGACCCGGTTAAGCAAAGTACGTCGGTTACCGAAGTCGACAATGATGCCATCGGGGGTAATGGCAGCAAGCTCCGCACCGTTTGCAGCGAGCGTATCACCTTCGCGGTACTGTTTTCCATTAATGAATACGAATCGATCTCCGGGCTGTGCAGAGTAGACGTGAATCGTCATATCGATTCCCTGTAAAGCGTGTACCTGTTCATCTACGCCGGTTGTCCAGGACGTAGGTTCATTGTCCGTGAGCTGCGCAACGGTTGAAGTTTCTTCAGCGGCAACTGGTTCCAAAATGGGAATCTCCGTTTCTACCGGATTCGCTTCCTGAGTTTGGTTGGAAGTTTGCACCGGTGTTTGAGCCGATGTTTGACCTGATCTTTGATTGGAACTGTTCTGCTCCGGAGCCGAAACGGTTTGCGTCTGAGGCAGGGCAACAGGCATTTCCGGCTGCCGGTATGAGGGAGTTGTATCGGGAATCTCTATCAACTCCGGATTGGTCGACACCGGCGGTGCAGCAATTTCTGGAGTTAAAACGGGCGCGGGTGCTGTGACTGGTGCGGCTGCCGGAGTCTGTTTTTTGGCTGGCGCTTGAACCGGTATTTGAACGGGCACAGGAGTGGGGGCTGGAGTCGTTGATATAGCTGGCGTTCTTGAAGGAGACGGCTCCACAATCGTCACTGCAGAAGAACTGGCCAGCTCGGCATTGTCGGTGTTGTTCGCCAGCATAAAAATGCCGGCAATTAACATTGCATTAGCGATCAGCGCGATAACTATGATCAGACGCCGTTTACGGGGGGCTTGGAGTGTGGTTTCTGCATCGAACACACGACTGAGATCTGGATTCTCTTCCTGGTGTCGTTCACGCTCCGATTGGGCCAGTGCCTGGAGAATGTACGACATTTAGCGCCCCTGCACGTACGGTGTCGCACGTGAAAGCAAAGGCACCGGCGGGTTCGCGGTCACACTGTTGATCTTCAGCATGGTTTGCTGTCCCACAACGCCATCGGCCGGAATACCATGGGTGCGTTGGAAATTTACCACGCGTAGGGTAAGTCGCTCGTCGAAATAGGGACTGGGTGCGTCACCGCTGATGTAATTCTCAGCCCGATCCAGTTGCTTACGCAACCACACAACCTCGGGTCCACGTGAGCCTTCCTGCAAACTCTGGGTGCCAATCTTCGGTGGACGCCACAGCAAAACATAGCTTCCAAACCAGGCCGCCTCAAGTTGCGCCAAAGAAACTTTCTCGATCCGGCCGCCGAAATCCAGTGTGGCTTCATTATCGTTAAGTTGCACGATAGTGGCGCGATGCAGGCTGCCGTAATTATCAATGAGATCGAAAACCGTGGGCCGCTCATAAACGCGAACGCTCGACAGACTGCCACGCCGCGCGATACACCGTAAACCGCCGGCCTCGGCTCGGGCGCACACGGTTTTGCCGGGGAGATTTTTGTAATCAAGATCCCAGTAACGGAACAGCGTGGTGAACGCGGTCGTTGTGTCTGTTTTCAAGGTGCCATCGCGGAGTTGATCGCGTAATTTGGCTTTGTGTTCGACAATCGGTGTTGCCGTTGCGGTGCTCACATTCGTCGATGGGTTCTGTAAGGTGCTTTCCGCTTGCGCGATGGTCTCGGACTCCATGTCGTCATTTGTGTCGGACGTCTGCGAGTCCGTCGATTTAGAATCCTGCGGGTCTGGATGCAATGCAGTTTCAGCGGGTAAGTTGGACCGTGTAATCGCCGCCAGCTTTGTGTTGACGGACGGAGTTGATGTATCGGTTGTCGGCGATGATTGTTCGGCCGGCAACGCGGTTTGTTGCGCTGTGTCCGTGCGCGCCCCATCGGAGCCGGATTGTGCACCCGGCAGCAACCAGGCTAACAGCACACCGACAATGACGACGCTAGCCGCGACGGCGGCTGCTTGAGTGAGACGTGGCGGAAGTTTTTTGCCCGCGGATTCCAGGGCGGCCTTGCGTACGATTTTCGGGCCAATCTCGCTGCGCTGTTCTGCGTAGCCTGCAAGCAGTGAACGTTCACAGATGATGTTAACCAGTCGCGGTACCCCGCCGGATAGGCGATGGATCACCTGCATGGCGGACTCTGTAAACAAGGGCGTCGTACGACCGGCCCGGCGTAGACGATGCAGTATGTAGGCCGAGGTCTCACCGGCCGACAAGGGCGTGAGATGATAACGTGCGGTGATGCGTTGATTGAGTTGGCGCAAATCCGCGCGTTTGAGCAACTTTTGTAACTCGGGCTGGCCAATGAGAACGATTTGCAGCAACTTGTGTTTGGCGGTTTCCAGATTAGTCAGCAAACGAATCTGTTCCAGGACGCTGATGTCGAGGTTCTGTGCTTCATCGATAATGAGCACGGTGCGCCGACCTTGTGCGTGCGCCTTCAGCAAGTGACGGTTCAGCGCATCCACCAGGTCCTTGATGCTGGTGGTCTTGTCATATTCAACGTGTAATTCGTCGCAAATCGAGGCAAGTAACTCAAATGCCGTCTGCCGTGGGTTCAGAACCAGCGCAATATCGACGTTTTTGTGGGAATGGGCCAATACGCTGCGATACAGCGTGGTTTTACCGGTACCCACTTCGCCGGTGAGCTGCACGAATCCACCGCCGCGGCCCATACCATAAATAAGGTGTGCAATACCTTCCCGATGCCGTGCGCTCAGAAACAGAAAACGCGGGTCGGGCGTGAGTGAAAACGGATTTTCGCTGAGGCCGAAATACGAACGGTACATTACGGTTGACCTGTTATCTTCCTTTAACCTCGAATCATCAGACTGATTCGGGACCTCCCGGGCTCCCGAGAGACTAAAAACAACCCGCCTCCGGGTCAAGCGACGCGGACTTTATCGAGCGAAGCGCGCCGTTTTCTCCAACGTCGGCTACGCCGATAGTTTAGGTTAAAAACGGTCGCTTGCACATTGAATTTACAGAAAAAATCAAACAACGTACGAATATGGGCCAAACTGGAAAAATGGTGGCGACATCGACAGGTTGTTCATTTGCAACGATTTTTCAGTCGCCCCCAGGAAACGGGTTGCCTGCTGGTGATTTGTGAGGATGTTTCGGCTTTTGTGATCCGGGCACGATCTAGGCCCTCTAAAAGTGGCTATAAATAACGCTATATATCGTTGCGTGATGCTGTCACTGGGAGGTAATCCAATGATCACCAACATCGGAATCTATGATCGGATCTTTCGACTACTGGTCGGAATCACTCTGCTCACTGCATACCACCTGCAACCCAACCTCGAATGGGCCACTATTGGCCTGGTGCCTTTTGCGACCGCGTTCTTTGGCTGGTGCCCGGCGTATGCCGCCTTTGGATTGCGGACCTGTCGCAGAGCTGTCTCGCAAAGGCCGGAGTTGGGATAGAAATCTTGGCAAGCGAGCGGTATGTTTCACTGAGCTAATGTTCAAGAAACGCCACGCGTTGGTGCCCACGTGAGGGCATCGATCAATCTACTGTTCTAACAACTCTAACGCTTTTTTTGCACAACATTGGTGCCGATATGCAGCGTTTTCCCGGTTGATCTGGCCTGGGTAATTTTTTAGGCAAAAGCGAAAATTTTGGTCCACAATATAAAGAGGCGTCCGGGTATTATTGTGACGTTTACATAGGGCCCGTAGAGAAAGCACGCCTAGCTTATGCCTAGTCAAGGAAGTGTAATACCCTGAATTTACAATCAAGCCTTTCGCCAAGGAGGAACACTAGATGGCCGCAAAGAAGACAAGTAAAACCGCCCCCAAGAAGCCCGCCGCCAAGACGACGGTAGCCAAGTCGAAAAAGACCGCGGCTTCGAACCAAGCTGCCTCCACCACGACAGCCGGTAAAAAGAAAGAAGCTGCGACCAACAAAAAGCCTGCGACGAAAACAAAGGCCGGTTCAAAATCCAAAATTACAACGAAGCCGGAGTCGTCAAAAGAAACGGTGAGATGGCTGGCTGCAGGTAGTCAGGGAGAGAAACCAAATATCAGTTTTAACGAGCGCGAGCGAATGATCAGTGAGGCCGCTTTTGTGATTTCTCAAAACCGGGATCCCCATGTAGGTGGGCCGGAAATTGACTGGCTACAGGCTGAGGCGGTGATTGATTTGATCTTCAGCGCGTCTGAATAAACGGACGTAGTTGACTGGAATTGTATCTCGCAGTTGTTAGCTTGTTAGAAATAGTAATTCACCCCAAGCTGAATGAAATCGTCCTGACTGAATGCATTAAGCAGGGTACCAAACGGTGCGTCTGAAAATACGCGGATCTCCAGCTCACCGGTAAAACTGTCGCCGAAACGGCGCTCTGCCTCTATTGTGTAGAATTTTTCATTTTTGTCGGGATCGAAGACCACACCGGCAAGAATGGAACTGTCCTGTACATCGTTAAAGGCTACTCGGGTGCCCAGAAAAATGTCCTCATCAAACAGGGTGGGGGGTGCAGTTTCGTCACGGCCGTCATACAAGTATTCAAACAAGAGGCCGACGTCGATTATGGATTCGGCGACCTGGAAAAAGGTGTACTCGAACCCGGCCACGACCGAACCAAAGGTTTTTCCCTGACCCTCTCGCACGATACCTTCAAATTTAAACAGCCAGGCTTCGTATGTGTACTGCAGATCCGTACCGACCTGGTTTATTAGATCATAAAAAGGTATGAATCGCTGATTTGGAAGATCCAGGACCAATCGCGGTTCACGGCCGGTGCCGTAAAAATAATTGGCGCCAATATCCCAGTCGCCCAGTACATGTTCATACCGCACAGCAAAATCGACGTGCCGATCTTCAGCACCGGATTCATACTCGGGATTATCTGTGTCTATAGGAAGTGGCGTACGTAATCGGCCGTTTACGCCTGGGAATGTACGCTCGCGAAAACCAGGCAACACAAAAAAACTAGCAGTGCCCCAGTCGTTAATGGTGGCGATGTTGAGCATGGGCTGGCCGAGTTTTTCTTCCAAATTAATATTCTCGACCAGATCGGTCTGGTTGATAATATCAACCAGATGCCGCGATTCTGTGACGCCCCAGAAAATCTGGCCAATACCCACCAGCAGATCCCAGTCTCCACCCGCCTTGCGCCAGTTAAGTTCTCGAATATCACCATGAGAGCGATTGTCATCCATGCTGTCTTCACGATAGAACGGCACAAATGTAACCCGCTGGTCATCCCATTCCCAGCGGAACTCGGGCTGCAGAACCAGTGAATTTTGCGGGCCGTCTTTCTGCCCCGGGAATTGTGGGGCTTCTGTGAAATAGCGTGTTTCCGCACCGACGAAGCCGCTGAACTCAAAGCCGCTCTCAGCGAATGCGCCTGTCGGAAAACCAATCAGCACGATCATTAAAAAACGCAGGATTGGTGTAACGGGAAATCGAAGGGGTATACGGGAAAAATTCAAAACCCAATCCGTAAGTCGGTGTGTAATTTGTCATGGTGTTTGAGCCGAGCACGTCCGTGTGCAGCGGGGCCCAAGTAAGCTTTACCGTACGCGTCGCAACGCTACCTTTTCAAAATTACGTTCATTTAGCCCGGAACCAAACTTATAGTCACTGTAGTTCAGATCGGTGTGCTTCTTGGTTTGCATGTTGTCCATACTTAGTTTGTGTGCACGCCAGAATTTATCCTGATATTGGCGGTAGTCGGTCAGGGTTAGCACCTTCAACAGATCACCGCGCCGATCGAAAAATTCAACACGTCTGACCTGGTGAATGTCCTGGTCGATCCAGGAGAGCTGACGCGTATATCCTGAGTGCTCATAGCGCGGTTTACGTTCCACAACGTCACAGGTCAGATCACCGCAGGCCTCACTGCGCAGATATCTGTAGGTGAATTTGTTAAGTTCGAGCGCGGTGAAATCCTCAAAGGCAAACTCGCTGCCGACAAACGGGCCCGATTTGTTTACCGACGAAATACGTTTGGTTCGCTTCAATGCCGGAAGAAACAACCATTGATTGTCTGCCTCAAGGATGCGTGCGTGCGAAAGCAGAGCTGTTCCATCAATGTCTGCCGGCTTGTCAAACACGATCAGGCTTTTGTCGCCTACGTTTTCATTGGGTTTTTCCAATGTTTTTATATACAGACTACGGGTGGTTTCCTGTCCCGCTGCATTACGTAGCACCATTTTCAAATACACACTGCTATCGCCAAAGCCCAGGTCACTGCGATCGCTCCGCGCTGCAACTTCGAAACCCTTCGCCTCTGCGCCCTCTGCGGCGAAGGCGGTACTGGCACCCGTGCCACCGGCAATCGCAACTACCAATGCTAGTGCGCTAAGCGACTTGTTCAGCTTCTTTGAGTTCATAACTAGTCTCCTTTTCAGTTTTATAGCCTATGAGCAGCAGGGCCGGTAACAGCAGGAAATCAACCACCAAGGCCAGTACAACGGCAAGCGCGGTCAGTAAACCCATTTGTGCGTTGATGAGGAACGTGGATCCGGCCAGGATGCTGAAGCCAATGGTCAGTACAATTGTTGTAACAACAATGGCCGTGCCAACCGTTCGGAACGCGTAGCGAACGGCATCCGCCCGGTCCAGTCCTTTTTCACGTCGTGCACGCAGGTACTTGGTCAGGAAGTGCACGGTATCGTCCACAACAATTCCGAGCGAGGTGGCGGTTACCGTGGCGGCGGCCATACCAACCTGTCCCACCAACAGCGCCCACACACCAAAGGTCATCAGAATCGGCACGGCGTTCGGGATCAATGACAACAGACCCAGTCCGACCGAGCGCAGGCTTAGGATCATGATGCCGGCGATAACCAAAATGGCAAATGCGTTACCACGTAACATACTTTCGATGTTACGCTGCGAAATGTAGCTAAACATTACGGTGGCACCGGTGGGTTGGTTATGCATATAGGCCGGTGTGTTGTCCTCAAGCCAGCCGGTAGATCGATTCAGAAACTCGCGAATTTTTCCAGTTGAGATCTCCTCAATCGTAACGCTAACTCGTGTAGATGACTTATCAACACTGATCCGATCATTCAGATCCAAACCGTAGGGTAGCGAGAGTTCATACAACAGTAGGTACTGCGCTGAGAGATTACGGTCTTCAGGAATGAGATACCATGAGTCCTCGTCTGCATGCATGTTTTTGTTAAGTCGTTTGATAATGTCACTGAAACTGTAGACATGCATGACTTCCGGTTGCGATCGCAACCAGGTTGTAAACGCATCGAGACGTTCAAGATACCGGGGTTCGCTAATGCCGCCAGACTCAGAGCCAGGAACCGAGTACTCGATAATATATACGCCGTTAAGGTTTTCCGCCGCAAAGTCAGCGTCGTTTCTGAATTCGACACGGTGATCGAAATATCGTACGAACTGATCATTGAGTGAAATGGTGGGAGCCAGAGCAATCAACACAAGCGCAACAGTTCCCATACTCATGAGTACGCCACGGCGTCGCAAAATAACCCAGTCAGCCAGCCGTTCCAGCGTGCGCTCGGTACGACCTAACAATGAGCCGTGCTCTTTGACACGTACCGGCATCAGACTGATGAATGCCGGCAGGAAAGCGAGAGAAAACACCCACGCGGCTGCAATTCCCATGGCGGTGATGTTACCGAGATGCCAAAAGGGCGGGGCATCGGAAAAATTCAAACTCAGGAAACCTACAATTGTAGTCAGGCTGGTGATGGTGACAGGCAGAAAATTGATGCGCAGGCTTTCCTTTAACGCACTGATCTTGTCGAGGCCCTCACGCATCAAACCGAACATTGACACCAGAATGTGTATGCTGTCGGCAATGGCCAACGTCATGATAATAGTCGGTGCAGTAATGGAAATCGGCGTGAGCTTGATACCGAAGTGGCCGGCGAGCCCCATAGCGGTCAGCGTAGACAACGCAATAACCAACACCGTCGTGATAGTGCCCGATACACTGCGCAACATTATCGTCATGACCAACAGCAACACGCCGTACATGAGCGGCACGAGCGTTTGCACATCCTTTTGGCCCGCCTCGGCGAAGGCGTTGTTGAGCATGGAGACGCCGGATATAGCGATGGTCAATTCCGGATAATTCGCCCGGAGTTCATCTGCGAGACCGCGCGCAAACGCAACCGCCTGGGGAACCTCATTAATGTTGAGTTCAGGGTACTGAATGGTGACATTCACGCCGGTGGTGTCGGCATCCGGAGAGATCAGATTGTCCCGCAGTAAAGGTTCGGCGAGTGCAACGGCCTGGCGCTCGGCCAGTTCCGATGGAGTCAGATCGCGACCGTCGCGGATTAGATCCTCAACCGTGAGATCATCACCCGTGGCACGTGTATGCTGAAAGTTACTGACGGAGTCGACACGAATGGCATACGGGATCTTCCAGGCCTCAGCGGTGAGCCATTCCATGGCTTCGGCGAGTCGGGGGGTAAACACCTCGCCTTCGGCGGGTTGAAGTACGAATAAGATGTTGTCGTTCTTGGTGTAGGTTTTCTGGAAGGATTCAAAGGCGGTGAGCTCGGGATTTTCCTGGCTGAAAAACACCCGATAATTGGTTGAAAAGCTCAGGTGCCGACCGCCACTTGCCGCGGCCAGGACCGCCAGCAGGGTGGCCAGAATCACGAGCCAGCGGTATCGCAGAATCCATGCCGCATACCGCATGGACCATCTATCTAGTTGTTCTCCCATGATTTTTCTCCTTTTCACCGGCCAGTAGGCGGCGGGCCCCAACGATTCCAAACATCCAATTAAAGAACAGACCAACTGGTCCGATAGAACAGAGACTAGTACAGACCAACTAGTCTGTCTATACTTAAGTTAAATTAGATTAAGATCAGACTAATTTTTGTCCGCTGGCTAGAATGTATTGCCTGCAGGGCGTGGAGCATTGAAATGAGTACCGTACGCAATCCGGATCAGACCCGCAGTCGCCTGCTTGAGGCCGCCTATGAAGAAATTTATCAGAACGGCTTTCAGGGCATGCGTATCGATGAGGTGTTGGCGCGCACCGGTTTAAAAAAAGGCGCGTTCTATCATCACTTTGCCAGCAAGCAGGAACTTGGCTACGCGGTGCTGGATGACGTGATAGAAAAATTCATGACCGGTCGCTGGTTGGAGGCCATGCAACAAGCGGATGATCCCATCGCCGCAGTCGAGTCGAAGCTGGATATGATGATAGCCGAAGTGGATCCCAATGAACCGATCCGCGGTTGTCCATTAAACAATCTTGCGCAAGAGATGGCGCCTTTGGATGCGGGCTTTCAACAACGCATTGATTCGGTGTTCCAATTCTGGATTGGCACAGTTGCCGACGCACTGGCGCGGGGGCAGGCCAAGGGCATCATTGCCGCGCGGGTCAAACCGCAGGTCGCTGCAACATTTATCGTTGGCGCCATTGAGGGTTGTGTGGGTCTGGCCAAGGCATCACAAAATCCGGCGACCTTTCTGGACTGCCGTTCGCAGCTCACTGACTACATGCAAACCCTGCGTTCCTGAGCGGCACGTCATTTTTCGTCATAATTGCTGAGCGGAAAGCCATAGTTTAGTCACCGTTCAGTCAGTCTGATTCGTTGTACTTCGTTGTGAAGAGCCCACTACTCACAACGGAGCAACATAATGAGCCGTCTAACAAGAAAACATCTGCTGGATCAGACTATCTGGCAGGAAAGCCGTACACGGCGTAGTCGTTGTCGGCGTTACCTGCGCACACTGGGGATCGGCTTTCTGCTGGTCGTTGCGATTTTGCTTACCACGCTTTTTCTTATCAAGCCTGTCGCTGCAGCGGCGCGTGGTGAGGTCGATCAGGCATCTGAAATGCGTATGGGCGATGTAACGCGCGGCAGTTTGCTGTTTAAAACATCAAAAACCGGCGTTTTTCTTCCCGCACCAATTTTAAAAACCGACGTTGATATGCGTATCAGCGGTATGATCGTAAGGGCGGTGGTCTCTCAGGAATTCAAAAACCAGACCAACGAATGGCTTGAAGGCATTTATGTTTTTCCATTACCTGAGAATGCTGCGGTTGATCACTTACGCATGCGCATTGGCGAGCGTGTTATTGAAGGCAAAATCAAGGAACGTGCCGAGGCCAAGCGCATCTATGAACAAGCCAAACGCGCAGGCAAAAAGGCCTCGCTCATCGAGCAGGAACGGCCCAATATGTTTACCAACTCGGTGGCCAATATCGGTCCGCACGAAACCATTATTGTTGAAATCGAGTATCAGCAAACCCTGCGTTACGATCAGGGTGATTTTCGCCTGCGTTTCCCTTTGGCGATTACACCGCGCTACATTCCCGGCAAGCCGATCCAACATAAAGAACGTATTAGTCAGTTTTCCGGTACGGGTTGGGCACAAAATACAGATGAGGTAGCCGATGCCTCGCGCGTGACCCCACCGGTTCATGTGGGCGAGGGCAAGGTCAATCCAGTGAGCATGCACATTGAACTGGATGCAGGTTTTCCTCTCCAAAAACTTAAGAGTAGTTATCATCAAATCAACAGCACGCATCATGGAACCGGTAAGAAAACCATTACTTTAGCAGCGGGTCGGGTACCCGCCGACCACGATTTCGAATTGGTATGGACACCCGGCGTGGGTCAGGCGCCTCGTGCGGCACTGTTTACCGAAAAAAAGCAAGATGGTTTGTATCACTTCATGATGGTATTGCCGCCGGAACCTGCCGAGCAAGCCAAACAATCCCTGCCCCGTGAAGTGATTTATATCATCGACACCTCGGGTTCTATGGCCGGTACCTCAATTGAGCAAGCGAAACGCGCTTTGTTGATGGCGCTGGATCGCTTGCGGCCGCAAGATCGCTTTAATGTCATTCAGTTTAATTCCTATACCGACCAGGTGTTTGCCAATGCAATGATGGCTAACCCGCAGAAACTGAGTACCGCGCGCAACTATGTCAACCGATTACAAGCAAATGGCGGCACCGAGATGGTCCCGGCGCTGGAAGCGGCACTTAATCACACAGAAGAGGGCAACTACGTGCGCCAGATCGTGTTTCTAACCGATGGCAGCGTGGGCAACGAGGCGCGGTTGTTTGACTTAATTAACAATCAATTGCGAAGTCGACGTCTATTCACCGTCGGTATTGGTTCGGCGCCTAACAGCTATTTTATGAAAAAGGCGGCACAACATGGTCGCGGTACGTTCACATACATTAGTGATGTTCGGGAAGTGCAGGAAAAGATGCACGCCTTGTTCAGTAAGTTGGAAGCACCGGTTATGAGTAATTTGCAGCTGGAATTTGACGATGACACTGATACCGAGGTTTGGCCCAAGCGGCTCCCCGATCTGTATGCGGGTGAACCCGTGGTGTTCGCAGTAAAAGGCGGCGCACATACCCAACAGCTCACCCTGCGTGGCCAGCGCGGTCAGGAACAATGGCGTGTAACGGTGCCGCTGCTCGGCGGCCAGGCTGACAACGGTGTCGGTGCCGTCTGGGCACGCAGCAAAATTGAGGCGTTAATGGACAGTCTGCACGACGGCGCGGACAAAAACGCAGTGCGCAAGCAGGTGATCAACGTTGCCTTGCTGCACCACCTGGTGAGTAAATATACCAGTCTGGTGGCGGTGGATGTCACGCCGTCACGGCCGCAACATGAAAGCCTGAAAAGCCGTAATGTCGCCAACAACCTGCCAAAAGGTCAACAACACGAAAAGATCTTTGGACAATTGGCTCACACCGCCACGCCCGCGCAGATGCACTTTATAGTGGGAATGATGTGTCTGGTGTTGCTCATGATGATTGGGTTGTCGTCGCGAGGTTTGCGACGTGCCACGCATTAAAATTATAAGCGTCATCACTTTGCTCGCTATTGCAAGTTGGCAGTTTGGCGAGGGCGCTTACATACATCTCAAAGCGCAACTGGCCCAGTATCTGTTGCAACAGTCGTGGCAGCTGACGCTGCACGGCCAGCGCCAGGTCAAGCCCTGGCCGTGGGCGGACACCTGGCCGGTGGCGCGCTTGCAAATGCCGGAGCGCGACATCGATTTGATCGTGTTAGCGGGGGACACAGGTCGCACTCTGGCGTTTGGTCCCGGGCATCGCTTTGGTACGGCAGATATTGGTGCACTTGGCAGTGCCATGATCAGTGCGCATCGTGATACTCATTTTGCATTTCTTCGACACATAGGCAAAGGTGACACGTTAACTGTCCAAACTGATGATGGACAAACACATGACTATAGAATCATCCACATCGAGATAATCGACAGTCGAAACGCGCGCCTGCCCAGCGCAGATGACAGGTCTCTGCTGACGCTCGTGACCTGCTATCCGTTTGACACGATTGTGCCTGGTGGTCCGCTGCGGTTTGTGATCGTTGCCGATAAGACCGAGGTCACACGTTCTCCAAAAGTTGGCGAAATAATTTGACGGCTTAAAGCCCCCGGCAAAAAAAATTAGCAAACGTGCACAGGTTTGCCGTAACCTGAGCGCATGCGTAATCGGTTACGACACACATGGGATCGCGGCCTGGATGAATTTCGCGTTCAGCTTGCGCGAGCGGATGCGATTTTACCGCTATCGATCCTGGGTCTCATCGCCGGAATACTGGCAGCCCTTACCATTATCGCGTTACGCCTGCTGGTGGAGTGGGCGCAGGTCAAACTGTTTCCCGGCGTCAGCCCGGAAGATTATGAAGCTCTGGCGCCGCATCTACGCTTTATAGCTCCCGCACTGGGCGGCCTGATTATTGGTATCCTGTTTTACCTGACGCCTGCAGATTCCCATCGTGTCGGCATCACCCACATCCTGGAACGGCTGGCTTATCATCAGGGACGACTGCCCTGGAGTAATGCGTTGGTGCAGTTTGTCGGCGGTTCTATCAGTATGATTTCCGGTCATTCGGTTGGTCGCGAAGGCCCGAGCGCGCATTTGGGTGCAACCAGCAGTAATCTACCCGCGCAGGCACTGGGACTTCCGCATAACAGCCTGCGAGTATTGGCTGCCAGCGGTGCTGCCGCGGGCATCGCGGCATCTTTCAATACCCCGCTCGCCGGCGCAGCGTTTGCCATGGAGGTGTTGTTACTGGAGTATACTGTGGCCGGTTTTGCACCGATTCTGCTGGCGACAGTGAGTGCCACCGCGCTCACACGGTACGTGTTTGGTAACGATCTGGCCTATGACGTACCGCCACTTACGCTGGGTGCACTCACCGAGTTACCCTATATCCTGCTTGCCGGGATTCTGCTGGGCATCCTGGCGGCATTTTTTAATTACCTGTTTAGACTCGTTTCCCACAATGGCCAGAGAATCCCGGTCTTCTGGCGCTTGGTGTTAGCTGGCTCTCTGGTCGGTCTCGCTGGCGTTCTGGTACCGGAAGTCATGGGGATGGGCGACGATACCGTGAACCGGATGTTGCTGGGTGAACCGGCATTGGGACTGGTGCTCGCCATTCTGGTGGCCAAAATAATTGCCACCACGGGAGGCATCGGGCTCGGTTTACCGGGTGGCATAATCGGCCCAACTTTGTTTATCGGTGCCTCCGCCGGGGCATTGCTGGGTATCCTCGGCGCGATGCTCGGTATCACAGAACCGACATCCATTGGACTGTATGCCATGATCGGTATGGGCGCGATGATGGCCGGTAGCTTGCAAGCACCATTGGCGGGCTTGATCGCCATACTGGAACTTACCGGCAATCCAAACTTCATAATGCCCGGCATGTTGGCAGTGGTCGCCGCCACTATTACCAGTGGTCGCATCGGTCGACGCGAATCGATCTTCCGTGGTTTGTTGCGTAGTCTCGGCTTGGATTACCGCAGTGATCCCGTTGCACAGTCGTTGGGCCGGGTCGGCGTCGCCGGCGTGATGAATCGCAAGGTGGCGACCTTACCGCGTCATGTCAGTGCCGAGAGAGTGGATAAGATTTTAGCTGAGCAACCGCAGTGGATTGTGTTTCATGAAAAGGATGAATCTGATCTTCTGATTCCCGCAGTCGACCTACTGCGTGCCCGCAAAGAACAACCTGATCTTGAGGAGTATGACCTGCTGGCAATTCCAGGTGAACGCCTCCAAGCCATGGCCATCGACTTGCGTGCCACATTGCATGAAGCGCAGAAAAAGATGGCCACTACCGGCGCAGATTACCTGTACGTTATCAGTCAGACCGTGCCCGGTGTGCCACGAACTTACGGTGTCTTAACGCGCGAAGACGTGGAAAGCGCTTACCGTTTTTAGTACTGCCAGTGATCTTCCCCATCATTCCGGCGAATGCCGAAATCTGTGCAAAAATATGGACACCGGCCTGCGCCGGTGTGACGAATACGATGCGGATACTTTCAGTGAATTCCAACTCACCGTTATACCTGCGTAGGTCCGAACCAGACGAAAAAGAACATAGACACCGGCCTGCGCCAGTGTGACGAAACCGACGCAAAACCTTTCGGTGCGTTCCAACTTACCGTCATTCCGGCGTATGCCGGAATCCAGTGGCCGTGATCGCCGTACCGTCCGGACCTGGTCCCGATCAGTGAGCCGGGGTGGCAGCCTCAAGTACGGTGCTGGCCAGTTCGTGTGAACCCCGCGCCAGGTCATCCACGGAAACAAATCCAGCCACAGCATGCTTGCGCGTTAAAACCGCCAAACGCCGGATGTGATTCTCGGCCATGATATCCGCCGCTTCCGTGATGTCTTGATCATCGAAGCAGGTCACCACAGTGGTACCCATGGCTTCGCTGACCTTGGTCATCACAGCATCACGACCGGTTGCCACCACGCGGCAACAAATATCCCGGTCGGTAATAATGCCGACCAACTTGCCATCATCAATCACGGGTAAAGATCCGACGTGCAAGTCGTGCATTTTTCGCGCAGCTTCCTTGGTCGTCTCGTCCGGTGTGGTAGATATGACTTTTGAGCTCATGATTTCGTAAATTTTCATTGTCTTCCTCCTCGCCATGCCTGTCTGGCAGCAAATCAGTGGAGCGGTGTGGCCGCTTCCAGGACGGCGCCGGCAAGATCATGCGATCCGCGAGCCAAATCGTCGACAGACAGCAAACCCGCCAGCTTGTTGTCATGGTTCAGCACAGTCAGTCTGCGAATGTGCTGTTCCTCCATCACCTGTGCAGCGTCACTGATTTCCTGATCGTTAAAACAGGTTACGACGTCAGTGGTCATAACGGTTTTTACATCGGTCCAATTGGCGTCACGACCCATTGCCACGGCGTGCACGCTAATGTCGCGGTCGGTGATAATGCCAAGCAACTCGTCGTTCTCCAGCACCAGCAAAGTGCCCACGCCAAGCTCGCTCATTTTACGCGCAGCCTGCCTGAGCGACGCGTCGGGTCGGACCGATGCTACTTCGGTAGACATAAGTTCCTGAATTTTCATGGTCTATCTCCTCAACTGAATTAAAAGGAGGGGTAGGATTCCGTCGGAACCATACCGTTCCGACCTAACGTATCTATAGCAGATGGGGATGAAATTAATATTGATCAGCGTCAATATGCGGCCGCTGGTGTGGTGCGGTTGGAATTAGTCCACGCGTACACCGAGCTTCAGACCAATGGCTTGGAGAATGGCGTTCAGGCTTTTCAGGCGAGGATTGCCGTTTTCCGACAAGGCCTTATACAGACTTTCACGATTTAATGACGCCTCTTCCGCAATACGTGTCATGCTACTTTGCGCGTCAATGACGTTCCGCAATGCCAGTAACAGCGCCGCCTGGTCGCCTTTTTCAATGGCCGCATTGAGGTACTCCGCCGCCTCGACCGGGTCGCGCAGCGCTTCAACAAGAGACTCGCTATAAGGTTTACTTTTAGCCATTTTTACCGAAATGAATAATCGAGCCAGTACAGTTTAGCGCGAATTATGTCTTGATTCCGGTTCGAATTCCCACTGCCGCACATCAATAGCACTGCGATACTGCTGGTCAGGCCGATGTATATGCGAAAGCCCGAACCATGGTTTAGCCACAGTTCGAACACCCCTTCGCCCAAGGGTAAGCAATCGCTGAGGTCGCCGAGTTCCAGTCGGTCCAGTCGGGTGCGTATTTGGGCGCGGGCGCGCCGATCCGGCAGGGCGTGTAACCATTCCGTAAATGGTGACCGACCATCCTTAGTCAGATATTCCCTCATCTCCACGCCCTGAGTGTAGCCTATAGGCTACACTCAGGGCAAGAGCTTGTCGGCGCGGTTACTCTCGTATGACGTCCGGTTTTATTCCCAGCGAAACAGGCTCGCGCCAATTGCCAGAAACACGACCGTCATGACGGTCAGTATGCCGAGCTGGGGCAGGATATCGATCAGGCTCGCGCCGTCGTTCATCACGGCGCGGGCGGCGTCGATAATGTGGGTCAACGGCAAAACCTGGGCGAAATACTGTGCCGCAGGATGCACACCCTCAAGTGAAAACCACACGCCGGAAAAGATCATCATCGGCCAGGCGACGAGATTCAAAATACCGCCGGCTAATTCCTCGCTGGCCGTGCGTGCCGCCATGATCAGTCCCAGACATACCAGACACAAGGCGCCCAGGCTAAAAACCAGTAACAGTGTGGCGTACGAGCCGAGCATGACAAAGTTGATCAGGAAATCCGTGCCAACAAAAACAAATGTTGTAACGGTAATGAGTAGAATGATACGCGACACGACTTGCGCACTGAGAAACTCAAACGCTGTCAGTGGTGTTGCCTTGAGTCGTTTCAGCACACCATTCTTACGATAGCGAACAATTACGTAGCCCACGCCAAACAAACAACCAAACATCATGTTCATCGCCAGAATCCCGGGCATCGCCCAGTCTACATAACGGATCTCGCGGCCACTTACGGTTTGTTTAATAAATCCAGACGCGGCGTTCGTTGTGGTGGTGCCCCACAACACACGTTCCAGTACGTAGCCGTTGGCGGAGGTGGAGTTCAACCAATAGCGTGGTTTGCTACTCATGTCGATCAACATATCCAGTTGATGATGTTTCACCTTGCCAATAGCCGGTTCAAGATCGGTAACCGGAATAAACTGGATATATTCGGTGGCAAAGAAGTCTGTCTCGGTACCGTCACCGCCATAAACACCCACTTTGTAGATATCCTTGTCGGGATTGGAAAACAAAAATGCAAAGCCGAGAACGAGTAACACCGGCAGCAGAATACTCCAACTCAATGCCGAGCGATCACGAATGAACTCCAGGTTACGCGCGTGCAACAACGCGGCAAAACGCTGCCAGCTCATCCGCGCAATTCCTTGCCGGTAAGTTCAAGAAATAGATCCTCAAGCGTGCGTGTACGGATCTCCATGCGCGCCAGACTTACATTATGCTCCTGTAAATAACGGATCGTATCGTGTACGGCGTCGGTATGAATTATGATGTGGCTGTTGTGACGACGCACATCCCAGTTGGGCGGCGTTTGCGGTAAGACGAAGTCTTCCTCCGGTAATTGCAACAGAATGTCATTAAAGTGCGCCTCCAGTAGATCTTTCGGTGAGCCCATGGCAATAATGCGACCGTGATCCATAATGGCAATCTCGTCACACAATACTGCGGCTTCTTCCATGTAATGCGTGGTGAGTAGAATGGTTTTACCGCGAGCCTTGATATTTTCGATAAGGCGCCAGAAGTTGCGCCGCGATTGCGGGTCCAGCCCGGTGGTGGGCTCGTCGAGAAACACCATTTGCGGATCGTTGACCAGCGCAATTGCCAGCAGTAAACGTTGCCGCTGTCCGCCAGAGAGTTTGCGATTGTCACGCTCAAGAAACTCGCCTAATGCGCAGGTTTCTATCAGCTCTTCGAGGTCGACTGACCTGGCGTACAATTTTTGAAAAAGCTGCAGGGTCTCTTTAACCGTGAGAAACTCCTGCAAAGCCGTGTTTTGAAACTGGATCCCCGCTTCCTGCTGAAAGCGCGAGCCAATCGGCTGGCCTTTGTATAGCACCTGACCTGCCGTTGTGGGCAGAATGCCTTCCATGATCTCGATGGTGGTCGTCTTACCGGCGCCATTGGGTCCAAGCAGACCAAAGCATGACCCTTCGTGTATGGCAAACGACACATCGTTTACCGCGTCAACTCCGGGAAACTGCTTCTTTAGATTGTTAACTTGAATGGTCGGCGTCAACATGCGTCAGGCGATCCCTGGCCGGAAAAGCCAGATGGTACTTGATCGTCCCCACCGACGACAGCGCTGGAATATGAAAGGGAGAGTGGCGTCGCGAACTCACCTTAATAAGTAAGTCCGCGAGGCCAATTTTAGTTAGAACGAGCAATCCCTATCGATGAAAACCCCACACCATCGTCAGCAGTTCTTCCTGGCTTGCGTACTCGACCTGATCTGCCGTGACGAAGCGGCTGCCGCCTATGGTTGATAATGCCTGTTTTACTAGCGCCTGACTCTTGTCACTCAGCAAGGCTTGTTTTATACGTTCTTGCGTTCCACCGTCGACAGTGGCGGTATTCACGGTCAGGCCGCGCGCCGGCATTTTGTTTTTGGTGACGTAAATGACTTTCAAGCCCTGCTTGTCTTTCACTTTCTTCAACCAGTACTTGTCCCGTACCACTGCTGCGGTGGCTTTACCGCTGCGCACGCAATCAATGGCGTGCTTGAAACCTTGTACCGGTTTCATCGTTGGCTGACGAATAGGGTTACTGTACAAACCGAGAAAGGTGAGGGTACCCAGATGCGGTACGGACGGTGAGCAGACCTTTTTACTGATCAACTGTTGGTGATCCGTAATTGGGCTGTCGTTAGCGACGACAATGGCAAAACGCAAATCGCCCGGTTGTTTTACCAGCACGGTGTGCTGCATTTTGTCGAGACGATACTTAATAAAGTGTGGGCCATCAAGAATTAGATCATATTCGTTGTTACGCATTTTGCGCGTGTACTGATAGAAATTCTTCGCTGGTTTAAGCACTATTTTCTGTCCGGTGATTTTACCCAGATAATCCGCCAGCGGCTGATAGTTACGCAGGGTTACTTCCGGACTCTGTGTGGGTGGTGTACCAAACACCAGGTCCCGGGCCAGGGCGTGGCTGCTAAATACCAGTGAAAAACCAACAACAAATATCTGAATCAATCGAGACTGCGAGTACGTCATAAATCACCCCAAAATTAAAATATAAGCAAATACTAATATAACATTCGGCTGACGAGAATAGTTCTTTAGTGTGTTACTGAGAATAATTTGCTGCAAAAGGCTCGGATGTAATGTAACTTATTGAAATAAAAGGTTAAAAAAGAGGTAAAACATCCGGAAAGCCGGCGAGCGCCCGCGTACCATCACGCTGGACGCCTATTGCCATTTATGGCGGGTCTCCACAGAATGGCTGCATGGCAGGTGACAAAACACTTAGGTTCGGGGGGCTATTCCATATATTGGTGTTTGCCCAGTTCCTCGCGGTAGCCCCTAACCACACCGTCGCCGGTGAAGCGGTGAATATCACCGCCAATCTCCCCTATGTGGACGTCCTGCACAAAAACAATACCGTCCGCATCCAACGCGAGCAGGACAATCAAAATCTCATCGATCTGGACTACGGCCTCACTTCCCGGCCATGCCCACCGTATTGTATTCAGCCAATGCGACTCGAACCGGGGGTGGAGACCATCGGTGAACTTGAAGTTCTCGATTTTTTAAAGCGTATCCGCGAGGGCGACAGCACAATCCTGGTGATCGACTCCCGCGAGGGCAAGTGGCTCAGCAAAGGCATGATCCCCGGCGCCATCAACATTGCCTGGACTCGGCTATATAACAAGACAGCTAAAAATCCGGACATAGTCGAACTGCTGCAACTCCACTTCGGTGCCGTGCGCCGCGAAGGCCTGTGGAATTTTCAAAACGCCAAAACCCTGGTTTTGTATTGCAATGGCCCCTGGTGCGGCCAATCACCCACCAATATCCGCGCCCTGATCGCCCTCGGTTACCCGGCCAACAAACTCAAGTGGTACCGTGGCGGTATGCAGGCCTGGAAATCGTTTGGTTTAACCACCGCTAAGCCTTGAGAAAATCAACATGGCCGCAGTGACAGGTCCAACCCGACAAGGCAGCCAAGTTTTCACCGTCACACGTCACTTGTCTCTCGCGCCTATCATAGGGTGGCGGGAAAATCCGGGGGGCTATAGGTAAAATGACAAATATCGAAACAACCACGACAACTACAACTGAGAAAAATGGCTGGCGCACTTTTAGCATAGTATTAATCGTCATTCTCGCCGTAGTTGCCATCGGCTACTGGCTCGCCACAGTGTACTTATTCCCCACCAAATTCAAACCCGTACAGCTCAACGAAAAAGAACAACAACGCCTGGAACAAAAAATCGAAAGACTTAGCGGTGGACAGGCTGCCGGCACAACATCAAGCCGCAAGGTACTACCATCGCAAACGTCGCCTTCTAAAACCAAAGTCCCGCTGAACCCCGAACCCTACTCAGAGGAGGGCATCAGCCGCGAAATCAACTTTACGGAAAAAGAACTCAATGCATTGTTAGCGAATAACACCGACCTGGCCAACAAGCTCGCCATTGATCTTTCCGACAATCTCGCCAGCGCAAAACTATTGGTCGATCTGGATCCGGAGTTTCCCATCCTCGGTGGCAAAACCCTCAAGGTTACCGCAGGTATGGAGCTGGCACTCATTAACAATCAACCGCGCGCGGTACTCAAGGGCGTTAGCGTGTGGGGCGTGCCGGTACCTAATGCCTGGTTGGGTAATATGAAAAACACCGATCTTCTTAAGGAATTCGGCGACGCCGGAGGTTTTTGGCAAGCGATTAAGGATGGTGTTGAAGAGATTGAAGTCAAGGAAGGCAAACTACGAATTCAGCTCAAAGAATAATGGCAGTGGTGTTGTAGGTTGTGCCGGACACATCGCTTGCAGGGCAGTTCTCAGTAATTTCTCCCCGTCATTCCGGCGAAAGCCGGAATCCAGTCACCAATTGATTTTGAAGCGCCGGATTCCGGGTCAGTGTTATGCGTATTTTTCCCCGCAAATGTTGTAACCAAATGGGAACCTGCATCGTCACTTAAACAAAGGAACCTGAGTTGAAAAGGTTCAATCGCAGGTGCTGGAATGCTTCTCTTGGCTTAGTTGCCGGAAAAACCGATATAGGGAAGCATAAGTTGTTCACGATGTATCAGGGGGTAGCATGATTCCCATTAATGTTGACGGGATTGTTTGGGGCGCGATACTAACGCTCGTTTCTTTCTCTTTTTTGGTCCTGACATTACTCGCTTGTCTTGTCAGTGCAAAATTTCGACGCACTGTAAAAAGAAGGAAATGGTTGTTTGCTGTTGCAATATCACCATTTTTGTATATTTCAATAAAGGTGACACTAATAAAGATTAATCTCTACTTTTATCAAAAAAAGGTTGAGCAAACAGAAAACAAACTACATGAATATTCACTGAAGTATACGATCCTGGAAAAAGAAGAGAAAATACTGGGAATTTCGTTCCCAAAAGGTACGCAATTTTCGCGGTGGCGCATTCAGAGCAACAACGTGCTATTTGGTGAGGCGACTTTTCCAAAGCCGTACAACTTTAGAGGCGTCTATATAACCGGCATGGGGTTTGAGCATCGACGTTTGGTTACCGTCAATTTGTTTGAAAGTCAAAAAATTGAAGGCTTTATGTGCATGCATTCGGCCACTCTTGATCTTAAAAGTGATGGGGGAATTGGTTTGGCTAGCTGTCATTTGGAAAAAAATCCCATTTCAAAAAATGTATCTCTTGACGATTTTCACGGAATTATTCGGCGTAAATCAACGACCTTGGTAAATTACGTGCACACGTGGGAACTTTCCGGAAGAGGCGGAGTTAACGGCACTGAGTTTTATAATTACTGGTTTTACCTGGATGAGAACAAAAGTATTACAGAATTTGGCGGCTATCTGTTAAAACTTCCGAAATACACTGATACAAGAAGTCGCGGTATGTTAGTCGAAACCTATGACAGGGAAGAAATTTTAAAACTTAAAAACAATGCACTGTTAGAAGATGCAAGCTAATTGAATTTTTTGTGTATCATCGACTAGCTTTCTCCGTAGCTGTAAATCCTTCCACGTGGCTTTTTTCAATATCACTGGTTTTTTGGTTGAACACGATCTCGTCTTTGTTACCTAAAACACCCGGCGCCAATTTAAGTTCCATTGACTTGGCGCCAACCCACACTGAGGGTGAACCTTTCGCGCGGATGGTTACGGTATGTTTGGAATTGGGCGCCAGGATGAGCGGGCTAGGTACAAGTGACAGGGCCGGGTAGGTATTTCCTTTATTGTCGCTTACCAGAATGCGAGATAAGTCAGTGTTGCTGATGGTTACGCTTTCCGTTGCCGCGGGTGAGACTGCAATGTCCAGATAAAACACCGTTTGACGTTCTTCGCGAACGTTCTTTTGAACCTTCTTCTTATATATTTCAAACTCAGCTTTCTGGACCTTGATATCGAGTGTGGTCGTTCGTACTTGAGTTTTCGTCGTGAGCGCCGCGTTACCTACATACTCCCAGGTGTTGTTTGCTTTCAGACGTACCCGGTGACCGTCATTCGTATTAGCGTAGCGGTCGTTTGAACGAAACTCCCAGGTACCGTCCTCGTTGAGAAGTACTTCACGACCATCGTCGGTCAATCCATCCTGATCGGCTGCCGAAGCATAGTTGCCGATAGTGAGCACCAAAACAAACAGGGCGGTGGTGAAAGAGGAGGGCGTCCAGCATGTACTAGTCATGTAGGGTGTACCTATAATAAGTTGCGGTTGGAACGAAAGAATATCATCTGATTTATTGTACAATTAGCGAATTAGTGGCGTTTGACGCATTCTACGATCAAATTATGCAATTTCAGCACGGGAACAACAAAAGCGGGTTAGCTATTACGCTCCTTGTTTTGGCACTAGTTGCGCAAAGCTCGTCGTTTAGCGTATATGCTCAGGAGCTTGAGCCCCGTGCTTACTCAAACGCCCCGGTGGGACTTAATTTTTTACTGGTGGGTTATCAGTATTCCGCAGGCGCCTTATTGTTTGATACCGCTCTGCCCATCACAGATGCCAATGCGGAAGTCAACATGGGGCTGCTAGCCTATGTTCGCACACTGGGCATCGCCGGTAAATCCGCCAAGGCCGGCGTACTATTGCCCTATGCCGACTTACATGCGGACGGTTTTGTCGACGGCGAATTTCGCACGCGAGACGACACCGGTCTGGCTGATCCGGCTTTCTACTTCACCATCAATCTTTATGGCGCGCCAGCGCTGAGTTTCAAGGAGTTCAAGGATTTTCAACAAGACACGATTGTCGGCTTTACCTTTAAGCTTACGGCACCGCTGGGTGTTTATGACAATGAAAAGCTTCTCAATATCGGCACCAATCGTTGGTCATTTGAGCCTGAGTTTGGTGTCTCGCAGGCTATCGGACGCTGGACGTTGGAAGCTGCAGCGGCAGCCGTTTTCTACACCGATAATAATGATTTTGATAATGGTAGCTCGCGCCAGCAGGACCCCATCTATTCATTGCAGGGTCATGTGATTTACTCATTTGCCAATAAAATGTGGGCCGCAATTAGCGCTACGTATTTTACCGGTGGGCGGACAAGCATTGATGGAGTTACAATGAATGATCTGCAGCAGACCTCGCGTACCGGCTTTGTTCTGGTACTGCCAATCAACCGTAAAAATTCCATTAAGCTATTTGGCAACAGCGGTGTCAGTACGCGTACCGGATCTGACTACGACGCACTCGGCATCGCGTGGCAATATCGCTGGGGCCAAGGCATGTAAGTCCACTCTCAGCTTAAATTCATCAATCAGCCAGGGTTCACGGACGAACCAAGCGAAGGGGTTATCGCGTGGTAGCAAACCGGCGCTAATTCCGCTTGAAACGATAAAGAACAAGGCTGCCATCCGACAATTTGTTAACCCGTTCACTTCTTTTTTTCCTCGGGGTAGTATGTTGCCTGCGTATAGACCTATATTTTTTCAAGGATCGAGATGTCATGCATGGAAAACGCCTACTCCCGCTAATATTCAGCCTGCTTTCCCAGTCAGTATTCGCCGCGGTCCCCGAAATACCGGTTGGTGTCACCAACGGTAATGCATATCGCGCATACGTAAACTATCAAAAGCAGAAAGATCACAAAGCGTTTGCGGCATCAAAACAGGGCGCATCAAGCTGGGCGGGGCAACGTGAGAGTCAGGCCCAAGCCATTGAAGCCGCGTTAAAGTCGTGTAACAAAATTAACCGCGGCAAGTGCACGATCATTGACACCGACGGCAAAGCAACCGGTGGTATGCATCGCCCCGAAGGCTTCATGCAGAAAACACAAAAGCCGTCCGGCGGCTTTGAGTTTTTTCCGGCCGACATTCGGGATATACGGCTTGCAGACCGGTATAAAAGTTATCTTGGTAACAATGGCAATAAGGCGTTTGCCGTATCGACATCCGGTGTGAGCGCCTGGGCCGTGGAAATGACCAGTCTTGATGCGGCAAAAAAGCAGGCTATCGAAAGGTGTAACAAAAGAAATACCGCCAAAGACAAACCATGTAAAGTTGTTGACGCCAATGGAAAAATTCTAACCGCCAAGCTCAAATTTTCGGAAATGTCCGTTAATAAACAGGCAACATATCCGGAACTACCGAGCGAAGTACGAGTTAATCTGGATGACAAGACATACCAAAAATACAAGTCACTATCTGGACACAAGGCAGTGGCATCCACACCTAAGGGAGATGTTTATTACGTCTCCGGTCTCACGACCGCAGAGTTTGCGCAGTTTGAAACCCAGCGTAACTGCGAAAAGAAAACGAAGACAAAATGCCAAATGTTGTTGGTAGACAATGAGCTGATTTACAAAAGAAAAACTTCACAGGCCAAAGCTGAGAAAAAATCCTGGCACGGTCGATATGAAGTTGATCTGTCAAATGAGCCCGAGCTCGCAGCCAAACCCGGCGTGAAATCCGTGATGCCTTCGATTGTTCTAGAGGGTGATCAATTACATATGGAAGTGGGTGGGAACGTTGTGGCTGTGTCCAACTATAAAATAAAAGGGAAAAAACTGTCGTTCGAAATTCAGGGAAAGCCTGTAAACGCGGAATTTGGTGACAAGTTTGACTCTTTTGTACTGGATAGCGGTAACAAACCCAAATACGTAAAAGCAAATTAGCTGGAAAATCCTCGGTAGCCCGGCAGAGTACCTATCCAGTTACACAAAACACGTCGTAGGGTTCCTACGCCGCGCAGCAAGCTGATCACACCGCAATCAGCGACACATGGCTGATCCCATGTGATTCCAACCATCATAACCCTCTATTTTTAAATTAAAAAAATATACATCAACTTTCTCGTAGAATCTGTAATCTCGTTCGGCTCTGGTTCGACTCTGTCTATATCAACGCTCAGAAAAGGAGTTCGATAGGTCAGTTTGGAAAACCAGAAAAATCATAAGCAGTTTCATCCCCAATCAAAATTACCCGCGTCATTCCGGCGAAAGCCGGAATCTATAGCGACGGATTAAACTGCCTGGAATCCGGCCTACGCCGGAATGGCGGAAATACGTACATTTAAGGCTTAAGAAAACGCTATTCAGGCACGTAACAAATCCGAATGAAAAACGTCATCGATTGTTACCGGCCTCTATTAATTCTTAAACCCAGGTTTAGCATGACTTCCTTTACGTCTCAAAGCCCGCCGCTTCAGTCCCCTGGTTTGGTTTGTTCCTCGGTTGGTTATCGTCGGTAGAATTAACCGGGGTTGATAAATCCGTGGGAATCAACGTAGATTCACTTTTAGGCACATAGTTCTTGCACGGATACATGGAACTATCTAGTCTTTAATGACCAAAAGGTTCCGAGTCGTACGATTTGAAGCATTGTCGGCGTTTCAATGGATTCTGGATCCCATCCCCGCGCTCATCAAGGAGGTACGCACGTGGCAAAACTAAAAATTAACGGAAAACGCGTCGACATCGATGTCGACGGTGCGACCCCGTTGCTCTGGGTGCTTCGCGAACAGCTGGGCCTGACCGGCACCAAGTATAGCTGCGGCATCGGTCTTTGTGGTGCGTGCACGGTGCTTATCAATGGTGAAGCGGTACGTGCGTGTATTGTGCCGGTGTCTTCAGTCAAAGCCTCCCAGGAAGTCATCACTATCGAGGGGCTTTCTGCCGATAACAACCATCCGCTGCAACAGGCCTGGAAAGAACTGGACGTACCGCAGTGCGGCTATTGTCAGTCGGGCATGATCATGTCGGCTGCGGCGCTACTGAAAACCAATCCCAAGCCCAGTGACGCCGATATTGATGCGCAGCTGACCAACATCTGTCGCTGCGGTACCTTCAACCGCGTGCGGCGCGGTATTCATCTTGCGGCCCAGTCTAATAGGAAGGGCACCCACAAGCGCGGAGGTGCATGATGAAGAAAGAACGCATCAACGTTTCGCGCCGAGAATTTCTTATCCGCAGCACGACAATGGGTGCCGGATTTTCCCTGGGGCTTTATTTACCTGTATCGAGCCGCGAGGCACTGGCGGCGGGTAACGCTGCGGAGACGGTGGCCACCGAAATACCGGAGGTCAATGCCTGGGTGGTGATTAAGCCCGACGATACCGTCATCGTTCGGATTGCGCGGTCCGAAATGGGGCAGGGCACCCTGACGGGTCTGGCCCAGTTGGTGGCTGAGGAGCTGGAGTGCGACTGGTCAAAGGTGACCACCGAGTATCCCACGCCCGGAGAAAATCTTGCCCGCGATAAGGTCTGGCGCAGTTTTGCTACCGGCGGTAGCCAGGGAATCCGCGGCAGTCACTCGTATGTGCGTAAGGGCGGAGCCGTGGCCCGGCACATGTTGATTGAGGCTGCGGCCAATCAATGGAACGTACCGATGGAGGAATGTTCTGTTGCCAACAGTATGATTACTCACGTGCCAAGCAAACGTACAACCACGTACGGCAAGGTTGCTGCGGCGGCTGCCGAGTTGTTCCCACCTGAGCAGATCGAACTGAAGGATCCGAAAGACTGGAAGCTCATCGGCAAGCCGGTGAAGCGCCTGGATACCGATGACAAACTCAATGGCAAACAAATCTTCGGCGCGGATCTTACGTTGCCGGGAATGCTTAATGCGGCCATTAAAGCCTGCCCGGTATTTGGTGGCACGCTTAAATCCTTCGATGCGAAAAAGATCAGCAAGATGCCCGGAGTGCGCAAGGTGGTGCGGGTCGAAGACGATGCAGTCGCGGTGGTTGCGGATACCTGGTGGCAGGCGAAGACCGCGCTGGATGCCCTGCCGGTCACGTGGGAAGAGGGACCGAATGCGAAGGTGAGCACCGCCTCCATCGACAAGATGCTCGATGAAGGATTAACGTCCAGCGATAAGGTGTTTACCGGTAACCAAAACGGCGATGTTAACAAGGCCTTGAAGGGTGCCGTGAAGACGGTTGAGGCGACGTACCGTTATCCCTTTCAGAACCATGCCACTATGGAACCGATGAACGCCACCGCGCGCTGGACCCAGGATCGGTGTGAGGTTTGGTGCCCAACCCAAAACGGTGAGGCGGCACTGGAGGCGGCGGCCGAGGCAGCCGGGTTGCCCATCTCCAAATGTGATGTACACAAGCTTCATCTCGGCGGTGGGTTTGGTCGGCGGGGTGCGTTTCATGATTTTGTAAAACAGGCCGTCGCCATCGCCAGGCAGATGCCGGCTACACCCGTGAAACTGCTTTGGAGCCGGGAAGAGGATATGTCACACGGCCACTACCATCCGATCACCAAGTGCAAACTGATCGGTGGATTGGACGACAAGGGAAATCTAACGGGACTGCAGGTTCGCATCTCGGGCCAATCCATTTTGGCCTCGGTCAGACCGAATTGGCTGGCTAAAAACGGCGCCGACATGATTACGTTTCAGGGTATGTTGCCGGAAGGTGATCACGCCATCAGTTACACGGTGCCGAATTTGTTGGTGGAGCATGCCATGCGTAACCCACCGGTGCCGCCGGGCTTTTGGCGTGGGGTGAACATCAACCAGAATTCCATCTATATGGAATGCTTCGTCGATGAGCTGGCGCATACCGCCGGTCAGGATCCGCTGGCGTTCCGGCGTAAGTTGATGGCCAGGCATCCCAAAAGTCTGGCGGTTCTTAATGCTGCGGCGGAAAAAGCCGGCTGGGGCAAACCTGCAGGAAAGGGCGTGTTTCGTGGCCTGGCAGTGGTGAAAACTTTTGGCAGCTACGTCGCAGCATGCGCGGAAGTGTCGGTGAGCACAGAAGGGAAACTAAAGATCCATCGTATCGTCGCCGCGACAGATCCCGGTTATGCCGTTAACCCGCAACAGATCGAGGCTCAGGTTGAAGGTTCTTTTGTATTTGGCTTGTCTGCATTACTTTACGGCGAATGCACTATTAAAGACGGCGCTGTTGAGCAAACGAATTTTCACAATTATCCGTCGATGCAGATCAAGGAGATGCCCAAGGTCGAGGTTATCGTCATGCCTTCGGGTGGCTTCTGGGGTGGTATTGGTGAACCGACCATTGCCGTAGCGGCACCAGCTGTATTGAACGCCATCTTCGCCGCAACCGGTAAACGAATTCGCGAGTTTCCGCTAAAGAACACCGACCTGCGCGCATAGTACGTTTGCGCGAGAGCATTTCGTCGAACGGTGTTAAATAGTTATCGATATATCGAAATGGACCGAAATGGAATTTATAATAAAACATCAAAATTTTGACACTAATCGTTATTGCGTTTAAAAGGGTAGAATTTTTGCTGGTCATCAGTTTACCGGCACCCCCAACTTTTTTACTTACACTTGAATGTCGAGACAATGCCAGTTTATCTGGGATGCCGGCGCCGAGGCCCTCAACCCCCGCCAAGCAGTAGAATTAACACCACGGTGATGGCGGCAACGAGTAGCGTCTGCAATCCGCTGCGCAACCAGGAAATGCCCGAGATTCGGCCGAGGAAAACGCCCAGTAGAAAGATGATCATCAAGGCAATAATACCGGCGGCAATCAGCGGTGATATTGGCAGGCTGACACCGGCACGGCTCAACCAAAGCGGCAGGAGTATCAGCATTGAGAAAAGTAACGGTGCCGAGCCGTTAACCAATGCCACCAACATGGGCACCCAGCGTGCTGCCTGGCCGTGGTCGGTGGCTTGCAGATCCTTGACCATCGCATCCTCCAGCTGACTCAGCGCCCGCCGTCGTTCGGCGGCCTCACTCACATAGGCGCTACTCACGCCACTCACGCCGAGCGCAATGGCCGCGCCCAAACAGGCGCTCAGGATAACCGTGAGGTTGGTAGCTTCGGTAACAAAGAATCCCATAATGAGGCCGAGCATGGTGAGTGCACCGTCGAAACCGTTCACCACGAAGTAGCGCCGAACGATACCGTGTGTACCTGTGATGCGGAGTAAAAAGCTGACGCGGCGTAGTAAGTCCACTGGCTGCCAAACTCAACTAGTCAGGATCGCCCTGAACTTCCACTTCATCGATACTGTGCAGCGAGCCGCCAAGTTGTTCAATCGCGGACTGCAACTCAGCCACGTCGATGTCATTGCCGGACACTTCTATCAGCAAGGTCTCGGTGTTCTCATCCATCTCAATGACGGTTAATTTCACCCGATAATCAGGCCCGACCTTGGCGAGGGCTTGTGCGAACTCCAGGGCTTTGGGATCGTGCGGTTTGAGAACATCCAGCACGACGCGTTTCACAGTTACCATGCCTGTACCCCAGATTATGTTTTCTTAGAACAACAGATCACGGTCTTTATATAGCATGTTAGCCACGAACATGGTGCTTGCCTTCGATGTGCACTGCCGTGGCCTGGGGCCCGTTGTCACCCATCTCCTCACTAAAATGCACCAGCATACCAATTTCAAGACGATCAAAATCCGTTTCCACGATGCTATTACGGTGAAAGTAGATACTTCGTCCGTTGCTATCTTCAATTCGACCGTAGTCCTCGGACGGTACGAGCTCAACAATGCGTCCGTGCGGAGCCACCTCATGGGTTTTCGTCTTGCCACGTCGACGGCGTTCAAAGTCTTCCAGTTGCCGACGGGCGGCGTCAAAGGCATCCCGAATCGCGACATAAACATCCTCGTGCGCATGATCCAGACCATGCTCGCGACTCACAGAAAGCTCGTCACCGGGCACCGTCAAATCGATACGTATGTGATAGATGCCGCCCTTGTGTTGGTGCTTGTGCGGTGCCTCCACGATCACGCGGCAACCCATAATGTTTTTCGCAAAATGGTCGAGCTTTTCCGCCCGCTCCCGGACCTTGGCCTCAACGGCATCGGAGGGTTCCATATTTCGAAAGGTAATTTCAAGTGGTAGCTGCATAGTCCACTCCTATGGCAGTTTTCATCTGAACATCGCGTTTACAACCACACTTGTCATTTTTAGCGCTACTGACTGAGGGTGTCCCGACCTGGATCAATAAAAGCCGTTTTCAAGGGAGCACAGGTGAAAAATTCCGAGCAGCAATGAAAAACGTGGTCTATCGCCTATATCGTTGTTTTAAAACTATGATGCAGAATACTCCTCGGTAACCGCGCTGCGCCGAACGGCCCCGGGTGAAACAGAAATGATGCGTTTAAAGGCACGACTGAAGGCGGCTTCGGATTGATAACCGAGGCGGCTGGCCACTTCGGCCACACTGGTGTCTTGTTCCTTGAGTGCGTCCATCGCGACGTACATGCGCCAACGCGTGACATAACGCATCACCGGTTCGCCAACCAATTCGGTAAAACGTGCGGCAAACGCAGAACGCGACATAGCCACCTTTTGCGCGAGTGATGCCACAGTCCAGGCGTGCGCGGGATCACGATGGATCAGCGCAATCGCGCGACCGATTTGGCGATCCTTTAACGCCCCCAGCCAGCCGGTGCACGCGGCTGAATCCGTTTCGATCCACGCGCGAATCGCCTGTACCACCAGGATATCTCCAAGCCGCGTGATCACCGCTTCACCGCCGGGTCGCTGTTGCTGGGTTTCTGCGGCAATCAATCGAAGTGTGCTTTGCATCCACTCCGTCTGCGGTGAGTGCAGGGTGTCGATCAGAAGGGTGTCCGGTAACGCGGCAATAAGATTGCGCGCCGCCGGATGACTGTAACTCAAGGCACCGCAAATCATCGTTGTATGTCCGTCGCCCTCGCCATGACGCAGGATCTCGTAGCGATCACTGACTTGCTCACGATCAAGTTCGAGTACGTCCGGCTTGGCGACGCCCGGTTCGCTCCACAGACGGTGCCCCTGGCCGTGCGGTACCAGTGCGAACGTACCCGGCCGCAGCAGGTGGGCCTCGGCCTCGTCGCCGAGATCCAGCCAGCCCTGGCCCTCGGTCACCACATGAAACCAAAGGTGGTCGGTGAATGCCGGCAAGGTTGTGCCCCAGCGCCCGTTCAGTTCGGAGCGGCAGTAAAACACGCCATCCATACGCAGGAAATGCAGGGCTTCGCCGAGGGTGTCTACCGGCAGCGTCGGATCTTGGGTGGGGATGATCTGCATAAGATTTAGTGTACGCGCTCGTGAACCCACCATCCAGCATACCTGGACGATCGAGCACAAAATACGACTGTTCGGCAATGGGCCGTCCATACCACCTATGTCACAGTGGACGTCACAGCAAGACACATTCAGACAACCTAACCAAGGAGATTGCCATGAACGCACACCATAATATAACCCTCGTCCTGGGTGGCACGGGCAAAACCGGCCGCCGGGTAGCACAACGACTGCAGGCGTCTGGACATCCGCTGCGGATCGGTTCGCGTACCGGTCAACCGCCGTTTGACTGGCAAAACCAGGATACCTGGGGCCCTGCTTTGCGTAACGTCAAGGCGGTGTACATGACCTACTATCCGGACCTGGCAATCCCGGGAGCCGTCGAATCCGTTAAGGCGTTTACCGCACTGGCGGTTGCAAGTGGTGTTCAGCATCTGGTGCTGTTATCCGGCCGGGGCGAAGAAGAAGCCCAACGCGCCGAAAAGGTGGTCCAGGCGTCGGGTGTTGATTGGACGATTTTGCGCTGCAGCTGGTTCGCGCAAAACTTCGACGAGAATTACCTGGTGGATGCCGTCCGCAGTGGCGAGGTGGTGCTGCCCGCGGGAGACGTCGGCGAACCGTTTGTTGACGCCGACGATATTGCCGACGCCGCGTTTGCGGCACTGACCGAAGGTGGACACGCGGGTCAGCTTTACGAATTAACCGGGCCGCGCCTGTTGACCTTTGCCGAGGCAATCAAAGAAATTGCCACAGCAACCGGGCGGAACATGCGATACGTACAAGTGACTCCGGCGCAGTATTCCGCCGCAATGGCCGAGCAGGGTGTGCCGGATGAGTTTGCCTGGCTGATCGATTATTTGTTTACAACGGTTTTGGATGGCCGCAACGCTTGCCTGACCGATGGCGTGCAGCGCGCGCTGGGCCGAAGCCCGCGGGATTTTGGTGATTACGCCCGCGCGGCGGCAGCCAGCGGTGTATGGGATGTACCCAAACCGCAGGAGAACGAGGCAGTGGCCAACGTTTAAAATCTGGAAAGAAGTCCCGTAATTTCCTGCTGCGTCATTCCGGCGCATGCCGGAATCCAGTAAGGCTTGGAAAGTTACTGGATTCTGGTATGCGCCAACTAGTAAGACACCAACAAATAACAACAAATAAGACACCCATAAAATCTGGAAAGACGTCCCGTAATTTCCTGCTGCGTCATTCCGGCGCATGCCGGAATCCAGTAAGGCTTGGAAAGTTACTGGATTTTGGTATGCGCCAACTAGTAAGACACCAACAAATCAACAAATAAGACACCCATCACAATAAGCAGCCCAGAGACACCTGGTTACGGCGTGGTCTGGACATGGGCAGTTCCGTTGACCTTGATGAGTATCTTTGCTCGACACTAGTGACGTTTAATGGCAATGTAAAATTTCGTGTGGGTGTCGATTTTGATCATTTAAGAGTTCTGCGAGGAACGGATGATGAAAATATTAAGCAAACGAATAACAACGATCTTTGTTATACCTTTTCTACTTTTATTCCATGCCGCGTCCTTGGCGGGTCCGGACGTCCAAACGATTGAACTGGGTACCGCAACTAAAGGGGGTGGGTTTGAGTTGTTCGGTAAAACGTTGGCCTTGGTTGTAAATTCGACAGCGTCGCCCGTTAAACTTGAGCCAATTTCGACCAAAGGTAGTAAACAAAATCTCAAGTATCTCGCGCAAGGCAACATCGTGCTGGGGCTGGTGGAGGGCAATGCCGCTCGCCAGGCATTGGAAGGGATCGGCCGCGACAAGCTCGAGTTGAAGGTGCTTTCGGTGATGTATCCAAACCCGGGTATGTTTGTCGTGCGTGCTGACAGTAGCTATAAAAGTATTGAAGATCTTAAAGGTCAGCCAATTGCATTCGGTACAAAGGCATCCGGACTGCGTATTCTGGTTAATGATGTGTTAGACGGTCTCGGCCTGGATCCTGCCAGAGACTTTCAACAAATTATTCTTAATAAGGCCGCGGAAGGTCCGAAACTCGTGCTCGAGAAAAAAGCAGAGGCACTCTGGGGTGCCGGTATCGGTTGGCCCGGTTTTGTTAAAGTCGCCAATTCAACTGTTGGGGCGCGCTTTATTCCACCTACGGAAACAGAAATTAACATGATCCTGAAAAAACATGCGCATCTAAAAAGAATGACGGTGCCTGCTGGAACTTACCAAGGACAAGACAAGGCAATTCAGTCCATTGGTTTGTGGTCATTAATACTGATAAGTCCTTCAGTTTCCGAAGACACCGCATATCATTTGGCAAAGGCGATACACCAGAGTGAAGCAATGATGGCGCAAAAACTAAAACAGGGTGTTTATACCACGGCAAGAAATACCGTCGAAAACGTTGATGCCAATTTGCTGCATCCCGGTGTCATGAAGTATTACCAAGAACAAAAATTGATTAAAAAGTAAACGCAAGGCATGCAGACGAGGCGCGCCCGCGAGGGCCATGGCAAATGGATTGCACCGGTGCTTCGCTGGAGTGCCATACTCGGAGTCATCATAGTGGGAGTAGGGTACATGGCTGGCTTGCCCGGTAAATCCTGGTCGGCACCGGTACCGCCTCTGTCTGATGAAGAGCGGTTGATCGAGAACAACCTGAGGCGTCATGTCGGGATGTTGGCGGAGCAGATTGGTGAGCGCAATGTCTGGCAGCCCGAGGCATTGGCGGCTGCCGCCCAGTACATCCGCAACAGCCTGGAATCTTCGGGCTACGAAGTACGCGCCCAGTCCTTTGAAAGCAAAGGCCTGACGCTGCAAAATCTCGAGGTCGAACTACCCGGTAACACGCTGCCAGAGGAGATCATTGTCCTGGGCGCGCATTATGATTCGATAGCCGGTACGCCGGGGGCCAACGACAATGCCTCGGGTGTTGCCGCACTGCTGGAGATCGCACGGCTGGCAGCCGGCAACCGCTATTCGCGCACCGTGCGCCTTGTGGCCTTTGCGAATGAAGAGCCGCCGTTCTTCTACGGCGAAGAGATGGGAAGTAATGTGTACGCCGCCCGCTCGCGTCAGCGCGGTGAGCAGATCAAAACCATGCTCGCACTGGAGACGATCGGCTTTTACACCGATGAGCCCGCCAGCCAGCAGTATCCGTTTCCGTTCAGCTTTTTCTACCCCGACACCGGGAATTTCATCGGCTTCGTTGGCAATCTGTCATCGCGGCGCCTGGTTCGCCGGGCCATCGGGGCATTCCGTACCTCGACTGCGTTTCCCTCGGAAGGTTTGGCCGCCCCGGGTTGGATGATGGGTGTCCACTGGTCGGACCACTGGTCCTTTTGGCAGGCCGGCTACCCGGCCATCATGATTACGGATACGGCGCTGTTTCGTTACCATCACTACCATGCGGCAACGGATACACCGGATAAGCTTGATTACCCGAGCCTGGCGCGAGTCACCAAGGGTTTGACGGAGGTCGTCGCCGAGCTCGCCGGGAAATGAAGTACGCGCAAAGAGCAGCACAGCGCCTGTTTTTCCTGACTTGTGTGTTCTGGTCGGCCTGCGAATCAATATAAGTCACTGAACTATAATAAATAATAGAAAAAGTATGGGAAATTATTAAAGCCCCGTCCGCAATTGCCGATCTAATAGGAGTCGGTGCATACATAGGGCCGTAATCCCTTGAGGCTCTGAATTACAAGCGCCCAGTTGGAAAGAGAGACGACGTTGCATATTTCCCCCTATCTGAAATTAATGGTCGAACAGGACGCCTCAGACCTGTTCTTTATCACCAATGCCAAGGTCAATATCAAGATTGCCGGCGTGACCTCGTCGGTGACCCCGAACGTGCTCCCGCCCGGCGCCGTGCGCGACATGCTGACCGACATCCTGTCGGAAAAGCAACTCGCCGAATTCGACGAGGAGTGGGAGCTCGACACCGCCGTCTCGGTGGAAAACATCGGCCGCTTCCGCCTCAATGTGTATCGTCAGCGGGGCGAAGAGGCCATCGTCATCCGCCAAATCAAAATGCAGATCCCACCTATCGAAACGCTGGGGTTGCCCGCACTGCTCAAAGACCTCGTCCTGGAACCACGCGGACTCATCATCGTTGCTGGGGCGACCGGCACCGGCAAGTCCACCACGGTGGCCTCCATGCTGGATCATCGTAACCAGAACAAGAGCGGCCACATTCTCACCATTGAAGATCCCATCGAGTTCATACACGCGCACAAAAACTCCATAGTCAGTCAGCGGGAAGTGGGCCTGGATACCAAATCGTTTAATGAAGCCCTGCGGCGTGCCATGCGCGAAGCACCGGACGTGATTATGATCGGTGAGATCCGCGACGGGGAAACCATGAAGCAGGCGCTTTCCTATGCAGATACCGGTCACTTATGCATTGCAACGTTACACGCGACCAATGCCACGCAGACCATGGAACGCATCGTCAGCTTCTTTGATCAAGCACATCGTGACAAGTTATTCATGGACATGTCGCTGAATCTACGTGCCGTGATCGCCCAGCGTCTGTTAATTGATAAGCAGAGCAAACGCGTTCTCGCAACCGAGATCCTATTGAACGAACCCCACGTGAAAACCGTGATTCGCGAAGGTCAGATACACCAAATTAAAGAAGTTCTGGAAAAGGCGCCACCCGAGAGTCCGTTGAAGTCGTTTGACAATGATATCTTGCGACTGGTCAAGGCCGAGTTGATCACCCAGGAGGAAGCGATGGCGCACGCCGATGAGCCCGATCATCTCAAACTCAAGATGCGCCTGGGCGGCGGTATTTCCTCAGCGCCGGAAGATATTTACGGAATTTGATTTTGGCGGACCTGTGAAACAGTGATCCGCAGTTGAGGAATCACCATCAACTGTCTGCGACCAGGGCAGGTTTACTCCGCGTCGATAAGATTTTCTTACGTCAAAACCCCCACCGTCATTTCGGCATTTGCCGGAATGACGGGAATATCCGCATTTGATCCCCTTTCTCTCATCCCTTGTATTTCGTATCTGGCATCTGCCCTTAAATATCTTTTTGCACACGGAATGAAATCGTTCCCCGATTGTTAGCGGTACTAAGTGGATCGCCTTAGTGCATCGGGTAGCAAAATACGCACAAGAGCTTTGCTCAAGAGCTGTGATGCCCCGCTGCAAGGCTAAAATCTATGATGTTTAGGTAGTCGCTCAGGCGATCTGTGACGTCGGATATTCCAAGTCCTTTGTGTTCGCAAACCTGGTCTGCGTTGACCGCTTCTCTCAAGCAGGGAAGAAAATTTACTGATAAACAAAATGGAGATATGTTTATGAAAACTACACTCGTACTGTCGCTATTCGCTATGACTCTGTATGCCGGAAGTGCAGGTGCATCCGAGGAACTTGAATTCGAAGCGAAGCTAAGTGGTGCCCAGGAGGTACCCCCGATCGAAACTCGCGTAAAAGGGAAAGCAAGCTTCGAAGTCGATGATGACTACACGAAAATTGAGTACAAAATTAAAATCAAAAACCATGGAGAAGTGGGTGTTGGACTGCTGGGCGCTGCGGGTGCACACATTCACTGTGCAGCGGCAGGGCAAAATGGACCGTTGGTTGCCTTTCTAGCCGGTGTGGTTCAAGGGGGCCTGGACGGTAACGTTAAGTTCAGCGCGTCCCTCACCGAGGACAATATTGTGAACGACGCATGTGGTGCGACGATTGTTGACCTTGTTAATTCGATGTCGAGTGGGCTGACGTACGTGAACGTGCACAGTTTGGCCAATCCCTCCGGTGAAGTCCGTGGCCAAATCCTTTCTGATGACGATAGTTAATCCAATATGAGGATCGGGGTTGGAGTAAAACAGGTTGCTCAATGTGAATTGAGTTTTTACTCTGACCCCACCGGGGCTGCGACAGTTAATCGATGAATATCAGCGTCTACGGCAGATAAGGGCGCGAGAAGACTACCAAAAGCAGCTAGATAGTGGGTATGTGAGGAGTGTGTTTGATGTGTTTAAGGAGGCGCCATTACGTTTTATCGGTTACCTGTTAACGATCGCCGTTGTAGTATATTTTTCTGTCATTCTGGTTTTAAGCCTGGGTTAAATAATTTATTAAAATGCTGCGATATCAAGCAACCGTAGACATGAAATACAAAACAAAACTGGCATCGCTTTTTGCAAATAAGTAGCAGGCAAAAAAAACGCCCCGTCATTACTGAGGGGGCATCTTTTTATATCAAGTACTGAGTTTTATAGTTCCAGATACATTTTGTCTTCATCGTGCTTGTAGGTCCAAGGCAAGCCAGCATTTTTCCAGCCGTTAACCGTGCGTTGACCTTTGGTATCAGCGACTTTAGAAGAGTCGCCTTCGAAGCCTTCAATCACCGAATAGACATTGTCGTATCCTGATTGATGCAGCAGGTTTGCTGCTTTGGCGCTGCGGCTGCCAGAGCGACACATCAATACGATTTTATCTTCCTTACCCAGGCCTTTGGCTTTAAGAGCATCTTCAAGTAAAACAGTGAAATTACTGTTCGGTACTTTCTTAAAACGATTTTTCTTCTCATCCCATTCAGCGAAATCATTCAGTACATACGGAATGTTGGCATCAATGCTTTTAGGTGCACCGATAAACTCGACTTCTGAGGGGGTGCGTACATCGATGAACAAGATGCTCTTACCTTCTGCCGAAACCATCTTATAGGTCTCTTGAGCCGTTAGATACAACCCCTGTGGGGTTAGCTTCTTTTTCTTAAGTTTGGTTGGGTCCACATCCCCCGCCATGGCAGTGGCAGACATCACCAGCATTAGGCTGGCCAAAAGTTTGGTTAAGTTTTTCATAGTTTCTTCTCCCATAAATTAAAATAAAAAAACTTACTAAAAGTGAATGATAATCAGAATATTATAAAACTCTAATATACGTCAATAGTCAATTCACACTAATTTGCTTGGAGAATAAAAACACAAGTAAAACAAAGAGTTATTAGAATTGAACGCCATTTAGACACTTTGTTATAAAACAAGGGCCTACGAGAAATCGGGATATCTCAGGGTTGATACCTCAGGGTCAGAGTAAATTTACTCTGACCCCAGTTTTCCGGTCCGGATATGACGGATCTACCAGAACGCCCGGTGCGGATCGCCGGTTGGCAACTACTTGATCTGGATGCAGAAACACGTATAGATCACGATCCAGATTCGAATGCCAAATTTTCTTTCGATCCAGATTCGAATGCCAAATTTTCTTTATTGGTAATCAGTCTCGACATGGCAAGATATCCAAACTCAACAATCTGGTACATCATCTTACCGCTGTCGTTAATTGTATTACTCAGCACTTCCATATTCTGGATGGACAAGGAATGGTTGAGTAGTCGTATGGATATTTCATTTATTGGTCTTCTTACTATTGTGGCCTACCAGGCCCTGGTCGAAGCTAGTTTTCCACGCATTGAATACTTCACCCTGGTCAATGGATTTGTATACATCGCCTACCTGACGATGGCGACCTGTATTATTTTGAATATTCGGGTTGACAGATTAAATCGACAAGGCAAATCTGCAATAGCAGATCGGGTTGACCTCACAAGTCGCTGGAGTGTTCCGCTTGGATTTGTCGTTTTTAATCTCTTATCCGCTTTGTATTTCTATTTTTTATGAAACTGCAATGTTAGGTTACGGCCTATACTTTTTTAACCAAATACCAAAATTCATCGGGTACTTGCTGATTCATATCGGTGAGGCCTAAAAGCAGGGGACTTTAGTATGGGCGTCCGTTTTGGTGTCCTCCGAATCATTGCATCCTTTCGTCGTTATTGTAAAAATTACTAACACAATCGTGATCTCGTGTGCCAACGCTTGATATTTAGCTCCTTAAATTATGGTGTGCCAGAGTCATCAACATCCTATTTTGATAAGGAATATAGCCATGAACTTATTTTTACGCACAATTTTCCTCTTTTTGCTTTTGCTCGGCTTGTCATGTGCTCCCGTGTTGGCCGAGGAACCCCAAATGACCGTTTCCATAAAACGGTTAAAACTGGAAACGGCATTACGTATCGCCCAAGCGGCCATCGACCAGTGTCGCAAAGAAGGCGTGCAGATTGCCGTAACTGTGGTCGACCGTGGCGGTCATGCGCAGGTGGTACTACGCGACGTGCTGGCGATGGATATCACCTTGCCAATCAGCAAACAAAAGGCGCATACGGCCATGGCATTCAATACACCCTTGTCAGAAATGGAAGGACGCTTCACAAAGCCCTTCCAGGTAGCCAAACTGGACGGCCTCGTTGTGTCTGCCGGCGGTATACCCATTAACATTGGCGGTACGATCATGGGCGGTATCGGTGTCCGTGGCGCGCCATCGGGTGAAACCGATGAGAAATGTGCCAAAGCCGGTTTAGCGGCAGTGCAGGCTGATTTGGAAATGGAAGGAACGTAGTTTACTTACGTAGGTCCGGCTCTTAGGCACAATCCCAATAAAAGGCAGGTAACATACGGTCATGTTTGGTTCCCTAGCAATAGATAACGTTACCGCCAAGTTCAAGGCAAGGTTTTCGCCTGACCCGGAAGGGGGCGGGTACTTGTTTTTTTATGGAGACTACGGCTCGGGTGTCAAATGTAGCGGCCAGCAATATGAAGACTACGTGAGAGAATTTGAGCAGTTTGTTGCGCAAAAAATACGGTTCATGTGGTTGTGGGGCCTATTGGTCATGGTACTCGGCGCGGTCGGGATGGTTCTGGCTGGCATCTACTTTGGGCAGGACGTTTTGGACAAGAAGAACGAGGCGATACCCGTTGCAGGCGGAGTGCTGATAGTGCTTCCCCTTGTTTTCATTTTCCGGCGAGGCTGGCGCTTGTATCAGAAACCTGCCGATGAACTCGTCGATGGTTTTCAGCTCACACAAAAACGGCAAAGCACAGGAGATATTTTTAACCGCCGCCTGAAGGGTATGAGTTTAAGCATGATCTTCATGGGCATTATGGTATCTGCTTTGGGCCTGTTTGTTTCGCTAATTAGCATTGATGGCGTCAATGATTCACCTTCCATGCCCTATTATTTCGGGGCAATATTTGCCGGATTCGCGTTGACCGCGTGGTGGAAATACAAGGCCCATAAAGCGGACGAAGAGTTATTGTCGCGGCAACGTGTGTTTTCCCCCGACAAGGCGCAGCAGGCCTACCTTGAGCTAGCGGATATCGCGTTGTATGACTCGGATCCGGATCGACTGAAAGAAAAGATACTAGAGGTACCACTCAATGAGATTGAGGCAGACGGTGCCCCCGTTGACGAATACCAGTACTTCTACACGACGTCGCAGGTACTCGAACAAGCGGATATGCCGCTGTTTATGAGCATGGACTGGAAAGAAGACGTAGCGGACTTCCATTTTAAGATAAAGAGTTCCTTGGCTTATCGATCGGTTTCGTTAGATTTACCCGCATTGTCCAGATATCCGGAAGATGTGTCGGTAAGCTATGAAGGTGTTTTCAACGACGTCGCAATTGCCCTGCGAAAGGCGGACATTGAAATATGTTTTATCGATGATGGCTCCGATACGTATCACGCCTTCCTGTTTGAACGGAAAAATAGAGAAAAAGTGCAACGCCTGGTACGGGCAATACAACTTCCGTTTACGTTTGGTGGTCCATGATCGAGGTAAAGACGGACGGGCGGCGGCTAGTTAAGAGAATCGGTAAACCTTTAACTCCGCTGTCGATGGCGGGCAATTTTCTCATAGATAAGATCCGCGCTTACTTCCTTTTCCTTGAGTGCTTTACGGTATCCTCGCAGGCTTTCCATATCGTTTATGATAGGGAATATCTGAAGGGTAATGGGACTTTGTGACAATTTGATGATGCGGAAATATAGGGCGCGCAGGGAATACGATATACTCCCTTTGTTCTTTTTGAGATGGGTGTCCGGTTTTTTCTTGAAGTCCCCTAAAAGGGTAATTTCCTCGGGGCTCGACGACTGAGAAGGCGCAAGAAAATTAGGCTATGCAAAAGATACTGGCTTGGGGGTTTTTGATTGTTGTCATACTGGGTAGTGTGGCTGTGTTCTATTATCAACGACAGGAGATTGAGGGACCGAAGGAAAGCACTGCTTCTGTCACACCTGCACCGGTAGCCAAGGAACCGGTAGCGCCGATCATTCGCTATCCGCTTGCGGATTCGACAGAGCAGAACACAAAGGCGGAGGAAGACCAAGTCCAAGACCAGCCGAAGAGGATCGTTAAACCGCTACCTCCACTTGACAACAGTGACATGCCGTTAAAGGTAGATTTAGAGAGCGTGTTTGCCGAACAATCGCTCGGCACGCTGTTTTATCTGGAGGGCATTATTCGGCGGTTTGTAGTGACCGTCGACAATTTGCCACGTGCCAAGTTACCGCGTAAATATTTGTCCACACGATCGGTGAGTGGACGCTTTTTGGTAATCCGTATGGGCGGCGAGGTATATCTGAGTGAGGAGAATTTTACGCGCTACACATCTTATGTCGAGCTCCTGGAAAGTGTAGACAGTACGAAGCTGGTGGCGATATATACTCACTTTTATCCGCTGTTTCAACAAGCGTACGAAGATCTGGGTTATCCGTCGGCGTATTTTAACGATAGGTTAATTGATGTGATTGACCATTTACTAGACACGCCGGAGATTAAGGAACCCATTCGGCTGCGACAGCCCCACGTGCTGTATACGTATGCCGATCCGGACTTAGAAGCCTTATCCTCCGGACAAAAGGCACTACTTCGAAGTGGTCAAAGAAACGTGAACCGGATTAAGGTCAAGCTGCGCGAGTTTCGTACATCGCTGCTGAACAGGGTAAAAACATCAGCTTCGACGACTGAGGAGACGCCTGCGGAACAGTAATTTCTATATAATTTCATGCCTTGCGAACATGATTTGTCGTGCCTAACCTTATTTTTACCATGAAACTGAAATATTCATTGATAATTAAATTGGCCGCCAAGCGTTGCTTGCTGATGGTATTATTTGCAGCTTTAGCGTTGCCTGTGTGGGCGGAGTCAACCCGTCTTATTTCAAGTCAGGCCGCCAGATTCAAACTCACACCTGTGATAGATGGTCTTGGCATTCCGTGGGGCTTGGCGTTTATCTCCGATGGGGAAATCATCGTTACGGATCGGGATGGCAAGATCCGTTTAGTGAATATCAAAACAGGTAAGTTACGTGTATTGAAAGGTGCCCCCGCCGTGTTGGCAGATGGACAGGGTGGCATGCTGGATGTCGCGGTACCACCTGACTTTAAACGTGGTGACTGGATCTACTTTACCTTTGTTCGCGAGAAAAATGCTGAGGGTGTGACCGTGTTGGCACGCGCCAGACTACAAGGCGATCAACTTGTCAAATGGCAGGATCTACTCGAGACACAATCGGCGACGGATACCACCTATCATTTTGGTAGTCGTATCACCTTTGATGAAGCCGGTCACGTCTATTTTGGTGTGGGAGATCGCGGCGTCAGACCTACCGCTCAGGATCTGACAAACCATAATGGTACCGTGATGCGGCTAACACGGGATGGCAAGATTCCGAAAGATAACCCGTTTATAAAAAGAAGGAATGTCTTGCCACAGATCTGGAGTTACGGTCATCGAAACCCGCAGGGTATTGCCTATGATTTACAGAACCGCCGATTGTGGGTGATCGAACACGGTCCGCGCGGTGGAGATGAGATTAATCTGGTCCTGCCCGGGCGCAACTATGGTTGGCCGGTCATCTCGTATGGTAAAGAATACTGGGCGCCGCTGCAGGTTGGCGAGGGCACGGAACGTGAAGGTATGGAACAACCTGTTAAACAGTATACTCCCTCGATTGCCCCCGGGAGTTTGTTGCTGTATACCGGTGCGGTATTTCCAAACTGGAGAGGCAACTTGTTTTCAGGCGCTTTAAAGCTACAGCACTTGAATCGGGTTACCATTAATACGCAAGGTCAGGCTGTCGCGGAAGAGCGATTACTGGAGGGTTTAAATGAGCGCGTTCGTGCCCTCACACAAAGTCCACAAGGTTGGATCTATTTTTCGACCGATAGTGGCAAGCTGTATTCGATCAAACCAGTAGCGGAGTAGGTCAGAAATACGTGGGCCTTGTCTCTGGGGCAGTAGCCACGTCAATCTCGTTTGTAGGCGCAACCCCTTCGATAGCCATAGACATCCGTGCCACGAATGGTGAAAAATGAAACTCTGGTGATTCGCGGAAATCTATTATGTCCTTGTTGTTTGTCTACCTAGTCATCGCCATCGGTGTTTCGTTTCTCTGCTCGGTACTCGAAGCCGTGCTATTGTCAGTAACACCGATCTTTGTCGAAAAAACCCTGTCGGAACGTCCGCATGCCGGGCGTGTGCTGAGCAAAGCCAAAAGACATCTGGATGAATCTCTCTCCAGTATCCTCATTCTCAACACCTTTGCACATACCATGGGTGCCGCCGGGGTCGGTTCGCAGGCCTTGCAGGTTTTTGGCGCCAAATGGGAAACATTGATAGCAGTGCTGTTGACGCTGACTATCTTATATATCTCCGAGATCATTCCGAAAACGCTGGGGGCGACCTTCTGGCGGCAACTGGCAATACCGTCCGCCTTTGTCATAGGTTGGCTGGTTAAGCTGGTCTATCCCCTGGTGTGGATTTCCACCCGCCTGACCAGGCTGTTCAGTCGCAACAGAGAGGAGGAAATCACTCGCGAGGAGATCATCGCGTTGGCCTCATTGGGGCTCCGAGATGGCACCCTGATGTCCCAGGAGAATGAATACCTGGCGAATATTCTCAAGTTGCGTGAAATTCGTACCGAACAAGTGCTGACCCCACGTACCGTCGTGCACATGTTGGATCAGAATCTGACAGTGACCGAAGCTCTGGATCAAGTGCAAACGGGCCAGTTTACCCGCATGCCCATCTACGGTGAAAGCACCGACGATATCACGGGCAAAGTCATTCGTGCGGATCTGTTTGAAGCCGAACGCGCCGGGCAGGGTTCAGAACCCATTAGTAAATTTGCCAAAAAGATCACTCGTGTTTCCGAAAAACTGCCGGTGCAGCAACTGCTCGATCTGTTTATCAAAAACCATGCACACCTGTTCCTGGTTGAGGATGAGTTCGGTCAGACTTCGGGTATCGTTACACTGGAAGATGCCATCGAGACCCTTCTGGGCCGCGAGATCCTCGACGAACGCGATACCGTCGAAGACATGCAGTCACTCGCCAGGGAAAAATACCGGCGGCGGCTGCGCGAGGAAAAACAGAAGCAGGAGTTGGAGAAGGAGTAAGAGGATATAAAATTATTTTCAGTTCCAGAGAGGTACGAATAAAATGGGCCGGACAGCAAAATTTCTATATACGAAAAATTGCTTAAGGGTTTGTTTTACTAAGATAGCCTGGATTCCCGGTAATTGGTGGTGGGATTGTATGGGAAATGAAATCAAGGCAGATGAAGCTTTAAAGCGGCTTCGTGAAGGAAACCAACGGTTTACTTCAAATTTAAGGGCGCTGGAGCCTCTTTTTAGTCATACGCGGCGCGAAGAACTGTTAAGCGGGCAGACGCCTTTTGCCATTATCCTGGGTTGTTCGGAGAGGACGTGGACGCCCTGGTCGCTCGCATCCGGACCAGTCCGGTAATTACGATAGACAGCGCCCACACTATTACGTTTACGCCGGACGAAAGCATCATTTTTGACAAGGGTACACGACTTCCGGAGCATTCCAACGGGATGATCTTCGAGTTGCTGGATACGTCCGGCGAGTCACTACTATCCCAAACCTATTTTTCTATCGGTGGCGGCTTTATTAGTACGGCGGCCGAAATTCACAAGGTGGTGGCGCCGCTTAAAATGGAGGCTGTCCCTTCGTGCCCGTATCCGTTTGATAGCGGCAAAAAAATGTTGCAGTTGTCTGGCAACAGCCGCTTGTCGGTCCCCGCGATGAAGCGCCTGAACGAACTCGAGTTCCGATCAGAAGAAGCGCTCAATAAGGGATTGGACGAAGTCTGGCATTCGATGCGGGCGTGTCTGGAGCGCGGATTGGTAACCGAGGGCATACTACCCGGTGGTCTCGACCTACCTCGCCGGGCAAAGCATCTCCATGCGCAGCTTTTAAACGATCCGGAAGGGGCGACCCTTAACGACTGGCTGTGTGCTTATGCCATGGCGGTCAATGAAGAAAATGCCGCCGGCCACATGGTGGTGACCGCGCCCACCAATGGCGCGGCAGGTGTTATTCCCGCGGTGCTTTATTATTTCGTAACCCATGAAGGGGGTACGCAGGAACAGGTGCGAGCGTTTTTGCTTACGGCCGCCGCCATTGGCGGGATTATCAAGCATCAAAGCTCCATTTCCGGGGCTGAAGTCGGCTGCCAGGGGGAAGTGGGATCCGCCGCGTCCATGGCCGCGGCCGGTTTGTGCGCAGTGCGGGGCGGTACGACTGAACAGATTGAAAACGCGGCAGAGATCGCGCTGGAACACCATCTTGGCATGACCTGCGACCCGGTTAAGGGCTTGGTGCAGATACCCTGCATCGAACGCAACGGCTTCGGTGCGGTTAAAGCGTACGTCGCGGCTTCGCTCGCATTACGTTATACCGGCCGCCACTTTGTGCCTTTGGATAGTTGCATTGCCGCGATGAAACAAACCGGGATGGAAATGTCCAACAAGTTCAAGGAAACGTCATTGGGTGGGCTTGCGGTAAGCGTTACCGAGTGTTGAGGTAACAAATCGGCTTGCTCCCGGTAAAAGGGCTCGATGTAATTGCATCTTTGGGGTCAGAATAAAAAATATTGGTGTGCTGTTGGGATAGAGGGCGATCACTCCCGTTGATCGCTATAAGATTTAAATAAAAGGAAATTATTTTGAAAATCATTTCGTCATTCATTGAACTTGAAACCGACGAAGGTATAGCCTTGCATGATCTTATGCCAGGCATTAAGGACGCCATCGCCAACGCCGGGATTGAAAATGGCTTTGTCACGGTCACCTCGCAACACACCACCACCGCGATTGCGATTAATGAAAATGAAGAGCGCCTGATTGAAGATGTTAAAAAATTTTTTGTTGCGGCTGTGCAGG
>CAMYNG010000014.1:0-84781 GCA_947259765.1 uncultured Ectothiorhodospiraceae bacterium
GCTGAAAAAATGAAGACGGCAAGCTCAGACATGCGAAGTTACATCCGCCACCCGGTGGACGTACCGATTGTGTGCAAAGTCAGTGAAACCGGAGACCGTGCCCCGCGCCAGTTGAATGATTTTAGTGAAGGTGGTGTCTCGTTCAGCAGCGATGACTCACTGGAGCCGGGATCATTTGTCGAAATTACTATAGACCTTGTCAAACCGGTGTTTGCCGCGCGAGCGGAAGTGGTTTGGTGTCACAAAGAAGGTAGTCGCTACCATGTGGGTGTCGCTTTCACTGACCCAAATGTTGATTACAAGGTGCGCATGGTGGAACAGCTGTGTCATATCGAGCAATATCGGCAGACCGTTTTTCGTGACGAAGGGCGACGTTTGACAACGCAACAGGCGGCTATGGAATGGATCAACCGATTTGCCGGAGATTTTCCATCGCTTCCGGATGGAGATTAAATTGGCGGTTGTCAGCAGCGCCACAACTGCAACTGGTGTTGCCGGCTTAACGTGTTGAGTATCTGCCTACGTAGTACCGTACCTGAATATTCCCTGAGTGTTGTCAGGCGTCCATGTCAGGGATCATTTTACTCTCGAGGCGCGTAATCAAATCCTTGAGCTGCAATTTTTTTTTCTTCAAACGGCGCAGACGGAGTTGATCAATCGTCGGATTGTCGGCCAATCTGCTTATCACTTCATCCAGATCACGATGTTCAATACGCAGCTCGTTGAGGCGTAGTCTGATTGTCTGTCGTTCATCTTCGGACATGTATTAATTCACCGCGGTTCGTCAAGCAATTGTAACCTCGAAAAATACGACCTTTTGTAGGTGTCGTGCTGTTGAGCCCAGCCCCGGTATTCTAGTACATTCACTGCCCGGATAGCATATTTGATGTCGCCGAGACTTTTTGGAAGCAGATGATTGTGCAACAAAACGACGAACAACTTACACAACTTCAACACTTAATAAAGGGAGTCGCCAATAGAATCCTTGGGGTGGGGCTTCGGCAGGTTGAATTTAGTGTAAAAGAAGATCTCAGCCTGGTGACCCAATTCGACCAGGACCTACAAACTGCACTGCTGAACGAGCTACGGACGACTTGGCCGGATTTTACTGCGTTGGCTGAAGAATCAGCTAACGCTGAACAGCGGGAACGTCTTCGACAATCCGGGCAGCCGTTGTGGATTATCGATCCGCTGGACGGTACCAGCAATTTTGTAGCCGGACTTCCCTGTTTCGCGATTTCGGTTGCGCAGATGATGCGTGGGAAAGTCGAGCGCGCGGTTGTGTTTGATCCCGTGCACAATGAGAGTTTCGCTGCAATGTCGGGTCGTGGTGCATATTTAAACGGGGTTCGTCTACCCGCGTTGACTACACGTACGCGATTGGATGAAGCCTTGGCGTTGGTGGATAGCAAACGCCTGTCGGCAGAGCTGGCGCAACGTGTCGCCGTCGAACCGCCGTTTCGCTCGCAACGCAATTTTGGTGCCGCCGCGCTGGAGTGGTGCTGGCTTGCCGCGGGGCGCGGTGATGTTTATCTTCATGGCAAGCAGCAAATCTGGGATTATGCTGCGGGTGAATTGATACTTCGGGAAGCGGGCGGACTGGCTGTGAACCTGGACGGTGATTGTATTTCACCGGCGATGCTTGGACCAAGTAGTGTGGTTGCGGCCGGCAACGCCGAGTTATTTCAACAGTGGTGTTGCTGGCTGGGGATAGATTCTCCACGCGCGTGTTAGTCAATCTTGCCCGGTTTTGCTACCTATGGAGTGCTCCCGTTTAAGGTATCCTCGAACCAACACTGTACTTCGTTGCCGTCACCCAAAAATTGAATTTTGCTAAAACTGATTGACGCCGCAAGCGCGATTCCGCGGCCGTGCGGATCAACGGCGCGCGATTTCGAAATCCGCATGTAGGGCTCGCGGTCAAATCCACTTCCCTGATCGCGAATATTGAAGACCAGACAGCCGTCCTGTCGTGCACATTCCAGCGTTGCGAAACGGTTGACGTGCTCCGGCTCGCAGAGTCGGCGTTTGATCTCAACATCCCACAGTCCATCATCAACCAGCCGCGATTTTTCCCCGTAGCTGATGCCGAGGTTGCCATGCTCAACGGCGTTAAGCATGATCTCCCAGAGGCCGACCTGTAGACGATCGACGTCCTCACAAGTGCTGGCGACAAAATTCGCAATTTCCTTGGTTTCGTCCAGGGTACGGAAGTTAAACCGGGTAGCGACCAGCAGGCGCTGGTTAATACTCAAGTCGCGGTCCCGCGGTACCGGACGGACTTCATGGTTTGGGTCGCTAATGGCGGCTTCCACGATGGCTCGGAACAGACTGAAATTAAAGGATTTGCGTAAATAGAAATATGCTCCGGCACGCAGGGTATTCAGCGCGTCGATTTCGTTCCAATTGAGTCGCTGGACGATGATCGGGATATGGCGTGTGTCGGGATTTTCCTTCAACGCGCTTATCGCATCAACGGCGGGCATGTCCAGGGTATCCGCGTCCCACAGGATGACGTCCACGCGCGTTTTTTCGAGACACTCCAGTGCGTTGCGGCCACTTTCGGCACAGAGTACCTTGAAGTCGCTATTGACCAAGTGGTGCTTGCTACGGCCTAGATGGGCCCGCACCGGGTCGACAACCATAACTGTCAGATTTTTCTGCATAAAATGCCCACGAATTGTTTAATCCCAAAATATGTCGCAAGCAGAAGGCCGGACGCTGGACACCATAACATTGACCGCCACGGAACGACTTATCCGCAGACGCCAGGATTGTGTCCTACGCGGTCTGGTTATACAGTGAGGTAGGAATTCAAAGAGGGTGTTGCGCTTCAATCTAAAAACCCTTTAGCTATATAAGGTTATCGTCCTTTTACTCGGTCAGCTTGAGTTGTTATGTTGTACACGTGTTTCCAGTATTTGGTGTCGCAATGAAAGTCCGAGTACCGCGGCGCATAGCTCGATTTTCCTTATGGATTTCGCTGCTATTTTCACTGCACTCCTGCAACGTTGCGCCGCCCGACCGGCTGCAGCAGATAAAACAACGTGGCGAGTTGGTGGCCGTCACCCTCTATGGTCCGACGTCCTATTTCGAAACGCGGGACGGCGACGGTGGCGCCGAATATGAAGCGCTTCGGCATTTCGCGGATTCTCTTGGCGTTAAGTTGCGCCTGATTGCCATGGACACGATTGCCGAGGTGTTTGCCGCACTTCGCAACGGCGACGTTGATATCGCGGCGGCGGGTCTAACCCTGACGAACTCTCGCACCAAGCAATTTTTGTTTGGTCCCGTCTATCAGCGGGTACAACAGCAAATGGTGTGCCGACGGGGTGGCAAAAATCCTCGATCTCTCGATGACATGGACGGCGTCAGCTTGCGTGTGGCAGCGGAGTCCAGCTATCTGGAACGCCTGAAAAGCCTGCAACCGGAGTACCCGGAGCTGGAGTGGGAAGTGGACACCGAGCTCGATACCGAGCCGTTGCTGGAACTGGTCTGGCGCGGTGAGCTGGACTGTACCATCGCGGATTCACATATTGTTGCCGTAAATCGACGCTATTTTCCGGAACTCTCAGTACGCTTTGATGTTGGCGATCCTGAGTCGCTCGCCTGGGTGTTGCCGGCCGAGGCCGAGTCCCTGCAGCGGGCCATTGAGGCCTGGTTTACGCAATACGCCGCCAGCGGGGAGTTACGCCAGCTGCTCACTCGGCACTACGGATTCATTGATGTCTTTGATTATGTCGACACGCGTATTTTTACGCGCCGTATCAAGAAAACCCTGCCAAAGTATCGCGGCTATTTTGAGGTCGCTGCGGCACAGTACGATCTCGACTGGCTGTTACTGGCTGCGCAATCCTATCAGGAATCGCATTGGAAGCCGCGTGCACGTAGTCCTACCGGTGTGCGCGGCATCATGATGCTGACCTTGCCCACAGCGAAAGAAATGGGCATCAAGAGTCGGCTGGACGCAAAGCAAAGTATTTTTGGCGCCGCCGGATATTTGGCGAAACTTAGGGCGCGTTTGCCCGACGAGATCCAGGAACCGGATCGCACATGGCTTGCGCTGGCGGCCTACAACGTGGGATACGGGCACCTGCGTGATGCCAGGGAGCTTGCGGAGCGTCAGGGCAAAAACCCAAATCTCTGGAGTGACGTGAAAACGGTGTTGCCGTTACTATCACAAAAGCGCTACTACCGAACGGTGCGACACGGTTACGCGCGTGGCTGGGAGCCGGTGCGTTATGTCGGACGAATTCGCGACTTTGAGGATATTCTTGCCCGGGCGCTTGCCGACCAGGCTCAGGAGGAAGCGCGCACCTCAGCGCCTACGCCAGCGGCGGTATCTTCGACGTCGCCTTCCGCGCCGTAGCGACGCTCAATGTAATTATTTACCAATCCCTGGAATTGCTCGGCGATGTCATTGCCCTTGAGCGTGACCGTTTTAATCCCGTCTTCATAAACCGGTGCCACCGGGCGTTCGCCGGTGCCGGGCAAGCTGATACCAATATTGGCGTGTTTGCTCTCACCCGGGCCATTGACTACGCAGCCCATAACGGCCACATTCATTTCCTCCACGCCGGGATAACGACTGCGCCATTGGGGCATCATCTGGCGCAGATAGGTCTGAATATCCCGCGCCAGTTGTTGGAAATAGGTGCTTGAAGTACGCCCACAGCCGGGGCAGGCGATCACGGCCGGTGTAAACGAGCGGAGTTCCAGGCTTTGCAGGATTTCCTGGGCAACCTGAACTTCCTGTGTACGGGCGCCACCGGGCTCCGGTGTCAGGGAAATGCGAATGGTATCGCCAATACCTTCCTGCATGAGCACCGCCAGCGCGGCAGTTGAGGCCACCACACCTTTGGTTCCCATGCCGGCCTCGGTCAAGCCCAGGTGCAAGGGATAATCGCAGCGTGAGGCCAGATCGCGATAGACATGGATCAAGTCCTGAACACCGCTCATTTTGCAGGACAGGATGATGTGGTTGTGAGGTAGGCCCACTGATTCGGCCTGCGCGGCGCTTTCGAGCGCCGAAGTGACCACCGCGTTACGCATGATTTCCGTGGCATCAAGGGGCTCGGCGCGCGCCGCGTTTTCATCCATTAGCCGAGCCAGCAGCGCCTGATCCAGGCTGCCCCAGTTGACGCCGATACGCACGGGTTTGTCCTGTTTGCAGGCGATTTCAATCATGCGTGCAAACTGTTCGTCACGTTTTTTACCGCGGCCCACGTTACCCGGGTTGATACGATACTTGGACAGTGCAGCGGCGCAATCGGGAAATTCGTCCAACAACTTGTGGCCATTGAAATGAAAATCGCCGATTAGAGGTACGTTTACCCCCATTTTATCGAGTTGTTCACGAACCGGTGCGACTTGCGCGGCGGCTTCGGCTGAATTGACGGTGATCCGCACCAATTCCGAACCGGCGCGAGCAAGTTCGGCCACTTGCTGTGCTGTCGCCTGAGCATCGGCAGTATCGGTATTGGTCATGGATTGCACGGCAACCGGCGCGTCACCACCGATGGTGACATTGCCGACCCTAACGGCGACGCTATGGCGTTTAGAAACTGGCATGGGGCCTCTTGCGCGGAGACAGGTTTAACAAGCGGCCCATGATACCACCAAGATTTGCGCCAAGAGTATTGTTTTTCGGTGACGAGATCCCTTAGGCTGGGCGGGTTTTTTGTGCCGTAGAGCCTGTGTTGGTGGGCCTAGGTGGACCGGATGTGCGTGTTGGGGATTAGTGGATGAAATCTAAAGACAAACAAAAACGTAAAGACAAACGCAAAAAGAGGCACAAGCATGATGGTGCCAGTCTCGCCGGGCAGGCCGATAAGCACGATCTTTACCAGAAGTCCGTGCAGGCGCCGGAGGCCGAGGTCGAATTCTTTGACAAGACTTATCGGGATCTGCGCGGGAAATCAGCGCAGCTGATGCGTGAGGATTTTTGTGGAACCGCTTTTTTGTCAACGGCCTGGTGCCAGTCCGATCCAAAGCGTACTGCGCTCGGCATTGATATCTGCGGCGATACGCTTGCCTGGGGACGTGAGCATAATATATCCCCCGCCGGGGACGACGTTGCACAAAGAGTGACCCTGGTACAGGAAGATGTGCGCACCGCCGGCGTGGAACCGGCCGACATCACCTGCGCGCTGAATTTCAGTTATTGCATTTTCAAAACCCGTGATGAGCTGCGCGAGTACTTTGTCTCTGCGCGAAAGGGTCTTAAGGATGACGGCATATTGGTGCTGGATTTATTTGGTGGTACGGAGTGTCTCGACGAACTGGAAGAGGAATCCGATATCGATGACGAACCCGCGTCCTACGTTTGGGATCAGGATAAATTCAATCCCATCAACAACCACATTCTTTGTCATATTCATTTCAGGTTTGACGACGGCTCGCGCCTGAAAAAGGCGTTTACCTACGACTGGCGCCTGTGGAGTATCGCCGAGATCACCGAACTGCTTGACGAGGCCGGCTTCAGCAAGGTGCGCGTGTATTGGGAACGTTTCGAAGAATCCGACGACGATGATGACGAACTGGAAGGCACCGGTGAATACTACGAAGCCACCGACGTCGAAAACCAGGAGTCATGGATGACTTATATCGTTGCTGAGAAATAAGTGACGAGTAACGAGTGACGAGTGATAAAGAAAAAGCGCCGGGGATTCTATCCTGCCAAGAAACTCAGTTTTGACCGCCGTACCGGTTTTCCTTGTCACTTGTTACTCGTCCCTCGTCCCTGATTTTAAGTTTTGAACTGCGCTACCAGTTGTTGCAGGCGCACTGCCAGTTGGCTCAGTTCGGAACTGGCGTTGGAAGTCTGCGACGCGCCTTCGGTGGTTTGTTCTGCCACTTGACTGATGCTTACCACGTTACGATTGATTTCCTCGGTGACCGAGCTTTGTTCGTCGGCCGCACTGGCGATCATGGTGTTCATCTGATTGATCGTGGCAATGGAGCTGGTAATTACCTGCAGTGCTTCACCGGCCTGAGTAGCTTGTTCAACGCTGGAGGTTGATTTTTCCCGACCTTTCTCCATGGCTGCAACTGCATCACGGGTGCCGGCCTGGAGTTTCTCGATCATCTGCTCAATCTCACCGGTGGACTGCTGGGTACGTCCGGCCAACGTGCGCACCTCGTCGGCCACCACGGCGAAACCGCGGCCTTGTTCACCGGCGCGCGCGGCTTCAATGGCGGCGTTGAGCGCGAGCAAATTGGTTTGTTCGGCGATATTACGGATCACATCCATGACCGCACCGATGTTTTCACTTTCCTTTTTGAGCCGTTCGATGACGTCGGCGGCCTGTTGCATCTCCTCTGACAGGGCGTGAATGGTGGTCACGGAAGATTTAACCACTTCGTTACCCTGGCCGGCCTGCTCGTCGGCAGCTTGCGCAGCTTGCGCGGCCTCCGACGCATTGCGTGCGACTTCCTGCACGGTGGCTGACATTTCGTTTATCGCCGTGGCCATTTGATCGATTTGATCAAACTGCTGACTGACGCCGGCGCTGGTTTCATCGGTGATGGCGGTCATCTCTTCCGCGGCAGTCGCAACCTGTGCAGTCGAGGCTGAAAACTCCGTCATGCTTTGATGGATCTTGGCCAGTAATCGGTTCAGGGCACCGCCCATTTCACCAATTTCGTCACGGCTTTTAATCGAAATGCGTTTGGTGAGATCCGATTCCTGTTCAATTTCCGTAACCGTATCGCGCAGTTGGCGTAAGGGACGTGTCAGGGTGTTGGCGAAGAAAAATCCAACCGCGCTGGCGCAAACGATCATGACAAAGGCGACAATAACCGCCGCAATGCGGATCGTTCCGGCGAGTTTTTTCTGTGCGGCAAAGGCTTCTTCGGTATCGATTTCACTGACGATACGCCAGTCAAGACCGGGGATATTGAGCGGAGCGTAGGCGGCGAGTACCTCGGTGCCGAGAAAGTTTTGTGCGGTTACAATTCCCGACTCGCCTGTTATCGCCGCGGCGGTGGCCGGTGATTTAACGTTCACGATACCGGTTGTTTCCTGGCGGGTTTTTATTTGCTGTTGTTTGTCTTTTGCGATGCCGGCCTTTGTCAGCTTTTGGGTGAAGGCTTCAGCATCCTCTATGACACCACGGCTGACGCTTCGCATCACGCCATCGCTGTTGATCAAAAACACCTCGCCACTCTGTCCCAGTCCCACGTCAGTCCATTTTTGGTGGCTGGTCATGATCTCGTTAATCCCATCGAGTGGGATCTGCAGGACCAGTACGCCAATAAACTCGGCGCTATCGTAGTCTTCGATGTCCTGTATCGGTGAGGCGATGAACGCAACCTGACCATCGTACACCGGCGCATAGGCTGAGAAGTCGGTCAGCACCACCTCGTCATAGTTTTGTGCATTATTGGCGGTCTGGTAAGCCTGGGCCAGCTGGCTGTCTTTGAAGGGTCCGGCCGTGAGTGAGGTGCCAAAATCGATGTTTTTCTGTGCTGAGTAAACCACGCGACCCTGCGTGTTCACAATGTAGATGTCGCTCAGGCCGAATTTTTTCAGATTACCGAGCATCGGCGGGTGGCGGTCACCATGCTCGGTGCCGTATTCGCTACCATCATCGGGATCCTGCAAATCGGATTTTTGACCGAGCGGATTGCCGTTGCCCGAGATATAAGTGGTCTGCATGACGACAGCGGGGTCATCAAGCTGCTTGGCCAGGTTTTCCATGTCCGTAGGTGATTCACCGTTGAGTTCAGCATACCGGGTGCCGTAGTCGCCCTGATAGAACGTTACGAGGTCTGCACGTTGTGCGGCGTCGGCGCCACCGGAGGCGTCGCTGAAGTTATTGGCGAAGGCCCGTGTATTCTCAATGGTGTTTCGGTCCACCGACAGCGAACGCGTGGTGTTTGTTAAGCGGGTGAAATAGTTTTCAATTTGACTCTTCTTGATTTCCCGCATGGACAACAGGCGGTCGTGGACCTGGTCTTCGATGGCGACCGCGGCGGCACTATTGGCCCGGTTGTCGATGACAATGCTCGTGATGAAAATCGGTACCGCAGCGAGAATGATAAAGGCAGCCGTTATTTTGCTTTTTATGTTGAGCTTCAGCATGGGGTAATCCCGAATTTCTATTGAAAGATCACCTCCATGTACATGACGATCCCTGCGAGCATTGCCAGTTTTTTCGGCGTATTGGAAACATTCTTTAGTGGCTTACGGGGAAACTGGGGAAATCTTGGAACTCGGAGTCGGCGGCGTAGCGTGGCCGCTACGGCCGGTTTTGCCGCTATCCCCCTGGATTCAGCGCCGTACCGGGCGGTATGGTGTGTTGCGGGTGCGGTCGTGGGTATGCATGCGGTATTCGACAAAATCGGGCACATTTTCAAAGTGCAGGAACGGATTGCCGTCCAGCTGCTCATCCAGCGTGCTGACCGGCTTCTCGGCGTAGTTGTGTCCTGGGCGGATCACGGTCTGTGCCGGCAGCTCGCGGCCCAGTCGGCGCAGAGTGCCGTACATTTGTTCGGGATCACCTCCGGCCAGGTCGCAGCGACCGCAGCCAAACACGAACAACGTGTCGCCGGTTATCAGGTCGTTTCCCAGCTGGTAGCAGGCTGAACCCGGGGTATGGCCGGGTGTGTGCAGCACCTGGATTTTCGTGTTGCCCAGTGAAATCGTATCGCCACCATGGTGCAGCGTCGGCAGGTCGAGGTAATGGCCCCAAAACTGTGCCTCGGGCTTGAGCAGGTGCAACTGAGCGTCAAACCGGTCAAGGATGCCCTTAACGCCGTTGATGTGGTCGTGATGGCTGTGGGTGAGCAGGATATCGCTGATTTCAATCCCGAGTTCATCGCTGCGTTGCAGGATACGCTCGACCTCCCAGGCCGGGTCCACGACCGCCGTGCGACCGGTAGCCCGGTCCGTAATCAGGTAGATAAAATTCTCCATGGGGCCGAGCTCAAGGGTCTCAATGCGGTAGCCGGTCGCTTCGCTCATGTAGATCTCCATGTGGGGTTAACGCTATTGTAGCTGTTTGCGTGTACGTCATACCCCGGTAATTGCAGAGGAACTGTTTAAGATTTGTACCTCTGACGTCGGGCTGCAGACTCATGAAGTACCCAACACCCGCCGATAAAAGATCCAAGAAGCGGGAATTGAATTGAGTTTTGCCTTGAAAAAATTAGGGTTTTTGCATGTTACGTTGTAAGCAGTTGTACTGGAGTGCGATTCTGGTCTTGTTCACCGCCGGTTTCGCGCAAGCCGCCGCCGTTTATGTTTACCGCCTGCCCGATGGCAGTCATCTGATTACTGATCAGCAGTATAACGACGGCGTCCATACTCTGGTTCGTGTCACGCGTCGGGTGAACGACGCGGGCAAGTACGCCTCGCAGCACTTCCAGAAGCGCAACACGGAAAAATTTACGCGCTTTGACCCGCTCATTCGCCAGCTTGCCGCGCAGTACAGTGTCGATGCGGCGCTGGTGAAAGCCGTGGTCCATACCGAGTCATTTTTCAATCCCCAGGCGAAGTCACGCAAGGGTGCGCGCGGTCTGATGCAGCTTATGCCGCAGACGGCGGCGTTGTATGGTGTATCGGATTCGTATGACCCGGAGCAGAATCTGGAGGCGGGCGTCAAACATCTCCGTTACCTGCTCGACAAATATCCGTCCAAGTTGCCACATGCTCTGGCGGCCTATAACGCGGGCGAAACCGCGGTGCAGTCCTATGATGGTATTCCGCCTTATCCAGAGACCCGTCGGTATGTGCGTAAGGTCCTCGATTACCAGACTTACTATCGCGCATGGTTCTAACCTAGCCGTTGCGAAACAACTAGGTTAGATGTCAAGCCAGGCACCCAGACCAATCCACCGATCCTCTTCCTGAAAAAATTCACCAAGGAGAGTTCGGCCATCATAAATGCTAAGGCCGACGCGCAGCAGGCGGCCCGATTTCCGGTAGAAAAGACCCAGCTGGATTGAGGTATCAATATTCCAGCCGCTCTCTTCGTAAGACGTAAAATTTACAGCCGCATACGGTCGCCAGTTTTTGCCCCAGATGACTTTGTTTTTTTCGTATTCCAGCCCGGCCTGCGCGCGCCAGGCTTCCTGCAGATCCTTGCCAAGCAAATCATACGCCCAGCCCAGTTCAGCGTACGTGCGCCACTGCGGTCGAAACGACCAGGCAAACGCGCCGAAAACCTCCTCGCGTGTGTAGCCTATCCGCTTACGACCGGTGCGTTCAGCGTACTCATCACCGACATGGCTGGAGACGTGGTGCAGACCGGTACGGTACGCCCATTGATCGTTGTGACGATAGGAAACAATTAATCCGTACAGTCCATCCCAGCCAATATTGTCCTGGGATTGTCCTCGGTCAAATTGCCCGTTAAAGCCTGCTTCAATACCAAACTGCCAGCCGCGATCCATCTGCTCGTCTGGCGACAGCTGGGCTATTTCGATAAGACCGCCGAGCTGTAAAATAAATCGGCTGTTGGTGGTGTTGGTAATGGTTGAGTCGTCGACATAGGCCAGCTGTGCGCCCATGCTGGGTCGCATTGGATCGGCAAGGTAGGGCTGAAAAAGGTGACGGGTGGGTAAAAACTTATAGATCGTTTTTGATTCTTTTTTATCGGCCGGTGCCGCGTGGACGCCGTTGGCGAAGATCAACGTAATCGACAGCATAGCGGCCGCTAGCCCGTACGGAGCAGCACCGCTTCGAATAGAAAACAGGCAATCGTGTTTTTGTGTTGTGTCCGGCAATGGCAGGTCCTGCATGATCAATGTACGTGTCGGTCAAATTCCGAGTGGTGGCTCGTTTCAGTTTGGTAAAGATCCGCGAAGTCGCAACTTTTAAGTAAGTGCTTACTAGCATCCAGAGAGATCAAATCTCTGGTTCCGGTTCGATCAGACGGGCATCGTCATTCTGCGGGCTGCTGACCGTGGTACTCACGGGATACCAGCGTAACTGGCTGGCGTCGAACGGAGTTTGCCAGTCTGTGTCGGTATGATTGCCGACCAGCCAGGCGTCGTAGTTGCCGGGGTCGACGATCAAGGGCATACGAGTATGAATACCGGCAAAGTCCGGGTGGGCTGCAGTGGTGATCAGGGCACAGGATTCCAGAGATTCGCCCGTAGGCCCGATCCAGGACTCCCATAGGCCCGCGATCGCCATGAGCGGTTGCTCGGCGTGGAGGATGTAGTAGGGCCGCTTGTGCCCGTTGTGGTTTTGCCATTCATAGAACCCGCTGGCTGGCACTAGACAGCGGCGTTGCCGCCAGGCCGCGCGATAAGCCGGCTTTTCGGCAGCCGTTTCGGCCCGTGCGTTTATCAGGCTGTAGCGGCGCTCCGGCTGGCCGTGCGCATCGGCCTTGACCCAGGCGGGTGTCAGCCCCCAGTGCAGGAACGTCGCCTCGCGCTGGCCCAGTAGGCTGCGAACCGCGAGGATAGGTCCGCCTGGGGGAATATTGAATCGTGGGCTAAGCTCGGGCACGTTCAGCAGACCGAAGTGCGCGGCGATATCTTCGCCCTTACTGTATAAGGTATAACGTCCACACATGGCCGGGTTCCGGTATTATGCCGAGTGATGCAGGGGGCTATTGTGCCCGCGGTTGCGCTATGTAAGCCAGTTTTGCAAATCGGCCTCGCAATCCATTATTACCAGCCAGGTTGCCGTTTTTGATGATCATTCACGTTGATATGGATGCCTTCTACGCTTCGGTCGAGGTCCGGGAACAGCCCGCCCTGGCCGGGCGACCCGTAGTGGTGGGCGGTGCTGCCCGAACGCGCGGCGTGGTGGCGGCGGCCAACTATGAGGCTCGCCAGTACGGCATACACAGTGCCATGCCTATGGTGATCGCCACTCGACGTTGTCCCGAGCTTGTGGTGTTGCCCGTCCGAATGAATCTGTATTCCGACGTATCCCAGCAGATTCACGCCATTTTCGCGCGTTTTACCCCTGAGATCGAACCACTTTCACTCGACGAGGCCTTTCTGGATACGCTAGCCAGTGAGCGTCTGTTTGGCGCAGCCGAAGTCATCGCGAAGAGGATCAAGTCGGCGATCGCCAGTGAATTGCATCTGGTTGCGTCGGTGGGCGTCGCGCCAACCAAGTTCGTGGCCAAAATTGCCTCGGACGTGGAGAAGCCCAATGGATTTGTGGTGGTTCCGGAGCCGGACGTACAGCGTTTTCTTGACCCCTTGCCGGTAAGCCGGCTGTGGGGTGCCGGCAAGGCTACGCAAGCGCAGCTGACACGTCTGGGGATACGGACTATCAGTCAGTTGCGTCAGCAGCCCGAGGCGCTGCTGGAAGAGCGCTTTGGCAAGCTCGGCCTGCATTTATGGGAATTGGCCCACGGTCGTGATCCGCGTCCTGTTGTCAGTGATCGGCGGGCCAAGTCGATTTCCAACGAAACAACCTTCTCGACTGACATCGACAGCCCGGAGGTGTTAAAGACCTGGCTTGCGGGGCTGACCGAGCAAGTCGCATGGCGGCTGCGGCGTGCTGAACTGTATGCCAGCCACGTGCAGCTCAAGGTGCGCTTTGCCGATTTCAGCACCATCACCCGATCCAGTACACTGCCGCAACCAGGCCGCGACACCAATACCTTATGGCAGGTGGTGCAACAATTGTGGCAGGGGCGTATACCACGCGAGCGATTTCCGGTGCGACTTGTCGGAGTGGGCGTCAGCGGCCTGTGCGAGCGGTTTGAGCATCAGGCGGATCTGTTTGATTCAAGTGAAGCGCAGCAGGAAAGTATTGATACGCTTACCGATGAAATAAACGCGCGGTTCGGCGCGCGGACTGTGGCGCGGGGCAGGGGTTTGGGACCGCGACGAGAATCTGATTAGGGAGAAACACGCTAATGTCCGATCTGGGTCGTGATCAAACGACACCGACGCCCACCGTGACTCGGCTGGGCGATTACACACCACCGGCTTTTTTTGTCGATAGTGTCGAGCTCTACTTTGTGCTCGATGCGGCCTCGACCACGGTACGAAGTACGCTGAAAATTCGGCGAAATCCCGCCTTCAGCGGTCGACCCGCGCTGCAACTGAATGGTCAGGATCTTGAATTAAAAAGCTTGCAGCTCGATGGTGTAGCACTTAACGACGCTCACTATGCGCTGTCATCCCGGCAGCTATGCGTGTCCGACGTTCCGGATGCCTTCGAGTTACACGTCGAAACGATTATCCACCCCGAGGACAACACTGCCCTTGAAGGTCTGTACGCGTCGAGTGACATGTTGTGCACTCAGTGCGAGGCCGAGGGATTCCGCCGCATCACATTTTTTCCGGACAGGCCCGATGTTATGGCCCGTTTTAAAGTCACCTTGGAAGCGGATCGGACGCTGTATCCGGTATTGCTTTCCAACGGAAATCGCGTGGCGGGTGGTAATCTGGAAAATAATCGCCACTGGGCTCGCTGGGACGATCCGTTTCCAAAGCCGAGTTACCTGTTTGCCCTGGTGGCTGGCAATCTTCTGTTCCAGGAGGATGCGTTTGTCACCATGAGCGGCCGGCGAGTGGTGTTGCGCTTGTATGTTGAAGCGGAAAACCGTGGCAAATGTGACCATGGTTTGAACAGCCTTAAGCAAGCGATGCGTTGGGACGAAGAAACCTACGGCCGCGAATACGATCTGGATCTTTTTAACATCGTTGCCGTCAATGATTTCAATATGGGCGCAATGGAAAACAAGGGCTTGAATATTTTTAATGCCGCCTGTGTGCTCGCCAGTCCCGAGACTGCGACCGACGCAGACTATGACAATATCCAAGGCATTATCGGCCATGAGTATTTTCACAACTGGTCCGGCAACCGTGTTACCTGTCGTGACTGGTTTCAGCTTAGCCTGAAAGAAGGTTTCACGGTCTTTCGCGATCAGGAATTCAGTGCGGATATGAATTCGCGCACGGTCAAACGCATCGACGATGTCGATATATTGCGGGCGCACCAGTTTGCTCAGGATGCCGGACCCATGGCCCATCCGGTGCGCCCCGATGAATACATAGAGATCAGCAACTTCTATACCGTAACCGTTTATAACAAGGGTGCCGAAGTCGTGCGTATGCTCGCCAACCTGCTCGGCCCGGAGGGTTTTCGCAAGGGCACGGATTTGTACTTTGGCCGCTACGACGGTCAGGCGGTTACCACTGACGATTTTGTAGCCGCGATGGAAGAGGCCAACGAAGCCGATTTTACTCAATTCCGGCGTTGGTATGCGCAAGCCGGTACGCCGCAACTGCATGTTGAGGACGACTATGACGCCGAGCGACGGGAATACCGCCTGCGTGTACGTCAGTCTTGTCCGTCTACACCGGGACAATCGGACAAGCAAGCCTTTCATATTCCCTTGCAAGTTGGCTTGCTCGACGCCAACGGAGAGGATTGTGCGTTACGCTTGGCCGGTGAGACACAGCAGGATGCGCCACGCAATCGCGTGCTGGAGATCCGTGAAACACAACAAGAGTTTTGTTTTACCGATATTTCTTCAGCGCCTGTACCGTCGTTGTTGCGCGGTTTTTCGGCGCCGGTGAAAGTGGTACGTGACTGGCCGGAAGAGGAATTGGCGTTTCTGTTTATGCACGACAGTGATGAATTTAATCGGTGGGATGCCGGTCAGCAACTTATGCTGCGTTGCCTTGGAATTTTAATTGCCGCTATCCAGGCAGGTGAGACGTTATCTGTGTCGCCGCTGCTGCTCGATGCGTTTCGCCACACGTTGCGGGATGTTCGATTGGACAAAGCCTTGATGGCCCAGGCCATCAGCGTCCCCAGTGAGAGTTATATTGCCGATCAGTATGAACGGGTGGATGTTGATGCCATTCATGCTGCGCGTGAATATTTGCTGCAAGAGTTGTCGCGCGAGTTGCAGACGGAATTTGAGAAAATCTACCGGGACAATATTACGCCTGGGGCATACCAATTTAACGCCAGCGACGCAGGTAAACGTGCATTAAAGAATCGCTGCCTGACTTTCTTGTTGCACGATAAATACGAACCTGCAATTGACGTGGCGCTGCGTCAGCTTGACGATGCCGGCAATATGACGGATCGCATTGGCGCTTTAACACCGCTGGTTGACCATGATGTACCCGATGTGAGCGCGGCGTTGGCGCGCTTCTATTCTGACTGGAAGCACGACGCACAGGTTGTTGACAAGTGGTTTTCCCTGCAGGCAATGTCACAACGCACGGATACTCTGGAGAGAGTGCTCGAACTGAGTAGTCACCCGGCATTCTCGTTGCGTAATCCGAACAAAGTGCGTGCGCTCATCGGCCGGTTCTGTCTTGCCAACCCGGTACGATTCCATGCCGGCAATGGTACGGGATACCGATTATTACGCGACTTTGTTTTGCAAATTGACGCGCTCAATCCACAGCTGGCGGCCCGACTCGTGCAGGCAATGATTCGCTGGCGGCGTTACGACGACGCCAGACAGTCCTTGATGCGCGGCGAATTGCAAACGATCCTGGAACACAGCTCGTTGTCGCCCGACGTGTTTGAAATCGTGAGCAAGAGCCTTAGCGGCTGAGCGTTAAGTCTTCCTGTTGTTCGACCAGGTTGCGCCCACCTTGCTTGGCGCGAAACAGGGCACGGTTGGCAGCCTTGAGTACGTCCACCGAATCTGCATGGCGGCTCAGTTTTTCCGCGACCCCCACGCTGATAGTAACGGCGACACGTCGCAATCGTGTGGTTTGGCGAGGATTGATTGGCCGCTTACTCGGCCGAACCAGTGAGCGAAGAAAAAAGGCCCTCTCGGCAACACGCTGGCGGAGGATCTCCATCATTACCTTGGTTTCGTCACCGTCCTTGCCGGCAAATACCAGTGCAAATTCCTCCCCGCCAAAGCGGAATCCGCGCGCCGAGGTGATGCGACGAATTTCCGCTGACACCATGCGTAATACCTGATCGCCCACTTCGTAGCCAAAACTGTCATTGATTTTTTTGAAGTGATCAACATCGACAATGGCGAGCGCGTAACGGCGATTAAGTTGTGCGAGATGTTGGCGTAATGCGCGGCGGGTAGGCAGGCCGGTAAGTTCATCCAAATAGGCGCGGCTGTAGGAGTTGAGCACAATACCTGCGATCAGGCCGATTTCCGCCAAAACAATCCAGCTACCCGTTACGTCGGGAAAGCGGTGGTAATGCAGGCCGATCATCATGGCGATGGCAGCGAAAAGCAGGCCGTTCTGTAGGCAGGAGGGCTGGCGAATACTGCGAAACAGCAACCAAAATCCGGTTACGGCGGCAAACCAAATCGCGATTTGTGGTAATTGGATTGCGGTGATCCAGGAAGCATGCGTCAACTGTGCTTGTAACGTAAAGTAGAGCGATTGGGGCACAATTTGCATCAAGAGCAGCACCGTGCTCGCCTGGACGACAATAATGAGCAGGCGTAACACCCCGTGACTGGAAAAGATCCCGCGCTCGCGAAGCACATCGGCAATAAAGAAATTTAGTGGCAACAACAACGCTATAAGCCCGACCGAGAGTGTCTTCTGCATGGCATTGGCGTCCGGCGACCAGACATAAAGGCGCAGAACGGCGTACGCGCCAAGTATCAACAAAAATACACTAAATTCGCGACTCCGGTTAAAAACGACGCTCAGCCCCAGACCGCACAGCGCAAGCAGATAGATTAGCAGGCCAGGTCCAGTTGAGAGGGCGGCCGCATCAGCGGGATCGGGATGGCTCAGTGCCAGGCCGAGTAAAAACAACAAGCCGAAAACGATCAGTGAGCTGACCGATTTGTGCAGATTCAAAATCATCGCGTTATCGGAGGGTTTGGAATCTCGTCTCAGCCTACGGTAGTCGTAGCCGGTGTATCAAAAATAACCATATTTAAATTATTGTTATTAATTGGGCGTTGTATGCCGCCCGCTATCACTTTACCTGCAGCTGAGGCTGCTGGCCAGTCGTAGAGCTGGCCCCAGGTTTCCACCGTAACTATTTATTTTACAGGGGAAAAGTGGTAGAAATGACTCCTTGCGTTTTAACACCTCGCCGGCGGGGGGGAAGAATGAATAACAAAAAAATCGTCGACAAGATTTACAAATGTTTACGACTGGCGGAATCTTGCAATCCTAACGAAGCGGCTGCCGCCATGCGTCAGGCTCGCGGGCTGATGAAGAAGTATGGCGTAAGCCAGGAGCAGGTTGATACCGCGCCGGTAACGGAGTGCACCGCATCGGCCGGAGAAAGCTACACACCGCCTTTTTGGCTGGTGGCGCTGTCGGATATCGTCGCCTGTGCTTTTTCCTGTCGCGCGTTTGTGGCGCGCAGTTTCGGCCGTAGAAGTGAGTTTCGCTTCATAGGTGAGGGCGCTGGCCCTGAAATTGCCAGCTACACATTCACCGTATTGCACCGGCGCCTGCAGGACGCGCGTGAAGTATTTATGCAACGTTTTCAATCAGGGGATGAAACGCAACGAATTCGGCAGGGTGATGTATTCGCACAAGCCTGGTTATACCGTGTGGCGCGCTATGTTTCTGTATTTGCCGGTCACGAGGAAACCAGTGTTGCCGTTGATACCTACATAGAAGAACATTACGGTAGGATATTGGATTTTGATCGGAGTCCGGCGGAAATCGCGAAAGATGACATGGAGGCCATTAATACGGGTTTGCGTGAAGGTCAACGGGTTAGCCTGTATAAACCGGTTCATCTTGCCGAGACTCTTGGCGCGCTCGCGATGGAGCCGGCTTGATTTCCCAGCTGGAATGACCTACGTATTCAAGAGTTCGCGGCAATTGTTTTTTGGGTTCACAGTGTTCGCTAAACCCGGATTAATTTAAGTATGGCCTACCGGTGTCCCGTCGAGCGGGTAGTTTGCGCCAAAGTTGGCCAACCTTTCAGTAGTAATCATGTCGGCATACCTCAAGTATAAAAACGGTGAAGCAATCGATCAGATACCGTGCAAGACGGTGTTAACGATCGGCCGTGACAAAAACAGCGACATTGTACTCAATGACCTGCGTGTTTCCCGTAATCACGCCATGGTCAGGCAAATCGGCCGCAGCGACTACTACTTAATCGACAGCGGCAGCGCCAATGGCAGCTATGTGAACAAACGCAGGGTGGCCATGCCTACGCTGTTGAAAAATGGTGATCGCGTCACCATTGGGAACGTGGCATTCGTTTTCGACCAGGTGAGCAAAGAGGAGGACAAGTCGGATACGGTTTCCATGCTTGAAACGATTGTTGTAGATGGCTCCACTATCAAGCAAAACACAATTCTTGTTGCGGACATTCGCGGCTTTACTTCCCTGTCGGAAGAAGTCCATATTAAAACGCTGACCAAGTTAATGAATAGCTGGTTTCAGCAAGTCGCTGATTCTATTGTGGTGAACGGTGGAGAGGTCGACAAGTTTATCGGTGATTGTGTATTTGCCCGTTGGGATACCGCCGAGGATCAGGAACAGACCGTTTGCCAGGCCTTAAAAGCCGCACAACAAATTAACGAGATTAGCGGTAAGCTCGGTAGTACCTTTCAGGATATAAAGCGTGAAATGAAGGTTGGCGTAGGGATCAATACCGGTTCCGCATCGGTAGGAATCGGGCAGGAAAACACGGCGCTGGGTGATGCGGTTAACGTTGCTTTTCGACTGGAGAGCGCCAGTAAGACTATCGGCAACGACGTCATACTGAGCGAATCAGTATATCGGTTTGTGCCGGAAAAATTCTGGCAAGGTAATGAGCAGGCCATTTCCGTTAAGGGCAAACAGCTTCCCGTACGCGTCGTGGGACTGGATTTTCCGCAACTAAAAAAAATCGTTACGGTTCTTGAAAAATCACAGAAACGTAAAAATTAACTTCTGAATTATATAAAACCGAAACCTAGGGGTCACAGAGAAAATTTGTAACGATCAAGCTCTCAGAGTCCCCTGTGCTTGGTTTGATTTGGTTCGGCCCAAGTTTTTTTAACACCCGAAACTTCTATTCCCTGCCGAGGCCTGCCTGAGAGACATCACACTTTGTCTTCCGCGCCTTTGTCATGACGCAGGAAAATGCGTATCTCTTCCAAAGCGTTTTCCATTTCGAGTTTTATATCGTTGATGATGCGCGCAGCGGGCCCGGCAAACTGCCAGTCTTTATGTTCTGGATCGTTACTTTGCAGGGCGGCCTGGCCCCGATGTAGAATTTCGGCGTCCTCGTCGGGGATGAACTGAGCCAGTAACACGTAGGCTTCTGCGAGGCTTTGCGCTACCGAAGACTGCTCCTTGCCTAATTCCCATATCAATAGTTGCAATGCGTTCTTGATTTTGTCCTTGCTATACGGCAACTGTGATTCAGGCATGCCTACGCTGGCGTCGGCTTTGTCTGCAAGTGCGTGACCCAGATCGCTGACGATGACTTGGGCCGCGCGTATTTGCGCTTGCGGATTATTCTGGTCGGATTGGGGTAATCTTGATTTCATTGCTTCAGCATGGCTAAGCGATACACTCGGCGCATCGACGGTCTGCGGATCTTATTCCAGTGGATAGTAGCCGATGACCCGGTTAGCCTCGTGTTCCAGCCGCGCCAAACTATTTTGCGGAGGAAATGTAACGCGACAGATCGGGCAGCCGGTGTCCCTTATATTTGATCTGTCCATCCGGGGCAACCAGGACAATTGTCGGGGTCGCTGCCAAACTGTATTTTTCAATTACGTTTTCCTTTTGCTCGTCGTCATTCAGGACGAGGTAGGGAAGTTTGTTATCACTGACAAACTCCTTTACCTCAGTGCGATTTTCATAACCGATGTTAACCGCAACGAGTGTAAGACCTTTCTTGCGATATTGTTCATGAATGTTTTTAAATTGCGGGATCATCGCATAGCAGTAGTGGCAGCGAGTGGACCAGAACAATAACAACACGTAGCCTTTTTTCCGCAACTGCTCCAGGCTGTGGGATTTACCTCGTAAATCAGACAGTGAAAAAACCGGAGCAGTGTGACCTGCGCCGACGCCGACCTGCTCGTTGGTCGCCGCCAAGGGCAGGGCCGTGTGCAGTAGAAATATCAACGCAATTACTGATTTTGAGTACATGGATTTGACAAGCATAGTGAATTTTCCGCAGATTTGCCTGTGACATGATACACAAGACCGAACATCGATTGTATTCAACAATCAGGATTACAGCGTATATTCACGGCTGACCGAATCACCTGCCGGTTTGCGACGTGGACAGGCGGAATTCGTTAGCGAACTGTTTTAAAATTCGCGCTACGGGAATAAATGTACCGGAAGGATTCTGGAGGTTTGGGTACAGTGGACACCGCAGTAATGGCATTGGCCACGTTTGGGGGGCCCATTTTGTTACTTTTAGTGGGCGCGGGCCTGGGATTCGCTGCTTACCGGGTGTGGCGTGATTACGGACAATATTGGCGACCCATGCGACGGTTGACCCGCAATTGGTTGCACGAGATACAGTTGCCTGGTGGGCCGGACGGCGATACGTTCGTAGAACACGTGGCGTTGCTACCTGGCGGCCTACTGGTTCTGCACATAATGGATTTTAACGGTGCCATTTTTGGCGCGCGCAATACGGATTTCTGGACCCAAGTGCTGGACCGTCGTAGTTATCGATTTCCGAATCCCTCTGAGAAACTTAAGGCCACAACCGGAGCCGTGCGCGCGGCCGTTGGTGATGAACAGGTCGTCGGTCACATTGTTTTTTCCGATAGTTGCTCCTTTCCCAAAGGCATTCCGGAAGGCGTTTCCACGGCGCGTGAGTTGACAACCGTACTTGAGGACCTGGCCCTTGGAACGGTTTCCGAATCGCGCCGTGAAGCCTGGGACGGGCTCAAGAACCAGGTGAGCGGGCCGCAGTCAGGGAAAACTTCGAGCTCGTATTTGGGTAACTGGAACCGGTTCGTATTTCGTGCGATTCTGGCACTTGGGCTGGTTCTAAGCTCTATTCTTTGGTCCGGGTGGGTGATTTGGCAGACTAACTTCAACGACATTTGAGACTTTTAGTGGACAGGTGTATTAATGCTGGCAGTATTAAAAAAGGTATTTTCTGTAGACGATTCGACGTCACCGGACCCGGAGCGCGATGATGTTCGGTTGTCCGCTGCATTGTTATTGCTTGAGGCCATGCACGCCGATCACAGCGTGAGCGCTGACGAACAGATCGCGGTGGACAAGGGTTTACAGGCTTTGTTCGAGATTTCTGAGATTGAGGCGCGAGAGTTGCGTGAGTCCGCGGAACGGCGATTTGAGGAAGTGACCTCAATGCATGAGTTTGTTGCGGCAGTCAACACCCATTTCAGCGAAACACAAAAAGAACAGGTTGTCGAAATCATGTGGCGTATCGCACACAGTGACTGCGTGCTGGATAAGTATGAAGATAACATTATTCGCCGGGTCGCCGAATTACTTCATCTGAGTCATGCGCGCTTTATTCAAGCAAAACATCGGGCGACCGAAAACAACTCATGAGCGCTTGAAAAAGGATCTGTTTGCCGGTGTCCGAGGTTTACAGGGAAGGAAAGTACGAACAATTGATGATGTCAAACGGTATCAAGCTGCTTGTCATTGCGATTGCTGCATTTTTTGCAGCAAGTGCGCTGGCTGCGCCGCCGGTTGCTGCGCCAACCAAGGGCTATGTTGCGCGCTCACAATTTACTACGGAAATTGTTGACCGCGAGCCCATCAATCGAGTGCTTGTGTTGGCAAATGATGTTCGTGAGGTTTTCTTTTTTACCGACTTGCGTGGCCTGGATGGGCAGACTGTTACCCACCGCTGGGAGCACAATGGTAAAGTGGTTTCTACAGTCGAGTTCAAGGTCAAGGGTCCGCGCTGGCGAGTATTTTCACGCAAGGACCTGGACCCGTTTGCTTTGGGAAAGTGGACCGTTGTTGTGACGGACGCAAACGGCTGGCCCATTAAAGCCGTTATATTTAAGTACGTGGATCCTGCACAAAGCAGCGACATGCAAGAAATCATACTGCCGCCGGAGGGTGAAAACTAAACGTTGAGTTAGCCCAGGGTTAAAAGCGAATGGGCTTACGGCCGTTCGAGGATTGTCTCCTCGACATCCGTTGTAGGTAATATTTCGTCAGACCCCACTGCCGGTTCTTGCTGTTCCGTTGAGAGTTGCTGTTTCCACTTCGATAACAAACGTTGGTATTCCGATTCCGCCTCATCCCTGACGCGCGTATTGGCGTGACTGCGTGCTGCCGCCATGCCAGCCAGTTGTTTGTCGCGTTCGGCTGCTGCGGCAGCGGCAGCGACAGCGGCGTCGACTTCTTCCGGTTTTTTCGTGTGCGTCTCTTGCGGTTCAACCCAGGACGCCACTTTTTCGACGTCAACATAGGTTTCACTGTTTATGGCGACAAAGCCCAGCACGCCTACCATGACCACACTGGCGGCGATGGCAATCACCGAACGTTTGTGGCGTTTGAAGGCGGATTCCTCGCTACTGTCCTTATTCTCCTGGGGGCCCGGTCGAACGGCGTTTATGGGCGCCAGTGAGCTGAAGTCATACTCGCTGCCGTCGCCATCGGTGATCTCGATTTCGTGCGAATCGGCGGAGCTGTTTACCGTGAACGACGGAATATCGTCATCCTGCTTTTTCTTGCTACGAGCGGAGCGCGTGGGTCGCTGTTCATCAGCCGCGGTAGATAAATTCGGGATATCATCGTCTTCATCGTCCTCATCATCGATCTCCTGGACGGATTTCGGACGTTGGAAAATGAAAATGTCTTCTTCGCCCTCAAGTATGGTTCTGCCCTTGACTTCGCGAACCTGCGTACGGGCCAGCGACATGCCGTCGGCAACCGTACCGGGCTCCGTTACCTGGCGCTGTCTATCGGCTTCGTGCAGCTTGCTGACAATCTCCTCCGCCATTTCTCGTGCCTTGGCTTCGGATTGCTCACGCGCAGCCTGACGGCGGCGCTCGGCTTCGAGGCGTTCACGGGCTTCCTGTTCGGCCTGAATCGCTTCCTCTGCACGTCGGCGCGCCTCAGTCTCGGCTTCGGCCTTGGCGCGGGCGGAGTTCTCTGCCTGGCGGCGGGCTTCTGCTTCGGCTTGGGCCCTGGCGGCGGCCTCCGCTTCGGCACGCGCGAGTTCAGCGGCTTTGGCTTCGGCACGTGCACGTTCCGCGGCTTCCGCCGCTTCGGCCCTGGCGCGTTCTGCAGCTTCACGCCTGGCCTGTTCGGCCTGGGCTCGCTCGACGGATTCGCGCTCGACCTGGGCACGCGCTGCGGCTGCGGCTTCGGCACGGGCCCGTTCCGCGGCTTCGGTTTCGGCTTCGATTCGTCTGCGCTCGGCGGTTTCTGCTTCAATCCGGGAGCGCTCGGCAACTTCGGCTCTGGCACGTTCCGCAGCTTCGGCTTCCGCACGGGCCCGTTCTGCGGCTTCCGCTTCAGCCTTCGCACGTGCCTGGGCGGCGGCTTCGGCTTCCATTTTGGCGATGGATGCGCGGGCGGCGGCGGCCTGTGCTTCGGCTGCTTCCTCCGCCTCGCGACGAATACGCGCTGCGGCTTCAGCTTCCTCACGCGCCTTGGCGGCTTCTTGGGCCATTTGCTGACGGGTGAGGGTCAACTCGTTACGTAAACGCTCGGCTTCTTCGCGGGCCTGCTCCCGAATGGCTTCCGCTTCAGCGCGTAGACGTTGGGCATCCTCTTCGGCCTGCGCGCGGGCGGAGGAAGCGGCTTGCGCGGCGGTCAGCGCTTCGTCACGCGCAGTTTGACGCTCGGCCTCGAGTTCTTCCTGTCTTTTGGAAGCCTCTTCGGATTGTGTCCGGATACGAGCCAGTTCTTCCTCTGCCAGTTTGCGTGTGGCCGAGGCATCGGCGCGCAGTTTTTCGGTTTCCGCCACCGCTTGTTGCTTGGTGAGTTCGGCGTCCTGTTTCAGGCGTTCCGCCTCAGAGAGGGCCTGTTTACGCAGTTCTTCGGCTTTTTGAGCCCGCTTGGCCTCTTGTTCGACACGTTGCTTGGCTGACTCCAATTCACGGTTGTAGCGGTTTTGGTTTTCTTCCAGTCGTTTGGCTTCGGCAAGTGCTTGTAGCCGAGCTTCCTCGGCCTTTTTCGCGCGTGCCGACTCTTTTTCGGCACGTTTGCAGGCGGCGTCAAGTTCCGCGGTGTAGTGAGTTTTTTGCATGCGCTGCATGCGTTCGGCTTCATCCAGCGCTTTCTTGCGCGACTCCTCGGCCTTCTTGGCGCGTTCGGCTTCCGCTTCGGCGCGTTTCCTTGCGGCCTGCAGTTCACGGTCTTTTTTCGCCTGGTTTTGCTTTTTGATCTTTTCCGCGTCTTTCAATGCCTGCTGGCGCGCTTTCTCTGCTTCCTCTGCGCGTCGAGCCTGCTCCGAGGCGTGTTTTCGCGCGGCTTGAAGCTCCGCCTCTTTACGTGCAATTTCTTCTTTCTTCAAATTTTCCAGTTCGCGTCGTGCTTCTGACTTTGCAGCTTCCGCCTGCGCGGTTTTTTCCGCCAGGTCTTTCGCCTGCTTGCGTAATTGTTCCGCCTCTTCTTGCAGCTTGGTGCTGGCCTCGTCCGCGATCACGGTCTGTTTTTGCGCAACGGTTCTAACCGAGTCTTTAAAACCGCCTGAAGTTGTACTGGGTTTTGAGCTCGTGTCGCCAGACTTCGGTTCTTCGGTGGGCGTTAACGGTTTCTGTCGCGGTTTAAGAGTGGATTTCTTTTTTGCTTTCGCAGGCTTTGACTCCGCTTCGAGGTTGACGATATTGCCATCTTGTCCGGTGGTGGCCAATTTACTTACGTTGAGACCGCCTTGTAGCACCTTGCACTTAAGGCCCTGCTGCGTCAGTAAAAACGCCGCCGCAGCACTTAAGGTGCCGTCGTTGCAATAAAGGATATAGTCGCGTTCCGGATTCAAAGAGTTCACCCGCGTCCGCAATGCGGACAGGGGGATATTGGTCGCGCCGGGCAGAGTGTTCTTCTGGAATTCAGCGTTGGTGCGCACGTCGAGCAGATAACTTCCGCCATTGATTAACGTTGTCGCGGAGGCGTCATCGATATAATCCAGCAATGGATCCACAAGTAGCGGAATAAAATCGTCCTTGTGCAGGCGCATTAACGTGCCGTCTTCCAACATTGTCACGGTGGCATTACGCTTGCCATTCGTGATCAGGGCTTCTTCACCAAAACCGTCGCCGTTGGACAGAATTGCGAGCCGCACATCTGACGCTTTACGCGTTGGTCGGCGCGAAACGGCGCATTCGCCTCGTTTGACAATGTAATAGTAGTCATCATCTTCACCCTGCTTGACGATAACCGATCCCTTTTTGGCTCTTATCTCTTCCATGCTGATAAGCAGACGCTGAATGTTTTCCGTCGGCAGATGCAGGAAGGTGCTCGATTGCAGAAAGCGCAGCATCCAGTCGTTGGTCTGGTCTTCTGCGCTGTGTTCGGTCACCTGGTAGGAGTCGAAGGAATGATCGCCACACAACAGGATATCGAGTAAGTCCGGGTCGACCACAAACACCGTAACGGGTGTTTTTGCTCTGGCGGTGCAGCAGCGTGGCAGTTTGTCTGAAATCGCTTTGACAGTGTCGGGCGTTTTGGCCTTGATTAGTGTGGTGCGCGGCTTACCGATCTCGGAGAGTTCGATCTGCCCCTGCATGAGGAAGAAGTGACGCTTGTCGCGTTCGCCCTGGCGAAACAAAGTCCGTCCGGCCGGATACTCCTCAATGGAAGATTTATCTATAATTTCTTCGAACTTGTCGGCCGTCAATTCATTGATCGGTTCGAAGGTTCGCAGCATTTTGCGATCGACTTGTTTTTGCGGTTGTGCCATTTGCCTGTCCCGGGCGCGGTGATCCCCAGCGTCTAGAGTGAGTGAGTCATCGTGCTTTGTCGCGAAAACCAAAATACCCAAAATAATTAGGGTTTTGGGGATTTAAACAGCCGAATCTCCCCTCAATGAATCTTAGAAGACAATTCATGTCTTCGTTGTGACTGCCTTCACAAACGGCTGATTTTCTTGTTATTCGGGTTTCAGCGGTTTGGACGGAGTCGACGAGCTCATTGGCTCAGGAGGGGAGAAATACGACCGGGTAGGTGACGGTAATGGTGCCGACGCTTTTACTGCCAAAATTGAACAGTTTTATTCGCGACATCAGACGTTTTTCCAGCGCAGGCGAGTTGAGTTCACTTGAAACAACACTGATTTTAGTGATTTTGCCTGACGGGGCGATAGTCAGTTTTAACACCAGTTTGCCCTGCAGCGAGGGGTCGGTACGGAGTGCCCGGGAGTAGATCCGATCAATGGCGCCCTTGTTCTTATCAAAGATCAGCTGAATTTCCTCGTCCGTACGCCCGGCCTTGCGCGACTTTTTGCCGCCCAGGGTGCTTTGGTTTTTGCTGCTGATGTTGCTGGAGACCTTGGTGGACTCGCGTTTCGCCAGCTTTGTGGACTCCGCGGTACGGGCCATGCTGCCAGTATTGATGCCGCCGGACGCAGTGCCCGCGCGTGCAGTCAGGAGCGACTCCGTACCGGTACCACTGGCGGTTACCGCGGCCGCGCTTTGACTTAGCTGCCCTTTGCTGGTGCTGCTGACGTCAAAATCATCCCGCAAGTCAGACAATTCGTCCGTCCACGCTAGTGCTTGCTGTGCCTTCTTACGTGCCGCTTCGGAGGTATCAACCTTGGGCTTGGGCTTGGGTTTCGGTTTGGGTTTTTCCTTTTTGGCGACCTTTTCTTTCTTCTTCACCGCTGGTTTTTTCTTCTCAACCTTGGGCTTCGGTTTGGCCTTGGGTTTTGGCGGCGGTGGAGGTGGTTTCTGCTGCCGTTCAAGGATCACCTTGGCCAGACGCGGTGGAACTTCCTCAAGTTTTTGTCGGTCTACCTCAGGCACAGGCAGGATTGAGAGAATGATACCGAGCAAGGTCGCCACAAGTAGGCTGGCGACCACCATGCGTTTAAAACGAATATCGGTGTCAAGATCCGCCCACGGCAGGATGGGATCACGAACATAGTAGTCCGCATAGGCCATCAGTTAACACCTCCAGCGGAACTTGACCGTTGTACGACCGCAAGGGAGATATCCGGAAAATTCGCCTGCGCGCTGGTTTGCATGATGCGTTTCAGGAGTTTGTAGGGAATCTCCCGATCACCCACGATGGTGATCTTGCCGCGCTTCTTCGCATCCTGACCTGCGCGTGCTGCACGCGCCGAGTGAAAGTTCAGTTCTGTGAGCAGCGGTTTGATGACGCCCTTGCCGCCGTTTGTCGCTTTGTCGATGCTGACGACGGGACGACCTTGCACCAGGATATCCGACTCATTGACTAAGATCGTGACGGTTTCCTTGGGTTTTTGTTCGGCACTCGATTCGGGTAATTTCACCGATTTGGTGCTGGGCAATACCTCGACTTCGGAAGAATTGACCAGCAGGAAAAACACCAGGATGGTAAAGATGTCCATCAGGGAAACCATGTTCAAGCCTACATTGCGCTTTTTACGCTTGTAGTGCTGTTGCATCCGCTTTGCGCGGCGTGACATTTTCATGGTGTTTATTTCCTGCTCTTAACGGCTTTTGGTCGTGCGCGGCGCGTCGCCAATGGAAATGTCCGGAAACAATTCAGCGTTAATAGCCTCGCCGAACTGCACGCTCTTAAACATGCGCACGGAATCCATGACCTGGACCAGGGTGTCGTAGGACGTGTCCGGCTCAGATAAAATACTGGCGGCGGTTTTATCCGGGAAACGCGCTTTGACCTGTTGCAAAAGCTTGGAGAGCGCAACGTAGTCATGCTTATCGCTTTTTTTCGGGATGCGTTTAATCAGGCCGCCGCGTGAGTCGGCAATCTCCAGCGCCGGATCGCGGATAATTACTTGTAGGTGGAACTCCGGTTTCTCTGCACCCTTGGCGGTATTCCCCGTGGGGAGATTGAGTTGCAGGATCGCAACCCGCGAAAATACGGCCGTGATCAATAGGAACGGTACCAGGATCACCATCAGGTTCATAAACGCGGTGATATTAAGTTCGGCGGCCTCTATGCTACGGCTGCGCCTTGCTCGAAAACGTCGCATGGTCAGGAGCTAGTGGTCTTGTCCGTGATCAGGTTGACGAATTTAACGCTCGCCATTTCCAGACTATCGACGATTTCCGTGGTCTTGGTTTGAATCACCGTGTACACAAGTAAAAGCGGAATCGCGACCATCAAACCAAACGCCGTGGTGTTCATGGCCACCGAAATACTCGATGACAACAAGTCGGCTTTTTGCGACGGGTCGGCATTGGATACTGCGGTAAAGGCCTGAATAAGACCGATGATTGTGCCCAGAAGTCCCAGCAGTGTCGCAATGTTGGCAAAGGTCGCCAGATAGTGAGTACGTTTCTCCAGCCGCGGCAGGACTTCCATCATGCCTTCTTCCATGGCCATCTCGATATCATCACGTCGTTTGGCAGTTTTCATTCGCGCCAGGCCGTATGACAGGATCTGGCTGATAGCCTGATTGGATTTCGACGTGATGTTGAATGCGCCCTGGTAATCGCCGCGTTTTAACATCGGCAGGATTTTGTTCATGAGCCTGCGGTTGTTGGTCTTGGCAACGGACAGGTAAATGTAGCGTTCAAGTGCAATTGCAACGCCGAGCGCGAGTACCAACATGATGGGGTACATGAAAAGTCCGCCTTCCTGAAAAAAGCCGACAATACTGGTGTACACGTTCATTCCTAAATCTCCCAGTACATTTTACTAAATGTGTGTAAGTTGAAAGTTGGATCCGGAAGTTTTCTGGGCCAAGCCTTCGAAGTCAGCTTGCGGCCGAACCGGTTGGCGACTTTTATTTATAGTCGCCGCTGCTTTTTTAAAAACTAGGTTTTGTACATCCATTTACTCTGTCAGCTGATAGTGGAATTTCACCTGGCGCTGGAACACATCCCGTTCTATGGGTGACAAAGCATCATTAATGAGCTGGTTCAGCGGTAACTCACTGGCATTGGGTAATTCTGATTGTTGCCAGGGCACAATATACAACACTTTGGGTAACTCACGATTACCTACTACGGTAGTACCTTCCAGATTGACGACTTCCTCGGCGTGTACCGCAGCAGACAAAAACAACGGCAGACAGGCTAGCAGGACTGGCTGAAAAAAACATTGTTTAACTCGCACTTCGATTTCCTCCGTTAGCCGGATTTAGCGGCACGACGTTCAATATCTACAATCCATTTCGCGACCTGCTTATCAGAATCGCCAGTTAAAGATTGATACCGCTTGTATTCCTTAAGCGCCTGTTTCGCATCTTTAAGATAAATATCATACAGGATACCAAGGTTAAGATGCGCAGATGCGTAGTCTGTTTTAATTTCCAAGGCACGTTGGTAGGATTTTTGTGCCTCAGCAAACTTGCCCTGGCGTCGGTAAACGATGCCCAGAACGTTATGTCCAACCGCGTTGCCCGGGTTTAACGCCAGCGCCTTGGTCAGTTCCTTTTCCGCCTGCGGTAATTTATTTTCACGTAAATAAAGAATACCCAGATTAACGTGAGGTCCGGCCAATTCCGGTTGGCTGCTTGAGATTTGTTTCAAGGTAGACAACGCGCGTTGTGATTGGCCCGACTGAATAAGCGATAGCGCGTACTGGTAACGAGTATGGGTGGCCGGGGTTATCGGCGGCGGTGGCTTGCTGGCTACCACCGGCTCGGTGGTTTGGCACCCTGAAAGAAAAGCAAACACTACAAATAAAAGGAAGACTAGGGTGTTAGTGGATCTCACGTAAATACTCCTCGCTTCGCTCCTGCCGGGCATAGCGAACCGGTTGCAACTTAGCCAACACGGTCAAACTGCTTTTTACCCATTTGTCGTAGATGCCGTCCGTAATGCGATTCACGTTCGTAACGTGGATGTCGATGGCCTTTTCTTCAAAGGGGAAGGCCTGTTCTTCCAACAAAATCTCGTATTGTTCAAGTTCCTCGCCTTTCAATCCTCGGGGTCGTTGCGATTTCAGCAGCGATTTTGCGAAGTCGTGATACAGCTCGCCGACCTGATAGGTGGCGGCCGTTGTAACTGCCGCTACATTGAATTCGATCGCTTTTTGGTAGGCCTGGATGGCTTGCTGCATTAACTTTTTCTTGTTCTTCAGGCTCTTCTTTAACGGTTGGGTCAGTTTTACGCGCTTGTATGCCGCGCGCGCCGGCTCAGCGAGTTGTAGTGTGGCACTGGCGGCGATGTCCCGCGTACGCGGCGTACGACTGGCGGCCATTTTTTTGTCCACCTTGACAATATCTTTAAGCCAGTAAAAGCGTTTTTTCTGATCACCTTTTTTACCGTACAAGGCAGCTAGTTGAAAGCGCGCCTCCATGGACTCAGGCATTTTCGTGGGATACTGCTTAACGTAGGCACTGTAGGCGCGAAGGGCGTCATTGCCGCGGCCGGTGTCCTTGTACATATTGGCTGACTGCCAGAGCATGGCCATGCGGATGCTCGGGTCAGCGTGCGTGGCTGCCATGGTTTCAATTTCCCGCGCCGCCTTGCTGGTACTGCCGGTCTTGCCGTAAACAACAGCCAGTTTTTCAGTAACGCCTTGCTGAAGCTTATGGTTTTTCGGGTAACGGCGACGGAAATCCTCCAGTACGTTGGCGGCTCGCGGCCAGTCTTGCATCGTCATCAGTGCGGCACCGGCATCGTACTGGGCAGTGGCGGCAACACTTGATCCGGGAGCTACCCGGCCGACCCGCAGGAAGTCATTGACCGCTGCCGCCATCGCGCCGTTTTCACGTCGTTCCTCGCCCTGTTTGTAGACACTTGCGGCCAGCCGCTCGCGAACTTCGGCATATTGTTTTTGCTTCGGCGAGTAAAGCTTTAGCACTTGAATGTAGGCCTGTTCCGCGTCGTTATACAGACCGCTCTCAAAATAAGCGTGTCCAAGTACTAACAGGCCGGAACGCTTCAGGTTCCGGTACTTGTTGATACTGGGAAGGGCGACGAGTTTTTGCGACGTCTCAATTGCGCGGGAATAGTCTTTGGCGTCCAACAATTCCTGGGCGGTGCGCGCATAGACCGCCGGTACGCGTTTATCGTTGGGAAATTTTGCGCCGAACTGAAGCGCGGAGTCGATGGCCATGTCCCGAATCTGTGTATCTCCCGCCGCCGCGCGTTTTTCCAATGTTTGATAACCCACCAATGCGGCATAACCCGCCTCGGCACTTTGCTTGTGCTGCGGATATTGATAAGCGGTTTTCTCGTATTGCGCCACGGCTTCGGCGAGCCGGCCTGCGTCATTAAGTACTTCGGCGTAGAGGAAATTAATCGACGGCGATGACGGTTCATTGGGAAATGTGCTGAGATATTGCGCGTACCAATTGGCGGCCTTTTGAAAATCAGCCGGTTTCTTCGATTTGCGTGCGACCGCATGGTAGTGAGTGGCCAGGTCTCGCAGGTGGACCATGAGTAGCGGCCGTACTTCGGTGCGCGCCTCTTCCGGGTGAGCCCGGGAAAATGCGCTGTTGGCACCATATAAAGTTACAAAGTCTTCTTTGGCAGGAAGAATAAGACTGGCGAACCCGCCCTGTTTGTATGCGTTGATGGCGCGGGTGTGGAATCCGGGTGAGCGAACGTCATCGGGATAACGCTGTGCGAAGGCAAGATAAGTATCGGCGGCGTCGCGAATGCGTTCCTTTTCAAGATACAGTTTGCCCAGATTGTCATAGATCAGCGCCTCGTAGGGACGTGAACCGGCTTCGCGGAAGTATGCAATGACACTTTTCGGGCCGTCGAGATAGGAAAACGACAGACTCACCACGCGCAAGGCGTCGTCGAGCACTTCCTTTTCCGCACGTGACAATTGCGGATCGGGACCGTCGAATCGTAGTTTGCCCTGCTCAAGTTTGTAATCCAGCAACTTGAAAAACACCACCAATGCATCCTGGCGTTTGCTTTGTTTGAACAGACTCCAGCCGTATTTGTACAGGGCCTTTTCATAGTAGCGAGATTTTTTGCCGGAGCGTAAAACCTGTTCGTAGGCCAAGCCTGCATCGGTAAAACGTTTGTTTACAAAAAGGATTTCGCCACGACGAAATTGCACTTCGTCGCGATGCGTTGTGTTGGGGTATTGCTGAATTAACTGGTCTAATGTTTTTAACGCATTTTTATGATCGCCCTTCAGATCGTAAGCCTTGGCCAGTTGGTATAGCGCGTTGTCGCTACTTTTTTGTTCAGGGTAGTTGTTGATATAACTGCTGTATAAACCTATTGCGGAATCCACCGGACTGCCGCTGGCGTCTCCGTCACCTTTGGCCATTTGATCCTGTCCCGCCTCGAGTTCGATATCAGCGAGTCGACGCATGGCTTCTCGGTAGTTCTCATCTTCAGGTGCTTTTTCGAGAAATTCCCGATAACCCGAGGCGACCACGTCGCGATCAACTTCGACTTTCTGTTCAGGCTCAAGTACAACCTTGCGCTTGCTTAGAGAGTCGATAGTCGTGTCGCCGGTCCCGGCACATGCCGACAGCGAAAGCAGCACAGCGCACAGGCACAGATACCTGAAACAAGCAAAAGCTGTTGATATTGGTGGCTTAGGGTTGCGACGATGGTAATTGCATCGTCCTGCGTGGTTTACCATTTTCGAACTTTAAACTTCGGGCTTTCTCCACCGGCGGCGTCGGTGATCAGCAATTCAATATGGGTCGGTTCGATACCGGGACTGACCTGTTCGCTGTACTTGCCGGTGACGGAACGATGGCCCTTGCCAAAGCCGATAAACTCGGCAACAAATTCATGGCTGCCCGGCCCGAGATTTCCACTATAAATACGGTGAACGGCGCTTTTTGCCAGGGCGCCCGATTCCCGCTCCGTATATAAATGGCGCACCAGCCGCTTGCCGTCCAGCTTCAATTCCAGCGTATCGAGGGCGAACGGCTCGCGGGTTTTCGTCGCGACGTATATATTAAGGCTCGCGGTTCGCAGGCGCGGGTCGGCGTTTTCGATCTCATCGAGTTTTTGCGCAAACGACGTTTCACCTTGCGCGTGGGCGGAGGGAAAATTCGGCAGCCCAGCTTGTAACCACAGCGTACAAGCAGCGAGGGTAAAACACAGGGCGCGGAGGTAGATGGTTTTCAAAGGTTCAGTCACCAAACCGGTTATAACTCGATAAGCGCCGGTTTTCCATCACAAATTCAAACACAGCGGAGTGTATTTCAGGGACCCGGGCTGACGTGAGATGCGACCCATCGAGCTTGCCGGGCAGGTATTATTGCCTACAAAGACTACTGAATTATAAAGGGTTTTCATGTGAACATCTGTTAGGCCAGTCACAAAATCCACTCCTTGGGAATCCTGCGCGTCACGGTTTTTCAGCACGGTCCATCGCTGCGGGCTCGGGCGGTTGCAGGCCCTTTGAGTAGTGTAAAAGTCCTTTGGCATCAATAATTATCGCCTCAATCCCCGGTAGCCGCTCAATCAGTGCCAGCCCCTTTTTTGGACCCAATACGAACACAGTGGTCGAAAGTGCATCGGTTGTGGTTGCGTCCGGGCCCAGAACGGACACGCTGCGACTTCCGCGCGCCGGTTTGCCCGTGTCGGGACTTAATATATGGTGAAAGCGGACACCGTCGCGGATGAAGTAGCGCTCGTAGTCGCCAGACGTGGAAATCGCGCTATCGGTGAGCGGCAGTAACACGGCGGTTTCTTTTCCTTGTCGTGGATCCCGGATACCGGTTAGCCACGGGCGGCCGCGGCGATCGCCCATAATTCGCGTGTCACCGCCGGCAGTCACCAATGCGTGCGTTATTCCCAGGTCTTGCAAGATCATTATGCCGCGGTCCACGGCATAACCCTTAGCGATGCCTCCCAGGTCGATGCGTACTCCCGGTTGCGTGAAGCGAATAGATTGAGATGTCGTAGCCAGCTTTATGTTGCGATAGTTTACTCCTGGAAGCGCAGAGTCGATTTGTTTCTGGCTGGGCGCGCGCTTTTTCCTGTAATCGTACAGGTAGCCGACGCTGGCGAAGGTGACATCGAAAGCGCCATCGGACAGTCGGGAAAACTTCAAGGCGCGTTGTATCAGGGCAAAAAACTCCCTGCTGATAGGTACTTTTTCTTTTGCCGCAAGTTGATTAACTCGGGAGAGTTCGCTGTCAGGACGATACGGGCTGTACTGATCATCAATGCGTCGCATCTCGTGCATGACCGCCTCGATGGCTTCTTCGGCATGTTGTGGGTTGTCGCTCCACAACTCGACGCGAATGGCGGTTCCCATTATCGCCTGCTCGGCGTCAAACCATTTTGCATCTGCACGTGGGCAAACCGCCAGGGTAAAAACTAACCCGAAAATCAGCGTGAATGTTGCCGAGCAGCGATTTGATTTTTTTCTACAGGAACGTTGAATTTGCATCACCTTTATTCTGCCACAGCCTTCTTGCCGCCGTGGCATTGTACTCAATCCCGTTTAACTTTAGGATGAGTGGTGCGTTATATGTGTTTGTTTATTAGAGAACGGTGAATTTGCCGTTCATCGCAATATTAGCGAAATGCAAAAACGCCCAAGCGCACAGGCCGCAATAAGACGGTTATGCAGTGGAGGTTATAACAGGATGGGTGTCAAAGAAGAAAAATTTGCCCTTAGTTCCGCGCCAGTCACAGCGCCTTCCAATCTTGGCCTGTCTCAGCAGCACCCGGTGCGGTCGGGGGAAGTTACTGCACTAGACCGCTGGTTGGCCAGGAAGTTACTCACAACGCTCGGAAAACCGCCATTCTCGATACGACTTTGGGACGGCTCGCTTGTCAAGATGCGCCCCGCTGAACCCAACCAGGTAATTTTTCATGATCGACCGGCCCTGTTGCAAGTGCTTATAAATCCGGAACTGAAGTTCGGCGACCTATACAGTTGTGGGCGTATTGAGTTAAAGGGAGATCTGGTGGCATTTGTTGTGCAGTGTTATCAGGGCCTGCGGTTTGTTGCTCGCTCCGGCGGTCCGGCCCTTTGGCTCAAGTGGCTACTGAATCGACCCAGGCGCAATACGCTGATCCAATCGCGCCATAACATCTACCACCACTACGATATTGGCAACGATTTCTATGCGCTCTGGCTGGATAAGGTAGCCATGCAGTATACCTGTGGCTACTACCCGGAGCCGGAAATGACCCTGGAGGAAGCCCAGTGTTCCAAATTGCATCACGTATGTCGAAAATTGCAGCTCAAACCGGGTGATACGGTTGTCGAAGCGGGTTGCGGTTGGGGAGGACTCGCGCTCTTTATGGCGAAACATTACGGGGTGACGGTACGTGCGTACAACATTTCTCATCAACAAGTTAGTTTTGCTCGCCAACGGGTAGAACGGGAAGGCATGGCAGGCCAGGTTGAGTATATCGAGGATGATTACCGTAGCATCACCGGCCGTTATGATGTGTTTGTGTCGGTAGGCATGTTGGAGCATGTTGGCATCAAGCATTTTGAGGAGCTGGGTGAGGTGATTCAGCGCTGCATGAAGCCGGACGGGCGGGGTTTGATTCATACCATTGGACGGCGGCGACCGGGGATGATGAATCCGTGGATTGAGCGGCGAGTTTTTCCCGGTGCGCGACCGCCGAGTCTTGCGGAAATGGGGCGTATATTCGAACCTCAGGAGTTCGCCATACAGGATGTGGAAAACCTACGCCTGCATTACGTAAAAACCCTGCAAGATTGGATGCGGCGTTTCGAGGAAAATCTGGACACAATTCAAAAATCGTTCGACGACGTGTTTATTCGAGCATGGCGTCTTTATCTCGCCGGTTCCATCGCCGCCTTCACTGCCAACGAACTGCAGTTGTTTCAGGTCATGTTTACAGGGCCGGAAAATCAAAATCCGCCCTGGTCACGAGCGCATTTATACCCATGAGTCTTGGTTTTCAGCCGTCGCCGGCCACGAACAATGATTGATTGTGATGTGCTCATTGTAGGCGGCGGACCCTCCGGGTCCAGTCTCGCCTGGGCTTTGCGCGACAGCGGTCTAGATGTGCAGTTGCTCGACAAGCACGTGTTTCCAAGAGACAAAGTTTGTGCCGGTTGGATAACCCCCGAAGTGGTCAGCACGTTGCGCTTGAATTTGGCTGACTACGCGGTGGGACGCACCTTGCAGCCATTTCACGGTTTTCGCGTGAGTCGACTAGGTGGTCGTGAGGTGCACACTAAGGATTCAGCCACACCGGTTAGCTTTGGCATTCGTCGCTGCGAATTTGACTACTACCTATTGCAACGCAGCGACGTCACGTACCATGAATGCGTTAGCGTAAAACAACTTGTACGCGACGACTCCGGATACGTCATCGGGAAGCGTTTTCATACCCGCCTGCTAGTGGGTGCCGGGGGACATTTTTGTCCGGTTGCGCGCAGCCTGGGCGCGAAACCTGGAGGTGAGGAGACTGCGGTGGTGGCGCAGGAGACCGAGTTTCTTATGAGCCCGGCGCAAGCGGCAGCGTGTAAAGTCGACGCACGGTTTCCCGAGCTGTTTTTTTGCGAGGACTTGGCAGGTTATGGGTGGGTTGTTCGCAAGGGAGACTATTTGAACGTCGGCCTGGGAAGAGAAGACAAACACCACCTTGCGGAGCATATGCAATCGTTCTGTGAATTTCTCAAGGCACGGGGAAAGGTTCCCTACGACATGGGCCGCAAGTTCCCGGGACATGCATATTTGCTGTATCCGCATGCCACTCGCCGCGTCGTCGATGATCACGTACTTCTGATAGGTGATGCGGCAGGTTTGGCCTATCCGCAAAGCGGCGAAGGAATTCGTCCCGGTATTGAATCCGCGTTACTGGCGGCACAAATTATCCGGCGTTGTCAGGGTGACTACAGTTCCGCGGCGTTGAGCCGCTACGAGCATCGTCTTGAGGAACGTCTGGGGCGGCGAAGTCAAAAATCAGTCTCGGAGCGACTCCCCGGCTGGATTACCGCTTTTGTTGGTAGCAAGCTTTTGTCGACACGCTGGTTCGTACAAAATATAGTCCTGAATCGCTGGTTTTTACACGCGCACCAGCCACCGTTGACAGTAGAATAGATGTTGAAGCATATGATTCGGTTTTTTTTCAGCCCAGCCGATCTTGATTAGGAAGTAAAAATTGGCGGCTTCAAAAGACGATACGGAAAAAAAAGAGACGGGCGTGGCTAACGGGCCGAATGCATCAGCGGAAGAGTCATGGCAAAAATTATCGGCTCCCGAGGATCGACGGTTTTCGGACACGCAGGTTGGTGGTAAGTCAAATCGTTGGGTAGTTCCGAGTTGGGAAGATCAGCGCACGCAGTTTCTCACGCGTTTTCTTTTCGCTATCCTGGGTGTTGTCTATTTTAATTTTGTTTTTGAGTACAAGTCTCCATGGTTGAGTCTTGGACAAGTCAATATGGCATTGGGCCTGTATCTGCTGTGGTTGACGGTTTCTTTTTTTCACGCTTACTTCAAGAATGACTCACTGATACGCTTTCGCCTGGCAATGTGGTATGACATTGTCCTGTGCTCGATCATTGTTGTTAATGATCCGTTCGTTATTCCGCTGACTTCAATGGTGTACATTGTAATCGTGCTTGGCAATGGCATGCGGTACGGTATGCGTTGCTTCTCCGAGGCGTTGGTGGGAAGTTTTATAGCCGCTGTGTTGTCGTTGACGCTGCGCTACTCGGGATCGTTTCATGAATTAACGCCGGGCGTAATTTTTCTTAATATGTTTGGCGCCATAATACTCATTTACGCCTACCTGTTAATGAGTAAAGTTGAAGCGTCGCGGCGAATCGTTGAGCAGAGCAGTCGTACCGATCCACTAACGGGTCTAATGAACAGAACCGCACTGGATGAAGTTGCCGCGGAAATGTTTTTTCAGGTTAATCACGAGAATGCGCGGATCGTGGTAATGTTTGCTGATCTGGATAAATTTAAAATTGTTAACGACACCCTCGGGCACGATGAGGGCGACCGCGTGCTTTGCGCAGTTTCAAAAATTATTCAAAATGCCATTCGAGACAGGGATTTGGCTGCTCGCTACGGTGGTGATGAATTTGTGCTCCTGTTGCGAAATATGACACTTCGGGACGCGGAACCCGTAGCACATCGAATACAACAGGATCTGGCGAAATGGGCGGAACAGAACGCTCTGGACATCGGTATTACTATATGCGCGGGTGAAGCACCCACTCACGGCACCAGCTTTCGCACTTTGCTGTCGCGGCTTGATCGTGCTTTATATCGTTCGAAATTTTCCGGACAAACCAGTGGCCTGAGTATGGTCACACCGGAAGACTGAGTTTCTTTTGCAAAGTCACCTTTCAACTACTCGGATCGTCTCCCGATCCGCTTTTCCGTTACCGGACAGACCGGTTATTCTCTGCACGAAAGCGCTGCTCTCGGTTGTGGTCTTATTGATACTTTTCGGCAGCACAGCATGTTCGTCGCCGTCAGCCGAAGACCGAATACGGATTCGGCTTGCGGAATTGGTTACGGCAATTGAGGAAAAAGATCGTAGCGAAATTCAGAAAATTTTGGCTTTCGGATTTACCGCCAAAAGTCAGGGTGAGTCGGTTGATGCAAATCTATTGATGTTGGTCTATTTCCGACAAGTCAAACAGATCCGCATCCAAACTTATGCAGTTGAAGTTGAAGTAGAGGATCGCGCGGCACAAGTCCGATTAAATGCTGTTGTCATGGGCGGACAAGGTTTGCTGCCCGAACGGGTAAATTTGTTCGAGACAAAATCCGCATGGATAACGCAGGACGGCGACGACTGGCAGCTTACTTCTGCGGAATGGCAGCGTCTTGAGATTAATGGTGAGGATTTACCCACGGACATTAAGCGCGTGCTTGGTATTTAGGCGGGCTTTCTACGGCCGGTTAGCGCTTCGGATTGTACCGCGATGTAGGTCGAACCGGTTTTGCTTACGGTCCGAAAAAAACAGTTGCAGGGTTTCCGAAATGGTCCGAAAGGCCAGTTGTTGCCAGGGAATGTCTGCTTCGTCGAATAATTCCACTTCCAGGCTTTCCGGGCCCGGCGAGAATTCGGTATCAATGAGTTCTGCCAGGTACAACATATATACCTGATTGATATGGGGAAGGCTGAATATCGTGTAAAGATTGGTGATGCGTATGTTGGCGTTGGCTTCTTCGCGGGATTCTCGCTCGGCGGCTTCTTCTACGGTTTCTCCGTTCTCCATAAACCCTGCGGGTAAGGTCCAGAGGCCATAGCGAGGTTCAATGGCGCGTTTGCATAACAGAATTTTATCTTTCCAAACAGGTAGACAACCGGTAACAATTTTCGGGTTTTGATAATGAATTGTCGCACACTGGATGCAAACGTGGCGGGGTAGGTTGTCACCTGCCGGTATTTTTATCTCGATACTCGCGCCGCAGGCACTGCAATACTTCATTCACGATTCGACATGTAAGGCGCAATTGGATTTCAGCACAGTTATCGCTGAGACTATTTTTTTTGACCCTGGGGTACGTATCCCGGTGGTAACTGACCCTGGTTACCCTCATTGAAAATGAAACCGAGCATGTGTTGCTCAATCAATTCAACGCTGCCTGGGTCGGCGGTGCTGATTTGATTTTCGTTCAATATCGTAGTGAGACGCTCCAGCCACTGTTGCCAGCCTTCAACGGAAACATTGTCGAAAATACGCTGGCCGAGCTCACCAGGGTGAGGCGGACTGTCGAGCCCTGGGGCTTCCCGTTTGAGTACCTGGCAATAAACGACGCGAGACATAATAAATTTTGACCTTTGTTTACTTGCGGAAATTAAAGCACGCGGGCGAAGGCAGCCGCAAATGTACGCGCCGGTGACACCAGCGTGGGTAATTTCCCAGTGACGTGCTAAACTGTTCAACCGCTAAAGTGGGTATTATCCTTGAACTACAGGCGTGGTCAATCCCGGGAGAGAAACCATGAGCACAGCAAGTAATTTGGCCTATTCCGCCAACATAAAGAACGAGGAGTTCAAATTAACTCCTGCGGCCGGCGAACAATTAGCAGCAATTCTTAGCGATGCTGACGAGGGTATTGCGGCAATACGGGTATTTGTCGGCGGTGGTGGGTGCAGTGGAATGACCTATGGCATGACGTTTGCCGAAAAAGCCACGGAATTTGACAAAACCCTGGAAGGTGAGGGTTACAAGATCTTTGTTGATGCGGTCGCAATGAATTTTCTGCAAGGCTGCGAAATCGATTTTGTGCAAGAGGGGCTTAACGCCAGTTTTGTCTTTAACAACGTATTCCAGGCCGTGGGTGGCAGCGGTGCCTGTGGAGGTTGTGGAGGAGGCGGTTGCGCCTGAGGGTGTGAAGCAGAATGCAGTAAACCCGGCCAGCGGAGATCCACCCAGAAAAGCCAGTCGCTGCAAAGACGGTGGCCGCGTCCTGATTATTGCGCCACACGGCAGTTATCGAACCGCGCCGTTTATTCGTGCCGCGGAAAATCTTGGATTACCCGTTCTCGTCGCCTCGCAAGGAAGGCATTCTATCGTGAGTGCCTACGCCAATGGCCTACATATCGATTTTCATGACCCGGACGCGGCATTGGCAACAATTCTTGCGGAAGCCCGTCGTCAGCCGTTTTCCGCCGTTATCGGTACGGATGACAGTTCTACGGAGCTGGCAACTCGGGTGTGCGCATTATTGAATTTGCCGCACAATCCGATCGCCGCAGTACAGCTGGCGCGTCGCAAGGACCTGGCTAGAAAAAGGCTGTCAGAGCAGCACGTGCAGGTACCCGAGCACCGGTTGTTGGATTTGCGCTGTAACTTGCTTGAGCAAGTCGACGGTTTCAGGTTTCCGGGCGTCATCAAACCGCTGGTTTTGTCCGCCAGTCGTGGCGTCATCCGGGTCAATGATCCTGCAGAGCTACAAACGGCAGCGCAGCGTATTCACGCAATGCTGTTGCTGGAACCGGGTCTGCAGGATGCAGAGACTCATCAGCTACTCCTTGAGAGCTTCATTGCCGGTCAGGAAGTCGCCGTAGAAGCCATACTTTATGCGGGCCGGCTCGAACTGCTGGCGGTATTCAATAAGCCCGAAGAGATGAACGGGCCTTTTTTTGAAGAGACTTTTTATGTCACGCCCAGTGGGCTTGACTCGACGACGCTGGAAAATCTGCGTGATACTCTCGCCGCGAGTTGTGCCGCCTACGGTTTGCGCGAAGGACCCGTGCACGCCGAGTGCAGGATCAATGCAGCGGGGGTGTGGGTCATCGAGATCGCGGCACGGACAATCGGCGGTCTATGTGCGCGTTTGTTGCACTTTGGTACCGGACGTACACTGGAAGAACTCGTGCTCGAACATGCCATGGGTCGCCGGCAGCCAGTGGAGTCTGGCAAAGATGCCGCCGGGGTACTCATGATCCCCATCCCGCGCGCAGGCGTACTGAAAAGGGTGGAAGGATTGTTGAAGGCGCGACGCGTTAAGTTTATCGAGGAAATCGACATCCAAATCCGTGAAGGTCATCAGGTGGTACCGTTGCCCGAAGGCTCAAGTTATCTGGGTTTCGTGTTCTCCAGGGCACCGCACCCTGAGCAAGTATATCTGGCTTTGCAACAGGCTTATGCGTGTCTCAATATTGTTGTCGCGCCGCTTTGGACAGTGCAGGCGAGACAAGCCGGCTAATTACGAACCAAATAGAATTTTTCGCATGAAAACTCAAATTCCAGAAACGTACCAGTTGGTTGAAACCAGGTTGCAGGAGCACATGCCGGATGGCACCACGCGATGCAATTTGTGTCTATGGCGCTGTCGTTTGCGGCATGGCCAACGAGGATTTTGCCAAACGCATGTAAATCGCAACGGTACGCTGTATAACCTCTCTTACGGAATTTTGTCTGCCATTGACGTGGGTCCCATCGAGGACAAACCGGTACGTCATTTTCGACCCGGTAGTCGTGTTATGTCGGTGGGAAGTTACGGTTGTAATTTTCGCTGTGGTGGGTGCCACAATCTGGAAATTTCCTGGGGCGTTGAGGCGCTTGATGAACTGGCGCGCGGCCAGTCACATGCCGCCTATGTAACGCCGGCACAGCTCGTCGAAGCAGCCCAGCAACACGGGGCCGAGGGCATTGCCTTTACTTACTCGGAACCCGCGGTGTGGCTGGAATACGTGCTGGACGTTGCGCAGCTGGCGCGCGCTTGTGGCTTGTACACCGTTTATGTTTCCAACAGTTTCGTTACGGATGAAGCGCTGGAGCTGATTGCCCCCCACATCGATGTGCTGTGCTCTGATGTAAAGAGTATGCAGGATTCGTTTTACGCAGAGATATGCGGCAAGGCGACTGTAGAGCAGGTTTTAGCCAGCATTGAGAAAGCACACAAACTTGGTATCCACGTTGAAACACGGACTAACATCATCCCTGGTAAAAACGACAACGTGGATACATATCGACGTATTGCAGAGTGGATACGTGAGCATCTCGGTGCCGATAGTCCTTGGCATATCACTCGGTTTTTTCCGGCCTATAAGCTCGAAAACTTGCCGATGACCCCAGCGGAATCCATGTGGCAGGCGCGCGATATTGCCGAACAAGTGGGACTGTCACGTGTTTACGTCTATGATGACAAGGGTTGTGATTGTGCCGATAGCAATCTCCCGGTGGCCGAGTATCTCGATGCGGACAGTGTTGCGATTCATAAACAGAAACAATGTGCGGCAAGTTGTTGTGGCGAATCAGGTGTGCTGATCAAGAAGTATGAGCGCGACGCCGGATAGTTGAAGATTTTTCGGTCGATGGATTTGCTGGCCTCAATTTTTCCTGAACCATCCGTATTTCCGGGTTACACTTCCCGCTACATCTGAAACAAAGCCGTCACCTCTAATTTATAGAAGCAGGTTTGCCTTGAGCCCCTGAATGGACAACGAAATTCATCCAACGGCGCTGGTGTCGCCTAATGCAGTTTTAGGAACAGGGAATACCGTTGGGCCGTTTGTTGTCATCGAGGCCGGTGTTGCCTTGGGCAATGACAATTCCGTGGCAGGCCACAGTGTTCTTAAATCCGGCACTACCCTGGGTGATCGTAACGTCCTGGCAGAACATGCGGTGCTGGGTGGAGCACCGCAGGATCTGGGTTTTGATATCACGATGAGTACGCGATTGCTTATCGGTGACGACAATACGTTTCGCGAATATGTCACGGTTCACCGTGCGTCGAAGTGCGATGCCGCAACACAGATTGGCAAGCACAATTTTTTTATGAACGGAGCGCACATTGCGCACGATTGCGAGTTCGGTGATAGGATAATCGTTGCACCCTTTGCCGCTTTTGGAGGTCACGTGCGCGTCGACAATTTCGCATTTATTTCTGGAGGCGTCATGGTGCATCAGTTTTCCAAGATCGGCCGAAACGCCATGATCGGCGGCAACAGCAAGATCACCCAGGATGTTTTGCCGTACATGATCACGGATGGTGTTCCTGGCAAAGTGAGGGGTTTAAACAGCGTCGGCCTGCGCCGCGCTGGTTTTTCGCCGGCGGAAATGCGTTCCTTAAAGGCGGCCTTTCAGCTCATGTTCGGTTCCGTTAGGAGTAAGGAAGATTTGATTACCGAGTTAAACGGCATGGAATCGGATCATTGTCGCCACCTTGCGGACTTTGTTTCCACCTCCCGGCGCGGCTTCCACCGTGTCTGACTCGTTTGGGTGGAAATAATTTCCCTGCTGAACGCCTTTATTTCAACGGGTTGCCTACGTAGAATACCGCTCTTGATACTTGGTCGGTGCGGAAATATCAGCGGCCGGCAATTCCCGGTCCACCACTTGGGTTTTGTATGTACCCTTGCCCCCGGTGATGGGTAACGAATTAATCGAATATTAGAAAATGGAAAACGTGGTCGCAAAATTCGAGAAAAAGAACGCCTATTCCTACGAGGAATTAATTCAGTGTGGCCATGGCAAACTGTTCGGCGCCGGAAATGCTCAGCTGCCGCTGCCGCCCATGTTGATGTTTGATCGCATACCGGTCATTACCGAGACAGCCGGGGCTTACGGCAAGGGGGAAATTGTCGCGGAGCTTGATGTAAATCCGGACCTGTGGTTTTTCGCCTGTCATTTTGAAGGTGATCCGGTCATGCCCGGTTGCCTTGGGCTTGATGCGTTGTGGCAGCTGCTCGGTTTTTACCTGGGCTGGCTCGGGGGACCGGGCCACGGCCGCGCACTTGGTGCAGGCGAGGTCAAGTTTGGTGGCCAGGTCATACCCGATACAAAACGGGTGACCTATCGCATCGATATCAAACGCATCATAATGCGGAAACTTTTTATGGGTATTGCCGACGCGCGTATGGAAGCGGATGGCCGTGAGATCTATACCGCCAAGGATCTGCGCGTAGGCCTGTTCACTTCAACCGAAGGTATGTAAAAACAATGGCTTTGCGACGTGTTGCAGTTACCGGCCTGGGGATCATTTCCAGCATTGGTAGCAACAAAACAGAGGTTACCGATGCGCTACGTGCCGGGCGCTCAGGGATTGAATTTTGCCAGGATTACGCTGACCGTGGATTTCGCTCACAGGTGCACGGTTCTCTAAAGGTGGAGCCGAATGATCTGATAGATCGTAAGCTGCGTCGTTTTATGGGCGATTCGGCTGCGTTCAACTATCTGGCCATGCAGGAGGCCGTTGCGGATTCCGGACTGAAGCCTGACGAAATTTCCCACGAACGCACCGGTCTTGTGGTTGGATCCGGGGGAACCTCGACCGAGAATATCGTGCTTGCGGCGGACATTGCGCGTGAAAAAGGTGTGAAGCGGGTGGGGCCTTACATGGTGACCCGTACCATGGCCAGTACCAACTCGGCCTGTCTGGCAACCGCGTTCAAGATTAAGGGTGTCAACTATTCCATGAGTTCGGCGTGCTCCACCAGCGCGCATTGCGTCGGTCATGGTGCCGAGTTGATCCAGATGGGCAAGCAGGATGTTGTCTTTGCTGGCGGGGGTGAGGAATTACACTGGACCCTTTCGGTGTTGTTTGATGCCATGGGTGCTCTGTCCTCAAAGTATAACGACACTCCGGATCGTGCCTCGCGTGCCTACGACGTGGATCGCGATGGGTTCGTCATTTCCGGCGGCGGTGGGGTGATAGTGCTCGAGGAACTGGAGCGGGCGCGGCAGCGGGGTGCAAATATCTATGCCGAGTTGGTGGGATACGGTGCCAACTCTGACGGCTACGACATGGTTCAGCCATCGGGCGAGGGCGCAGCACGCTGCATGCGCTTGGCTTTACAGGATGTTGATTTGCCGATTGACTACATCAATGCCCACGGCACCAGTACGCCGGTCGGTGATATGCGCGAGCTGGAAGCTATAAAGACGGTGTTTGCCGATCGGATCCCGCCGATCAGTTCAACCAAATCGCTAACGGGACACGCGCTTGGCGCGGCCGGCGTTAACGAGGCGATCTATTCCTTGTTAATGATGAACGATTCCTTTATTTCCGCATCCGCCAACATTGATAATCTGGATCCCGAGGCGGATGGTTTCCCCATCGTGCAAACCTGCCAGGAAACGCAGTTAAACTGTATCATGTCGAACAGTTTCGGTTTCGGTGGCACCAATGCGAGTTTGATATTCAAACGGTCGGCTGACTAAATCGATTGTTCTCGGGTTTTCCGGCTTAGTAACCTGGCTCGAATGTATTGCAGTATCGTTGTCTATTACGGCTGGACTCATTTCCGCCAATTTTGTCCCGTGTGACGTAAATCCGGTATTGCGAAATGGAATTTTCCGAACGGGAGACACGGAACGAATTTTTTAAATTCCACCGATGATCGATGACTCCATAGTCTTTCTTGTCTTTGTCGTATTTACCGGTGCCGCAGTTTTGGCGACCATCGCCCTGTACGCCCGACAATCCCTTATCGTTGCCTACATCCTTCTTGGTGTCCTACTGGGGCCGTCTGTTTTCAAGGTCATTAACGATATCGAGTCGATTCGCGAAATATCGCACTTCGGGATTATTTTTCTTCTGTTTCTCCTGGGTCTTGATCTGGATCCGCAACGTTTGCGGCGGATGCTCGGCAAGGCTTTTATAGTTACTCTGGGTAGTTCACTGGTTTTCGCGGCCATCGGCCTGGGTGTAACGTTCGGTTTCGGTTTCAATCTAACTGATAGCGTAATTGTTGGTTTCGCCATGATGTTTTCCAGCACCATCATTGGCTTGAAATTGTTACCGACCACGGTACTGCACCACAAGCACATGGGCGAAATTATCATCAGCGTGCTGTTGCTGCAGGATTTACTAGCCATCGTCGTGCTTATTGTGCTTAACACAATGGGGCAGGATGGCGAACTCATCGCCCGCCTGTCGTATGCGGCATTGGCGCTACCAGCAGTTATTGTACTGGCCATCCTGGTAGAGCGTTTTGTTCTTAATCGTCTGTTGGCGCGTTTTGACACCATTCGTGAGTACATCTTTCTGGTGGCCATTGGCTGGTGTATGGGAATAGCCAAACTAGCGGAGTTTGTAGGACTCTCGTACGAAATCGGTGCTTTTGTCGCCGGGGTTTCCCTGGCCTCACGGCCTATTGCCATGTATATCACCGAGAGTTTGAAACCTTTGCGTGATTTTTTCCTTATTTTGTTTTTCTTTACCCTGGGTGCGCAGTTCGATCTGCGTGGACTTGGTGGAGTTATCTACCCGGCACTGGTACTGGCGGCGGCTGCCTTACTGGGCAAGCCAATAGTATTCGGTTGGCTGCTGACAAGGAGTAAAGAAGAGCCCCGTCTCGCGCGCGAGGCAGGTGTAAGACTGGGGCAAGTGAGCGAATTTTCGCTGTTGATCGCGCTGTTAGGCACCCAGATTGGCGTGATGAGCACACTGGCTTCGGAGCTGGTGCAGGTGACTATGTTATTGACCTTCGTCGTGTCGTCGTACTACATCGTGATGAAATACCCGACGCCTATTGCAGTTTCGGATCGGCTTCGGCGAGACTAATTTCGTGATTGAACTTTACGCGACTTGAAGATACGGGAAACTGATTTCGGTTTTCGATTGTGGACCGAAATACGATCGTGCGATCCAGCGTTTAGGTTTTCAGTTCCGAGAACTATTCCAGCTGAGGTTTTTCCACGGGTGTTTGTGCGCTTACTTCACCCCCCGACCCTGGTTGTGATTTTGGTATCTTAATTTTGATCACCTTCTGTGTCATTGATGGAGGTAAAATGTCGAGTACCTCGATGAGGTGATAGTTTCTCAAGTCAAGTACGCCGACAAGCCATTGAAAACGGGAACGCAACTCCAAATAGATAAAGTGCTTTGTATCATCGTTGTATTGTCGCAGAAAATCGTCGAAGATTTTTCTATCTTCAGGCCGGTCGGCGAGATAGGAATCCATATCAATGGCGTGTTTGAGTATCCTGTCAATATTTTTTTCACTGATAGGTTGAAAGAGCTCGCCCACAAGGTATATCGGTCTGCGTTCCCGACGTGACTTCTGAACCAGTTCAGAATACGCAGTGAGATCTTCGGGAACGTCCACAAACGCGATCGGGGGGTTGTTAGTGCCGTACTGATCAAGGGTATCTAGATCGATTCCGGCCTCAATAACCTGATAAGCGGGAATGGGGTGCAAGCGATCCCCAGTAAACGTAATCAGCACGGGGTGCTCTCCATAGACAACCCAGATACCGGAAACCAGCGCACCAAACTGGATGGCGGCTATGAGGCTCATATCAAGCTTGATGTGCGGTTTGTTTTTTCTGTATACAATGAGAGTGAGCAACGGTCCAAGCACGATGTCGACGGCCGCGATTAGCCGTATGCCTTCCCAGCCACCGTCGGTGTGGAACAGGGGTACGGGATACCAGTGAAGTACGATCAGATACAGAAGCACAAAGAAAATGACAAGGCTAATGCCAAGGTGAATGAGAAAGGCATAGATCTTGTCGCGGGTAAAAAAACGACTCAGTAACATGGTTCTAGATCTCCGGTGTTTTCCTGCAAATTCCCCCATAATTTCGGTATGAGCGGAAAAAAATTTAGCAAATTTAGAGAAATTTTAAAAGGATGGTGATGTCAGTTTTTAAGTCGGGACTTTTTACTCGCAGGAGAGTGCGAACTATCGTGATGCTGTTGGTATTTGTGCTGGTGTTTTTTGCCATGCGGGCGTATCAGCAACGTGATCTGGTGCGTAAGGAGATGCCCGAGCTGACGGGAACCAGCTTCACTGGGCATCAGGTTAGCCTTGCAGGTATCACCGAGCCCACTCTGGTTTATTTCTGGGCCGGTTGGTGTCCGGTGTGCAAACTTCAAAGCCCGGTGATCCGAAAGCTGGCGCAAGACCATCCGGTGATCGCGGTGGCTATGCAGACCGAAGAGGAAGAAATTCGCGAATTCTTGGCCGAAGCACAAGCCAGTTTGCCGGTACTGCCGGATCCAGGCGGCATTATTGCGCGGCGATTTGGCGTGCGTGGTGTGCCCGCCATTTTTATTGTTTCGCCGGGGGGTGAGATACGCTTCTCCGAAGTAGGCTACACTACCGGCCCCGGTTTGAGGTTGCGGCTTTGGTGGGCAGCCCGCGACAAGAAGAAAAGCGCTATTGTATCTACAGCGCAAGACTCGCCCACATAATTCTAAAAGATTTCGCGAATTCACTAATGAGCCGTTTCCTAAGGCTGCAGTGTGGTTGCCGGTAGGCTATTGTTAGCTGCCCCGAAAATTCGCAAAGCAATCGTTTCCAGACCGAAATTAATACGACAGGCCTAGAGTTTTTCCTGAACTGCATCGATAAATGTTTTGAGTTCTTTCCGGGCATCGCCGGCCACAGCCTGTAGCAACGGCAACAGCTGTTTAATAATTCCGGAACGATGTCTAATTAATTGAGTGGTTTCGCCGGCGTCCGCTAGTTGTATCGCCGCCAAAATTGACAGCGGTTCGGCTTGAGCCTCTTTTTCGGGTTGATGCAGGCATACTGTGTTGCCGCCAGCATTTTTTGCCTGTTGCAGAGTATGCAAAGCTTGGTCGAGAACATCTTTGTATCGGCTTGACCTGATTACCGAAGGTTGACACACTCCAATGCTGGCGGTTAAAAGCAAACGTTGATCGTGGGCGGAAAAGACCGCGTTTTTTATTGCTGACCGAAGGCGCTCAGCAAGTACCTGGGCGGCGTTGGTATTTGTGGACCGCAAAATTAACATGAATCGTCCGGGACCCAGCGTGGCGGCATGATCGCCTTCGCGCACGGTTGTGTTAATAAGGTCGCCGATTTTACGGGCGATGACACAGCTAGCTGGTTTGCCATGCGTGATGTAGATGCTTTTATAGTTATCGATCTCGATACCGAGCCAGGTCCAGTTGCCGGTATTTCTTTTAATTTGTGCCAGTAACTCCGTAGCGACGCGCTCAAAGTATTTTATACTGCCCAGGCCGGTTGCCGGGTCTACAGTTGTTTCACTGGCTAAACGTTCTTCGGTATGGTTTAGTCTCTCGGCGACGCGCTGGTGTGAAATATAAGATTGCGCGCGTGCCTTAACGTGTAACGCATTGAATGGCTTATTGACGAAGTCATTGGCACCTAAAGCAACCACCTCTTGTTTTGTGGCTTCGTTATCACCTTTGCCGGTAATTACGATTATGGGTAAATTTTTAAGTAGCGGATCCTGACTTCCTCGTATACGGGAAATAAGCTCTGTACCATCCATTTCCGGCATGGAAAGATCCGTGAACACAACCTGGACATCGTTCACTTCGGATAACAGTTCCCAGGCTCGTGCGCCGTTCTCACACTCGGACAATTCGAACTCCGGCGCAAGTAATTTGCGCAGGGCTACGCGCATGACTCGCGAATCGTCGACAATCAACACGTGCGGTTTACTTGGCGTTTTTGATTTTTTAGCTGGAGCCTGCATGAGTCCGGTGTCCTGACAGCTCATATTCAGCATAGCTGCTTCGGCCGAATGCGCCAGATTCTTTCGGTGGCACAGGAAACTTGTATTTGAATTCACTATCGAATAGCGTAACGAAACCAGGAAGTTGCAAGACGCAAAACGGTTTTTTCGCTATCCCACGACAGGAGTTTTTCATGCGCATAGCCTTATTACTGCCGACACTGTTTGTGTTTGTTCCCCTTGTACAGGCAGGTGGATCCCAACCCAGCGACTATATGAAACACTACTCAGTAGATGGAAAGTTCGAAGACGTGCGCGATGATCTCGAGCTGGCTATTACCGGGCGCGGGATCAAAATCAATAACGTCGCCCATATCGGTAATATGCTTGAACGTACTGGCAAGGATCTCGGTGCAGCCAAGCAGGTATTCGCCGATGCGGAGTCATTTGAATTCTGTTCAGCGACCGTGTCACGCCAAACCATGGAAGCGGATCCCCACAATATTGTTTTCTGTCCGTATGTCATTTCTGTATACGTATTACCCGATCAACCCGGCCGTGTGCACCTGTCCTTTCGGCGACCCTTAATCGTTGGTAGCGATGCATCAAAGGCCTCTCTGCAGGCAGTGGAAAACCTGCTGGATGAAATCGTACGTGAAGTTGCCCAATAGGCCATTGCGGACCATTCGGGGCACTATCGTTCTTATCGCAGGGCTTAGTGTCGCTGCAACGGGAGCGGCGGCGGAATTCGATGAGCGAGTACGGCAGGCCAGCCATCGACAGACAAACAACGCACGACTTGTTGAGCTGGCGACCGACCCGGCCCGGCAAGTACGTGAGGCCGTGGCGGCAAACCGCAGGACCCCACCCGCAGTGCTGTACCAATTGGCCGCAGATACCGATTTTCACGTACGCATTGCCGTAGCCACGAACCTGACGACCGATGAACGGACCTTTCTGCGCCTGGCTGCAGATCACAAGGTGGCGGTACGCAGCGTGGTCGCACGATTCGAGTACGTACCGGTCTCTGCACTTCGCTTGTTAGCGGTAGATGCAGTACCCAAAATTCGTCTCGAGGTCGCCCGCAACTGGAACACGGACGCGACAACACTGCAGCAATTGTCGAAAGACTCAGATGCAGATATTCGGGCAATCGCGTTACAAAGCTTACAAAAGCTTAAAGAAGAAAAATCTGCAGTTCCGGATTAATTTCGGTCGCTCTATTTTGGGGTCACACCGGCGGCATCGGGCGGTTAATCGGTTGATCTCCACAGGAATTTCGTAAATTGTGATCTGGGTTGTCTGTGCCGGTTAAAGCTTTGCCGGTTTGGTGTCGTTAACTTGGTTGCGGCTTCCAAGTAGTTACCCAAATGCAGACACCTGAACCGACCGGCCCCACTTCAATGACTCCACGCGAACTGGTTTCCGGCGTGGTGCGCCTAGTCTCGTTGCCGGAGGTCTGTCTGCGGGTTAGCGAGATGCTGGAAGATTCCCGCACCTCGGCGCATGATCTCGGTCGTGTCATCGGCCGTGATACCGGTCTGACAGCACGCCTGCTGAAAATCGTCAACAGTGCGTATTATGGTTTTCCATCCCGTATCGAAACGGTCAGTCGTGCGGTCGCGATAATCGGTATGCGTGAGCTGCGCGGGCTGGTATTGGCGGCTTCCGCCATCGAGGCGTTTTCAAAGGTACCCAATGATATCCTCAACATGGCGCATTTTTGGCGCCACAGCGTCTATTGTGGCGTGGTCGCTCAGTTGCTGGCCGCAGAGTGCAACGTGTTACACAAAGAACGCTTGTTCGTCGCCGGCCTGTTGCATGACATTGGTAAGCTGATTGTTTCGCACAAGTTGCCGCAGAAGGCGCGCATTATCCAACAGCGTTGTGAGGCAGAAGAATTGCTTGATTTCGAAGTTGAACAGCAAGTGCTGGGATTTGACCATGCGGAGGTGGGTGGAGAGTTATTGCAGCAATGGCGCATGCCCGAGTCGCTTGCCGATGCCGTACGCTACCATCATATTCCCGAGTCTGCGGAGCAGAGTACCATGGATGTTTGCATCATCCATATCGCCAATGTCATGACAGGAATTGCCGAGGAAGGTCTGGAAATTGAAACCAGTCTGCAACCCATCGACCCTTATGCCTGGAAAGTTACCGGCCTGAGCGACTCAATTATTGAGAGTGTTCTAACTGAGGCGGGTCCACGCTTCACCGAGGCACTCGAAGCTATCCTGCCACGTTCGTTCTACTCCTGAGCGTGTCGGGTTTCGACTTTTCGTTTTCCCGCACAAATGACTGCCGGTTTCAGGCTTTATCATTAGTCACTCAGTAATCTGAATAAAGTGTTCGTGCTTTGACGCCTTGTTGTCCCGGTGGAATTGAGTTTCGTCTCCGTCGGAAGGCATGGACAAGACCAACGTACGGCAAGACACACTGTAAATACACCCCTGTAAGCTCAAGGGCCACGTCCTTGTGGCCCATAGTCTCGCCGTACGTTGGCCTTGTCCATGCCAGATAGATCTGCTTCAGTCTAATGAGAACGGTGGTTAAAATTTCATTTTTGACTCTGGACTCTTTTCCCAAGTTACTGGAACCTAGTCCCTAGAACCTTTGTGTATCAGGACACGTCACATGAAAGTCATACAAGATCTACTCGATATCATGCGCCGCTTGCGTGACCCGGAGTCGGGTTGTCCGTGGGATCGCGAACAGACCTTCGCCAGTATCGTGCCACACACGCTGGAGGAAGCCTACGAGGTCGCCGAAACCATTGAGGCGGGTAACCACAGCGCATTATGTGACGAGTTGGGAGATCTGTTGTTCCAAATCGTCTTTTACGCGCGTCTTGCGGAAGAGCAAGGTGAGTTTGATTTTGAAGCCATTGCCCGCGGTCTGGCGGACAAGCTGGTGCGCCGTCATCCCCACGTGTTTGCCGGCGAGTCTGTTGCGAGTTCAGCAGAGCAGACACGCGCCTGGGAAACTCTGAAGGCAGAGGAGCGTGCGGCCAGTGCTTCTACACAGGATAGCAGTGCGTTGGCCGGAGTTAGTTTAACGCTGCCCGCACTGAGCCGGGCGCAAAAGTTACAGCGCCGGGCGGCCCGGGTGGGTTTCGATTGGCCATCGTGGCACGGCGCGGCGGAAAAAATCCCTGAAGAGCTGGGTGAATTACGCGCCGGCATCGACGCCAACGACAGCAGAGCTCGGATCGAGGAAGAGGTCGGTGATGTGTTATTCAGTTGTGTCAATCTGGCTCGGCACCTGGAGGTGGACGCCGAGGCGGCCTTGCGGCGGGCGGGCCGTAAGTTCGAGACTCGCTTTAAAAGCATGGAAACCGAATTGGCAGCACATGGCGGTGTGGCGGCCGTTGATTTCGATACCCGGGAGCGGGTGTGGGAGGAGGTTAAACGCCGGGAGTCATAACCCTGGATAATTCTGCATGAGCGCAATTCTTCCGCCTCTGCGATCACCAGCCCAACGATCGCTACCCCAACGATCACTACTTCAGCGTTCACCACTGGAGAAGCAACCCGCTCGCGGGTTAAAGTACGGCATCCAATAAAAGTGCCTTCGTGCACAAAAAATTACAACCAATAACCTAAAGGGGAGAGACACCAATGGAGGTTCTTAAATCTGGCGCTGACGTGCTGTTTATCCTGCTCGGTGCAATCATGGTGCTGGCCATGCATTCCGGTTTTGCGTTTCTGGAAGTCGGCACCGTGCGTAAAAAAAATCAGGTTAACGCACTGGTTAAAATTATCACTGATTTTGCTGCATCCACAGTGGCTTACTTTTTTATCGGCTATACGGTGGCCTACGGTGTCGGCTTTCTCGACAGCGCATCGGTGTTGTCCACCAAAAATGGTTATGAGCTGGTCAAGTTTTTCTTCCTGTTAACCTTCGCAGCGGCGATACCGGCCATTATCTCCGGCGGTATCGCCGAGCGTGCCCGGTTTTACCCACAGCTCGTCGCCAGCTTCGCTATTGTGAGTCTGGTGTATCCGTTCTTCGAGGGCATTACCTGGAATGGCAATTTTGGCGTTCAGGCCTGGATCGCTAACGCGTTTGGTGCCGAATTCCATGATTTTGCCGGCTCCGTGGTGGTGCATGCCATGGGCGGTTGGCTGGGCCTGGTGGCGGTCCTGCTGCTGGGCGCCCGCAAGGGTCGGTTTGGCAAAGACGGCTCCATTCAGTCCACCCACCCGCCGTCAAGTATCCCGTTTTTGGCCCTGGGCGCCTGGATACTGACTGTCGGCTGGTTTGGCTTTAATGTCATGTCGGCGCAGACGGTCGAGTCAGTCAGCGGTCTGGTGGCACTGAATTCACTCATGGCTATGGTCGGCGGGATCCTTGCGGCATTGTTTATTGGCCGTAACGATCCGGGTTTTGTGCATAACGGCCCCTTGGCCGGGCTCGTGGCGGTCTGTGCGGGGTCCGACCTAATGCACCCAATCGGCGCGTTGGCCACCGGTGCCGTCGCCGGCGCCCTGTTCGTCTGGGCGTTTACCTTGTGCCATAACAAGTGGCGTATCGATGATGTGTTGGGGGTTTGGCCACTACACGGCTTGTGCGGAGCCTGGGGCGGGCTGGCCGCCGGAATCTTTGGTAGCAAGGCGCTGGGTGGCCTCGGCGGGGTCACCTTTATGGCCCAGCTGGCGGGTACCGTACTGGGAATTCTGGTTGCGGTTGCGGGTGGCGCGCTGGTGTATGGGATCCTGAAGGCGCTCGTAGGCATTCGCTTGAGCGAGGAAGAGGAATATAACGGTGCCGACCTCAGTATTCACAAGATTGCCGCGGAACCCGCCGACTAGGTTCAGGCTGCGTCTGCCGGGGCTGCGCGATGGCCCCGGCTCGTATTCCCGCGTGGTTTCCGGTGTTCTTCTGGCACGGTGACTGGAAAAATGCTAAGTTTCCGCCCCCGAATATGTCTGTAACCTGTAATGCCCCGTAAACTGTTTGTCAAAACTTTCGGCTGCCAGATGAACGAGTATGACTCGGACAAGATGGCCGATGTGCTTGCCGAATCGCATCAGTTTGAGCGTGTCGGCGATCCGGCCGTGGCGGATGTGTTGTTGCTCAATACTTGCTCGGTGCGTGAAAAGGCACAGGAAAAGGTATTCTCGGAGCTGGGCCGCTGGCGCGAGTTAAAACAGGCGCAGCCGCATCTGGTGCTGGGTGTTGGAGGCTGTGTCGCCAGTCAGGAAGGTGAGGCCATCCTGGCCCGTGCGCCGTTTGTTGACATAGTGTTTGGTCCGCAAACCCTGCATCGTTTACCGCAAATGCTTGACGACGTTCTCGCCCGGCGGCGCGCGGTGGTCGATATCAGTTTCCCCGAGATTGAAAAATTCGATCACCTGCCGGCGCCGCGCACGGATGGCGTCAGCGCTTTTGTTTCCATTATGGAAGGTTGCAGCAAGTACTGCAGTTTCTGCGTGGTACCCTACACGCGGGGCGAGGAATTCAGTCGGCCGTTTGACGATGTTCTGGCCGAAGTCGCGCAACTGGCACGGCAGGGTGTACGCGAAGTGACGCTACTCGGCCAGAACGTGAATGCCTACCGGGGGCTGATGGACGATGGTGAGAAGGCTGATTTGGCGCTGCTGATCCATTACCTCGCCGCTATCGAGGGCATTGATCGCATCCGTTACACCACTTCACACCCGCTGGAAATGACAGACAGCCTCATCGCGGCATACACCGAAGTGCCGGAATTGGTGGGGCACCTACACTTGCCGGTTCAGTCCGGTTCGGATCGGGTGTTGGCGCAGATGAAGCGCGGCCACACGGCCCTTGAATACCGGTCGGTGATAAGTCGTTTGCGTGAGGCCAGGCCGAATATCAGTATTTCATCGGATTTTATTATCGGATTCCCCGGTGAGACAGAGGCGGATTTCGAGGCGACGCTTGATTTGATTTCCGAGGTGGGCTTCGATCATTCCTTTAGCTTTGTTTACAGCCAACGTCCGGGAACCCCGGCGGCAGGCTTACCTGACGACGTGCCGCTTACAACCAAAAAGGCCCGCCTGGCGGTGCTGCAGGCCCGGATCAGCCAGCGGGCCGGCGAAATTTCCCGCGGTATGGTCGGTAGTTTACAGCGGATCCTGGTAGAGGGGCCGGCCAAAAAAGACCCCAACGAGCTTTGTGGCCGCACAGAGAATAATCGTGTGGTAAACTTCAAGGGACCAGCGTCACTAATAGGTCAGTTTATAAACGTTCGCATTACAGCGGCTTTGCCTAATTCTTTGCGTGGTCAGCAAGTTCCTGCGGAAGCCTCCGCTGCGCGTGCCTGCCCCTGACCGCCGAATTCCCATACCTCGATTTTGAGTACCAGCCCCTTCGCTAACGATTTCGTACTTGAGCCGGTTGATCATCGGCGTCTGGCCAACCTGTGTGGCCAGTTTGACGAGCACCTGCGGCAGATCGAGCGGCGTCTCGGGGTCGAGATCAACAATCGTGGCAACGCTTTTCGAGTCATAGGGGAAACGCGCTCGGTACAGGCCGCCGGCGAAGTGCTCAAGGGACTCTACGGGCAAACGGAAACCGGATCGCTCAGTCCGCAACGGATCCACCTGTTTCTGCAGGACTCCGGTGTGGACGCCCTGCTGGAAGAGTCGAACCGATCGGCGGAAGAGGTGGTGATCCACACCCGCCAGGGCGCGGTGTCCGGACGCGGTCCGAACCAACAGCTCTATCTACAAAACATTCTCAACCACGATGTGAACTTCGGCATTGGGCCCGCCGGTACCGGCAAAACTTATCTGGCGGTGGCGTGTGCGGTTCAGGCATTGGAGCGTGACGACGTGCGTCGTGTTGTGTTGACGCGTCCGGCCGTGGAAGCCGGCGAGCGGCTCGGTTTTCTTCCTGGTGATCTGGCACAAAAGATCGATCCCTATTTGCGGCCCCTATACGACGCGCTGTACGAAATGCTGGGCTTTGAACAGGTCGCGAAACTGATGGAGCGAAATATTATTGAAGTAGCTCCATTAGCTTATATGCGCGGACGTACCCTGAACGAGTCGTTTATTATTCTCGACGAAGCACAGAACACCACCGTCGAGCAGATGAAAATGTTTCTCACCCGCATCGGTTTTGGTTCAACGGTGGTTATTACCGGCGATGTGACACAGATTGATTTGCCTCGTGGTCAGCGATCGGGTTTACGGCAGGTCATTGAGGTACTGCGAGATGTAGACGGGATCAGTTTTACGTTTTTTAAGCCCAAGGATGTTGTTCGTCATCCTCTGGTGCAACGTATCGTAACGGCTTATGAGGCATTTGAAACTGACACTGGCGACGGCAATATGGACCTGAATACGTGACCCTGATCGTGGACCTGCAAATCGCCGACGATACCTCCGCTGATAGTGTACCGCCGCTGGAGCAGTTTTCGGCTTGGGTTAACGAGGCCAGTGCCGGATTGTTGACCGATGAATTGGAGTACGAGCTTACAGTGCGCGTCGTAGATGAAATAGAAGGTACAGCGCTGAACGAGCAGTACCGGAATCAGCGCGGCTCTACCAATGTGTTGTCGTTTCCATTCGAGGCGCCCGAGGGCGTGGATTTACCTTTGCTGGGAGACCTGGTTATTTGCGCGCCGGTAGTGGCACGTGAAGCAGACGAACAGCACAAAAGTCTGCAAGCGCATTGGGCTCATTTAGTGGTGCACGGCGTGTTGCACCTGTTAGGCCATGACCATATTGAACAACAACAGGCCGAGGAGATGGAGCGACTCGAAGTCGCGGTTCTCGCACGCCTCGGATTTTCTGATCCTTACCAAGCACAAGAACAGTATGAACGAAGAACGAGTTAGCCGGTCATCGGCGAAAACATCGATGGCAGAAAAGCCAGAGCGTTCCTGGCTGGAACGTTTGAGCCAGGCCTTGATTGGGGAGCCTCGCGATCGCGAACAGTTGTTAACTGTTTTACGCGACGCAGAGCAGCGTAACCTGCTGGATGCCGAGGCGCTGGGCATGATCGAAGGTGCCTTGCAGGTTTCGGAAATGCAGGTGCGCGACATCATGATCCCACGTTCGCAGATGAGTGTTGTGGAGCGTGGCGCGTCTCCGGAAGATATTTTAAAAATTGTCATCGACTCAGCCCACTCTCGCTTTCCAGTGATTGGCGACAATCGTGACGAAGTGGTGGGTGTATTGCTGGCCAAGGATTTATTACCGTTTTTTGCGTCTCGTAAAAACGGTGAAAAACTTAACCTGCGCGATTTGTTGCGGCCAGCAGTCTTTGTTCCGGAAAGCAAGCGGCTGAATGTATTGCTAAAAGAGTTTCGTTCCAGCCGTAATCACATGGCCATCGTGGTCGATGAATACGGCGGCGTAGCCGGCCTGGTAACAATTGAAGATGTACTGGAGCAAATCGTCGGCCAGATCGAGGACGAACATGATATCGATGAAGACGTGTTTATCATGGACCATTCGGAAAACCTAAGCGCGGTCAAGGCGTTGACCCCCATCGACGAATTCAATGAGCATTTTAAAACCGAACTCAGCGATGAGGAGTTCGACACCATCGGTGGTCTGGTTATGAGCACCTTTGGTCATTTACCCCAACGAGGCGAAAAAACCCAGCTCGACGATCTTGAGTTTGAGATTCTGCGTGCGGATAACCGGCGTATCTACCTTATGCAGGTCACGCGCACTGAAATTGCACCGCGGGATGATTCTGCACAGGAAAAGCTGGCTGACTGAGTCGCTCCTTTTGGTATGTGATGAACATCGGGTCCTGAATTGAAGTCTCACTCTGTATCCTCATCCCTTCATTTAACTGACGTTCAACAACCTGATGAATCCGGTTTGAACCAGCGCACGGATGCCGGACTACGGACGTGGAAAATTTCCTCGTGGCTTTGTCGATGGCCGGGCGAACTGTTGGCGTTGTTGAGTGGTGCCGCGCTGGCGCTGGCATTTGCGCCGTTTGATCTATGGCCGCTGGCAGTGGTGCTACCGGCGGTATTGTTTTTTCTCTGGCTAGGTGTGCCGCCGCGTCGTGCCGGCTGGCGGGGCTATCTGTTTGGTCTTGGCTTGTTCAGTGTTGGTGCGTCCTGGTTGTTTGTGGCCATATATGTTTATGGCAACACGTCTGCACCTGCTGCGGTGTTTTTGACCGGGTTGTTTGTTGCCTTCCTGGCTTTGTTTACCGGCTTGCAGGGCTATATCAGCGGACTGTTGGCTGTTCGCTTGGGTAACTCCGTCCGGGCCAGGGCATTGTCACTTCTTTTGGCCTGGCCGTGTCTGTGGGTGTTGTTCGAGTGGCTGCGGGGTTGGGTGTTAACCGGCTATCCGTGGCTCAACCTGGGGTACAGTCAAATCAGCAGTCCACTTGCCGGTCTGGCGAGTGTGTTCGGAATATATGGCGTCTCATTGGCCGTCGCAGGTTCAGCCGGGTTGCTGCTTTTTATCCTGATGAGCCAAGGCCGAATTCGTGGCTTTGGCCTGGTCGTTCTGGCGTTGATCTGGTTGGGCAGCGGGCTTCTGGGTCGACTGGAGTGGACCCGGCCAGTGGGTGAACCCATCAGTGTTGCCCTGGTCCAGGGTAACGTGCCGCAAATCACCAAGTGGCAGCCCGGCGCGCTGGAAGAACGCCTGAAGGTCTATCGACAACTGACACGACAGAGTTGGGATGCACAGTTGATTATCTGGCCGGAAAACTCGGTGACCGTGTTTTACCATCAACTGGCGGATTCGTATTTCGAACCGCTGCGCCAGGAAGCACGCGAGCATGGCAGCGAATTGCTGATTGGCATGCCTTACGAGGAGCCGGACGCATCACGCTACTACAGCAGCTTTGTGAGCCTGGGTCCCGACGTTAAGGTCTACCATAAGCGGCACCTGGTACCGTTCGGAGAATACGTGCCGCTGGAAAGCTGGTTACGGGGCCTGTTTGGCTTTTTTGATTTGCCCCTGTCCGGTTTTAGTCCGGGGGGCAATGATCAACTTCCATTAACGGTGTTTGGTCATCCGATCTCGGTTTCTATCTGTTACGAGGATGCGTTTGGCGAGGAGGTTATTGACTTCCTGCCCGCCGCACGATTCTTGGTTAATGGCAGTAACAATGCCTGGTACGGAGATTCTCTGGCACCCCATCAACACTTTCAAATTTCACGCATGCGCGCGTTGGAAACCGGTCGGCCGCTATTGCGCGTGACCACAAATGGAATATCCGCCTTTGTTGATCATCACGGACGGATAATGGCCAGAAGTGTGCAATTTCAGCGTGAGGTCTTGCGCGGTGAGGTGCAGCCCCGCGAGGGCGCCACGCCGTATGTGCGGTTTGGCAATTGGCCGGTGCTGTTGGTTCTATTCTGCGTGATCGGAGTCGTTCTGCTTGCGTCCCGAAGTCGAGTGACGAGTGACGAGTGACGAGTTGCTGGCCTAACGGTTCAGTCTTGTTTTTCGCCATAGGTCTTGCGAAACACGGTTCCCAGGCATTTCGGGCAGGGTGCGACGTGTGACGTCGTTTCCACGCGGATGCGGTGACCGCATTTTTTGCACGCGAGGATGCCCGGGCCGGTAATGTCGCCGGTATACCAGTCGCCCTGCTCGGCTTGCTGGCGAAATTTCTCAAGTTCAATTCGGGTGGTATCGGCAGCATTGGCGAACATTTCGGCAAAACTGGACTCTGCAAGTTGCAAATCAAATTTGAGCCAGTCACGCAGCCCCTGACCGGTTTCGCTCAGATAGGTGGCGGCGTCCTGCACGTCACGTTGTAGATAGTCACCGATGTGATCGATTTCTTCACGACTCCATTCTTCCATTTCGTGGAGTTTATCCTTGGCGTAGTCGATACGTAGCTTGAGCGCCTGTTCGGACGAATCCTCGATTTCGGAATAGGCCTCACGTAATTGTTCCAACATACGGTTATACGCATTATGCAGGCGATTTTTTTCAGGCTGTTTTTCCATGACCGGTACCACTTTTGCGAACCAGGTTTTATCCTCGCGCCAAGTCGCAGATTGTGCAAGGGGTTCAGCACGAAAAATTCGCCGGTCGCTGATACCGGCGTAATGCAAGTTATACGGAATATTGTTGTCAAACCGTGGTCTGCGGTATGCTTCCGGATTCAGCCTCCGGCGACAAAACAGACAATTTTTTACAATGGAAGAGAACTATAAACCCGACGAGGTTGAACGTGCCGCGCAAGCGTATTGGGAAGATTCCCAGACCTTTCGAGTAAGTGAAGACGACAGCAAGGAAAAGTTCTATTGCCTGTCCATGTTTCCCTACCCCAGCGGCCGCCTCCACATGGGCCACGTACGGAACTACACCATCGGCGACGTGATCAGTCGTTTCCAACGTATGCAGGGTAAAAACGTCTTGCAACCCATGGGCTGGGACGCCTTTGGTTTGCCGGCGGAAAATGCCGCCATGCAGAATCGAGTGCCGCCGGCAAAATGGACGCGCGAAAACGTGACCTACATGCGCAACCAGCTCCAGAGACTTGGTTTCGGTTACGACTGGCAGCGTGAGTTGTCAACCTGCGATCCCGACTATTATCGTTGGGAACAGTGGCTGTTTACCCGCTTGTTCAAAAAAGGTCTGGCTTACAAAAAGACCTCGCCGGTCAACTGGTGTCCCAACGATCTTACGGTATTGGCAAACGAGCAGGTTATTGACGGTCGCTGCTGGCGTTGTGACACGACTGTGGAGCGCAAGGACATTCCGCAGTGGTTTTTGAAAATTACCGATTACGCAGATGAACTGCTCTCGGATTTGGAAAAGTTACCTGGCTGGCCCGAGCAGGTACAAACCATGCAGCGTAATTGGATCGGCCGTTCCGAAGGCGTCGAGGTTGTGTTTGCACTGGCCGGCAGTGACGAATCCATCAAGGTATTTACAACGCGACCGGATACCCTGCTCGGGGTGAGCTATGTGGCGCTTGCTCCGGAACATGACCTGGCCCGGCGGGCGGCTATTGTGCATCCGAACATAGCGGCATTTATTAAGGAATGTGAACAGGTCGGGACTGCCGAGGCGGATCTGGAAACCATGGAGAAGCGCGGCATCGACACCGGCTTCAAGGCCGTGCATCCAGTAAGTGGCGAGCATATCCCCGTTTTTCTGGCGAACTTTGTGCTCATGGGGTACGGCGAAGGCGCAGTGATGGCCGTGCCGGCCCATGACCAGCGTGATTGGGAGTTTGCCCGTAAATATGGTCTGCCGATAAACCCGGTTATTGTTCCCGACGGCACGGGTAATTTTGATCTCAAAGAAGCGGCGTTTACTGACAAGGGGCGGTTGGTGAATTCAGGCGAATTCGACGGGCTGACTTCAACAGAAGCCTTTGGTGCCATTGCCGACTATTTGAAGAAACACCAACTGGGTAATAAGCGGGTTAACTTTCGGTTACGCGATTGGGGAGTATCGCGGCAACGATACTGGGGTGCACCGATCCCGATAATTAATTGCGCAAGCTGCGGTGAAGTCCCGGTTCCGGATCGTGACTTGCCGGTGATCCTGCCGGAGGATGTATCTTTTGACGGCGTTGGATCGCCCATCAAAAAGATGCCGGCGTTTTACCAAACTACCTGCCCAAAATGCGGCGGCGCTGCTGAGCGAGAGACAGACACCTTTGATACGTTTATGGAGTCGTCCTGGTACTATGCACGATTTGCCAGTGCCGACAACGATCGCAAAATGCTGGACGAACGTGCGAATTACTGGCTGCCCGTGGATCAGTACGTGGGTGGTATTGAACATGCGATCCTGCATTTGTTGTACGCACGCTTTTTTAACAAGTTACTGCGTGACCAAGGCCTGCTTGGTAACGATGAGCCGTTTGCTAATTTGCTGACCCAGGGCATGGTGCTCAAGGACGGGGCGAAAATGTCCAAGTCCAAAGGCAATACTGTTGATCCCGAGGCGCTTATGCAGAAATACGGTGCCGATACCGCACGCCTGTTTATTATGTTTGCCGCACCGCCGGAGCAATCGTTGGAATGGTCCGATGCCGGCGTCGAAGGTGGATTTCGATTTCTACGGCGCTTGTGGCGCCGGGTTTATGATCACGTCCAGGGTGGGGCGGTAACACCGCTCGCAACAGACAGTCTCAATGATGCGCAACGCAGTTTACGCCGACAGACGCATGAAACCATTGCCAAGTTTACCGACGATATGGGTCGACGGTTTACCTTCAACACGGCGATTGCTTCCGTTATGGAGTTGCTCAATGCCCTGTACAAGTTTAACGACGACACAGAACAGGGCCGCGCGGTGGTACAGGAAGCGCTGGAGTCTGCGGTGTTGTTGCTTGCGCCGATTGTGCCGCACATTTGCCACCAGCTCTGGCGGGAACTGGGGGGGCTTGCCAATGCGGTGGTCGATGAGCGATGGCCTGGAGTGGATGATGCCGCGCGTGCCGTTGACGAAGTAGAGCTCGTTGTGCAGGTCAACGGCAAGTTACGCGGACGAATTTCCGTGCCCGTGGATGCAGAACGCGATGCGGTGGAACAGGCGGCACTGGATGACGAGAACGTACAACGTTTTGTCGGTGGGCGCGGGATTGCCAAGGTGATCGTGGTGCCAGGCAGACTAATCAACGTTGTGGTTAAATGAGTGGAGGTGAAATGAAAACAGGCCTGCCACGACGCCGTCGCTCCACGGGCAAATTGTCGATACCGACGTTATTTAGTCCTTTGCATGCTCGATTGACTGCAGCCTTGTTGTTTCTCGCAGTCCTGTCGGCACTCACCAGTGGTTGTGGGTTTCAGTTGCGTGGCGAACTCGAGTTACCCTCTGCAATGGATGCCGTCATGCTGCAAGGCATTGATCGCTACAGTGAGCAAGGTCAGGACATTGTTGTCAGCCTGGTGGCGGTAGGGAGTCGGGTTACTCAGGATCCTGTCGACGCAACATCAGTGTTGCGCATTACTCACCGGAGCATGGAAAGACGAGTATTAAGTGTCGACGCCGCCGGTAAGGCGAACGAATACGAATTGATTTATCGACTGAGCTTTTTACTCGAAGATAAAACCGGCGAAATATTGGTACCAACCCAAACCATACTTCAGGTGCGGGACTACATTTTCGATCTCGACAACGTCCTGGGTAAATCCGAAGAGGAAGCCTTACTAAGACGGCAACTGGAGAAAGACGCGGCATTGAGAATGCTGCGCCGCCTGGAAGCCGGTTTGCGCGTGTCGCCCAGGGCAATGCTGATGAATAGTTCTGTGGTCGGATGAAATTAAGTTCAGACCAACTGCTGGCACGATTACGCCAGCCCGGCAACGAAGCCCTGGCGCCGATCTATCTCATCAGTGGAGACGAACCCTTTCAGCTCGGTGAGCTTGCAGATGCGCTCCGTTCCTGCGCTCGGCGGCAGGGTTATACCGATCGGCAGGTATTTTTCGCCGAGCGTGGTTTCGATTGGCAGTCACTCAGTGCCGAGCAAGATGCCTTGTCGCTGTTTGCCGAACGGCGCGTCCTCGATTTACGATTGCCGGGCAGCAAACCCGGCGACGCGGGCTCGCGCGCATTGCGGGCCTACGCCGCGCGTCCTCCCGCGGACACGGTGTTACTGGTGACCACGGGCAAACTCGATCGCAGCCAGGCGCGGAGCAAATGGGTCACAGAGTTGGAACGGGCGGGTGTCGCGGCCCAGGTATGGCCGGTGGAGGCGGGTCGTTTACCTCGTTGGTTGCAGTCGCGCATGCAGGCGCGTGGTCTCGATCCCGATACAGGCGCCGTTCAGCTTCTGGCCGAGCGGGTCGAGGGCAATCTGCTCGCGGCCGATCAGGCCATGGAAAAGCTGTTGCTGTTATACGGCCCGGGGCCGGTGGATACCGGGCAGGTCATCGCCGCGGCCGCCGACAGTGCCCGGTTTGACGTTTTTTCACTGGGTGATACCGCGTTGTCGGGAGATACGCCGCGAGCCTTGCGGATGTTGTTTGGTCTGCTGGCAGAAGGCGTTGAGCCCGCTGTCGCCCTGTGGGCGCTGGCCCGGGTGACCCGCGAGGCGTCCCGCTTGGCCGCTGCCGGACAGACCGGGGCGGCGCTTGACGGCGCCATGACGCGCCTGGGTATCTGGGATAAGCGTAAACCGGCGGTACGCGCCGCGTTGCAGCGGCACTCGCAGGAACACTGGCACCGGCTGGTGCGCTGTTTAGCGCGGGCGGATCGGGTAATTAAGGGGCTTGAAGCAGGCACAGTGCGGGATGAATTGATACAATTAGTAACAGGTATCGCCGCACAGGGCGCCCAGGAGTGGGTACGTCACTGACGGCCGGGCACAGCGTTGAGGTAACCAGCATTTCATGGACGCCAAAGTAGACATCAAGCAGTACATGACCGATGTGGGCCAACGCGCCCGTGCCGCCGCGCGGGTGTTGGCGCGAGCGAACACGGCGGCCAAGGACGCCGCGCTAATGGCGATGGCCAGTCAAATTGAACAATCTAAAGACACCTTGCTGGCTGCCAATGCCGAAGATATGCAGGCTGGCCGGGAGCTGGGACTGGATGCGGCCTTGCTGGATCGGCTGGAACTGACCCCGGACCGCGTTGCTGCCATGGCCGAAGGTCTACGCCAGATTGCTGCACTCGCGGATCCAGTGGGCGCGATTACGGATATGAATTTTCGGCCGTCGGGGATCCAGGTCGGTCGCATGCGCGTACCCTTGGGAGTGGTCGGTATCATTTACGAGTCGCGGCCAAACGTCACCGCGGATGCCGCTGGTTTGTGTCTGAAGTCCGGAAATGCGGCTATTTTACGCGGTGGCTCCGAGGCGTTGCATTCTAATCAGGCGGTGGCGGCCTGTATTCGCGCCGGACTGGGTGAAGCCGGGTTGCCGGACGACGCCGTGCAGGTAATAGAGGTTACGGATCGAGCCGCGGTTGGTGAGCTGATCACCATGCAACAGTACGTCGATGTTATCGTACCGCGTGGTGGCAAGGGTTTGATTGAACGCGTCAGTGCCGAGGCCAGGGTACCCGTTATCAAGCACCTGCACGGCGTGTGTCACGTGTATATCGATGCCGACGCGGATCCAGAGAAGGCAGTCGATGTGGCGTTTAATGCTAAAACCCAGCGCTATGGCACGTGTAATACCATGGAAACCTTGTTGGTGGATGGTCCCATTGCAACAGAGGTGCTGCCCAAACTTGAGCAACGTTATCGGCATGCGAACGTTGAATTGCGCGGTTGCGCACAGACGAAAAAGATTCTTGCAGACGTCAAACCGGCGACGGAGGAGGACTGGGATACAGAGTATCTTGCTCCCGTGCTTTCAATCCGCATTGTCGACGGCCTTGACGCCGCCTTGGATCATTTACATGCACATAGCTCGGGTCACACCGACGCCATCGTGACCGAAAATTTTTCACGAGCGCGACGTTTTCTGGCCGAAGTGGATTCCAGCTCGGTCATGGTGAATGCGTCCACCCGCTTCGCTGACGGCTTCGAATACGGCCTGGGTGCCGAAATCGGCATCAGTACCGACAAAATTCACGCCCGTGGTCCGGTAGGACTGGAAGGCCTGACATCACAAAAGTACGTGGTCATTGGTGACGGTCATATTCGCAAGTAAACCTCGCCGTCGCGGTTTAACCCGCGGCTTATCCCGTACGGTCGCTGCCCCCGTTCCCGCTTTGCCAGTTGGCAGAGCAAACCGGCCAGATACGAAATGATCGGTTTGTTCGGCGGTACTTTCGATCCTATTCACTTTGGTCATCTGCGTCCGGCGCTGGAGGTATTCAACGCCTTGCCGTTCAGTGAACTACGTCTTCTCCCGTGTGGTGTGCCGGGGCATCGGACGCGACCGGTTGCCAACGCGCTGCAGCGACTGACCATGGTGCGCGCGGCCATCAGTAGTATTCCGGGTTTCAAACTGGATACCCGGGAGGTTGATAAACCTACTCCGTGTTACACCGTGGAAACCCTGCTGGAGTTACGCACACAAATGCCAACGCACCCGCTGGCCGTGGTGATTGGCATGGACGCATTTCTTGGGCTTGAGTCGTGGCATCGCTGGCATGAAGTCATTACGCTGGCGCATCTTGTTGTGACTCATCGGCCGGGTTGGGACGTGGAGCATATTCAGGACAATCCAGTGCTAAACCGGTTCGTTGGCGAGCATCAGTGTTGGCAAGCCGAGGAGCTGACAGCACGACCGGCTGGCGGGATCTGGTTTCAACCGGTGACTTTGCTGGATATTTCAGCCACGCGAATTCGTCAGATGTTGAAGGCCGGAGATGACGTGCGGTTTCTACTGCCTGAATCTGTAAATCAGTTAATTAAACAACAGAGAATATATGCATGAGCGAACCTAATCTGGATCTGGATGCATTGCGGGATCTGGTAATCGCCGCACTTGAGGAAATCAAGGCGAAAGATATCCGCGTGCTCGACTTGCGTGGCAAGGCAAGCTTCACGGACTTAATGATTATTGCCGGCGGAAATACGGATCGACAAGTCAAGGCGCTGGCAAACAATGTGGTACTCAAGGCAAAGGAAGCACACCGCCCACCTATCGGTGTTGAGGGTGAGCAGCAAGGTGAGTGGGTGCTGGTCGATCTCGGTGAACTGGTCGTGCATATCATGCTGCCTACGGTGCGTGACTTCTATAACCTCGAAAAACTTTGGGGGGAGGATACGCCAGCGTCGGCGAGCGAATCCTGAGGCGGGTTTACAGCGGATCCACAATTGTAAATTTTGCCCACGAGAGGCGCCATGTATTTGGAGTTAATAGCCGTTGGGACAAAAATGCCGCCGTGGGTAACACAGGGCTTTAGCGAATATTCCAAGCGCATGCCGACTGAATGTCCATTGCGATTGAGTGAGATACCTCTGGCCAAGCGGCAAAAGAACGTCGATCTCACGCGATTGATAGACAAGGAAGGCGAAAAGATGTTGCAGTCAATTCCGAAGGGTGCGTTGGTTATCGCCCTGGATTCCGGAGGACAACAGAAAAGTACCGCGAAACTGGCAGACGATCTTGGTTCCTGGCTTCAGGCTGGACGCGATGTCGCGTTTCTAGTGGGCGGTCCGGAAGGGCTGGCTCCGGCATGTTTGCAGGCGGCGCAGCAACGCTGGTCTCTGTCGCAGCTGACCTTACCGCATCCACTGGTGCGTATCGTTGTGGCAGAGCAGCTATATCGCGCCAGCAGTATCCTGAAAAATCACCCGTATCACCGGTAAGCTGTCCACCAATGGCTCCCCGCATTTTACTTGCCTCCCAATCGCCGCGCCGCCGACAATTATTGGAACAAATCGGCATCCAATTTGCCGTAATTGAGGTAGATATAGTTGAACAGCGGCAAGCCGAAGAAAGCCCGGAGCAATTTGTTGTGCGAATGGCGATGGAGAAGGCACAGGCCGGTAAGTCGGCCGCGAAGTCAGCCGGTCCAGGCTTGGTGGGACTACCGGCACTCGGTGCGGATACTATCGTGGTCGTTGAACAGCAGGTACTCGGAAAGCCGGAAAATCGAAAGGCGGCGCTGGCGACGTTAGCCAGTCTGTCCGGGCGAACGCACCAGGTCTTGAGTGCTGTCGCATTGGCAGCCGACACAGTCACTCATCGGCTTAGCCGCAGTCTGGTCAAGTTTCGTACCCTCTCCGCGGCAGAGCGCACTGCCTACTGGGCTACCGGCGAACCGACAGACAAAGCCGGCGCATATGCCATACAAGGGCGCGCCGCGGTGTTTGTTGAAAACTTGCAGGGCAGCTATTCAGGTGTGGTTGGGTTACCACTTTTCGAAACCGCGGCGTTGCTGGCTAACGCGGGTATTTTTCCTTTTGGTGAGGTAGAAAGTAATCGGGATGAGTGAAGAACTGTTAATAAATATCACACCGCAGGAGACGCGCGTAGCGTATGTCGAAAATGGCGTTCTGCAGGAAGTGCATATCGAGCGTGCACGCAAGCGCGGTCTGGTGGGGAACGTTTATCACGGTCGGGTTAGCCGTGTACTTCCGGGGATGCAGGCCGCATTTTTAGATGTGGGATTGGAGCGTACCGCGTTCCTGCATGCCTCAGATATTGCAGTGACGAACGGCGAACCTCGCGATCTAGAGATGAATCGTTCCGAACCGGCGTTGATCACCGAGCTTCTTAAAGAAGGCGATCTTGTCCTGGCGCAAGTCATCAAGGATCCACTGGGCACCAAGGGGGCCCGACTCACGACGCAAATTTCTATACCGTCCCGTTATCTCGTGTACATGCCGGGTGCGGACCACATAGGCGTCTCGCAGAAAATCGAGGATGAGGACGAGCGCCAACGATTGAAAGATTGCGTCAAGACTGGCCTGGCCGATTTCGATCCGGGCGGGTACATATTGCGCACCGTTGCAGAAGGTGTCAGCGAAGACGCAATTCATGCCGACATGCGGTTTTTGCAGAAACTCTGGGACTCGCTAAAGGTCAAAGTTGAAAATAACGGCGACATTGAACTGGTGCACGAAGATCTACCGCTGGTAATGAGAACGATGCGCGATCTGGTGGGAACCGAGTTTGAGCGCGTGAGGATAGATTCGAGAGAGACTTTCCATAGAGTACATAAATTTGCGACAAAATTTATAACGGATCTGGAGGAAAAAATTGAATACTATCCGGGTGAAAGACCCATCTTTGACATCTATGGTATCGAGGACGAAATCCAGAAGGCATTGGAGCGGAAGGTTGAATTAAAATCGGGCGGCTATTTAATAATTGATCAAACCGAAGCCATGACCACAATTGACGTCAATACGGGCCGGTTCGTCGGGCACCGAAATCTCGAAGAGACTATTTTCAAGACCAACCTCGAAGCCACTCAATCTATCGTCCGTCAGCTGCGTTTGCGAAATTTGGGCGGCATTATCATTCTAGATTTTATCGATATGTTCGATGCCGAACATCGACGTCAGGTGTTGCGGGCATTGGAGAAAGGGCTTGACCGGGATCACTGTAAGACACAAATCAGTGAAGTGTCTTCGCTGGGACTGGTCGAAATGACACGTAAACGGACTCGTGAAAGTCTGGAACACGTACTTTGCGAAGCGTGCAGTGTTTGCCAGGGCCGGGGTACGTTGAAGACAGCAGAAACAGTGTGTTTCGAAATTTTACGCGAAATTTTGCGTGAAGCGCGCCAGTTTGATGCTGAGCGTATGTTGGTGCTGGCAAGCCAGGAAGTAGTTGATTTGTTACTTGATGAAGAGTCAACCAGCGTTGCGGAACTTGAGGATTTTATCGGCAAGCAAATCCAGTTTCAGGTCGAGGCGCAATATACCCAGGAACAGTATGACGTCGTGTTGCTCTAGGCAGGAGCAACCTGACCGTAGTGATGTTGCTATGTGGCTTGCCGAAAACAGACAGGAAACGAAGGGCCGGCTGCGACATACGGGCGGCGGCTAACCCATGTTTCAACTCAAACCGCTGATTCACAAAGCAACTCGGTACCTCTGGTATGGCACCGTTACGATGCTTGTTTTAATCGCAGTAGCGGTGACCATAGCACGTACCTTTTTTCCGGAACTTCATACCTATAAAGCAACCGTCGAAGGCTGGGCCAGCGACGCAATCGGCCAGCGCGTGCATATCGGTGATTTCGACGCACGCCTGGTGGGTATTACTCCCACATTTATTTTTAATGACGTACAACTCGTCGATGATAATAATCAGGAGATTATTCGCTTCGATGAAGCACGAATAGGGTTGTCGACGTTTTCCTCCCTGCGCAAACGTGTTCCAGTGCCAAAAAAGGTCACCTTGTCCGGTATTTCCCTGAGTGTCACCCGGCAGGAAAATGGTGACATCGTGCTGCAGGGTATCGACCTTGTTAGCCAGAAGACGACAACGGATCGACCCGAAAACTCGCAACTCATTGCCAGATGGTTTTTTGAGCGTGGCAATCTTGCGGTGCGTAATTCCACAATAGTGTGGCGCGACATGACCCGTTCAGGTGACAAGCATGTCTTGCAGGATGTCAACCTGGTGCTAAGAAATAACGGCGACATTCACTATTTGCGCGGATCGTTTCTTCCTCCGGTCGAGTTGGGCTCCGGACTTAAGTTTGAAGGGCGCATGACCGGTGAGCTGGAAGACATCGGTCATTGGAACGGTCAGTTCCGGGTCAGTGGCGAGCGCCTGGACATCAGTGAGCTTGAACCGCTTACCCCCTGGTTGGGTGTACGTCCGCAAGAAGGTAGATTGGATATCGACGTATGGGGCAGCTGGGGTAGTGGTCAATTACGATCCATGCAGGGGAAACTGCAAGTTGATCGTGCAAGTCTGAGAGTGGACAAGCAGGAAAAAGATTTAGTGATCCGCTCTCTCGACGCGACGTTCGGTTGGCAGTCGAATCAGCAGGGCTGGCGCCTTGACGTTTCAGGATTTGATTTTGTAGGTAGCGATAAAGCTCACTGGCCGGAACTGAATTTCGCCGTACAAAGGTACAATGAGACAGCTGCGAAACCGGCTCGTCTTGAGATAAGCGCCGGCCACCTGCCCGTGGGTGAGATTAGCCGGGTTCTGATCCACAGTGGCATGGTACCGGAGCCGCACCTCGGTAAACTGCAAACCCTGGATCCCCGAGGTAATTTACACAACGTTTACATTAAATCGGTAGTCGTTGATCCCTTCGAACATCCGTTTGAACTGAGTGCCACGTTCGGAAATCTTGGCTTCAACGCGTCGTCGGGGTTGCCGGGCGCCGACGGCCTTAGTGGGTCCGTTCGTTTTACTGAACGGCGGGGAACGTTGTTTCTTGATTCGAAGTCGACCGTGCTGGATTTCCCCGGTTTGTTTCGCACACCTTTGAAAGCCGATAAGTTGTATGGGCACCTGGGCTGGCATTACACAGATAGCGAATGGCATTTGATCACCGATCGACTGGTAGCCGAAAACAGTGAAGTCAAAACGGAAACTGCGGTTAACGTAACCATACCGGCCGACGGTATTGTCTACATGGATTTGCAATCGAGATTTTTCGACGGCGATGCGGCAAAAAAGTCCACTTACTTGCCCACCGGTATTATGGATGATGCGCTGGTTAAATGGCTGGATGAGTCGATTATCGCAGGCACCATTATCGAAGGCGGCGTTGTTTTTAATGGACGGTTGCAGGATTTTCCGTTTGTCAACAACGAAGGCCGCTTTCTGGTGTCTTATGATGCTAAAGATATGCGTCTGCAATATGAGCCGAACTGGCCGGAAATAAGTCAAAGCAGAATGCACGTGGAATTCAATAGTCAGGGTGTATCCATCGACGTTGCGGGCGGTGAGATGGCCGGTAACGATGTTGCGGGTGCCGAGATTCGAATCCCAAGTTACTTTGATCCTGTTCTGGAGTTGCGGGCAGGGGCAACTGGAGGGACTCAACAGGTGCTGGAATTTCTGTATAACAGTCCCATCGCAGCAGGTGCGGGTGACTTCCTGCGTGCGACCAAGGTTACCGGTGTGAGTACCGCCGATCTGGAATTGTTTTTACCCTTGTCCGAAAACACAAGCAAGACGCATCCGACCCGTTACACTGGCTATATTGAGTTAGATGATAGTGGTTTTGGATTGTTTGACGGACAGGTTGTGGCAAGCAATGCGCGCGGCAAGATACGGTTCACTGAGAAAGAAATATCGGCCGACGAGCTTACTGCGTCGATGTGGGGCAGTCCCGTCGAATTCTCCATTAATACAGTTCAACAGGGTACGAAATCCGTAACACAGGTTAACGCCAAAGGTAAAACGGGATTGCCCGAGCTTTTGGCTCAACAGGAGCTCATTGAAATACCGGTGGCCAATCCTGTCGATTCCGGAGACGTGACCTGGACTGCAACGTTTGGTTTCGGTGGCGCGGCTTCCGGCAACAACGATGTTCCCCATCTAGCGGTAAACGCAGAAATTAAAAATGCCCATCTGAGTTTACCGGCACCGTTAAATTTTACACAACAAGACGTGATACCGGTTTCATTATCGGTTTCAATGCCGGTGAATCAAGGTCTTGCTCTGCAGCTGGATATTGACGATCGAGTCTCAACAGCACTTGCATGGCAAACCGTGAACGGCAGGCCTGCAGTGCAACGTGGCGAGCTTCGCTTTGGAGGTACCGCCATGTTACCCGAAAGTAATATTTTTCATGTGGTGGGAAGCCCGAGGAAAATTGAGCTCAAACGCTGGTTAGCGGTGGCGTCAGCGCTTCGCCGGAAAGACGAGACCGCTAATGCGTCATCTCTACCGGTGGTGCTCAATTTGGGCAACGTTGAAGTGGTTCCAAGTGAGGGCAAATCTGCAAGTGTGGACTTGCGGCCGCATGATTTGCCCCTGCTGCGCGGCTCCATTAAGCACTTCCAGTTTAATGAAATGGATTTAGGTCGCCTGGAAGTTGCTACCTCGGAATCTCGAGGTATTTATAACATCGACAAACTGAATCTCAGCTCCGATGTCTTCGATATCAATCTTTGGGGGACGCTAAGTTTTTCCCATGGTGTACATTCCACGACCTTGCACTTGAAAGTATCAAGCAGCGACGTCGGCGCAATGGCGAAGCAGCTTAACTATGTCACCAGCATTGAGGGGGCAACCGGAGAAACCGATGTTACGCTCTACTGGGGAGACTCTCTGTCGAATTTTTCCTGGGACAAGGTGTCCGGAACAGCACGAATTAAGATGGAAAACGGTGCGTTTGTTGACATCGAGCCCGGAGCAGGGCGCTTGTTTGGCTTGCTGAGTCTTTCTGCCCTGCCGCGTCGCCTGGTGCTTGATTTCAGCGACATGAAAAAGGGTTTTCATTTTGACCGGCTACAAGGTGATCTAAGAATTACCAACGGTGAGGCGTTCAACGACGACCTTCGTATCATCGGTCGCTCGGGAACCCTGCAACTCAAAGGGCGCACCAGTCTGGTGGTGCAGGATTTTGATCAGAAGGTTACCGTGAAGCCGAAGATTGGAGACGCAGTTGCGGTTGGCACAGGTTTCGCCTTCGGCCCACAGGTGGGCGTCGTTGTGTTGCTACTGGAGCGCCTATTGGGCCAGCCCTTGAACACCGCAGCCAGCGTAGAATATCAGGTGAGCGGAAGTTGGGATGCACCGGTAATCGAACGATTGCGGACCGCCGATGAAGAATTGCCGGCAGAGGATGAGGATGAAACCTGAGCGACGGAGCGTAGTACTTTTGCGCAAGGTGCTCCCAATTGGGATTGATGATATTCTTCAGTATATGAAGAACTATTTGATTATGTTGCTATTTTTGTCAGGTGTTGTGCATGCCGCGGAAACAACGCGGGTACTCACAGCAGAAGACTGGGCCGTGCCGAGAGACGGCGACGCGCTGCGCAACATGCCCACACTGCGCGTAGTCATGGACGAAATGCAAAAATCCGCTGGAAGTCGTATGCTGATTCAGTATCCCGGTGGTGATGAAGGCACCTTGTGGGCTCACGAGCTCCGCGCCTGGTTGGTTTCCCTGGGGCTGGAGTCAGCACGCATTGAACTTGTGCCGGGCGGCGGGCATGGAAAATCGCTGGCCATTACGGTCCTGGGCAGCGGGAGCTCCAGCCGCGCCACACCCACAGTGTTGGGCGCCCTTACGCACCGGAAGAAGGCAACACCCGGGCCCGTTACGCAGGTGGCGCCGTGAAGCGAGTTGCCGCATTGCAAATGGCTTCCGGGCCCAACATCGCCGCTAACCTCAATGAGGCGGGCAGGCTTATCAGCCGGGCGGCGGATGCCGGTGCCGAGTTGGTGGTGCTGCCCGAAAACTTTGCCATTATGGGCATATCCGAACTGGATAAAGTGGGTATTCGTGAAGTCGAGGGCGAGGGGCCGATCCAACGCTTTTTGATGGAACAGGCAGATAAACACCGGGTCTGGATCGTCGCAGGTACGGTACCGCTTGCCGGTGACGACCCGCGGCGGATTCGCGCGGCGTGTCTGGTGTACAATGACCGCGGCGAGCAGATTGCGCGCTATGACAAGATGCATTTGTTTGACGTACAAATTGCGGAGTCCGGCGAAAATTACAACGAGTCCGAGACAATTGAACCCGGTAGCGAAGTGGTTGTCCTGGATACACCGTTCGGACGGCTGGGGCTCGCAGTGTGTTACGACTTGCGCTTTCCGGAATTATTTCGCCAAATGGTGAACAAAGGTGTACAACTCATTGTGCTCCCGTCGGCGTTTACTGCCATTACAGGCCGGGCGCATTGGGAGTCATTGGTACGCGCTCGCGCAATCGAAAACGTCTGTTATGTCGCGGCCGCGGCGCAGGGCGGCTATCATGTAAATGGCCGTGAAACGCACGGTGACAGTATGATAGTCGACCCGTGGGGCCAGATTCTTGATCGCCTACCCAGAGGTTCGGGATTTGTTATTGCCGATTTGGATCTTGAAAAGGTGGAAAACACTCGACGAAGTTTTCCTGTCCTCAAACATCGAAAAATTTCCTGTAGTCTGCCTAAATGAGTGAATCCAGTCTTGCTGTTGCCCGCCGCGTTTTGTTGGAGCCCGGTGGTGTTGATGATGCGCAAATTCAGTCAACCCTGGACAAAATTCTGGGGCGGGCGGTCGATCGCGCCGATCTCTACTTTCAGACCTCACGCCATGAATCCTGGTCTCTGGAAGATGGTATCGTCAAGGAGGGCAGCCACAATATCGATCAGGGCGTCGGCGCACGTGCAATAAGCGGCGAAAAAACCGGTTTTGCATACTCTGATGAAATCCGCTTTCCTGCGCTTACTCAAGCCGCCGACGCTGCGCGCGCCATTGCCCGCCAGGGACAGGCGGGTACACTACAAGCATTGCGGACGGCGCAGGTGCCGCAACTGTATAAACCCGATGACCCGCTGACATCACTGAGCTCGGAAGACAAGGTCGCGCTTTTGTATCGCCTCGATGCCGCGGCAAGGCGTGCTGATCCCCGTGTGAGCCAGGTGTTTGTAAGTTTGTCCGGCGTGCATGAAGTTATACTCGTGGCGGCAAGTGACGGCACCTTCGGTGCGGACATTCGGCCCTTGGTGCGTCTGAACGTAAGCGTGATTGTTGAACAGGATGGGCGACGCGAGCAGGGCAGCAGCGGTGGGGGCGGGCGTGTTGACTACAGCCACTTCCTTGAAGGTGATCGCGCCCTGGGCTATGTCAATGAAGCCGTCCGTCAGGCGCTGGTTAATCTTGAAGCCGTGGCGGCGCCTGCCGGTACCATGCCAGTGGTACTGGGTCCGGGTTGGCCGGGCGTGCTTCTGCATGAGGCGGTGGGTCACGGACTTGAAGGCGATTTCAATCGCAAGGGAAGTTCGGCATTTGCCGGCCGCGTAGGTGAACGCGTTGCGACTGCGCAGTGTACGGTGGTGGATGACGGCACGATGCCCGATCGGCGTGGTTCGTTGAATGTCGATGATGAGGGGGTCCCGAGCCAGCACACCGTGCTGATTGAAAACGGTATTCTGCGCGGCTATATGCAAGACAAAATGAACGCCGAGCTCATGGGTGTCGAGCCGACGGGTAACGGTCGGCGCGAATCCTATGCGCATCTACCTATGCCACGTATGACAAATACCTACATGCTGCCGGGTGAATACGATCCACAAGAGATAATCAGTTCGGTCGACAAGGGTTTGTACGCAGTTAATTTCGGCGGCGGGCAGGTGGACATAACGTCCGGCAAGTTTGTGTTCTCCGCGTGTGAGGCCTACCTGATTGAGCACGGTAAGATTACCCGGCCGGTTAAGGGTGCCACGCTTATCGGGAACGGCCCCGAGGTGCTAACCCGCGTTAGCATGATCGGTAACGATCTCGAACTGGATTCCGGTGTCGGGACGTGTGGTAAGGAAGGGCAGAGTGTGCCGGTTGGGGTGGGTCAGCCGACTTTACTGGTGGACGCGCTTACGGTCGGGGGCACAGGAACCTGAGTCCGATTTTTCGGTTCGAAACGGTTTTCCCTTGGATTGAGTGTAAGCCTTCCAGGTTGCAGGTCAGATGAGCGGCCCGCTCTGGCAAGACACGCCGTAAATACTTTTCTAGCTACACATCCGGCTTCGCAAGAAAGGTCCAAGGCGTACTTCCTTGTACGCCCGTTCGTTTCGGGAGCACCGAAACTCACCCTGGTAGGCTTCACAGCAGCACCCATGCCGCCGAAAGAGTCTTGCCGGGGCGGGCCGTTCATCTGACCCAGGAGTTACGAGAGGGTGTTTTTTCTAAACGGCCGCTTAGTTTTTTTCCGGTTGTTTTATTTCTGGCAAAGTTTGAACACCATCCAATTCACGCAAGTAACGAAACAAGCTACGGGCCGCTTTGGGTGGCTTGCTTGATTCCTGTTCATGCTTTGCTTGACGGACGTATTGTCGCATCTGTTTGCGATTCGCCTGCGGGCGGGCGGCAAGCAGTTCTTCCACGGCGATGTCGCCGTTTCCGATCAAGTAATCACGCCAGTGTTCAATGTTGTGAAATGCCGTGTTCTCCTGTGCCGAGGTTTCTCCTCGCGCCGTAAGTGCGGCGAACAGCGGCTCACAATCGATATTTCGCATGAGTTTACCGATGTATTGCAGCTGGCGGCGCAAGGCGCCGTGTTTTTTCAGGCGTTTCGCTTCAAGCAGCGCAGCCAGCACGTCGGCCGGCAACGGCAGCGCTTCCAGGTCCGACATCGGTAGTGTAAGTAGCGATTCTCCGAGTTGTTGCACTCGCTGCGCATCGCGTTTACGCTGGCTTTTGCTAACAAATTCGTCGTCTATCATTGGTTCGGCGTTTTAGTATATGTATATGCAACCAAGTGAATACATCGATTATGGATCTGGTTAAACAGGCTCGGGAATTTGCCGTCAACGCGCATAAGCGGATTGACCACCGTCGCAAGTATACCCAACAACCCTATTCCAATCATCTCGCTGCGGTCGCGCAGCTTGTATCTTCCGTGACGTCCGACGCAGAAACGATCGCTGCGGCCTGGCTGCACGACGTGGTGGAAGATACCGAGGCAACGCTATTTGATGTTGAGCGGGAATTTGGCAAGGCAATTGCGGCATTGGTGGAAGACCTGACGGATATCAGTAAACCCAGCGATGGCAACCGCGAAGTGCGCAAGGCGATGGACCGCGCGCACCTCGCGGACGCGGAATTGCGGGCTAAAACGGTCAAGCTCGCGGACTTGATTGATAACTGCAAGGATATCTGCAGTAACGATCCGCGCTTTGCGCGGGTGTATCTGGCAGAAATGTCTTTGCTCCTCGAGGTTCTGGAGGAAGGCGACAGCGTGCTTTATGAAAAGGCGCAACAGGTACACGACAAATGTTCACAAGCCCTTGAGCGCAGCGCCAATCAAACATCGGATGAAACCTTAGCCGGGACATTGTTGTCGCAGCGTCTGCAGGGTAAGAATCACCTGTTGCGTATGTTTTCTGAGGCATTTACTGCACAGGACATTGCTGAGCCTCTACGCTCCTTCGATGCCGACAAACCTTGTGCCGAGGTGCGGGCAGCGATGAAAGCCGATCACCTCGACATTGTCGGAGTTAGGCAAAACGGAAGAATTGAAGGCTACGTTCGCCTGACCGATCTAACTGATGGAAATTGCGGTCGGCACGTTCGTCCGTTTCGATCGGGACAGGCATTACCAGGCGACAGCTCATTTTCAGATGTCATACACATTCTTACATTGAATCAATACGGCTTTATCACCTTGCTGGGTGAGGTTATCGGTTTTCTCAGCCGAAACGATATCAATAAACCCGTGGTACGGATGTGGCTATTTGGAATAATCAACTTCGTGGAAATGGAAATAACCCAGATGATTCATGAACGGTACCCGGATGATGCATGGCAGTCATTATTGTCTGAGGGGCGCTTAAAGAAGGCTCAGGAACTGCAGGCTGAACGTCAACGTCGCGAACAGCATGGTGGCTTGCTTGATTGCCTGCAACTCTCCGACAAGGGCCAGATCCTGATCACCAATCCGGCCGTGCTGACGGCGCTGGGATTTGATTCAAAACGTACCGGAAAACGAATCATCCGTGAGCTGGAATCCTTGCGTAACAATCTGGCACACGCACAGGATATTGTTACTCATGACTGGGCGCAGATTGTACGGCTCTCTTATCGGCTTGAAGAGTCGTTTTCCATCCGTCAGGACGCAGGGATTGAGCGGGCGTAAGTGGAACTAGCGTGTTAACCAGTAAATTAGTCCGGGCAAGTCCGCAAAGCCGACCATGAAGAACCAGTTATCCGAAAGTTCGTTGACGTCACGTGACCCCACCGCCAGGCGCAGGCGATTGTTGAATAGGCCCGCGTGTACATCGAAGCCAGCCGTATCCTGTTTACCAATTGACGGTTCATTCCACTGATGAAAATAGGTCGGTGTGACACCCCAACCAGAAAACAGGTTCGATCCTGTCAGGCGGGTGTAACCAAAGCCGAGTGCCACGTAATTCTCGCGCGGATCACTTTGACGTGATTTTTCTGACGCCGAGCGTATCAGACCGTCGGCGAAGCCGATGGTACCGCGTATGCTGAGGTTATTGCGCTTGCTGACGTTCCAGGTAGGCTGCCAGGTCAATTGTAGATCCTGATCCACAAGGTCAAAGGCGAATTCATAAGGAATTACATTGCGCCATACCCATTCTTTGGAGGCGACTGACGGTGCGAACGCAAACGGCGGGTAGTCGTAGGTCATGGTTTGCAGGGCATAAGAGCCGCCTGCAACAAGACCGGTCATGGAATCCGGACGTTTTTCCGGATCCGGTTCCCGCAACTCCAGGACCTTTTCCGATTGCTGCTCCAGGTGGACTAAACGATTGGTGAACCGACGTACGAACTCGTAGGACCATTGCTCGGGATCGCGCATAAATCTTGCCAACAATGATTCACTGCCGTCGTCCGTTGGAGTTGGATTAAACTCCCGTGCTCTGAGTTCATCGAAGAACGCGCGCTCAATAGCAAACTGACCTTGAGCGTGCACCACACGCGGGTCATATTCCGCATGGGCGCGAGCCAGGCCGTCATGGATAATGCGCATATCGGTGTCTTCGGCGGGCATAGGTTCATACGCAAAGCGGAACCTACCTTTTTCACCAAATTCCTCGCGTGCAAGCAAGGCAAATACATAACGCGCGCGCGCATTACTATCGATGCCAAACTTAATGCTTGCCTGGCGAAGCATTTTTTCCCCACACACATGATATTCCTCAGGTTGCCAACGCGGGGAAAAATATGATCGGCAGAAGCTATCTGAAATCAGAACCGTTGCGTCGTAGACGCCGGTATAGTAATCATATTCGCGAAATTTAAGTTCGAGAAAGGCGCCAAATCCCCCTAGTAGTGAGCCGGTGATTTGCGCGCCACGGCTAGTAACGCGGATAGACCGGTCATGATGTAATGACAGGACCGATTTGCGGATGCGTTGTTCAATATCAGGGCGCTGCAGGCGACTGCGTTTCAGAACTTTGAGCAGTGATTGTGCGTAGTCGTAACGGTACTTATGTACGGCAATCTCGCACTCGGCCTGAACCGGCACATCTGTTTTAATGCTGGGTTTGCTGCACCGTCTGGCAATGTTGCGGTCGCGAAGTTTGTCTACCGAGTAGGGTGATGTTATCGGGGTACGAGTACGATCGTATGCAATTTCAAGCAGCAGGCCCCCACGACGCAAGGCGTTTGGACATTGAAGTGACTTTTCGAACCAGGGTAACTCCTTGTCGCAGTTAATCTTGACGCCATTACGTTCCATTTCATCCGCGATGGTGTATCCCAGTTCAGACAAATTAAGTGACCAACTTTCGCTGGTCAGTTCGCGGTACAGTTCAAACTTACGGGCAGTGCCAAATGCATCCAGGAGCAGGGAGCTTTGTGAGCGAAGACCGAATTCCATTTGCCGACAGGCTGCCGGTGGATTGTCACCTTGACATGAATCGAGACGCAGGTCAGCGGTGCGTTCATCGCGCTCTCGTTCGGGATCAAGATAAATATAGGTGACTGGCCATGGGTTCGATTTGGCGCGTACGTTGAGCTCTGCCAGCGTGCGGGCGAGTCCGATGGGCAGGTTGTCGAACAGACCGCCATCGGCGAAATCTGCTTCATCGAGCTCATAGCCCGGCGGGCAGCGAGCGGACGTCTCACGTGGTGATTTATTTTGTTGTTGGTTATCCGCCGCGGCGGATGAACCCTCTCGGGAAGGCAATCGGCAGTACTCAAGTCGCCTGCGCCCAAACGCGATGGGAAACGCACTCGAAGCCAAAATCACATTCTCGACAGCCGTGTCATCAATCTGATGATTTTCAGCTTTGTCGAGATACGGGAGCAGAATCATGGATTGATCCCGATGGCCGCGATAGTCGTTGGGGTCAAAAAAGAAGTTCCCACTGCCATCACTTCGTGTGCGAAACTCGAAGGGGACCGCAAACCGTTGATTGGGCACCCGAACATCACCCATTTGAAGTATTTGGGGGGAAACACGTGTGACTGTTACGCCCATGGAAGCATGACAGTTAGGACGAAAAATAGGCTTAGTCCACTTCTCACGTAGGGTTGCAGATGCCGCTACGAGGTCCGCACGGGACAAGACGCCGTCATCGGGTAAGTAGATTTCAGAATCTGCTGTGCGGGGCAGCAGATTATTAATATCTGGAGCGAACCAGATGTCTCGAAAGATATTATTATCGATGCGGTTGGGGATTCCGCCTTTGCTTTCCGGACGGAGACACCAACTGAGCCCGGTAAGCAGGCTGTTAATTCCTCCGGCCGATGCGCCAGCGACACTGGCGACATCAATATCCCGGTAAGTGCCACCGAGGATGTGGTCTTTTCCTGAAACTAGCTGGCCAGCCTGCAGAATTGCCCAGTTCAGACCGGCCTCATAGGCCCCGCGGCTGGCGCCACCACTTACGGCAATGGAAAACCGCTGTGGCGCGTCACTGCGTGGTTCCGCAGACAGGGGTGCGCACACTGCGACCGCAGTCGCGATACAAATTACAAGAAATTTTAGCTTAACACCCATAACGGCACAGCGTGCACTCGAGGCGGCGAGTCGCGTTTTTTGAGTATGTAGCGCCTCGTGCGGCCGTTATTTCGGGGTAAAGCTGAACTTCTGGCCGCCGATGCTGGCCTCATACATCAAGCCGCCTTTGGCCATGGTGAAGACCGCAACACCGCCGCTGTAATCGGCCGTTGCCGCCGCACCAGATGTCGCCGCGACGGCAGAAGCTTGTGCACTGAACTCAAATTTTCCGGTTTTAAACTTGTCCAGAGTTGCCTTGTCTTTGAAGAAAATAATCTGGCTGTAGCTCTGACCGCCAAGCTGAAAACCCACGGTTACCTGGCTGAGACTGGTCGCGCCAACGGCCTTGCCACCCTGGAAAACCGTACCCTTGCCGTGAGCGCCACCAATTCCGATGGCACCTTTGCCGACAGTGGGAAACACCGCATAGCCGGCGGCCTTGTCAAAGAATGCCTTCATGCTGGGGTCTTGTTTCTTAAAGGCCGCAGCGGTTTCATTTGCCTTTTTCTCGGCATTGGCATCCCAGCCCGCAGTGGCAGTTGCGCTGATGAAAAGCCCAAGTGACATGAAGACAACGATATTGGCTAACTTGGATGCGGTCATACGCCTTCTCCCTTTTGGCTGAATATTGTTGTTTGCTGAGCCTGAATGCTAATCCAAATTGGCGACCCTGACAAACTTATGCGCGAGTGTAGTGCACCCGTTTGTAACCCAGTCATCGTCCCGGTGGCAGGCTAACAGACGTAGCGGCATAATGAAGATGTTGTCCGGAACCCAGTGAGCAGAATAGTGCCGCTGGAGGTATTTTGAGGGAGTTGATATGAGAATTTTCAGGTTACCGAGCTTAATTGGATGGATTCCTTTATCCGTTGCCATCGGTCTCCTGATCGGAGCTTGCAGTACGCAGGACATCGTTAATGTCGCCTTAAGCAAAAATCCGGAGCAAGCGATCGAAAGCATAGCGCGTGGTCGAGCGGAAAGTTACAAACGAGACCCTCGCCTTCTGGTCAAGGATGCGAAACGTGCTCAGCAACAATTCAAAAAGTTAGTCGCGTTTTTAAGCGGCGAAGTCGGTGACACCTGGGGAGAAGACGAGGTCGTAGTGCCCGGCAACAAGCGCTATGTCAAGTATACCCAGGCCTATAAAAGCCGTGCGATTGTAAATTTTGACACTGGGGTAATCCTCGTGGAAACGGTCGACCAGAAAAATCCTCTGCGGCAGCTTGAACAGGCGGTGATTACAACGTTACTCACGCCCGAGGACCCGCGAGCCGTAGATCTCTATAGTGACAAGCCAATCGAATTGGCCGGTCGTCCCTATCTACAGGGACTTGTTAAGAATCAGAAAGGTCGCCGAATTGAAGACTCTATGGCCGCGGAGTCCTATGCGCGATACCTGGTTGGGAAAAGTGTAAAAACGCGCCAGACAAAGAGTAACGAAGCGGTACGTTTTGTACGCATGGAGATGGTGAGGGATCGCAGCCATCGCCAGGCGAGCCGTTACTTGCCTTACGTGAACAAACACTCAAATCGTTATGGATCCTTTTGCGGTTAGTACCGCACCCGCTTACGGACTTATGCAACTTGTACCTACTTCCGGAGGGCGAGATGCGTATACCGAGGTCAAGGGAAGGGATGGCATACCAAGTAAGGAATACCTGTTCGACGGCAACAACAATATTGAATTGGGAACGGCCTATCTTTACTTGCTGGATACACGTTACCTCAAAGCGATCCGTCACCCGGTATCCCGTGAGTATTGCTCAATTGCGGCTTACAATGGCGGTGCTGGTAACGTGCTACGTGTTTTTGCTAAAGATCGCGAAAAGGCAGTCGAAGTTATTAACAATCTCTCGCCGGCAGTAGTTTACGAACGGTTACGCCAACAACACTCTCGCGATGAAACGCGGCGTTACTTAGGAAAAGTGGTGACCGCACGCAAGGAGTTCGTGAAGCTCTAACGTCTTTGCGCAAAATAGTGATTTTTAGGACACGCTTGAAAAGCATACTAAAAAATAACGTCGTTTCAGCTGTACAGACTGTTTTCCGATGTGACCGCGAAACAGAAGTTTCACCTGGTGTTAAAGTTTACATTCTGAGTTACATCACTGATTCGCCTCGATATAGTTTAAGAAAATTTCCCCTACAATTGTCAGCCATCCGGCTTTGTATACCAAAAAAGCAACAATTGCCGCGGCAGACAGAGCGAAAATCCAATTTTTCATAGT
>CAMYNG010000014.1:84802-100662 GCA_947259765.1 uncultured Ectothiorhodospiraceae bacterium
AATTTAATCTGCAACCGTGTTAACCTTTCGAGTGAAACCGAAACCGGACGTTTCCACGGAGTTTGTACGGGCCGCCTGGTCGTGAGTCATTGATTTAGTGTCCTACAACGATCGATCTTTAATCTTGATATTTTCCGGGGGCTTGAAGAATCTTTCCTCCAAGGATTCGCTTATTGTAAAGCTGACGGCTTGCTTGATGTTGGGTGTTTTTCCAACGAAAATTACCGACTTTAAAATTACCGGGTGTTCCATAGTCGACGGATAGTGCGACATAACCGACCAATAACAAAGTTTGCTTTTTCCGTTTGGTACCGGGAACGCATAGGTGCATTTTTGTCCAGCGACAATTGCCGATTGTGCTCCTTTTGTGTCGGTGTTTGGCAAGTTCTGGTTCATGGCCAAATTTTTCATTGCGTCCACTTGGGCCGATCCTGGAATAAACGTCTGTCTGATCATCTTGTCGGAGTCTTTTCTATATAAGACTGCGCTACGCCGTTTTGTAGCAATACCCTTGGTAAAGTTTACGTTGTACTGGAATTGACCATTGTCCAGTTGTGCGGTTTGCTTTTTTTTGGAAATCAGATCGCATCTGCCATCTTTAGAAATGGAATATTTACTCTTTTGTTTGTAAACTGCATATTTCTCCCCATAGAAGTACTCTTCTTCTCGATCAATGGCAATGGCCGACCAATCGGGCTCGTCTGCAAGCGGGGCGTCGACATCGTATTTTTTGCGGCGTCTGTTGAGGGACTTTTCCATTGCTGGCCAAGCGGCGTGGCCGGAGTTTTTTGTATCGAGATAGAGCTCTTTCTCCGAGACGCACTGCTTGTAGAGCAAGCGGAGCATACTTCGTGTTGTTTCGTTCTCGGATTCGTGTTTTATGTGAATTGCCGGTTGCGGCATTTCAGCATGAAGAGGCACCATTCCAGCAATAAGAACGGCTCCAGCAACGATGCAACACTGGACGAGGTATTTGTCAGACATCCTTTTCGCTCCTTATGGACCAATTATTTGAAAGCGATTGGGGAAATATACTCATAGGAAAGTGAAAATCCGTGCTCGACCGCAAGAAACGCAGAAAATTTAGAGTATGATTCATCAGTGGGATAAAATTCCAGCAAGGGTTTCCAACGGTTTCATTGATCGTCGAATCAAATGCCGAACTTATTTTTACGATTCAATATCGTAAGCTGTTGTTTTTATAGATATAAATATTTCGCTACAGATTTTTGCCAAAGTAAAAATTTTTGTTTTTACAAAATGGAGGAATAAAGAAAATGAGGGAAGCTAGAACGTCAATTAATGGTTTCTTGGCCATTGTAAGTGCGGTTTTGGTAGTGCTCATGGTGACGCCTGTTACCACCGCGAATGCTGGGGGATACCATCACGGAAAGCATGGTAAGGGCGCACATGGGGCGGGTCATCATACTGCGAAACGACTTGGGCCACACTGGAAGGAAACCTTGTCTGACGAACAGCGTGCCAAACTGGACAAATTGCACCTGGACTTCGCCAGGGAAAAATTGCCGTTGAAAGCAAATGTACGGAGAACCAAGGTTGAAATTGCGTTGCTTGTGACCCAGGACAAACAGGATAAGAAGGCAATCGAAAAGCAACTGGATGCGATGTTGCAATTGAAAAGGCAAATTAAGCTTAAAAAGTATGCTTACCTGGCTGCAACACGAAATATTTTGACTGCAGAGCAACGTGTTTCATTTGATATGGATGTGATGCACAGGGCGATGCATAAGCGCAAGGGCGGCGGGTATTAGTTGTAAACCAGAATCAAGCGGCCTTCTGGTAAAGGCAGGGTCAAATCCAGGGCAATTTGACCCCGATAAGCCTTTTTGGGTCAGCCGCTACGGCAATTTTTACAAAGAAAATTCCGAGAGTGGCAGCTGTGCGACATCTTCCGCCTTGGCAACGGCAACGCCGGGTGGAAATTCAAAGCCGAGATTTACCACTTCATTAGGGGCTGTCAGCACAGTGACTCGAATCGGATTGCCTTGCTCAGTAAAGACTACCACGGCTTCGCTGTTCTTACGCTGAATGACACGCATCCTTATCTCCTTAGTAGGTTAACCGTTCGTCCGTATGACGAAAAAGATCCAGCTTTAACGGTCACCTTAGTGAATGTGTGTGCCCGCGTCTGTCAGACAATGCCGCAACTTCGTGTAGGAATTTTCCGACATCGATTATTTAAATTTTTTCGATATGCGAGATCATTTTTTTACGCATTTTTGCATCCGGTAATTGCCCGAGGCCCGCACCCATATTGTCGAGCATGTGTTTAACCTTGGTCGTTGCGGGTATAGCACAGGTAACCGACGGGTGAGAGACTACGAACTTTAAGAAAAACTGCCCCCAACTCTGGCAGTCGAACTCCATCGCCCAGTCGGGTAGCGTCTCTCCACTGACTGCTTTGAAAAGCTCACCCTTTTGAAACGGACGATTAACCAAAACAGCAATTTTGCGCTCTTTTGCGAGTGGTAGCAGACGTTGTTCAACGGCTCTATCGTTTATATTGTAACTAAGCTGGACAAAGTCAAATTGTTCATTGCTGAGAATAGTCTCAAGTTCTTCATGGAAACGCCCATGTGAAGTCGTGATGCCGATATAACGGATGTTGCCCTTGGATTTCCAATCGCGCAGAGTTTCCAGATGAACTTTCCAGTCACGCAGATTATGAATTTGCATGAGGTCAAACTTTTCGACGCCCATTCTCTGCATGGAACGGTGCATTTGCTCGATACCCTGCTGCTTGCCATCGGTCCATACTTTGGTGGCGGCAAAAAGAGAATTGGTGTTACGGGTTTTTCTTAGAAGTTCTCCGATGACCTGCTCTGCGCGACCATACATGGGGGAAGAGTCAATGACGTTGCCGCCATGGTCAAAAAAAGCCTGTAGCACATCGGCCAGTTGGGCCCGTCTCGCGGGATCTTCACCTACATCAAAAGTGCGTGCGGAACCCATACCAATCACAGGAATTTTCTCACCACTTACGGGGATCGCCTTTGTGATACGCTTACGATCTGCCGCCAGTAACGTGCCGGGTCCGAATGGGAGAATTGCACTAATCACGGCAGCTTGCTGAATAAAGTGGCGGCGCTGAATATTCTTTATGTCATCCATTGATGTCACTCCGTACTTTGATCATTTTTTGTCCAAGGCTTGGTGGCGAATTCGCCCTGTTTTTTACCGAGTTTGTACGCCAGTCCGGCCCAGATCCCCGCCAGCGGTACAGCAATAAAAGCAATTGCCGAGAGACTCAATCCCAGGCTGCGAAATCCAGCGTAGATCCAGGCACTTACTGCATCACCACCCCTATACACCACGGTGTCAATGAAGTTTTTCGCCTTATATTTTTCTTCACGTCCGAGTACAACATATAGCATTTCCCTGGCAGGGCGCATAATTGCGTAATTGCCCGCACGACGAACAATTTGTACAACAACCAACACCCCGAGGGTTGGGAAAAATCCCAGGCCGAGAAAGCCCACTCCCAACATGATCGGTACCAGCGCCAGAGTCCAGGGTAGTCCTATCCATTTAATCAGCCGTCCTGTCAGGAAAATCTGAGTGACAATTGTAAGCGTATTGACTGCCAGGTCGATAACTGCGAACACCGCGAGTCGTTGCGTCGAGTCAGTGAAACTATCCCGCACAATTTGTGCCTGCTGGAAGTAGAGAAACGTCGCCAAAGTAGTAAATAAAAGCATCAATAGGCTTATGCCAATTAAATAGGGAGACTTGATCAGCAATTTGATGCCGCCCCAGACGGAGCCTCCAAGCGGGCGTTCATTAGCGTTAGTTGCAGTCTCTTCTACAAAGCCATTTTTTTCGTTCTTTAGATTTTCACGCTGCCACTTCGTGAGTTTGTTGATACACAACAAGGCCCAAGCAAGAAATGCCGCCGAGACCAGTAACAAATTTTCCGCGCCCATCGGAATAGCGATGGAGGCAGTCAATAGCGGTCCGAATATCGCACCGCAGGTCCCGCCCGCGGCAATAAATCCGAACAGGCGTTTCGCTTGTGTGTCGGTGAAAATGTCGGTCATAAAGCTCCAAAAAACCGACACAACAAATAAATTGAAAACGCTTACCCAGATGAAAAAAGCGCGCGCGATGTAAGTATGTGAGAATCCGAAGTGGAACAGCAAATAGAAAACAATTAGATTGGCGATGAAGAAAATGTATATATATGGAAGAAATTCCTTGCGTTGAAAGCGGGATGCCACCCAGCCAAATAATGGCACCATTGCCAACATTGCTAAAAAGGTGCCCAAAAATAGCCATTGCAAGTTTTCGACACCGCCCAATATTCCCATTTCATCACGCATGGGTCGAACGATGTAGTAGGCGCATAAAAGAGAGAAAAAATAACTGAACGACCAAAGTAGCCCGCGCAATTCATATTGCTCAACGCGAACTACTTTTCGGAACAGCGGGTGTACTGTTTGAAAAAAATTGCCCACAGGCGTAGCTCAATATGTCGGTGTGTTGATGCTTTACCAAAGTCTAGCATCAGCAGGAATCTACCGTGAAGAGTTTGCAAATAACTATCGCTGCTGTGGGTTTGTTTACACGACTAAAACCCGAAAAATCTCTTCGGGCCCACAAGGTGAGGGTGAGCATTCGACATACAACCCTGGCTTAAGCCAGGGTTGTATGTCGTCGCTAAACTACGTGATATTTATTGTTCGATATCTAATTTTCCGTCTTCCAGCATGACGGCATAAACATGTCCAAAGCCTGTATCTTTCTCGGATGAGACTTTACCTTCAACTACAACTACGCTTCCCAGCTTAGCGTCATCGGTTGTTGTGACCGTGAGATCCTGGGTGTGACTACCGTCCTCAATATGAACCCAATTAATATTCTGTACGTTGAGTGTTACCTTCGTGACCTCGCCGCGGACCCGAACGCGTTTGCCGGCAAGATCCGTTTTTTGCTGGTAAATCTCATCAATGGTGTAGCCGTCTTTCAGTTTTTCCACTTTCCTGACAGATTGTGCTGATGTATCGCTTTTTGCGGTTGTATGTGGCACAGACTCTGCGACCTCAGGGTGTGCTGCACCCATGGCACCGCCCGTATTGACCTTGCGTACAAAAAAGAGCACAGCAAAATCCCGATTAAGGGTTTTACTATGGAAGTTTTCCATTGGCATCTCAGTTGTAAATGAGACCATGTCACCTTTCTTCAGAGGTGTTGGCGGGCCTGCCGCCCAAATCTTTTCATCACCGGTATCAACTTGCAGATACGTGTACCCGCCCGAATCAAAGGTTTCGCTCACTGTACCGTAAACTTTTCCGGCTGAATTCGCTGCGGCCGTTTCAGTCGCCGCCGTCGCAGGGGCGGCACCCGTTCCCTTGGTGAGAGACTCTAAGCCGGGTATCTCTATCGACTCATCGGCTCGGGATACGTTTTCCGGAGCCTGCTTTTGGCAAGCGCTTAGAGTCACTGCGGCAAATAGAAGAGTCGGGACGATTAGAGCGAATTGTTTCATTTTCTTAAACCTGGTCCTTGTTTTCGGAATGTTCGTCAAAGTTCGCGGTGCCAAATTGGTGAATCCAAATGGACCGGATTTTGGTAATTTTCATCGATCTGTCGGTGAAACGTAGCACGAAACCGCCAGAATTTAGCCCACCGACATCTCATTTTGGGAAAATTAGCGCGGTTGTGTAGGCCCTGCTAAGGTAAGCGTAGGTGTTCGATAGGGGCGGGCAGGATTTATCGGTTGGATTACGAAATGAACGAATTCGCTTTGGAATGGCGACGCATAGCCGGGTTTCCCTCGCACGAATCAGGGTTTCTGAGCAAGCTTGGTGGTCTGTGGGAGGCTTCGGTTAACGCGAATATAGCACAACGGTACTGACGAGAGATTCGCACCAGAGGCGGTACGCGGGAGCTTGTTTTCGAACGAAATGTTATAGGTTCAACAGGAGACGCCGTGATGGACGTTTGTCGAGTAGGGACTACAGCGTTGGTTTGCCATTGAATTCCACGGCAGAGAAGTTGAGTTATATTTACTCGGCTTTTTCGAGTTCACTCGCCTTCAGGTTCGAGACCGTTTTCGGAACGGCAGGCGAATACAATACCGAGCGTGCTTATCATTGCGATCGACACGCCTACGAGCGTCGTCGTGTCCCAGGTCAAAACTGCGCCTAATGCTTCGTATACCATCGTTGTCTCCGGTTAACTACCCATGTAGTTTCAATAGTCGGGATATAGATTGTCGGACTCGCAGTGAGTTCCTTTAATTTCCTGACATGGAGTCGTAAAACCCTTGATTTTCAAGGGACATCGGTTGATTTCAAACCCGAGTATCCAGCGAATTGCACCGATTTGAACGGACCTGGTTCATATTTTTGTGAACGCGTACCAAAGGATTCCCTCAGACTATCTATGCAGGTTCCACCGGTTAAAATGCTTTATATTGTTCCAGAATCTAGAACAATACTAATGTGTTGCGCGGCGCTGGCGGAGTCAACTTGCAACGTGAAGTATATTACTGAAGCACCGAATTGTCTGCGGGCTGACGAATGAACCATAGAATGAGATTTCGGCGTACGATATTTACACTGCTCGGTGCCTTGCTCATCGTCGAATTTGCCTACGTTGTCGGCGCCAATGTTGTATTGCGCTCCGGCTGGCTAACGGACCGCATTAATCAGGAACCCGACAAACTTTACGTAAATTGGCACTCGGCCTGGACCGTACTGCCGGCGCTGGTGCATGTCGAGAAGCTTGTGGTGCGCAATAGAACGGGCGGTCTTTTCTGGCAAGCGCGAGTTGAGTCACTTAACACTTGGGTCGCCTTGTTACCGCTTGCCAAAAAGACATTCCGCACACATTGGGTCGACGCAGACGGACTGGAATTGTGGATGCTGCCGCTGCGTGTTGATGATGATCCAGAAGGCGAACAAAGGAAACATTATCCACCGCTGCCATTGGTTTTGAATTCTGACAGGCAGTTAAGCGCTAAAGCCCAAGAGCCCATTTCAGGCCTTTCACTGGATCGGTTACCGGGCTGGGCATTTCATATCAAAGGACTTGCGATTTCGTCTTTACGGGACTTCTGGGTTGCGCAGTATCGGCTTACCGGCAGCATAGCGGTTGATACCGATTTGATAGTGCAGGTCAACGGACCCCTTGCCACACAAGATACACGGCTGCGGATCAATGAGGGAGTGGTGACGGTCGCCGGTGAAACATTGGTTAAGGACTTGCGGATCGAAGCTGACCTCGACATGGCGCCGTTCGACCCCAAAGCACCCGGGCCCTTCCCAACGAAACTTCTCAGCGGTCGCGTGAAAATAGACGCGAGTCAGTCAGACTATCGTTTTGTTAATTACTACCTGGGTCAATACGAATGGCCACGCATTGTGGGTGCCGGCAATGTTAATTCCGAATTGAAAATTCAACACGGCCGACTGCTTGAAGGGTCCTGGTTAAAACTTTCGCCGGTCCTAAACGTTGAAATCCTTAAATACCAAGTTGCAGGCAACGGCAGTTTACACGCAAAGATTGTAGACGACGGTGAACGCGGCGAATTTGATTTAGTGCTGGCCGATGTTGAGTTTTACCGCCGCGACCAACATGCCCCCCATCTTCGCAGTCCGCGCCTGGCCATCAGTGCAAGGTCTGGCCCCATTGTACTCGGCAAGGACCCGCCGACATACCTTATGACGCTTGATCTTGAACAGGCCGACGTTCCTGATGTACGCGTATTCAATGCTTACCTGGCAAACGAGGCGAGGTTTAACCTGCGCGCCGGGCAGGGCAAACTCGCTGTTCATTTGGCCCTTGAAGGGAACCAGGCCCATGGTGAGATACGGATGTCGGGACAAGGTATAAGTGCCAATACGCTTAATCGACCAATAAGCGGCGATGTATCCATATCTATACCTCTGCGCGAAGCGGATCTTTCGGCACGGCGGTTTAACGTTTCCGGGACAAATATTGTCGTCAATGACGCCTTACCTCAAAACGAACGGCGCGGAACGTATAAACCCTGGTCAGCGAATATCAACCTAAGCGAGGCATGGCTGCAAGCGATGGATGGTGACCGCAAAACGGGTTTTGCATTTCGGGCATCGGACGGCATTGTGAGACTAGACGGAGAAGTATCCGATATCCGTTTCCTGAATCGTTTAATACCGTCGGCGCACTCGATCGAATTTCGTGGCCCCGCGCAGGTGCGTGCAGATGTTGACGTTGAAGCAGGAAAACTTATTCCAGGGACTCGCATTGATATAAGCTCGGATCGTCTGGCAACAAAGTTTCTGGATTTCGTGGTAAGTGGTAAAACCAAGATGCAGGCGCGTATCGAAGGCGAGCTAAAGGCACCACGAGGCAGCTTGCACGCCAGTCTAACCGACATCCGGGTTCGTCGTGTTCGAGACACCCGGCCGTTCGTACGTGGAGCCGCGTTTGAGCTGACTACCCATGCCCGGCACTTTGATTTTGACAAAGGCATGAGTGGCCTCAATACCAAAATCCGGCTCGGTCCGGCCGAGATACCTGACTTAACTATTTATAACCAGTATTTTCCAAATACCTCCGATGCCGCGTTTATTGAAGGTCGTGGCGAAATCGACGCAGAATTCGAGCTTTACGGCACCCGCGCTCGCGGTCGGGTGGAAGTCTACGCCAGGAACGTTGTCGCGCAAGTACAGGACAATAAGATTGAGACCGACATGCGTATTAAGGCGCGACTTAACCAAGGGCATATCAAGAACATGCAGTTTGATGTCGCGGGTACAGCGATTCTCTTCGATCAGGTAAACCTGTTGACTGAAAACGACGTGCGTGACGAAGACTGGTGGGGCCAGATCTATATTGAAAGGGGCGATCTGCTTTGGAAACGCCCTATGCAGCTCGATAGCCAGATACGCCTGAAGCTTAGAGATACGGGCCCACTCGTGCATTTGTTCGTAAAAAAAACCAGAACCAATAAAACCATAGATAGAATTCTTACGGTACAGGATATCACCGGGCAAGCCGGGTTACGTGCGGTAGGTGGGGACATTGAGTTGACCGACTTGCACCTGACAGGTAAGAGTTTACTCATGCTCGGGCAACTTCGTATAACCGACAGAAAGCCTACCGGCGCAATGTACGCGAAATACAAAATCGTGGGTGTAGGCGTCGAGTTGAACGAGGGCAAGCACAAACTACATTTGGGTGATCCGCGCGGATGGTACAACCGTTACACCGGCCAGGTCGTGGCAGACGAGTTTGAAGACGATGAAGATTTTGGCGATTAAGTAAGCTGATCACAAAACAGTCCGTGATCAGGGACACCGAATCCTGAACCCGGCCGTTTCGTTTCTAGGAAAAAAGGAAGAAATCAAGCCGCCTTGAGTTTCGATACCAGACCTTCACAAACTTCCTTTGCATCTCCAAAAATCATAGAGCAATTTTCACTGTAATAAAGATGATTATCAACACCTGAATATCCAGGCTTCATGCTGCGTTTAATTACAAAAATTTGTTTTGCCCGATCCACTTCGAGAATGGGCATACCAAATATAGGACTTGACTCGTCACTTTTCGCTGCAGGATTAGTGACGTCGTTAGCGCCGACGACTAACACCACATCGGTGCCGGAAAAACGAGGATTTATTTCGTCCATTTCGATTACGTTCTCGTACGGTACATCGGCTTCGGCCAACAACACATTCATGTGTCCGGGCATGCGGCCTGCGACGGGATGGATTGCAAAGTGAAGATTTACGTCTTTATCCGCCAGTGCTTCCAGCAGCCCGGACAGGGCAAGCTGGGCCTGTGCCACGGCCATACCGTAGCCGGGCACTACAATTACATTTGACGCATTTTCCATCATAAACACGGCGTCGTCGATAGCCGCGGCTTTAACGGTTTTGTCTCCGACAATACCCTCCATAGCATCATCTGCCGACTGGGCACCAAACCCGCCAAAGATAACGTTCACAATGGAACGGTTCATCGCTCGTGACATAATGTATGACAATATTGCACCGGAGAAACCAACGATGGCACCGGTAATAATCAATAAATGATTGTGCAGGGTAAAGCCGGTGGCGGCTGCAGCCCAACCTGAGTACGAGTTTAACATTGAGACCACCACGGGCATGTCGGCGCCGCCGATGGCCATGACCAACATGGCACCCAAAGTCAGGGCCAACAGGGTCATCATTGCAAGCGACAGAATGCTCTCATGCGCAACAAAGTCGACTCCGAATGCAATCATGCAAAGGAACAACGCGCCGTTCAGTACATGTCGTCCAGGAAAAGAAATAGCCCGTGGAGACAGTATGGCTTGTAGCTTTCCAAAGGCAACCAGCGAACCGGTAAAGGTAATGGCGCCAATCAAAATACCGGCAAATAACTCCCACATCAGTGTCGTGTTCAGAGTGCCAAGCGCCGCCCGGTTCGCATAGGTTCCCAACGCGACCAGAACAGCGGCCAAGCCCACAAAGCTGTGCAAAATGGCGACTAACTGTGGCATAGCTGTCATTTTAATTTTGAGCGCAATCAACGTGCCAATGCCCCCGCCAAGGGCAATACCGGCCGCAATAAACCCGTATGAGGTCACTTCAGAGTTCATTAAAGTGGCCAGTACCGCCAAAGCCATACCGGCCATGGCAAAATAGTTACCGCGACGCGCACTTGCCGGCGCCGTGAGTCCTTTAAGACCTAAAATAAACAATGCGCCCGAAAGTAGATATAGCAATGAAATTTGAGATGTCATGCCGTTTCTCCTGTCTTTTTCTTTTTCTGGAACATCGCTAACATTCTTTGCGTAACAACAAAGCCGCCAAAGATATTGATGGAGGCAAGTGTAATCGCGACAAACCCCATAATTTCCGTTGAACCGATCGACTCCATCTCGTCCGACGGAAAGCCCGCTACCAGAATCGCGCCAACAATAATAATCCCCGAAATGGCATTGGTCAGTGAAATTAGCGGCGTGTGTAGCGACGGGGTGACCCCCCATACGACCATGTAGCCAACAAAGCACGCCAGTACAAACACGTAAAAAGCAATCATTGCTTCAGTCATGATAATCTCCTTATTTAACTGCGCCGTTCGTAGCAAACTGTACCTTCACAGGTGATCATGGATAGCTGCATTATTTCATCCTGGCCGTAGTCCTTGAACACAGGCCTGTCGTTGCTTTCATTAATCATTTGAAATAGCAGGTTGGTAAGATTTCGTGAATAGAACGTGCTGGCATCGCCGGGCATCAATGCGGGATAATTCGTAATGCCGCAAATGATGACGCCGTGTTTAACGATTGTTTGATCCGCAACAGTAAGTGGGCAATTACCACCGCTCGCCGCGGCCATGTCGATAATGACCGAGCCCTGCCTCATGCCTTTGACCGCATCTTCCGTAATCAAAACAGGGGCGTTCATACATGGAATCATTGCCGTAGAAATAATGATATCGAAGGATCTTAGTTCCTGGGCCAAAAGCTCTTGCTGTAACTGTTGATCGTTGGCGTCCAACGCTTTGGCATAGCCGCCTTCTCCGGAGCCATCGCCACTCACTTTTAATTCAATAAACTTCGCTCCCAGCGACTCCACTTGCTCTTTAACTTCGGGTCGAACATCGTATGCATACACCCGTGCACCTAGTCGGCGCGCAGTAGCAATCGCCTGTAAGCCTGCGACGCCGGCGCCCAATACGACCGTTTTTGCAGGTTTGGCCGATCCAGCCGAAGTCATCATCATAGGCAAAAACCGCGTATATAGACTTGCGGCTTCGAGTGCCGCCCGATAGCCAGCTATGTTAGCTTGCGAGGACAACGCGTCCATACCTTGGGCGCGCGAAATGCGTGGAATCATTTCCAGTGCAACTGAGTTGACACCCGCGTCAGCGAGTCTGTCGAATGTGCCATCGTCGTTACAAACATCCAAAAAGCTTAAAAGCACGGAGCCCTTTTTCATACGATCAATTTCCTTTACGTCAGGCTTATTGATTTTGAACACCACATCGGCAGACATCGCATCCGAGTTGTCCACAATATCCGCGCCGGCTTGCATATAGGCTTCATCGGTAAAGTGAGAGTGATAACCGGCTGAGGACTCAATAATTACATTAAATCCCCGCTCGCTCATCTTTTTGACGGAATCAGGTGTGGCCGCAACCCGTGTTTCCGAGTTTTGAATTTCCTTGGGTATCCCTACATACATAACGTATCCTCCATTTTGATAACGTCTAAGAGCGCAGCCGTGTCGTTTAAACGACGGTGTTTTCGAGCTTAAAATTCTAACCAGAACCAGGGTTATTAATTAGACCAGTTTTCCCAAATATGAACTGAAGGGATTCACAGTTTCGAAAAATTAATATTTTGCTTTTAATCGTTTGTTGAAGGGATGACATTTTTTACCCGCTGAAAGTGCATGCTTCTCAATTTCGTCGCAGCTAAAAGTGGTTTCATTTGTTCAAATTCGGGTTCTATATCGCAACAAGCCGAGTGTTAATTTGTCACAAAGCCACCGGGAATAGATAACAGTGCAACAAACACTGCCCGTATATTGTTAAACCCCGAGGTGCTAAGAATTCGCGAGGGTTGGCTGATGGATACAAGGAAAATTACGAAGTGTAAACACCCGAAACTGACGCTGGTTAGGAAAACCAGTGTTGAAAAAACGCATTACGGAACGGATATACCTAGTGATCTTGCTTTCAACATGCAAGCCGAGAAAGTTAGGAGAAATTTTGAAGCGGCGCTAAAAAGATTAGAGGCGGAACATGTAAGCGTCACCTCCAAAGGCGAAAGAAACTTACGCCTAATTCTGAAATAAGTGAAAATTACAAGTTAATCACGATATATCGTTACGCGATTAATTAGTGTCTCAGTTTTACCTACGGCAACCTACCAAACGCCTTCTTCAACATGGTGCGCAGCGTACTGGGTTTAGGAAGATGCGCTGGAAAACAGTCGTCCTCCAGCGCATGTGTGAAAAACCAATTATTGCGGTGCAACAATCGCAACGTAGTTCCCCGCTGCATCGGAACTGCCCGCGGAACTTGCAGCCCGATTCCCTCCCAGAACAATGCTGCCCGGTTGAAAATGCCCTTCGTAAATTCGTAGCGTCGGCGTACTCGGATTATCCACGACCATCACATTGTCAGTATATGTGAATGAATTTGCCAGCCAGTCCGGTATAACCGTGGCGCCGTTGTCATAAGCGATATAAACGATCACCGGACGGTCCACCTCAAATTTCACGTAAGCATCCTGAGTGTTAGCTACCGCAGTATCGGCATTGGAAGTCATAACCCAAATACCCTCGACGAGATCGGGAAGCGCTTCAGTAGGCAGTGACTTAACTTTGTAACTGGCGTCGACATAGAGGTTATCTTCAAGGCCGATAAGGTTTTGTTTTGTGCCTGTAGGCAGCAGATTGTCCAGCAATAGTGAATCGGATTCTTCTGTAAATGATCGCACGCCGGCTTTGAGATTTTTATGCCATTCTTCGGCCATCCGCTGATAGCCGAGATGGTTGGGATGGATGCCATCACTAAGCAAGGTGTTGCGACCCTTTACGCTGAAAAATGCATAAAAATCCGGGCCTAGATTTTTACTGTATTTTTTCGTTATGGCAGCATTGTACTTTCTGATGTGCTTGTTGCGTGCCTCGTTCAGTACACCGTCTTTGTACATAGGCAGTGCTCGCGCAATGCGAAATTTCTTCTGTGGGTTGTTAGTGGAGGCGCCAACAATTTTTCCAATGTTTCGCATAAAGTCGTCCACCGGGACGCCTTTTCCAGAATCATTAGCACCGTACATTATCAATGTGCGGTTGGCACGCGAGTGACGTTTTGCGATGGACGCCGCCCGGTTCGCACCATCCGCCGAGGTGTCGCCGGAAACACCCTCATTGACTACACTGTGCGCATAGCCGCGTGACGCGGTTAACAAATTATTCAGCCGAGCCTGAAAGCCGCGTTTGCCCACGTTTCTTCCATCTCTCGACGCATTATCGTTCGGATTGTTGTCATGATTACCGCCAGTTATGCTGTCTCCCATCGTCAGAAAATAGTCACCCCTAATACCGATTTTTGTATTCAAGTCTTCCTTTTTAGGAGATGTCGTCTTGCTTACCTTAACTGAAACGTTGTAGCTCTTTCCCCGGCGCCGGGTACCACAGTTCGCCTTATATTTGCCCTTGGCAACCTTCGTAGTGGATTTACATGACACACCATTAACCAGAAAATCCACCTTTCCGCCAACTGGCAGGTTGCTCACTACAGCTCGTGGTTTCAAGACATTGTTAATTAAAACCGTGTGAGAAAGTGGGAAAGAGAGTGTGGCGATAGTATTCTTGCTGGATCGTTCAATTTTTACATTGTCAAAAAAAACCTTGTCCTGCGAATATAGTGCAATGGTACCCTTGGGGTGGCTGCCGTCCTTCACGCCAAATACGCGGTCACCGTTTATTGTTACGTGCATGATCTGGTCAATTACTTCAACGACGACGTTGTACTTGAGACCTTCTTTGTATCCAACTGAGTTAGTTGCCAGGGTGGAGAAATTACCGTTTACACGCTTTTCCAGACGTGTGTAACCGTTGTAGGCGTTCAGCGAAAGCCGATAATAATTTTTCCAGTCCGTGAATCGGAACATAACGCCGATATCGTTGCCATCCCGAACATTGCCTGGTTTCGGATCGGCTTTCGGGAAAATATCTACCGTGAATTTATAGTTTTTCTCGCCTGCAAGTCCCTTCAGCGCGGCAAACGTACCCTTATGGTACGATTTTTTCATCGGCTCGCCGACAATTTTGCTGCCCTTAAATCTATCTGCGACAAAATTAATTTGGCCAAGCTTTCCATTCGAAATGCTCCAGGCTGATTTATTTACCTTGTGTGCACCCTTTCTGGACTCTTCAACAATCTTCCAGGCCGAAATCTTATCGTTTTTGCCGAAATCAATTTTCATAGGTAACTTGGCGGCAAGCACCAGGCTGGGAAGAAGTAAAAGTAACAGTGATAAAGATAAAGCGCTTAGTATATTTACCTTTGAAAAACCGATATATAAAGTGCGGGAATGTGCGGGATGTTTTGAGAGAGACAATAGCATTGAATTCCTCCGTGGAATTTGTCATCCATACGATAAAGTAGCGAACGTTGCTGGCAAAAATGTTAGTAATAGAGCCAACTAATGAGTTTCCAGCTCCCGAGTTATTCTAGTCGAATGCTTTTAAACTTCCGATGTGATTTGGTGAATATGTGACGAGATTTTGAAAATAAGGGACAATGCTTTTCATTAGGGTTATTTGGCTTTGCTAAAGCACAAAGTATTAAAAATTAAAGTACAAAAAATGCCTGCCAAACGAAAGTAGAAATAGGTAAAAAGATTCCTGCGTAGCCTAACGTGAAATTGACATCGGCTAGATAGATAATTCGACCAGTCGTTCCGCCGTACAGAACCAGTTTTCCCTCGGTGCGCTCAAAGTAGCGTCTGTCGGTTTCAAGAGTAAACCTCATCTTTCTCCTAAAACATCTTCGCCTTTCTATTTTCTGGATCTCGACTAGGCTTACAGGAATATAGGGATATTGAGACAGGGACGATGACAACACGTCGCGATTTTCTGATCACGACAGCGGGGGCGGCAGCCGGTCTGTTGCCATTTGCGTCGGTTTGGGGACTCAAGCTCGATTCGCAAAGTCCATTCCAGCACGGTATTGCCAGTGGCGATCCGCTCGCGGATTCCGTAGTGCTCTGGACGCGTATCACACCACGAGATCTGCATAAATGGGTCAAGGTCCGTTGGGTAATCGCGACCGATCCGGATTTGCACCATCGGATTGACGCCGGTGTAATGCGTACCGGACCTATGCGGGACTACACGGTTAAGGTC
>CAMYNG010000015.1 GCA_947259765.1 uncultured Ectothiorhodospiraceae bacterium
ACGGTGCGCCCCGGCTGACACGGGAACTCAATGCCCAAGGCTGGAATTGCAGCAAGAACCATGTGGCCGATCTGCTGCGCGAGAAGGGTCTGCGGGCGCGTAACGGCAAAGGATTCAAATATCGTCCGCGGACGGAATCGAAGACGAACGTGGCCGAAAATATCCTGGGGCGACACTTTAGCGTGAGTGAACCGAACCGCAAGTGGGTTTCGGATATCACCTACATCAAAGTGGCGCGGACCTGGTTATACCTGGCCGCGGTGATGGATCTATTTTCGCGCAAGATCATCGGCTGGGCCCTGGATACGCATATGCGGGACAGTCTTGTTTTGGACGCTTTTAATATGGCGATTTGCCAACGGGAGCTTGCCGATGATGCCTTGATCCATTCCGATCGGGGCGTCCAATACCGCAGTAATGACTATCAGGACGCCCTGACGACACAGGGCGTACGCTGCAGTATGAGCCGAAAGGGAAATTGCTGGGACAACGCGGTCATGGAGTCCTTTTTCAGCCGGCTGAAAGTCGAACTCATTTATGCCGAGAATTATAGAACCATGGATGATGCTCGAGCAGGGATCTTTGAGTACATTGAGGTGTTCTATAATCAACAGAGGCAGCATTCTGCTCTGGGCTATGTCAGCCCACAGGCGTATGAAAAACAGTTTGATTCGTTAACCGTGTCCACTATTCGTGGGTAAGACCAATTTACAAGGAGAGAAAAATGACAACCATTGATCACGAGGGTTTTGAAATAAGTCCTGCCACTCAACAACTAGCCGACTCTGGTGAATGGACTTTAAGAGTATCTATAGTAAAACATCGTGACCCGCAGGGAGTTACAAATCAGAAATTCTTTGATGGAAAGAATACTTTTCAATCCAAGGAAGAAGCGGAACAACGCTCAATAGAGTTTGGTAAAAAAATCATTAATGGCGAACAGCCTGGGCTTAATATTAATGATTTATAAAAATCTAACAATTAGCTCAAATCGTTCACTCTCGCTCACTGGGACACTCCTGACGTCGCGCCCCTTAGCAAAGCGTTGAATGTCCGCTTTAAGGATATTTGCCAGGTAACCTCTTTTTAACCAGAACGGCTGCTTATGGCCGTAAGCAGACGATTGGAATTAATAGTAGCGACGCATATTGATCGTACGGGGTTCGTCCTCTTTTTGGTGCTAGACGCTGAGCACAAACAGGAAATTAGAATATTGTGAGTACAAAAACGGCTCGGAGATAGTACGTTTTGTAAACCCGACAGGTTTATGCTACGTTTCGGCCCGAATCGAGACGTCCGAACAGGGACTGATAGTTATCGGTGGTCTGCTTGGCGATTTCATCGACGCTGGTGCCGCGAAGTTCCGCAATGTGTTCGGCAACAAATCGAACCCAGGACGGCTGGTTGCTTTTGCCGCGATAGGGCATCGGCGCCAGATACGGCGAATCGGTTTCCACCAACATGCGATCAGCAGGTATCTTCCTCGCGACCTCTTTCAACTCAACGGCGCTTTTAAAGGTCACAATACCAGAGAAAGAAATATAAAAATCTAAATCAAGCGCTTTTTTCGCCGTGGCCCAATCTTCAACGAAACAATGCATCACACCGCCGGCGTCACGAGCATCCTCCTGCTCCAACACCGCTAAGGTATCTTCCGTTGCATCGCGCATGTGAATTATTAACGGTTTGTCGATTTCTTTTGCGGCCGCAATATGGCGACGAAATCGCTCACGCTGCCATTCCAGATCGCCCTCGCTGCGAAAATAATCCAGGCCCGTCTCACCGATGGCTACCACCTGCTCGTCTTGCGCCAGCGAAACCAGTTCGCCGACCTCGGGGTCGCGGCCTTCGCGCTCATTGGGATGTACTCCCACCGACGCGGAAATCTGCGTGTGATTCCTGGCCAGTTCCAGAACCGGCGAAAAATTTTCCAGGTCAATACAGACACAAAGCATGTGCCCTACCCCGACGTCGCGCGCGGCATCCAGCGCGCCTTCGAGTTGACCGTCATAGGCTGTCAGATCAAGCCGATCCAAATGACAATGGGAATCGATGAGAAAGGAATCCATAAAGTTACGTCCATTACGAAACCGCCTACACCAGGCGCCGGGGGAATTATAAGAGGTTACACTGCTTCGTTAAAGTAACTGTTTGACTGAATCGGGACCTACACACGAGCTCTGTACAGGCGCATAAGATCGAGAACGGAGAACACTTGTTCAAAAAGAATTAGTTTGTTATTGAACCGCCAAACGAACTACACCCATCAAGAAATTTTGAAGCAAGAATCGGTTAACGATGGTTCGACGCTATTGACCGTCCCTAGTAACTCGTCCCTGGGACCTGTTTTTAAAGAGTGTGGGTTTGGCGATCCGACTTCAGCGCGCCGGCAAGGTAGGTCTCGATTTTGGTGCGTGCAGCACCGCCGTCCTGTTCGCTGAACTGTACACCGATACCGGCGGCACGGTTGCCTTGCGCACCCTTGGGCGTCACCCAAACAATTTTCCCGGCGACTGGCAGCTTTTCTTTCTCATCCATGAGTGTAAGCAGCATGAAAACCTCGTCACCCAAATCGTAGGACTTGCTGGTCGGGATAAACAGGCCGCCGTTTTTAACGAACGGCATATAGGCCGCATACAAGGCACTCTTGTCCTTGATGGTCAGTGACAGGATGCCCTGCCGGCCGCCGGCCATGCCTTGTGGTAGTTCTGCCATTTTATCTAAGAGTTTCCAGGCTTAACATCCGCTTATCGGCCCCGTCGGTTGCCGACTTTAACCCAACCCAGCAATACGTCTTCGACCAGCATCTGGTCGTTGGCGGCGGTCGCAGTCAAGCGGAGCGCCTGAGCCACCGCATCACGCCATTCGTGCAAGTCCAGCAAGTCTACCGTGTTGCTCAGACGTTGCAAATCCGAACGTAAATCCTCGTTGTGGATTCGGCTGCCATCGCCCGCCTGACGCAGGCGAATCATATCCGCGGCCCAGTTGTGCAACCAGTTCAGCGGCTCACGGGCGCCCGCTTTACCCCAGCTCTCGGCTATTTGCAGCGGATCCTGCTGTTGTCTGCCGACCGCCTCGAACTGCGCAAAAATCTCGGCACGTTGTTCCAGCCCTGTATCGTTTCCCAACGCCAGGGCGGCAAGGGGCGCGTCACCACATAAATTTAGAAGATGATCAGCGTCACTGCCGGGCACGAGTTGTGAGCTTAGCCAGTGACGTGCTATCGGTCGGGACGGAAGTGCGCAATGAAAGGTTTGGCAGCGACTACGAATTGTGGCCGGTAACACAGAGGGCCGATCGGTTACTAAAATTATGACGGCATTGGCCGGTGGTTCCTCCAGCGTTTTTAACAAGCTGTTGGCCGCGGCGGCGTTCATCGCTTCGGCCGGTGTTACGAGGGCAACTTTTCGTCCTGCGTATTGACTGGTTAAGGTAAAAAATCCAATAAGTTGTTTACCGTCCGATTCAGGCATGACGAGGGAAAGATCAGGATGGGACCCCGCTGTATTTAACGCGCAGCCCCGACATTTGCCACAAGGTAGTCCGCCGTCAAGCGGTTCGTCACACAACAGGGATTGTGCCAGAAGCCGGGCAAACTGCTGTTTGCCGAGTCCCGCACGACCGGTGAGCAACACCGCATGGGGCAAGTTGTTACTGGCCGTTCGTGTCTGCAGCCTGTCCCAGGTATCCTGCATCCACGGTAACAACTCTGTCATGCTGCTGCGTACTCCTGCAGCACGTCGCCAATCTGGTGCTGAACCGATTTCAAATCACGACCCGCATCAATGACAACAAATCGATCAGGTTCGTCACTCGCGCGTTGAAGATAAGCCTCGCGAACTCGGTGAAAAAAATCCACCCGCTCCTGCTCGAATCGATCGGGTTCACTTCGGTTCGCCGCACGCTGCAGTCCGAGTTCAACCGGCAAATCAAGGAGCAAGGTCAGATCCGGGCGAAGCTCGCGTTGCACCCAGCTTTCCAACACCGCGATCCGCTCAGCGGCGACACCCCGGCCACCTCCTTGATAGGCGAAGGTGGCGTCGGTAAACCGGTCGCACAGCACCCAGTGTCCCCTGTCCAGCGCCGGCTGGATAACCTCGTAAATATGTTGCGCGCGGGCGGCAAACATGAGCAACAACTCGGTATCGGAGGCCATATCGACGTTTTCGCGATCGAGTAGCAAGGAGCGAATCTTCTCTCCCAGTTCAGTACCACCGGGTTCACGAGTAACTGCGACAGTTTTACCCGTTGCTTGCAGAAACTGCCTGACGAACTCAATATTACTGGTTTTACCCACGCCTTCGGCGCCTTCAATCGTAATAAACCGTCCTCGCATGTGCGGACCCGATGCAGTCAGTTCACGTCGCCGGCCGGATAGGACGAAAACGCACGCCGCTTTCCTTTCAGCTGATAGCGGATCACGGCTTCATTATGTTCCTTGAGGGTTGCGGAAAACACATGACTGCCGTCACCCCGGGAGACAAAGTAAAGCGCGTCACCGTCTTCCGGGCGCGTTGTCGCGTGAATTGCGGCACGACCCGGCATGGCAATCGGCGTGGGCGGCAATCCGTTGCGACGATACGTGTTATAGGGGTTGTCACGCTTCAGGTCACGGCGGGTAATGTTTCCGTTATAACTTTCACCGAGCCCGTAGATCACAGTCGGATCACTCTGGAGTCGCATGCGTTTTTCCAAACGACGCACAAAAACACCTGCTATGGCTCCACGTTCACTTTCCAGGCCGGTTTCCTTTTCAACAACCGAGGCGAGCGTCAGCACCTGAACAGGATCCGTGAACGGTAAACCCACCGCACGCTGCTCCCACTCTTCCGTCAGTACAACCTGCATGGCTTTGAAGGCTCTAAGTAAAAAGTCTCGATCCGTTGTACCACGCGGGAAAAAATAAGTGTCCGGCAGGAAACGCCCTTCCGGGTGAATACCCGGGTGACCCAGTTCCGCCATGACGGTGGCGTCGTCCATCCCCTCGAGGGTCTGCTTCAGAACCGGATCCTGGTTCAATGCGTCACGCAGCTGAGTAAAATTCCAGCCCTCAACAATGGTCAGGGCGTACTGAAAAACCCGGCCGGTCGAGAGTTGGTCGAGCAAGACACGCGGATTCGTGCCCGCATCCAGGTGATACTCGCCAAGTTTGATATTGGACAGGCCATTCCAACGGGCGTACCACAGCAGGTATGCCGAATTGGCCACCAGGCCGTTTTGCTCCAATTCCGTCGCTAAACGGGTCAGCGTGGAACCACGTTGCACTTCTATCTGCATTCCTTCCGCGGGCAGGTTAAGCGGCGTTTCCAGGAAGACCTTGTAATCCCACCACAGCCAACCCGCCGCCAGACTGACGGCAAGGGTCAAAACACCCAGGACCTTGAAGAAAACCGGTTTCATACAGCTATAGATTATCCTTGAAGTTTATTCATTAACTTACTGATTAAAGGATGTAAATCCCAGGTTCGATCCTCGATTTGGCGGACCGGCAATATGCCGACCACGCTATTGGTCAAAAATACGCCATCTGCCTGCAATACATCCATTCTACTCAAATTACACTCTCTAGCCGATAAATCAAAATGTTCGGCGGCTTCCAATACAATCTGGCGCATAATTCCCCGCACACCGGCGAATTCGAGGTCTGGCGTCAACAGGCCATCGGCACCCACCAAGAACACATTTGCGGTCGTCGCCTCTATCACATTGTCCGACGTATCAAGTAACAGACCCTCAACAATTTCGGTGTCTTGCCACTCATTACGGGCCAGGACATACTCCAAACGGTTTAAATGCTTTATACCCGCAAGTCGAGGGTTACGGGAAAGCCGAATGTCACAAAATCGCACACGAACGCCCTGGCTTCGATCTTGGTCGGGCTGTTCCTGGGGCGGATAAAACAGCAACATGCGACAGGTTTCTTCACCAGACCTGGCGTAACCCCTGGTCGTGGCACCCGCGGTAACAATTAGTTTCACGATGCCCGCTGTGTGCTGTCCAACAACCTCGTTCAGCTCTCGGACGAGCACATTCTCCTCAGGGGCCGTTATGCCGAGGCGCACACAGTCCTGCGCAAGACGCTGATAATGCCGCGACCATAACGGTACGGTTCCATTTTGCACACGCATGGTCTCAAACAAACCATCACCGTAATGCAAGCCGCGGTTGTAAACCGTAATTGCAGCTTCCGCTGCACCGTTGATCAGTACGTCCGGCATTTACATTTACACTAACGCATTCAACATGCCCGCCGCCTTCGCGCGGGATTCTTCCAGCTCGCGCTCGGGCACCGAGTCAATAACAATACCGGCTCCGGCTCTTACTTCAATGGTTCCACTGTCGGCCACAATGGTACGAATCAGGATATTTAGATCCAGACTGCCATCGTGACCCAAATAACCCATAGATCCGGTATACGGACCTCGTGCTTCCTGCTCCAGTTCCGCAATAATTTCCATGCAGCGCACCTTCGGACAGCCCGTGATGGTTCCGCCAGGAAATACCGCCCGAATCACCTCTGCGGGAGTCACACCGGCACGCAGAATCCCCGTTACGTTTGAAACAATATGGTGCACATGGGCGTAGGACTCCAACCCCATTAACTCTTCAACCCGCACGCTACCCGGTTCGCAAAGGCGACCCAGGTCGTTGCGTTCCAGATCGATAAGCATAATGTGCTCCGCGCGTTCCTTGGGGTGTTGTAGCAACTCGGAGAGCAGGGCCTGGTCCTCATCAGTATTGCCGGACCGAGGTCGTGTGCCGGCGATAGGACGAGTCTCGACCTTATTTCCCCTGGTGCGCACCAGTCTCTCCGGTGACGAACTGACGATCGTGGCCTCACCGAAGTATGCCAGACCTGCGAATGGAGCGGGGTTTGTATCCCGTAAGCGTGAGTAAAGTTCGTCTACCGAGAGTGACGGCGGTGCGTGTGCCGACCAGCGGCGCGAAAGATTCACCTGAAAGACATCGCCAGCATAGATGTAGTCGCGTATCTTCTCGACCGCAGTACAATAGTCTTGCGCCGGTGGCTCCTGTACAAGCGGCACACTACTAGCCTGTTCTCGATTGGCCGGCCGTCTTGAAGCGGCATCGATATCATCAAGCATCTGCTGCAGACAGGCCTCTTGTCCCGCTTCGGCAACAATCCAGGTGCGCTGACTTTGGTGTTCGCGAATTACTGCAGCCGGGATACGCACCGCGGCCGCTATCGGCAGGCTACCATGCCAGCGACGTAACTGTAGTTTCGGCTCTATTTGTGCCGCCAGTTCGTAACCCAGGTACAGAAACCAGCCACCTTGAAACGGAAATGCTGTGGGTGTCGAGGTTTGTTGCGCAACTTGCCACCGGTGGTCCAGCGCGGTTAGAAAATCGCCCTCTATCACCGTGTCATTAAACAGGAGAGTTTCGTCAGCTGAAAGAACCAGGCGGTCACCGGGAAACGCCATCAGCAGATCATACTCAGGATCATGCAACTCAGCGGTGACGACCGACTTCGACGATAGCGCGGGTTGACGTACCGAAGTGGATTCGAGCAGGAATGGATAGCGCTCGGGATTAAGTTCATGCAAGCCAAGCAAGTCAAAATCCGTATCAATTTCCTGTGAAGGAATTTTGTTTAATGTTGCATGTTGAGCCATGCAGGATCCTGACAGCCGGTATGATTAAATAAATGATCTGAAAAGATTCTTTCTCTGAATTTCAAGAAACCCACAGTTTGTTGGTCAGGCCCACACGGGTCCCACGGCAAGACACCGGGAGCACCGAAACACACCCCTGTAGGCTTCACGGCAGCAGTCACTCCGGGCATCCTCGGTAACTGCTCCTGCGTTGCTCTAACTCCTGCATCCATGCTGCGTGCTGCCGAAAAAGTCTCGCCGTGAGACTCGTGTGGGCCTTCCCGCTTTAGTAATAGCGAGCGCCCTTTTGGGAACAGTTATCAAAAAAAAGTTTAGTGTTAAACACAAACGCGGAGGATGGTATACAAACTCCAGAAAATAGGATGCCTATTTACCCTAGCCGGGAAAACACCAATGTTCCGTTGGTCCCACCAAAGCCGAAGGAATTAGACAACGCCACGTCGATTTTCATCTGGCGCGCTTCATTGGCAACAAAGTCCATGTCGCATTCGGGATCCGGCGTAAATAAATTGATAGTCGGCGGTGCAACCTGATCGCGTATTGCCAACGCGGTAAAGATGGCCTCAATTCCACCCGCTGCACCCAGCAAGTGGCCGGTCATGGATTTGGTTGAACTCATGGCCAATTTGTCGGCATGGGCGCCAAATGCGCCACGTGCGGCGAGCACCTCGGCTTTATCACCGGCTGGTGTTGAGGTTCCATGGGCATTGATGTAATCAATCTGGTCGGGGTTCACGCTTGCGTTGCGCATGGCGTTTTCCATACAGCGACGCGCGCCTTCACCGCCCTCCGATGGCGCGGTCATGTGATAGGCATCACCACTCATGCCATAGCCGGTCACTTCTGCGTAAATTTGCGCGCCGCGTTTTTTAGCAAATTCGTATTCCTCGAGCACCACTACACCGGCGCCATCACTCATGACAAAACCGTCGCGATCCTTGTCCCAGGGTCGACTGGCAGTTTCCGGATCATCATTGCGCTTTGACAGCGCACGTGCCGAGCAAAAACCGCCAATACAGGTCGGACAGGTGGCCATCTCGGCACCACCGGCAACCATCACGTCGGCGTCACCGTATTCGATAATGCGTGCCGCATCACCAATGCTATGAGTCCCGGTAGCACAGGCCGTTACCAACGCGATATTCGGGCCTTTCATGCCGTACATGATGGATAAATTACCGGAGATCATGTTGATGATGTTACTGGGTACAAAAAATGGTGAGATCTTACGTGGCCCGCCTTCCAGAAAAACATTGTGCCCGTGTTCTATCCCGGGCAAGCCACCAATTCCGGAGCCGATTGCCACGCCGATTCGAGGTGCGTTTTCCTCAGTAACTTCGAGGCCCGCGTCTTCGATGGCCTCCTTGCCCGCAGCAATACCGTAGTGGATAAACGGATCCATTCTGCGAGCGTCCTTTGCGGACATAATTTTGGTTACGTCAAAACCTTTGACAGAACCACCAATACTCGTCGGAAAATCCGTGGTATCAAAGCTGTCGATTGGCGTGATACCGCTTTTTCCGGCCAGAATATTTTCCCAGCACTCGGCCACATTAAGCCCGACGGGAGACACCATGCCGACTCCAGTAACGACTACGCGACGTTTTGACACAAGCAATTCCTTAAGTTTGCAGACAAATCTATAATGCGAGGGGTGGTCTTATAAGGACGAGGGCCGCGTCCACCAGTGAGGAGGAAGCGGCCCATTTCGAAAATTTCAGCAGTTTTAACTGCTGTGAGAATTGATGTAATCGACCGCCTGCTTAACAGTGGTGATTTTTTCGGCGTCCTCATCGGGAATCTCGGTCTCGAATTCCTCTTCCAGGGCCATGACCAGTTCAACGGTGTCCAGTGAATCTGCGCCCAAATCGTCAACGAAGGAGGCTTCTGAAGTAATTTCTTCTTCCTTTACCCCCAATTGTTCTACGACGATTTTCTTTACTCGTTCTTCAACACTGCTCATGACAGTTGATTCCTCCAGTTTATAAAATCAGCATCAGCGTGGGTGCCGGGCACGGTATTGTAGTTAAAACCCGGTCGAGATGCCACACACTCGCTGCACCTCAAACACTTCGAGAAACAGCACATTTATCATAACAAAAACAACAAGTTAGTCGCTACGGCATATACATGCCGCCATTCACGTGGATGGTCTCGCCGGTTATATAGCCGGCCCTGGGTGACGCCAGAAACGCCACCGCCGCCGCAATTTCTTCCGGTTGTCCCAGGCGCTTGAGTGGGATCTGTCCCAGCAGGGCTTCGCGTTGAGCGTCCGGTAAAGCACGGGTCATATCAGTATCAATAAAACCGGGCGCGACGACATTTGCGGTCACACCTCGCGCACCCACTTCACGCGCGAGCGATTTGCTGAAGCCGATCACGCCCGCCTTGGCAGCGGAATAGTTGGTCTGGCCGGCATTGCCCGTCACGCCGACAATAGACGCAATACTGATTATCCTTCCCTTACGCGCCTTCGTCATAGCACGCAGACAGGCCTTGCTAAGACGAAAGATCGAGGTCAGGTTGGTCTGGATGATATCGCTCCACTCCTCATCCTTCATTCGCATCAGCAGGTTGTCGCGGGTAATTCCGGCATTGTTAACCAGGATCGTAGGAGCGCCCGGTTCAGTCTGCATCGCGGCCATAAGCGACTCTACGCTGGCAGGATCGGTCACATTAAGCACAGCACCCTTCCCTGCTATTTTATTTTCTTTCAAATAGTTATCGATATTTTGTGATCCATTTTCTGAGGTTGCGGTTCCCACCACCGTTGCCCCCAGTCGACCCAGTTCAAGCGCCACAGCCTTACCGATACCCCGGCTTGCGCCGGTGACCAATGCGATCTCACCCGCTAATTCCGTCATTTTGTTTCTCCCGCAGACCGCGCCTGTTCCACATCCTCTAAGGCTTGCGCCAGCGAGGCTGGATCGTGGATGGGGAACGCAGTCATTGATTTATCGATTCGCTTGTTCAGCCCCGCCAGTACCTTGCCGGGACCCGACTCAACGATACACGTTGCGCCTTGCGTTCCCATGGCCTGAATCACCTCAACCCAACGCACCGGATTATGCAGCTGGCGCACGAGCGCGTCGCGTATGGCATTCGCGTCTGACTCAATTTTGACATCGACATTATTAATCACCGGGATCGTTGGCGATTCAAATTTTACACTCGCCAGTCGTTCGGCCAGCTGTACCGCGGCCGGCCCCATGAGACGACAGTGAGACGGCACACTGACCGGCAGCATCAGGGCACGTTTCGCGCCGCTTTCTTTAGCACCGGTCACAGCACGTTCAACCGCAGCTCGATCACCGGCAATAACAACCTGCCCAGGAGCGTTGAAATTCACCGCTTCGACCACCTCACTACCTGCTTGCTGCGCGCACACCAACTTAACGGTCGCATCGTCCAGGCCGAGAATCGCGGCCATCGCACCGGCGTCGGCCGGTACCGCTGCCTGCATCAGACGACCACGTGCCTCCACCAAAGCGACGGCATCAGAAAAATCCAAGCTGCCGGCACACACCAACGCTGAATATTCACCCAGACTGTGGCCCGCCATTATTGCAGGCTTACCCCCACCCTGCTCCAACCACGCACGCCAACAGGCCACACCGGCCGTTAACATAGCGGGTTGGGTGATATCGGTTTGGTTCAATGCTTCAGCGGGACCGTCTTGCGTACGTTGCCAGAGATCGTAGCCCAGTACTTCTGATGCCTGGGTAAACAATGAGCGCACAAGATCGTTATCGGCAAACCCACCCAACATGCCGACTGACTGCGATCCTTGTCCGGGAAATACAAACGCAACTGACATCAAACGTTATCCTGATCTGGTTTTATAATAGAAGGTAAATAGCAAAAATAATTTTTATATGCGCCGTTTTACTTGAAACGCAAAACGCAAAACGCCGTGAATTCTTGTTCTTAATGTTAGAACTTGAGTAAGGTTGAACCCCAGGTAAATCCGCCGCCGAATGCTTCCAGTAGCACGGTCTCGCCCGGTTTGATGCGACCGTCACGCACACCAATATCGAGTGCCAACGGAATCGATGCCGCAGACGTATTGCCATGCTCGTCCACGGTTACGATCACGCGATCCAAAGACATGTCCAATTTTCGCGCGGTCGCATTGATGATACGAATATTAGCCTGATGCGGTACCAACCAGTCGACATCCGACTTGATCATGTTATTGGCTTCCAGTGTTTCATCCACAATCCGACCCAGCGTGTTCACCGCCATCTTGAAGACTTCATTACCCTTCATTTGTACGAAGGCCTTACCTTCCGTGAGCAACTGGTAATTTTCGGAAATTCCCGCCGGTACCGTCAACAAGTCCTTGAACTGGCCGTCCGCATGCAAATGGGTGGACAAAATGCCGGGCGTTTCAGATGCCTGTAATACCACCGCGCCGGCACCGTCACCAAACAATACACAGGTACCTCGATCGCTCCAGTCGATAATGCGGGACAAAGTCTCGGCACCAATCACCAACGCGCAACCATGTGAACCCGAGCGAATAAACTTCTCCGCGACACCGAGGGCGTACACAAATCCGGTGCAGACCGCCTGAATATCAAACGCAGTACAGCCATGAATATTGAGGCGTTCCTGTAATAAGCAGGCTGTACTTGGAAAAACACGATCGGGTGTGGTCGTCGCGATAATGATCAGATCGATTTCCGCCGGTTGAATACCGGCAGCTTCTATGGCGTTGAGCGCCGCTGCTTCCGCGAGATCACAAGTCGTTTCGTCATCACGTGCAATATGGCGTTTCTTGATGCCGGTTCGATCGGTGATCCATTCGTCCGAAGTATCTACAATTTTTTCAAGATCGGCATTGGACAAAACTTTTTCGGGAAGGAAACTTCCGGTTCCTGTGATTCGGGCATAGCTCACGCTGTTTTTTCCTTTAGCAGCAGCGAGCCCAGTTGCTCACTGATTAAACGTGGCACATCCATTTTCGCTTCCAAAACGGCCTCGTGAATTGCCGCGGCGTAGGCCTTTTCATCAGCACCGCCATGACTCTTAATAACAATGCCCTTTAAGCCCAGCAGACTGGCACCGTTGTACTCGCGTGGATCGACACGTTTCTTGAGCATTTTGAGAACCGGAGCGGAAATCAACGCCGCAACCCGTCCATACAGATTATGCGTGTACGCCTGTTTTAGAAAATGCGAAAACATTTTTGCCACACCTTCGGCTGTCTTCAACATAACATTGCCAACGAAACCATCGCAGACAACAACATCGGCATCACCGAGAAAAATGCCGTCGCCTTCAACAAAACCTATGTAGTTCAGTTGGCTGCCACTCAAGACCTTGGCAGCTTCCTTAACCTGTTCGTTACCTTTGATTTCTTCGGCGCCGATGTTCAGCAAGCCCACCCTTGGATTCGGGTTGCTGTCGATAGCCGAAGCCAACACCGAGCCCATTACCGCAAACTGAAACAGATGGTCGGCACTGGAATCAACATTGGCGCCCAAATCAAGCGCGTAGGTATGCCCGTCAACCGCGGGAAGAATTTTACAAATCGCCGGACGATCGATGCCGGCCAGGGTTTTCAACACGAACCGGGCGGTTGCCATTAAGGCACCGGTGTTGCCTGCGCTGACGCAAGCCTGGGCCTCGCCCGACTTCACAAGGTTAATAGCAACGCGCATGGAAGAATCCTTTTTCCCCCGCAATGCATTTGCTGCCGGTTCGTCCATGTCCACCACCTGCGTGCTATGGCGTACCTGTATTCTTGGATCCGGTCGCGCGTTTTTGGATTTAAGCCGGGACTGAATCTCGTCCTCGTTACCGACCAGAATGACGCTCAGCTGTGGATCTAAATCGAGTGCACGCAGCGCGGCGGGAACAACGACTTCTGGGCCAAAGTCGCCGCCCATGGCATCAAGCGCAATTGTCGCCGTGTTGTTTACCATTCGTGTACTCGGTTTTGTACCGCGTTCAAAACGCAAATCGGGACATAGCAAAAACTACGTCCCGCTGCGTTCACATTAGAACCCGAATCCGTTAGGTAGGCAGCCGGTTTCTTGCTGGCCACGGCAGGTTCAGGCAAGGCAATTTTAGTCGTTATCGACTTCGATTACCTTTCGGCCCCGATAATACCCGTCCGGGCTCACGTGGTGCCGGCGGTGCGTTTCCCCGGTGGTCGGCTCCACGGAAGTGGTCGGATTGCTAAGCGCGTCGTGTGCACGGCGCATACCGCGCTTTGAAGGTGTTTTACGATTCTGTTGGACTGCCATTAGTCATGCCTCAAGTTAATCTGAATCCTGTGTTTTCAACTTTTCCAATACTGCAAATGGATTTTCGCTGGAAGTATCGGTCCCTGAAACCTCATCCGCCGGACCCGGCATATCCCGCGCCGGACATTCAGCAAGCTCATGCAGCGCTACCTGGGGTAGACACAGCAATAACTCGTCTTCGATCAGATCCGTCAGCATAAGCAAATCGGAACCGACGGCGTATGCGTCGTAGTCACCAACCACCTTTGCAGCATCGTGATCGTTTTCAACAAAGGCCAAACCGACCCTTGTATCAACCGGATAGTTCATAGCCTCCAGGCAGCGCTGACAAATCAGCCTCAGATCGGCCTGCAGACGACCCACGACCCGGCGCTGCCCGTCCTGATCGACGCCAAAATGCAATTCGACTTCGACCTGCCCCTGATCCGACCAGAGCAAGTCGGCCAAACGCCGCAGCCGTTGCACCGGCAACCGTCCCTGCAATGTTCGACCTGCTTCCGCCAGGCGAAACGGTTCAATTCGCTGCGGCAGCCCCTGTTGCTGACCAGCCATAACCGGCGAATTCTAAAGATCCCCCCCTGCCCTGTCAAAATTCCTGTTAAATCGGTGGGTTCCCGCCCCGCAAACGCCCGTAATTGGCGTCACACGGCGGCTACGGCTTGACAGTTCTTAAGGCTTTGCGTACACATCATGAAGACATTTCCAGAGCACCGGACTACCTGTCCGGTAAAGGCAGCCGGCGCCCCGTTCATGATAAAGAAAGTACTTATCGCCAACCGTGGGGAAATCGCGGTCCGTATCGTGCGTGCTTGTGCGGAAATGGGCATCAAATCCGTCGCCGTGTTTGCCGAAGCCGATCGTTACGCCCTGCATGTAAAGAAAGCCGATGAGGCCTACAGCCTGGGGCCGGATACGGTCGCCGGCTACCTGAATGCACATCGGCTGGTCAATCTGGCGGTCGAAACCGGCTGTGATGCCCTGCACCCGGGCTACGGGTTTTTGTCAGAAAATCCTGAGTTGGCAGAAATCTGCGTGCGACGTGGAATTCGTTTCATCGGACCCGGGACAGAAGTCATTCGCCGCATGGGGGACAAAACCGAGGCCCGGCATCGACGGCAACTTGCGCGACGTCGATGAAGCACTTGAAGTCGCCGAAACGCTGGGCTACCCCGTCATGCTTAAAGCCACGTCCGGTGGTGGTGGCCGTGGTATCCGGCGCTGTGAAAATGCAGATGATCTGCAGCGCAGCTATGACCGGGTAATTTCCGAGGCCAGCAAAGCGTTCGGCAGCGCCGACGTTTTTCTGGAAAAATACATTGCCGATCCCCGACACATCGAGGTGCAAATCCTCGCCGACAGCCACGGTAATGTGATCCATTTATTTGAACGGGACTGCTCGATTCAACGCCGGCATCAAAAGCTTGTCGAGATTGCACCCTCACCGCAATTAAGCGATGAACAGCGCAACTATATTGGCGAACTGGCGGTGCGTGCGGCGCAAACGGTCGGTTACGTCAATGCCGGTACGGTTGAGTTTCTTATGGACGAGAACGAAAACTTCTATTTCATGGAAATGAATACCCGGCTCCAGGTAGAACACCCGGTCACCGAAGCTATAACCGGTATTGATATCGTGCAGGAGCAAATCCGTATCGCCTCTGGTTTGATATTACGTTACGGCCAGTCCGACGTACAACGACGTGGCTTTGCCATAGAGTTTCGCATCAATGCGGAAGATCCGAAAAACGATTTTCTACCCAGCTTTGGCCGAATAAGTCGCTATTTCGCCACCGGCGGACCAGGTGTACGAACCGATGGTGCAATCTATACTGGTTACGAGATACCGCCCTACTACGACTCTATGTGTGCCAAACTAATCGTGTGGGCACTGGATTGGGACAGTGTACTTGATCGGGCAGAACGTGCGTTACGCGACATTGGTGTGTACGGTGTCAAAACAACGATCCCGTATCAGCTCGAGATACTGCGCACCGCGGAATTTCAGAGTGGGAAATTTAATACAGGCTTTGTCGAGTCACACCCGGAATTGACAAAGTATTCCGTCAAGCGATCCAACCGTGATGTTGCTGCCGCCATTGCCGCTGCTGTTGCGGCGAACATGGGTTTATAAACACAAAAATATAAAGAGGACCCCGAGTGCCTGCCGTCAAAGTAACCGATACAATTCTACGCGACGCTCACCAGTCATTGATTGCAACGCGCATGCGCATCGAGGATATGCTGCCGATTTGCGATCGACTGGACAAGGCAGGGTATTGGTCTCTGGAAGTCTGGGGAGGCGCCACGTTTGATGCATGCATACGATTTTTGAAAGAGGATCCGTGGCAACGTCTGATCGCCCTGAAAAAAGCGTTACCCAATACTCGGCTACAAATGCTGTTGCGCGGCCAGAACCTACTGGGATATCGGCACTACTCCGACGACGTTGTTCGCGCGTTTGTTCATCGCGCAGCAGTAAACGGCATCGACGTGTTTCGAATCTTTGATGCCATGAACGACTTACGTAACATTCGCGTCTCGGTCGAAGCGGTCAAAAACAACGATCGACATGCGCAGGGGGCAATTTGTTACACCACCAGCCCCGTGCATACCGTGCCGCAATTTGTAGAACTTGCCCGCGGCATGCAAGACATGGGCTGCGACTCGGTTGCCGTTAAAGACATGGCGGGGTTATTGACACCTCATGTTGCAGGTGAACTGGTTGACGCACTGGTTGATGCGCTCGATATCCCGGTGCATATCCATACCCATGCGACAGCAGGTCTAGCCGCGATGTGTCACTTTAAAGCAGTTGAAAGCGGCGCAGCCGCAATTGATACTGCCATCTCGTCGTTTTCCGGCGGCACCAGTCATCCACCCACCGAAAGCATGGTCGCAGCCTTACGCGATACAGAATTCGACACCGGGATGGAATTGGCCCACCTGCAGGAGATTGGCTTTTACTTTCGTGAGATCCGCAAAAAGTATCACCAGTTTGAGAGTGAATTCACCGGCATGGATACCCGCGTACAGGTCAATCAGGTACCCGGCGGCATGATTTCAAATCTTTCAAACCAGCTCAAGGAACAAGGTGCGCTGAACAGAATGAATGAAGTGTTGGAGGAAATACCGCGTGTACGCAAGGAACTGGGGTACCCGCCATTGGTAACACCCACCTCACAAATTGTCGGCACCCAGGCCGTGCTAAACGTGGTGACTGGAGAACGGTATAAAACGATCACCAACGAAGTAAAACACTACTTACAAGGCCGCTATGGCAGGGCCCCCGGCGACGTCAGCCCACAAGTACAACACATGGCGATCGGTAACGAGGATGTTATCGACGTGCGGCCCGCCGACTTGCTCAAACCTGAACTTGACGCTTTGCGGCAGGAGGTCGGTGATCTCGCCGAAAATGAAGAAGACGTTTTAACCTATGCCATGTTCCCTGACATCGGCCTGGAGTTTTTGCGGCAACGCGCAGAAGGCAGCTTGCAACCCGAGGAACTCGAACCATTGCCTTCTGATCAGGCTGGCGCTGCTACTGCCGCAACCGAATTTGATGTCACCTTCCACGGCGAAACCTACAATATAAAAGTTACCGGAACCGGCCATCACCTGCATGCAAAACGCCCTTACTTTATTCGCATAGACGGTCAACCCGAAGAAATATTTGTAGAACCCATCGAAGAGATCAATCTTGATGCCGAGGGACTTGCGATAGGCGGTGCCCATGCCGCCTCCAAACAGGGGCGCCCGCGCGCGACTGCACCCGGAGACGTCACCACCTCCATGCCGGGAACCATTGTTGATGTGCTGGTGTCGGTCGGCGACACTGTCAAGGCCGGTGACGCCGTAATCATCACCGAGGCAATGAAGATGGAAACGGAAATTCAGGCCCCCATCGCCGGTGAAGTTAAGGCTGTATATATCAGTAAAGGCGACGCTGTAACCCCGGATGAAACTCTGATCGAAATCGCCTGATTCATGCAACTTGTACTCGCTTCAACCTCACCGTTTCGAAAAGCGGTCCTGGAAAAACTCGGTATCCCGTTTGAAGTTTGCGCACCGCAGACGGATGAAACGCCAAAGCCGGGCGAGACAGCTCGCTCCCTGGTGGAGCGCTTGGCTTGCGAAAAAGCCGCCGCGGTCGCATCAATATTCACCAATGCGTTGGTCATCGGTTCTGATCAGGTGGCGGTAATCAATGATGACATCGTCGGCAAACCCGGCGATCACGAGAGTGCAGTTGCGCAGTTAAAACGCGCCTCGGGTAAAACGGTGGTATTCCAGACAGGTCTGTGTGTAATGAACACCGCTAACGGAAATGTGCACTCGACCGTGGAACCGTTTTCGGTTGTGTTTCGAACGTTACAGGATCAGCAAATTGAAAATTACCTGCGGGCAGAGCAGCCTTACAACTCTGCCGGTAGTTTTAAATCGGAAGGCATGGGCATCGCCCTGTTCGAACGCTTGCAGGGGGATGATCCGAATACCCTGATCGGACTGCCCCTCATTCGGCTCATACGTATGCTTGAGAGAGAGGGCATGCGGGTTATCTAAAACAGAATTAACCACGGGGAGTACGAACGTTTTACTCGTATTCCCCGTGCTCCCCATGGTTCAAGTTTTTTAGCGTATTCCTGTTGGTTCTATTCCCAACCGCGTTGACAAAAAACTGGCAACACCGGCGCCCAAACGTTCGGCAAATCGATCCAGATAATTCGGCTGCGGTGTGTAATCGACGATATCTTCCGCGCCAATAACTTTACGTGCGACAAAGGAACTGCTGCCGAGCCCGTCAATTAACCCCAACTCCAAACTCTGCTCTCCTGACCAAATCAAACCAGAGAACAGCTTTTCATCGTCACCCTTAAGGCGATCTCCACGGCCTTCTTTAACCACGCCAATAAACTGCGCATGAGTCTTTTTTAACACCGTTTCAAAATGTGCTACTTCGGCGGCGTTTTCGGGTGAAAAGGGATCGAGGAAACCCTTATGCTCACCCGCCGTGTAAAGCCGGCGTTCGATGCCCAGTTTTTCCATGCTACCCACAAAGCCAAAGCCATTGGCAATGACACCAATGGAACCCACGAGGCTGGCTTTGTCGGCATAGATTTCGTCTGCCGCCGCGGCGATGTAATACGCACCCGAGGCACCGATGTCGACGATAACTGCGTACAAGGGTTTGTCAGGGTACTGTTCACGCAGCCGCAGAATTTCGTCGTTGATATATCCGGATTGCACCGGGCTGCCGCCCGGGCTGTTAATACGCAATATAACGCCTTGAGAGTTCTTATTCTCGAACGCAGACCGCAGCCCCGAAACCACAATGTCGGCACTCGCCTCAGAGTCCTGCGCAATAACGCCTTTTACTTCCACCAAAGCGGTATGCTTACCCGTCATGCCTCTACCCAGAGTACGTTCACCCGGCACATACAGCATAATTAATATCAAAAACAAATACGCAAACATCAGGCCTTTGAAAAAAATACTCCAGCGACGAGTTCGACGTTGCTCATTGAGCGACGCAAAGGCCAGTCGGTTTATCATGTCTTGTTGCCAGTCCTGCGGCTTATCGGCAGGTGACGGCTTGGATTCGCTTGGTAGATCACTCATGGCTTGGATTCCAGGAAATTTCGCTAATCGGCATTATAGTGGAGGAACGTTATGCTGATGCAACAACGTCGCCGGGCGTTTCGCCGGACTCAAGCCAGGCGGCAAGCTCGGCGATATTACCCACACAGGTAAGCGGCTGCATCGCCAACAATCGCGACACGGCGTGCACACCGTAACCCACCGCCACTCCGGCGACTCCAGCATTAGCCGCCATGGCAAGATCAAACTCCGTGTCTCCCACCATCAGGGTGCGCTCAGGCGCGATCCCCAGTTGCTGCATGATTTCCAGCAACATTCGCGGATGAGGTTTTGACCCGGTCTCATCTGCACAACGTGACGCGTGGAAATAATCACCCAGCCCGGTTTCTGCAAGCACACGGTCCAGCCCCTGGCGGGCCTTGCCGGTCGCAATCGCTAGACGAAAGCCCTGCGCGTGTAAGTGCCGTATCATGTCAGCTGCCCCCGGGAACAGCGCCGACGGGGTCGGATTGTCATACAGGAAATGCTGTCGATACGCGGCAGTCAATTGTTGCAGTGTCGGTTCGTCAATATTTTCAAACAAGTGACTCAGCGCCTCACGCAAGCCAAGACCAATCACCTCCCGCAACGCTTCGTCACTCCGTGCGGGCAATCCAGTGTCGGTCGCAGCGGCACGCAGACAGCTCGTAATGCGCGCTTCAGAATCCATAAGGGTGCCGTCCCAATCGAAAACCAACAAATCAAATCGTTCAATCATTTTTCACGTTCCAACCGTCAATTCCCAACTGTGTCAAAGTAGCCAGCAGATCATCATCCAATGGCGCGGTAAATTCCAGTGCGTCACCCGTATCAGGCAGGGTGAACGCCAGTTTCCAGGCGTGTAGAAACATGCGCTTGAGGCCGTGTGCCTGCATTTGCCGGTTGAAGGCTTCGTCGCCGTATTTCTCGTCCCCTGCCACCGGATGCCCACTCGACGCCGCATGCACGCGTATCTGATGAGTTCGCCCTGTGTGCAGGCTGACTTCGGCCAGACTCGCCAACGAGTCAATGTTGCGTGGTAAAAACTCGCTTAACGCCGGTTTACCATCTTCCGCGACACGCACGAGACGCTCTCCGGAACTCAGCATGTTCTTCCGCAGGGGCAACTCAACCCAGGTGCGCTTTGTCGGCCAGGGACCGCGCAGTAATACGAGATAACGTTTATCGACCTGATTCTCCCGCAGCAAGCCATGCAACGCACGCAGCGCACTGCGTTTTTTCGCAATAAGCAGACACCCGGACGTGTCACGATCCAGCCGGTGCACCAGCTCCAGATAGGGCGCATCCGGGCGTGCAGCGCGTAACAATTCGATCACTCCGAGACGAATTCCACTACCACCGTGTACCGCCAGGCCAGACGGCTTATTAAGCACCAGAAAACGCGCGTCTTCATACAACACCGCCTGTTCGATTCGCCGCACCAACTCTTGTCCGACAATCGGTGGCTCACCCGGCGCAGGCGTGCGCACCGGGGGTATGCGCACCGTGTCACCCGCTTGTAACCGATAGCTCGGTTTAATCCGGCCTTTGTTCACCCGAACTTCACCTTTGCGTAATATCCGGTACACCAGTGCCCGGGGTACGCCCCGCAACTTTGCGAGGAGAAAATTGTCGATTCGTTGACCAGCGAGATCGGAACTGATTTCCACCATTTCGACCCGGTTTTGTTTTATTTCGCTGCTTTTAGCCATAGATCATTGCTATTAGTCTGGTCAGGTTTGCTGCAATTGGACAACACTGCTATAGTGCCAAACAGGTCACGGATTATCCGGGCCAGCGCTGTAAGTGCGCGTAATTTGACTGGTTTCGGGCCGTCCTGCAACAGGCAGGCGCCAAGATAGAACCCAAACGGGCTGCCGCAACAAAAATCCTTAATAGAGTCGTTTGCGGCGGCATGGAATGAACAAGCGCTCCCATGACCGAAATAAGGGCATGGCGGGCAGACCGGTATTGTATCGCCCCGAGAACTCCACCGGGTGGTGGGGACCGACGGGAAGTGCGGTCTGGCGACCCCGCAGACTTGTTTAACAAGTCGTGGTCGAGCGCCGGAAAAATAAGGTTGTTACATGAAACGGATGCTCTTTAACGCAACTCAGCGTGAAGAGTTGCGTGTCGCACTGGTTGACGGTCAACAGTTATATGACCTCGACATTGAGACTGCGCAGCGAGAATCAAAAAAATCCAACATCTATAAAGGGCGCATCACCCGCATCGAACCGAGCCTTGAGGCCGCGTTTGTTGATTACGGTGCTGAGCGCCATGGATTTCTCCCCCTCAAGGAAATTTCCCGGAGCCTGTTCACGACCGACGCTTCGACGTCCGGGCGCGTGAATATCAAAGATGTGCTTAAGGAAGGCCAACAGCTGGTCGTACAGATCGACAAGGAAGAACGTGGCACAAAGGGCGCCGCGCTCACTACCTTTATCAGTCTGGCCGGACGCTACCTGGTACTGATGCCTAATAACCCCCGTGCGGGAGGGGTTTCCAGACGTATTGAAGGCGAAGACCGAAACGAGGCCCGAGACTCACTCAGTGCACTTGATATCCCGGTTGATATGGGACTGATATTGAGAACTGCGGGTGTCGGCAAAAGCGTTGAAGAACTGCAATGGGACCTGGATTATCTACTCCATCTATGGAAATCCATTGAAGATGCCTCACAGGATCGCCCGGCGCCATTTCTGGTCTACCAGGAAAGTAATCTGGTCACCCGTGCCATCCGCGACTATTTGCGTAATGACATCAACGAAATCCTCATTGACGAGGAATCGGTGTTTGAGCAAGCGCGTGATTTCATGGCGCAGGTCATGCCGCACAACCTTACCAAGGTCAAACACTACCAGGATCCGGTTCCGCTGTTTTCGCGTTACCAGATCGAGAGCCAGATTGAATCCGCGTTTCAACGTGAAGTCCGCCTGCCCTCCGGTGGGGCGCTCGTGATCGACCCAACCGAAGCGCTTGTCTCCATTGACATTAACTCGGCCAAGGCCACCAAGGGTGGTGACATAGAGGAAACCGCGCTCAACACCAATCTGGAGGCTGCGGATGCCATCGCGCGCCAGCTCAGGTTGCGTGACATTGGCGGGCTGATTGTCATTGATTTCATTGATATGACACCCTCGCGTAATCAGCGCGAGGTGGAAAACCGCTTGCGAGAAGCGCTCAAGCTGGATCGCGCGCGCGTGCAAGTCGGTCGGATCTCGCGTTTCGGCCTGCTGGAGATGTCACGTCAGCGCCTGCGACCTTCGCTGGGCGAATCCAGCCAGGTGATCTGCCCACGCTGTAACGGCCAAGGCACCATACGGGGGGTCGAATCCCTGGGCCTATCCGTGTTACGGATCGTTGAAGAAGAGGCCATGAAGGACAAAACAGGCCGCATTGTCGCTCAATTGCCGGTTCCGGTAGCCGCTTTTCTGTTAAATGAGAAACGCCAGGACATTGGCGACATAGAGAACCGGCATAAGGTACAGGTGCTGATGGTTCCCAACTCCCAAATGGACACCCCGGCTTACGAGGTCCTGCGACAGCGCAGCGACGACAGCACACCGCAGGCACGGCAACAGAGCTACGAAGTTGAACTGGCATCGGCTGATGCGGTGGATGCGCCGACAATGACGGAGAAAACCCCGGCAGAAGCGCCCGCAGTCAAACAGGTGCCCCCCCCCTCGCCTCGACCGGCCACACCGGTCGTGCAAGGTCCCGGTATTTTTGTTCGACTCTGGGGCGCCCTGTTTGGTACGGGGAAATCCGCGCCCAAGCCACAGCCGAAAAAAGGCGGTGAACGCCCTCGCGGCGGCGGCCAGCGGCCCCGCCAGACCGGCAAAGGCGGTGGAGGCCGAGGGCAGCAAAAAGGCCCGCAACGACGTACTGGAAGTCAACAGGGTCGACGCACCGACAGTGGTCAACCCAGAAAGACAGGCACGTCCGCGGGGAGGCAAACTGCCAGTAAACCGGCCGGCGGCAAGAGTAACGTCACACCGACCGATCGCCAGTCACAAGCCGAAATTGAATCACGAGGCAACACAAAGCCTACGGGAGAGACGAGTGGGCAGGCGCGTCCCACAACAGGCAAGGAAACCCCAGCCGGTAGTCGCCGCGGACGCCGGGGCGGTCGCCGTCGTCGCGGTGGTGGTCAAGGTCAAGGTCAAGGTCAAGGTCAAGGTCAAGGCCAAGGCCAAGGTCAAGGCCAAGGTCAAGGTCAGACGGCGAACAACGAAAGTGCTACCCAGGCAAGCTCTCAAACCAGCAGCGGACAACACGCGGAAAACAGGCCAGGTCCTGCATCCAAAACCGCGATAACCGCGTCAACGCCTGATCGCAGCGGCGACAAAACCAATATGAATACCGCGTCGGCAGATTCGTCGCGGACACAGACACAGCGTGATTCTCAGCAAAAACCAGAAACCGGTTCAAGAGCAGGATCGGAAACCGGTACGGAAAGAAGCACGGCTCAAAGCACTCCGTCATCGTCATCCGCGCCTGACTCTGGCACAGCTCGGGACCCCTCGGCGGCGGTGGCACCTCCGGCAGTACCTCCGGCCTTGCCTGCAAGCTCACAGACGGCGCGGCCCGCGGCCCAAACACCCGCAAAACCGGTTACGTCACCACCGGCAAGTTCGAACTCTCCGCAGTCTTCGCCAAGCGGGACAGCAGGAAAAGGTGATGCAGATTCACGCTCAGGTCCACCGACCGGCGCGAGTACAGCTTCCGGCGGGGAGGCAAAACCTGCACCGTCACCAAGCCCATCCAGCTCGGCACCAGTTTCAAGCCCGGAATCCAGACCCGAATCGAAGCCAACATCTGGCCCTGGCGCAAATTCAAGCTCCGAATCAAGCCCCGGTTCAAGCCCCGGTTCAAGCCCCGGTTCAAGCTCGGATTCCGAAAAAAGTAATGCCGGCGGGTAGTGAACAATAATCGGAGCAGTCGGCTTGCAACAAACTACCAAACTGTTCTGTCAACAATATCCCCTCTTAATCCTATAAACCATCCGTTGCCGTCGTTGACGGCAGCGGGTGCTGCCTTCTGATACGCCAACGTGTTGCGGTAAACACCAATCGGCCAAAACGCAACCCCCCTCACATTTCGGGCTAAAGAGGATCACACTGGGTCCGCTATTAAGGGGCAGGCCATAAGGCCCTTCTGTAACTACAAACAAGCACTGGACCCATGAGACATTACCGAAACCTGTTTTTGTTCTGCCTGATCATGCTACCCGGCATTTTGTCGGCGAAAGAAGCCAGTACAAACGCTACGCGCTACATTGCACTTGAGCCACCACTGGTGATCAATGTTGACGACAACGGCTCAATCAGATTCCTCCAGGTTGCCGCTCAGGTGAGCGTAAAAACCCCTGACGCGGACGGACTTTTGGAGCACCACGACCCTGCTATCCGCGACGCGTTGATTATGCTTTTAAGTGGCAAGCAGGTGAGTGAAATTAGAACGGTAAAAGGCAAGGAACGCCTGCGTAAACAAGCCCGATCAGAAATCCGTAAAATAATGAAAAAACAGACCGGTGAAAGCGTGATTGATGCTGTCTACTTTACCAGCTTTATCATTCAGTAACTCAGGTTGGCAATCGCTTATGGCGAAGTTCGACCTTGATTCAGATGTTTTTCCTTAATGTCCGAGAGTAAACCTTGGGATGCGATCTCGACGAGATCAAAAACGCGATCGAATCCCCGACGACCCCCATAGTAAGGGTCCGGTACTTCGGTTTCGGCCAGCTCATCGGCGAAATCAAGCAAGTAGTGAATGCGGTCCCGGAATTCCGGCGGCGACAGGGACATCAGTATTTCGTAATTGTCCGAGTCCATCGCGAGAACATAGTCATAGATTTCAAAATCCTGCTCCCGTACTCGGCGTGCCCGTAAATCACCAATCTCAATTCCGCGGTTGCGAGCCGTTGCCTGCGCCCGATCATCGGGCGGATTACCCACATGATATGCATGCGTACCCGCCGAGTCGGTTGTAACATGGCTGTCGACGCCCGCCTCTCGGGTTATATGACGAAAAACCCCTTCTGCCGTGGGTGACCGGCAAATGTTTCCCATGCACACAAACAGGACTTTGACAGGTTTCGAGTCAGACATAGATCGCAAACTTCCAGACAATTGAAAAAAGCGGCGTGACCTTAACAAACACTTCGCGACACCACAACCGACCGTGCCAGAAGCCGATTTTTCAACCTTGAGGCAGATACTGGTGTATCCTGTGACTCGATACACGGCAAGGTAATGACAACGCTAAAATTCAGTTTGCATCAACTACGCGGCATGATAGGTGTCGTTGTAAGTTATGAAGGCCAGCGATTTCAGGTGATAGAGGTCCTGGAAGACGGCCCTTACCTTGTCTTGCAACATAGCGAAGACACATCGCTGCAACCCGATCAACACGGCGATCCACGCCGTCGCGTGCCGCACACCGTAACTATCCCGGTTTTCGAAAAAAATGGTAGCGAATTTCACAGCCGTTTGCTGTCACTTGATTTGATTGAATCCTGAATCACTTTTTTTGACTCGACCTGCATAACCTACCCTGATGGCAGTGCCTCGCGCACACGCCCAAGATCGGCCTTTGTATCGACACCGGGTGGTGGTATCCGCAACGCCTCCTCGACAGCGATCTGGTACTGATGCCACATTGCCCGTAGTTGCTCCAGCGATTCGATCTGTTCCAGCGGTGACGGTTGCAGTTGCCGATATTTCTTGAGAAAACCCGCGCGATAGGCGTACAAACCAATATGACGTTGGTATACCGGATGGTCTTGCGGCATTGATGGCTCACCGTGGGTGAACATTTCTCGATGCCAGGGTATCGGCGCTCGGCTGAAATACATGGCCAATCCTTCTTTGTCGCGCACAACCTTGACCACATGTGGATCAAACATTTCGTTTTCACTCGTGATCGGCGTACAGAGTGTAGCGATCTGGCATTGCGAATGCCGATTCAGCAACTTTGCGACTTGATCAAGGCAAACCTGTGGCATCAAAGGTTCGTCGCCTTGCAGGTTAACAACGACATCATCCTGCGGCCAGTCAAAGCGTTCGACAACTTCGGCCAGTCTTTCAGTACCATTGGCATGGTCGGCCGAAGTCATGCATACCTCGGCACCGAAGGCTTGTGCTGCGTTAAGAATACGATCGTCGTCGGTTGCGATAACAATTTCTTCTGCCCCGCTCTCCCTCGCGCGTTCGTAAACATGCTGAATTAGCGGTTTATCACCTATCGCCAACAATGGTTTGCCGGGTAACCGGGTCGAATCATATCGAGCTGGAATGACGATACGGAAACTCAATCCACTTCCTCGTCAGCGGCTAGCTGGCGTGCCTCCTCTTCGAGCATCACCGGAATGTCCTCGCGAATGGGAAATGCCAACCTGTCTGCCTTGCAAATGAGCTCCGCCGCCGCTTTGTCAAACACAAGGGGTCCCTTGCAAACGGGACAGGCAAGTATATCAAGTAGTTTTCTATCCATTTCTGCTCTCAAGAAAATTTAGTAGTTGAATTCCAAACCCTTTTGGCAATTGCGCATCAACCGGCAAATACCAGAATCGTTCATTCTCAAAACGCCGGCATTTGACCGCGTCTTTTTCCGTCATAATCACCCACGCACCTTCGTCAAATTGTAAATCATTTTTTAAAAATAAATGATGGTCCGGAAAAACATGCTTGGTAAGTCGGGCGCCTTGCTTGGCTAACACCGAAAAAAATGCCTCTGGATTTCCTATCCCGGCAACCGCATGGACTTCCTGTCCCTGCAAGTCAGAAAGAGGGACCTGCAGTGATTCATCAACAAGGTTGACCAGGTGTTCACCATAATAGGTCATGGCGTACTCATTAGGTCCCGAAATGCCTTTGACGACACGCAAATCCACGTCGTTCAATCTGCCACTGGGTTCGCGAAGTGGGCCCGCCGGTAGACAACGACCATTACCAAATCGCCGTGTACCATCGATGGTCGCGATCTCAATCTGACGATGTAGCGCGTAATGTTGCAATCCATCGTCGCTTAAAATCACATCACAATCCTGATGTTCAAGCAAGGCACGCGCATCCGCAACCCGATCCGGCCCCACCGCCATTGGGCACTGAGTGCGACGTGAAATTACAATGGCCTCATCACCGACAATAAACGCATCGGAATCCGGCCTTACCTGCTGTGGCCACTTGCTGGCCTTGCCACCGTAGCCCCGGCTAACTATTCCCGGACGGTAACCTGATTCGCGAAGAAATTGCGCAAGCCAAATCACCAGTGGAGTTTTACCTGTACCGCCGACCGTAATATTGCCGACCACAATGACCGGTACACCGACATTTGTTGCCTTGAACAAACCGATTCCATAGGCCTTGCGACGGATACAAACAATAAAACAGTACAGCCAGGAAAGCGGGGTTAAAAAAAGCGACCAACTTGTTCTGCTGTACCAGATACGCTCCAGATTTTCATTCAGCTTAAACGCCATAGCGGCTATGCGTTGCTTTTTGAACTTTCATTGAACTGCATTCGGTACAGGCCAGCGTAAATACCCCCTTTCTCTAAAAGGTCCGTGTGCTTGCCCGTCTCTACAATACGACCATTTTGCAACACGACAATTTTATCAGCCCGCTCTATGGTCGATAAGCGGTGCGCGATTACCAGCGTCGTTCGGTTTTCGATCAACGTTTCCAGTGCCTCCTGAATATAACGCTCCGACTCCGTATCCAAAGCAGAGGTTGCTTCATCAAGAATCAGCACTGGCGCATCCTTAAGCAAGGCACGAGCGATGGCAAGACGCTGTCGTTGGCCACCCGATAACAAAACGCCGTCCTCGCCAACGATGGTTTCCAGTCCTTCAGGCTGTTGCTCGATGAACTCCATTGCATGCGCGGCTCTAGCTGCGGATTCAATCTGGTCCATGGTCGCTTCTTTCTCAAGATCGCCATAAGCGATGTTATGAGCAATGGTGTCGTTAAATAAGGTCACCTGTTGGCTAACCAGGGCGAACTGGGCGCGCAGATCGTGCAGTTTAAACTCTCTTACATCCTTGCCATCCAGGGTGATTGTGCCGCGATCTGTCTCATAAAACCTGGGCAACAGGTTTACCAAAGTGGTTTTACCCGAGCCCGAACGCCCCACCAGAGCAACAGTTTCGCCGGGATTGATGGTTAAATTAATTTCTGAAAGCACATCACCTTTTGCTTTGCTATACCCAAACGACACGTTTTCAAATTTAATCTGACCCGTAGCACGTTGCAGTTCGCGTGTTCCGGTATCCTGCTCAATGGGTTGATCGAGGAATGTAAACACGCTCTGCGCCGCCGCAATCCCCTGTTGCAAACTGGCATTGATGGTTGTTAGTCGTCGCACGGGCTGCGTTAGCAACAACATCGCGGTCATAAAGGAAATAAAGGTACCGGGTGTAATTGATTCAAGTAAATCCGGCAACGTCGCCATGTACACAATGAGCGCAAACGCCATTGCCACCAGAAATTGTACGAACGGAACACTAAATGCATTCGTGGCTGCCAATTTTAGATGTTGACGCCGATTGTATTCGTTAATATCGGAAAATTTATTCTCTTCATAAAACTGGCCGCCAAAAATCTTGATGACACGATTGCCGTCAATTGCCTCTTCCGTTACGTGGCTGACGTTACCCATGGAGCCCTGGATGCGTCTACTCAATTTTCGAAAGCGCTTGCCCACTACAACCACGATCGCGACCAGAAATGGCGCCAACACGATAAACACAATGGACAGTTTCATGCTGGTATAAAACATAAGCACAAGCAGCGCGATCACCGTCAGGATATCCCGAACAAGCGTAGTGATTACTGTAGTGGATGCTTGCGCCAACTGCTCTACGTCATAAAGCAACTTCGCAATCAAGACTCCGGAAGACGAACTGTCGTAGAATGAAATGGGCAGCACCAATAGCTGGCGAAACATTTTTCGGCGCAAATCACGGATCACATGCCTCGCCACCCAGGCCATACCGAAGTTTGAAATAAATCCGGTGACGGTTCTGACCAGAAACACCGCGATGATCAAAATCGGGATCCATTTTATTGACTGCGGATCTTTTTTGACAAAACTCTCGTCCAGCATCGGTTGCATCAGGCGCGCAAAACCGGCATCGGTGGTTGCATAGAGAGCCATGGCAAGAATCGCCATTAAGAACAATTTCCAGTACGGCAAAACCTGCCGGAGTAGCCGACGGTATACCGCCATGCCGTCCTGCATTTGAGAGTTTTCAGACATGTCGCCTGGGCTAGTTTTTAGTCTGCTTGGTTGCCAGATTGATATTTGTCAGACCCAGTTGACGCGCCGCATCCATGGCTCGGATCGCAGCTTCATAGGAAGCGCCTTTGTCGCCACTAATGATTACCTGTGGTTCGGCACCTTCCTTAAGGGCACTGCGGATCGCTCGTTTGAGGGTTATCACTCGATTGTCGGTGACAAGTTGTTGATTAATGAAGTAACGTCCCTGACTGTCGATACTGATCTCAATAACAACTTTTTCAACTTTCAGTTTTTCGCCTGTAGCCTCGGGCAGATCAACACTAATTTTTGTTTCACGGTTAAAGGTGGTCGAAACCATAAAAAAAATCAGCAGCAAAAACACCACATCGATAAGTGGCGTAAGATCGACCTGCGGATATTCTGAAGAACGGGATTTCCAGATCACGCAGCAGCTCCGGCGCGGCCTTCCTGCTCACGATCACCATGCATTACATCAACGATTTTAAGCGCCTCTTCTTCCATTTTCAGCACGAGTTCGTCTACGCGACGACGGAAAAAGCGGTAAAACATCAGTGAAGGGATAGCCACCACCAACCCGGCCGCGGTGGTAATTAACGCTTCGGAGATACCTCCCGCCAGAACGGAAGGATTACCGACACCCTGGGTTGTAATTGCGGCAAACACCTTAATCATGCCAATAACCGTGCCCAGCAGACCCAAGAGAGGAGTGATAGACGCGATAGTACCGAGCATATTCAGGTAACGCTCAAGTTCCAACACGACCTGACGGCCGGTCTCTTCGATACTCTCTTTCATGATTTCACGGGGGTGGAATCGGTTCATCAACCCCGCAGCCAACACGCGGCCCAGCGGCGAGCTGGCTCGCAACGCCTGTATGTGCTGAGTATCAAGTTTGTCCGTTTTATACCATTGCCAGATTTGCGCCACCAGGTTTTTCGGAATGATCCGCTCTCGCTGCAGACTCCAGAAACGCTCGCCCACAATTGCCAGTGCAATCACTGAACTCAGTATGATGGGGATCATTAACCAACCCCCGGCCTGGATCATTTCAAACACGTTAGTTGCTTCCTTTGCTGTCAGAAATTGCTATGGGTCGTAACTGTAACAAAGTCAGCCCGCCCCTGAAAGTGCATGTTCGGAAAGGACTTTTTGTTATTGCCATTGAACACGCGGGTTTGTAACGAATTCGATGTCCAAATCAGTTCCGTGACCAAAAACGTCTTGACGCCGGTCGAAAAAGTGACACTGAAATGTCGCCTGCGTCCGGCAAATAAAGTTCGATCGCACCGTGTTGCGCGGTATCGTACATACGGGCATTAATCCCGGAGTAGCGCGACACGACCGTCTCCGCCGGAAATCGATATCGGTTACGATAGCCAACCGGAAACAACGCCAAAGCCGGCTGCACCGCGCGCACAAACGCGCGGGTTGAGGAGGTCTTACTACCATGATGCGGCACAACCAACACGCTGGCCTGCAGTTTGTCTCCATAACGCGCCACCAAACGCTGTTCTGTAGCAGCCTCGATATCCCCGGCAAGCAATACGCTGTGGCGTGCGCCGTTCACCTTAAGCACACAGGAATGGTCGTTGCGTCGCTTGCTGGATGATTTACCCGGTTCAGGAAACAACATTTCAAAGCGCACGCCATCCCAGGTCCAGCTTTGTCCATGCTGGCACCTGTCCTGGCGAAAATGCAGTTGAGAGTTTTGTTCGCTGGTTAACACTTGCTTGACGGGAATCTGCCGAAGAATTTCGTTTGCGCCACCGGCGTGATCGTTATCGGCATGACTCAACACCAGTTTGTCGATTGCCTTGATGCCACGGCTACGCAGATAGGGCAACACGACCGCCGATCCGGCATCAAAACGGCTACTGAAACGCGCTCCCGTATCGTAAACCAGGGCATGGCGGCGCGTGGTTACCACACTCGCCAGTCCCTGCCCTACGTCCAGAAGTGTAAACTGAAAGTCGCCCTCAATCGGTCTGCCAACGCGAGTAAACAACAACGGCAACAGCAGCACCAACCCGAGCCAACGACCCGGCACACCACGTGGTGCCAACAGCAAACCCGCAGCCAGAGCCCCCAGAGCCAATACAGGCCAACTCAACTCGGGTGCCTCAATTTGCGCCAGCGATCCCGCCGCAAGCCACGCCAATCCCTGCCAACCCAATTGAATTATCCACAGCGTAAGGTGAAAAAACCCTGCGGCCACATCGGGAGCAACGGGCAACACCGCCAAGCCAATCAAGACCAAGGGTACGAGGACAAAACCCACCACGGGCACGGCCACCACGTTTGCCAACGGCGAAACCAGCGACGCACGTCCAAACAAGCCAAACAAAAGCGGCAGTAAACCGACGCTCACAGCCAATTGAATATTCAACCACCTCGTGCCCCGCCGCGGCGGCGCAAGCCGCCCAAGCGCCGCATATGCAATCACGGCTACAGCGCCGAAAGACAACCAAAAACCGACGGCCAAAACCGCAAACGGGTCATAAACAAGCACCACCAGTAATGCCAAGAGTAGCGAGTCCAACAAAGATACCGGCTGCTGCCGCCAGACGGCGGCCATCACCACCGTCACCATGATCAAGGCACGCTGTGTCGGAATGGCAAAACCCGCCAGTGCCGCGTAAACCAAGGCGGCGAGTACGGCCACAAGCGCACCGAACCGAGGAGCAGGCAAGAAGTGAACTAACGACGCGCTTAAACGTGCTCCACGCCGCCCCATTAAAAATGCCAACCCCGCTACCAGTCCGACGTGCAGGCCGGAAATCGCCACCAGATGGTTGGTACCGGTGCGCCGCAGCACCTCCCACTGCTCCGGTGTTATACCGCTACGCTCTCCCAATCCAAGGGCGATTACGATACCGGCATAGGGATCGCTGCCAATGACCTCGTTCAGCCGGTCATACAGAAATTGGCGGACATGCCCCGGCAGGCCCGAGAAATCGGGCCCGCCCAGCCGGGTAGCGGCGTGTTTGCGCACATAGCCTGTCGCGTGAATACCGTGCTGGAACAGCCATGCTTCATAATCAAACCCTCCCGGATTCTGAAAGCCGCGTGCGGCCTTGAGTCTGACAGTGAAGCGCCAACGATCGCCGGATTTCAACGGTGTTGTATCAGTGGGCTGCCGATACCAACTCAGTCGCAAGCGACCGGGCACGGGTAGCTCCTGCTCCGCAAGTCTTAGCGAGTCCGGTTGGAACTCGAAACGGACCGATTTCCAACTTTTGTCTGGCAGCGCGACGATACGCCCTTCCACCACTACGTCGCGGCCTTCAATCTCTGCCAACCCAACCGGATTCAAGCTATATAGTCCCACAAGCCATGCCCAAACAAAGCCGACGCAAAACCAGGCAACGATGCGCAGCCACCGCGCCAGCCAGGGCAACGTGACAATCAGAACTATAAAGGGAGGGATCCAACCCACCGCAGGCAGCTGTGCCAGATGGCTTAAAACGAGAATTCCCGCGATAAATGCCAACGTCCCTGTGCGCATACCGTTCCCTCGGTAAATATTGGATAATACCCTCGCATTTTGCCCTACGCCGGGAGAGAAATTGAAGAAGTTATTGCGCCGCTACATGCCAGAACACCGAGCGATTCGCGAGCACCCGCACCTTAATCGCATTTTTGGCAAACTGCTTCACGATCCGAACCTGTTGCACCTCAACCGGCGTTCGGTATCCCTGGCGTTTATGATCGGTTTGTTCTGGACCTTTATGCCAACGCCCTTCCAAATGATCCCGGCGGCGGCCACGGCGATCTGGTTACGCGCCAATCTGCCACTGTCCGTCGGACTGGTATGGATTTCCAACCCGGTGACCATTCCACCGCTGTTTTACTTTTGCTACGCAATCGGTTCGTGGCTGCTCAACACACCTCCGGTAGACATCGAATTTCAACTTAGCTGGGAGTGGTTCGCAGACGAGATTGGGGCGATTTGGCAACCGTTACTGCTCGGTAGCCTGGTGGTCGGAACTGCCGCGGGTGCTTTAGGGTTTGTAACCATTCGACTGTTGTGGCGACTGCACGTAGTACGGCTGGTCAAACATCGTCGGTTGCTGCGTAGGGCGCGTTTTGCGAAAAAGAAACTACCGAAAGAGTGATCTTTATTAGCTGTTGCCTGGGTCGATCCGGATCGCGTCGGTTCAATCCAGCGGACGAAGCAGTCCATCCTCGAGCTCAAAAATTCGATTCATACGCCGGGCGAAAGCCCGATCGTGTGTGACGACGACAAAGCTGGTGTGGTATTCACGATTCAACTCCAGCATCAGATCATAAACTTGATCCGCGGTATGGTGATCAAGATTACCGGTCGGTTCATCCGCCAATACACATTTCGGTTTTGTCACCAGTGCGCGGGCAATTGCGGCGCGCTGGCGCTCACCTCCGGACAACTCGCCCGGTTTGTGCCCCAGCCGTTTGCCGAGACCAACCCGTTCCAGTGCCGTTTGTGCTTCAGCTGTCGCGACCGAAACCCGCTCGCCGCGGATCAACAGAGGCATCGCAACATTCTCTAACGCAGTAAATTCCGGTAGTAAATGATGAAACTGGTAGACAAAGCCCAAGGTACGATTACGCAACCGACCCCGATCGGAATCACTTAGCGTTGCCATTTCCGTTCCGGAAATTAGCACACTACCTGCGGTGGGCACATCCAGCCCACCGAGCAGATGTAACAAGGTACTTTTCCCTGATCCGGATGCCCCTACAATTGCGACCTGTTCTCCGGGTGACACTTCGAAATCGATACCATTAAGGACTTCGACATCTTCGGGTCCCTGGGTAAAGGTTTTACACAGTCCGCTGCACTGCACTACAGCGCTGTGACTTAGAACAGGCTGCGGGTCACTCATAGCGCAGTGCATCCACTGGTTGTGTACGGGAGGCCCGCCATGCTGGATAAACTGTTGCCAACATACCGATTAAAAACGAGAAAGCCGTGATGACCCAAACATCGTTCCAGTGTAAATCAGACGGAAGCTCGGTAATGTAATAAATTGTCGGGTCCAGCACATGAAAACCGAACATTTTTTCAAAAAACGACACCACGGTATCCACGTTCAATGCCAGCGCAATACCGCCGATAACACCAAGCACTGTACCGATAGTGCCGATAACGGTGCCTTGCACAATAAACGTACCCATAATGCTCCGCGGACTGGCACCCAAAGTACGGAGAATCGCAATATCACTTTCCTTGTCCTTCACCACCATCACCAACATCGAGACCACGTTGGTTGCCGCAACAATAAAAATCAACATCATCAGAAAAAATATAACGCGCTTTTCGATCTGCACCGCACGAAACCAGTTCTGATGGATCATGCCCCAGTCACGCACCCAATAACCGGCCAGCTTACCCGAGACGAGATTTTCGCGTACTTGTTGCGCCTGAGAAAAATCGTTTAATCGAACACGCACGCCGGACACGTTGTCTTGCAAGCGAAACAGCTTACGCGCATCTTCCAGGTGCATTATGGCCAGACTGGAGTCGTAGATGTTATGACCCGCGAAAAAGATTCCGCTGACGGTAAATCGTTTTAACCTTGGCGTAATTCCGGCTGCCGTGACGTTGGCGTTTGGCGTGACCAACGTTACTTTTTCCCCGGGGATCACACCGAGTTTGCGCGCCAGATCCCGGCCAAGAATAATCCTGAAGCTGCCGGCTTTAAGATCCGCCATGCTACCCTGCTCCATGTGCTTGGGTATTTTTGAAACCTGGACCTCGTGGTCGGGCAACACGCCACGCACAAATGCGCCGGCGACTGCGCCACGATTAATCAACATGCCTTCGGCTTGAACATACGGCGCGGTTCCGGCCACTTCAGGGGATTTATTCAGCACTCCGGCCACGGCCTGCCAATCGGACATTTGGTCGTTGAAATCCGCCACCGTTAGATGCGCAACCATATCCAACATGCGCTCACGCACTTCCTTCTGAAAGCCGTTCATCACTGACATAACGGTGATCATGGCCGTGACACCCAACGCGATACCCATCACAGCGGCAACCGTATTAAATGAAAACGCCTGACCACGCCGCTTGGCACGCGTGTAGCGGAAACCGATAAAAAGTTCTAAAGGCCTGAACATGATTTACTATTTTTTTAGGCACAAAAAGCGCCGCCATTGTATCGGTAGCCACCCTCCCCCGCAAACGGAATAAGTGTTAAATCTCTGAATTGAATTGATACCAGGCCAATTTTTGTAACATGACCTCGCTTACTCCATGAAGCACGCCGCTACTAAACAGCACCTAGGGGAAACTCTCATTAATTCATACGGGGTCATCCCGGCGGATGCCGGAATCCAGTAACTTGCTGAATCAGAAACACTGGATTCCGGGTCTCGGCAACTGTTCCTGCGTTACCCTATCTTCGCCCATCCATAGGCTCGTCCGCTGCGCTCCGCCCGGAATGACGAATTGACCACAGATCCTTCAGGTAAGAACCCTCAGATCATTACTTCGACGCGATGGGCCAAACAAATCTCATTGGGGCTAATGACAGATCGATATGCCAGAACCTCAACACCCTTATGCACAGCCCACTGGAGTGTTTGCGCATACTCCGGGTCAATTTCGTCCGCAGCACGAACCGAACGAATGTCATCTCGTTGAATACAAAAAAACAGTACTGCACGATAACCCGCCTCGACCATCGCAGCCAGTTCACGTAAGTGACGCGTACCCCGAGCCGTCACCGCGTCGGGAAAAATTGCCTCACCTTCGCTTACTTCCGCCGTGACGTTTTTCACTTCAACATAGCAATGAGGCCGCGAGGCATGCTCAAGACGCAGGTCAACTCGACTGCGCTCTCGACCATAGGCGACCTCACGGCGAATGTGCGTGTAACCGCTTAATTCTGCAATGCGTCGACATTCGATGGCTTCCTTAACCAGATTATTGGCAAACCCCGTATGCACCCCCACCAATGTGCCCGGGCGAGGCTCCGAGATGTCCCAGCTAAAACGATACTTGCGTGTGTCACTGCCGGTATCGCGGATCCACACACGTGAGCCGGGTTCTGCACATCCCAGCATGCTGCCCGTATTGGGCGTATGTACAGTGAGCTGTGTCCCGTTTTCCAAAACCACATCAGCGAGAAAACGTTTGTAACGGCGCAGCAGTGTGGCTGGGCGCAAGACGGGATCAAAGCGCATGGGAGTAACAAATATAAATGGCTGGGATATGTTAGCGATTAATCCGCCGGACTTCGTAAACGTTGGCTAACTGACCAATCCGTGTTAGCACGCGACTCAACTCACTGACATTCTCAATCTCCATTGTCAATTCCATTCGTGCCTTGTTGTGTTTTTTATCCGATATCGTATTCACGGCGATTACATTGATAGATTCATTGGCGAGGACGGACGTAACATCCCTAAGCAAACCCGATCTATCAATCGCTTCTATCATCACATCAACAGGATAGGTCGCCGCAGTTTTGGATGTCCACTCAACTTCAATCAATCGATCCCTTTTATGTTCATCCATTTTAAGGATGTTGCGACAATCCCGTCGGTGAATGGTCACGCCGTGACCCACGGTTATAAACCCGACGATCGGGTCTCCATAAACCGCTTTACAACACTGCGCCATGTGCGTAAGCAAATTACCGACACCGTGTACGGAAATATTATCAACATCAGCCGACTGACGACGCCGTTTTGGAACCGGTACCTCAAAATTTTCCTCAGGTTCAGGTGCAACCAGTTCCGCCGCGGCCTGACTGACCTGCGCAGTGTTGAGATCGCCGCGACCGAGCGCCGCGAACAGTTCATCAACGTCTTCATAGCCCAACGTCGTTGCGAGATCACTAAATGCCAAACCGGTGATTCCCAGACGATGCAGTTCCTTTTCCAGTAAACCGCGACCGTCGCTGATATTTTGGTCCAGGTCCTGTTGTTTGAACCAATGACGTGCCTTGGCGCGTGCCCGCGATGTTCGTAAATAACCCAGATGGGGATTAAGCCAGTCACGGCCGGGGACACCGTGTTTGGTCGTCAACACTTCAACCTGATCACCGCTTTTTAACTCATACGTTAAGGCTGTAATGCGACCGTTTACGCGAGCACCACGGCAACGGTGACCCACTTCAGTATGAATGTAATATGCGAAATCCAGGGGCGTTGCCCCCTGCGGCAAGTCCATAACATCCCCCTCCGGGGTTAACACATAGACGCGATCCTGAAATACCTCCGATTTGAAACGATCGATAAAGTCGCCGGCATCCGCGGACTCTTCCTTCCACTCCAGCAACTGTCGCAGCCACTGTATTTTTTGCTCGTACTTGGAATCCGGCTTGCCACCCTCTTTGTAGCGCCAATGTGACGCCACACCTAGTTCGGCGTGCTCGTGCATGGACGTCGTCCGGATCTGCACTTCAAGTGTTTTACCCGCAGGTCCGACGACTGCGGTATGTATAGACTGATACATGTTTTCTTTCGGTGTCGCGATGTAGTCATCGAACTCGCGCGGAACATGCTGCCACAGACTATGCACCACACCGAGTGCGGCATAGCATTGCACCACGTCGTCAACAATCACCCGCAATGCCCGAACATCATAAAGATCGTGGTAGGTTACGCCTTTGCGGTGCATCTTTTTCCAAATGCTGTAGATGTGTTTAGGACGCCCGCTGACCTGCGCCTTAATATTGCTGCGCCCTAGCTCTTTATTCAGGAGATCGACAACCCTGGCAATATAGCGTTCACGATCGACTCGGCGTTCGTCCAGCTGAGTAGCAACAGTTTTGTACGCCAGAGGGTCGAGATAGCGAAACGACAGGTCCTCAAGCTCCCACTTCATATGCCAAATCCCCAGCCGGTTGGCCAGTGGCGCATAGATGTCCAGGGTTTCGCGGGCAATGCGTTTTTGTTTACCCGCTTCAAGAAATTTAAGGGTGCGCATGTTGTGCAAACGGTCGGCAAGTTTAATTAACACAACCCTTACATCTTCCGCCATGGCGAGTAGCAGTTTACGCAAACTCTCGGCGCGCAAATGCTCCCTGCTTCTGCGTCCTCGCCCGCTCACCTGGGAATCTATGAGCCCCATCTTCGTGACGCCATCAACCAAATGTGCCACCACCTCGCCGAACTGTGCCTCAACGTCCGTCAGGGACACCTCAGTGTCTTCCACCACATCGTGCAGGATCGCCGCAATCAGGGTGTCATCATCCAGTTTGAGTGCCGCAAGAATGTCAGCCACGGCAACGGCGTGACTGATGTAGGGTTCGCCCGAGGCTCGTTGTTGCTTGCCGTGGGCAGATTCAGCCAACTGGATGGCCCGGCGTATACGCCGAACCGCGTCCACATCGCGCTCGAACAGCAAGTGTTCACCCCATTGCGGTACGCCGTCAGTACCCGGGGAAGCCGCTTTTGGGGATGTAATTTCTGTGTGCACCATTAATTAATCCTGTCCGTCACGCGAAAATTACCGGCCAGTTGCCTAACATGCGGGCTACCATTGGGCGATTTCAAGCTAACACCGCCCCACGCAATTTAATCCCGCATATAATATGCATTAATTTTTGCGTGTAACCCTTTGATGAAGTATAGTTTATACAGATTACGCTATAAACTCACCGAGGGAGTGAGTCATGCTCCGACTCCATATGAAAAATGTCATTTTGCTGTTATCAATGCTTGGTGTGAATAGTGCCGTCGCCGATGTGCTGCGTATGCCTGATCCCGGATCCCAGGCAGGCCAGCGAACCGTGCTCTCAGTGGAAATGCCCGCCCGAGGTATGACCATGGACAAGGTTGAAGAACTGTTTGGCACGCCGGTCGAGAAAGTGCCTGCTGTCGGTGAGCCTCCCATTGCCCGCTGGGTCTATAACGATTTTATTGTCTACTTTGAGCATCAGTGGGTACTCAATTCCGTACTGACCCGCGACGCCCCCCAGCCTTAGATTTCGCCTGACTAAGCCCCCTCTGTTTTAGTGACAGTATCCACCGCACTCCTGCCGGAATGGACACCGCAGAGTGGAGTGATACTGACCTGGCCACACCGACTTTCCGACTGGGCGCCATCCCTACAGACTATCGAACCGGTTTACTGCGCTCTGATCCAGGCCATCAGTGAACGGCAACTCGCGTTTGTTATTGCCTACGATACCCCTCATTTGCAACACGTTAAACAGCAGTTGACGCAAGCCGGCGTTAACTTGCAAAACTGCCGCTTCGCCGTCGCGGCCACCAACGACACCTGGGTTCGGGACTACGGCCCCATTGCAGTGGCCGGGAACAGCCACCCGCGTTTACTCAAATTCACGTTTAACGGCTGGGGAGGAAAATATGATGCCCAGCTGGATAACTCGCTGGTGAGCAGGCTCGCTAACACGGGGTTCTTTAAAAACGCCGACCTGGAAGAAATAGATCTTGTTTTAGAAGGCGGCAGCATTGATACGGACGGTGCCGGTACCTTGCTTACCACAAGCAGTTGTTTGCTGAGCCCGACACGAAATCCGCAACTCGATAAGCGATTGCTCGAATTAAAGCTGCGCCGCTACCTTGGTATCAAACGCGTGGTTTGGCTGCATAACAGCTTTCTGGCAGGCGATGACACCGATGGCCATGTCGATATGCTGGCTCGATTCTGTAACTCGCGTACCATCGCCTACACAGCCTGCGAAGACCCTGACGATGAACACTATAACGTATTGCAGGAACTACGGTGCGAGCTTGAAAGTGCGTTTCCTGCGAAAAAAAACTATCGGCTTGTACCGTTACCCATCCCCGCCCCCATCCTGGGCCAGGATGGTCAACGCCTACCGGCGAGCTACGCCAACTTTTTAATCATCAACTCTGCTGTACTGGTGCCATGCTATGGAGACACAGCCGATCAAACTGCAATCCGGCGCCTTAAACGGGCATTTCCTACCCGTCAGCTTATTCGCATTGACTGCCGTGCATTATTAGAACAGCGTGGCAGCCTGCACTGCGCCACAATGCAACTACCCAGAGGCGTACTCACGAAAAAAGAACCCAAAGTAGAAACGACGACCCACTGAAACAAGCTATCTGAATTTGGGCAATTCCGAACTCAAAAACCATTTTTGCACTTTTTTGTTGTACTTCCAGGTCTGGCGGTCCATAAGCGTTCGTTCGACGTAGTTGGCATCGTTGTAGTAGCGGATACGCACGGTTTGCACCATCATGGATTTATCCGAAGTCATGGTGCCATTAAGGACGTCGTAACCGGAAATACGGACACGCACCAATTTTTCTCGCAAACTAGGCGTTATCACCTCGGCTGCGTTTTCATGAAACTGTGCTGCCTTGTCCCATTCTCCCCAGCGTAATTCCCTTTCGTAACCACGGAGGGCGTAACCCAATTCGTTCTTGGGGTCCTTGGTTGCACAAGACACCAAAACAGTAAATGCAACCATCACTAATACCAACGCAATTCGAGTTCTCACAATCGGCTCCCTTATTATCATCATGCAGTACGCAACCTCGTTTCGCGCATCTTACGCCAACAAAATTAAAAACGGTAGCGGGCGACAAAAACGGTCTCGTGCAGTTTCTCATGCCCGACTCCACGTTCGGTAAGCAATAAAGCGAAAAAGAAAATCAACAGAACTACTGTTAACAGGGCAAGCACCAATCAAAAAATTGTCATTATATTTGGTATTTTCCTCACTATTATTCTTGACTCATAACAAGCTTCCGATCTGCGCCCACAGCGTCGCTAAGCCTAATTGCTGAATCCAGTTCGCTTCGACGGTATACTGGAGAGTAAAATCCAGCACCTGACACGAATTGCATCAAACTGACCGCGATCGGCTATAAATTGAAAATCGGACTGATACAACAAGCAAGCTCAGAGTCCTTGCAGGCCAACTTTTGGCAGATAGAGCATGCTACACGGGAGGCTGCAAAGCATGGCGCCCAGCTAATTGTGTTACAGGAACTTCACAACACGCCCTATTTTTGTCAGACCGAAGATACAGCAAACTTTGATCTTGCAGAGTCGGTCCCCGGTCCCACTACTCAGAAACTGGGTGAGCTGGCGCGTGAGCTGGGCGTGGTCATTTTGGGTTCCGTGTTTGAGCGCCGCGACGCCGGCTTATATCACAACACCGCGGTGGTACTGGATTCGGATGGTAGCCTGGCAGGCAAATACCGCAAGATGCATATCCCAGATGATCCCGGTTATCACGAGAAATTTTACTTCACACCCGGTGATCTCGGTTTCACGCCGATCGACACCAGCCTGGGTCGGCTCGGCGTCCTGGTCTGCTGGGACCAATGGTTCCCTGAGGCAGCACGCCTGATGGCATTGGCCGGCGCACAGATGTTAATTTACCCTACCGCCATCGGTTGGGATCCCGCCGACGAACCCGAAGAACAAACGCGTCAATTTCAAGCCTGGCAAACAATTCAACGCGCACACTCCATCGCCAACGGCGTTCCGGTTCTAAGTTGTAATCGAATCGGTATTGAAGCCGATCCGAGTGGAACAACCGGCGGCATCCACTTTTGGGGAGGTAGTTTCGCTTGCGGTCCGCAGGGCGAGATTCTTGCCCAAGCGTCAACCGATCAAGCCGAGGTGCTTGTTGCTGATGTTGATTTAACCCGCAGTGAGCAGGTGCGCCGCATCTGGCCGTATTTGCGTGATCGCCGTATTGACGCGTACGATGAAATGAAACTTCGGTTTCGAGACCACGTCCCCAAAAATTAAAACTGACAAAAACCCGCAATGATCGTTATCCTGCATCCCAACCTCACGCGCGAAACGGCTGAGTTCAAGGCAACCTTTGAATTTCTCAGCGCGCTTCCCAATATTCGCCTGAATGTGCATGAAGAGCACGGTACCCAACAGGTACTCACCGAGATATATCTGATTGGTGATACGGCATCGTTATCCGCAGACGAAATTAAAGCCTTGCCCGCGGTGGAACGTGTTGTTCGGATTTCCGAAGAGTACCGCATCCTGGGGCGGCACAAGGACGACACACGCCCTACTGCATTTGAATATAATGGTGTACGTTTTGGTCAGGATAACCTGAATGCCTTTCTCGGACTTTGTGCCGTCGACAACCGGGAACATGTCGAGCTCATGATGCGTGCCCTGCAGGAACACGGACAGGTCTGTACCCGCATGGGCGCCTACAAACCACGCACCAATCCCTATTCGTTTCAAGGTCATGGCAAGAGCTGTTTAAACTATGTTTTTGAATTGGCGGGTAAGTACAGCATCCGTGTTATTGCGATGGAAGTCACACACGAATCTCACGTAGAGGAAATCAAAACAGCGCTGGAGGAGACCGGCCATCCCACCGGGGTTATGCTGCAAATTGGTACGCGCAACACGCAAAATTTTGAATTATTGAAGGCAGTGGGACGGCAACGTATGTTTCCGGTTCTGATTAAGCGTGGTTTCGGGATCACCCTGGAGGAATCACTCAACGCCGCAGAATATCTGGCCAGCGAAGGCAACGCACGGGTTATTTTTGGACTACGCGGAATGAAAACCAACATGGGCGACCCGCACCGAAACTTTGTCGACTTTGCGCACGTACCGGCGATTAAACGGTTGACGCGTATGCCGGTGTGCATAGACCCTTCCCACTCCGTCGGCAGTCGGGATGCTGCACCAGACGGTCTACTTGATGTGATGCATGTCACCGCACAAGGGGTGATCGCCGGCGCCAATATGATCCTGGCAGATTTTCATCCGCATCCTGCCAAGGCTTTGGTCGATGGCCCGCAGGCATTGACCATGGCGGAACTACCCTACTTTTTGGAAGATATCCAAATTGCGCGAGATGCCTATGAAAAGCGGATCGCACTGGCTCAATCTTTTGCAGATTAACCGCCCACGCATCGACGGCTTGCGGGCTGTTTGATTGAAAAGCCCGGCCATAGACAACATATAAACGATTGGTTGCCCGAGACACCCACGGTCAGGACGCATTCTGTAACATGACAAACGAAACAAAACCTTTTGCGCGCTCAATGATGTTTGGCGCCTGGATTCTGTTGATTGGACTTCTGATTCTTTTGTTCAACAACCTGCTCGAAAAACAATACAATCCAAATCAACAACATGCTGCGAACTTAAGCAGCGAAGGCGCTCGCGAAGTCACTTTGAAACGGAACCGGTTTGGCCACTACGTCACCTCGGGAACCATCAACGGCTACACGGTCGTTTTTCTGCTCGATACCGGCGCCAGCGACGTGTCGGTTCCGGCAAAACTCGCTGAAGAAATCGGCCTCGAGCGCGGCAGCCAAATCACCTATCAAACGGCAAACGGCCCGGCACCCGGCTGGTTAACCCGACTCGATTCACTGGGGTTAGGCGCCATTCAACTGGAAAATCTGCGCGCGTCCATCAACCCGAATGTCGATGGCGAAGAAGTCTTGCTCGGTATGACGGCCTTAAAACAATTGGAATTTACCCAGCGCGGCGATTCACTGACGATCAGGCAATATTAAAACCAAGGGACGGGTGACGAGTTACGAGTAACAAGGACTGGTTTTAAGACACCGAATGACCGGCCATTTCCGAAGAGATTTAAGAACCCGACGTTTTTCCCTAGAAACTCGTCACTAGTCACTCGTCCCTGATTTTAATGGTCGGGGCGAGAGGATTTGAACCTCCGACCACTGCAACCCCATTGCAGTGCGCTACCAGACTGCGCTACGCCCCGAATTTGGCAGATAGCAGAGCGCTATCCGAAAAACGGCGGCAATCATAACGTACCCGCTCGGGAAAGGGAATGAACGACGGGGATACCGCCGCGCAAGATCAGGTTTTCAACAACTCCAGCACGTCTTCAAGCTCAGTACAAATTTCCCGCAAAACTTGGGGATTGAGCTTTTCCTCGTCTTTGTTGTTGGGTTCCGACAATTGCAGGCGAGCGCCACCGATGGTGTAACCCTGCTCGTAAAGCAGACTGCGGATTTGGCGGATCATGATGACATCCTGGCGTTGGTAGTAGCGTCTGTTTCCACGCCGCTTGACCGGCTTGAGCTGAGGGAATTCCTGCTCCCAGTAGCGCAGTACGTGGGGTTTAACGTCACACAGCTCGCTGACTTCACCAATGGTGAAATAGCGCTTCCCGGGGATGGGGGGGAGTTCGTTATTGTTGGACGGTTCCAGCATAAATTTCGACACGCGCCTTTAGTTTTTGCCCGGGGCGGAACGTCACCACCCGTCGGGCGGTAATCGGTATTTCCTCACCCGTTTTAGGGTTTCTTCCAGGCCGCTGTTTTTTATCGCGCAAGTCGAAATTGCCAAACCCGGACAATTTAACCTGTCTGCCGTTTTCAAGGGCACCGCGTATTTCCTCGAAAAACATCTCGACCAGTTCCTTGGCTTCACGTTTGTTAAGTCCCAATTCCTCAAACAAGCGCTCTGCCATTTCGGCCTTCGTCAACGCCATTGCTACTCTCTCAATGTGGCCCCAAATTGGTTTTTTAGTGCTGCCAGGATCTGGCTTAGGACATTGTCCACGTCAGTGTCTGTAAGAGTGCGTGAAACATCCTGTAACGTCAAGCCTAAAGCAAGACTTTTTCTTCCAGAATCAATACCTTCGCCCGTATACACGTCAAAAAGCTCTACCTTGTCAAGCAGCTCCGAAGCCGCATTTTTGGCACAAAAAAGCACTTCTGCTGCAACAACGTCCTCTTTCACGATAACCGCAATATCACGCCGAATAGACGGAAATCGTGATAATTCTGCAAATTTCGGTACTTCTGTTGCCATAAGGCCACTGAGTTCAAGTTGAAACAAATACAACGCCTGCGGCAGATCCAGCTCACGTTCCAGACGTGGATGCAGACGCCCTACCCAACCCATTGGCTGGCCGTCACGAAAAATTCTTGCACACTGACCTGGATGCAATGCCGGGTGTGTCTCCGGCGTAAACGCGAAGTTGCCGGTTTCACCACTAAGTGCCAGCAATGCCTCAACATCTGCCTTCGCATCAAAGAAGTCTATCGTCTGCTCAGCGCTACCCCACTGTTCCGGAAAGCGCGTTCCACCGAGCACACCACCAATAGCTGATTCCTGCACAATTTCAGTGTCTTGAAGGACAAAGTTTAGACCATACTCGAATATTTTTATACGTCCCTGCTGGCGATGCAAATTGTACTGTGCGATTTTCAGCAAACCTGTCCAAAGACTCGTGCGCATCACGCCCAGATCGCTGGCGAGAGGGTTAAGCAGGGCCACGGCGGCCTTCTCAGGCTCAATGGCCTGCTGCCGCTCGGGGTCGACGAAGCTGTAGGTAATGGCCTCCTGATAGCCGCGAAAGATCAGCGCCTGTTCCAGGCGGCGTCGATCCAGCAAGAGTTCTGAACATGAACCCATTTCCAGCTGGCCCGTTGGCCGGCTGCTCGGCAGCTGATCGTAGCCATGAATACGTCCTACCTCTTCGATCAGGTCCGGCTCGCGATCGATATCGAAACGGAACGCCGGCGGGATCACCGACCAGCCTTGGGAATTGGACTCTACAGCCATCCCCAAACGGGTGAGAATATCCTCAACCTCTTGAACCGGAATTTCACCACCCAGAACGCGAGTAATTTGCGCGTGTCGCAGTGAGACAGGCTTTCTCAGCGGCATGGATGCAATCTCGGTGACCTCAGTCACCGGTCCCGGTTGGCCGCCGGCAACCTCGACCAGCAGCGCTGTCGCGCGTTCGATAGCGGCACGTTGCAACTCGGCAGACACACCGCGTTCAAAGCGGTGCGAGGAGTCGGTATGCAATCCGAACCGCCGTGCGCGCCCGGCAATCGCCATCGGATCAAAGAACGCGCTTTCAAGAAAGATGTCTCGGGTTGTATCGCCGACAGCCGATTCACTACCGCCCATAATCCCCGCCAGAGCCAGCGGCATCTTTTCGTCGGCAATCACCAGACTGTCTGGCGTCAATTCAATCTCTTTGCCATCCAGCAGGCTCAGACTCTCACCGCTGTGCGCATAGCGAACATGAATCGCACCGCTGAGCTTGGCGAGATCGAAGGCATGCATTGGTTGGCCCAGTTCCAGCAAAATATAATTAGTGACATCAACAACGGGGCCGAGACTGCGCAGGCCGCTGCGTCGCAGCCGCTCCTGCATCCAGACCGGTGTCGTCGCCTGCACATTTACCGCTCGAATCACCCGACCCACATAGCGGGGGCAGGCGTCTGCCGCTTCCAGGTTCACATCCAGACGGGTATCGTGCATCGCCGGAATTGCAGCTCCCGGCGGCGGAGCCGCGGCAAGACGATTAAGCACGGCGACCTCGCGAGCAATACCTGCGATGCTGAGACAATCACCTCGGTTAGGCGTGAGTCCCAGTTCAATGCTGACATCGTCCAGGTGCAGATAATCGCGAATATTTTTTCCGACCGGCGCCGTATCCGGCAGGATCATCAACCCGGCGGCCGTTTCAGCCAGCCCCAATTCCTGCTCGGAGCACAGCATTCCGGATGACTCCACGCCGCGTAGTTTGGCTTTCTTGATCTTTAAGCCGCCAGGTAAGCGGGCGCCAACGATGGCACACGGGACCTTCAACCCCGCCGCTACATTGGCCGCGCCGCAAACAATAGACAGGGTTTCCGCCTGACCGGCGTTGACGCGGCACACGCGCAATTTATCCGCATCGGGATGCGGCTGCACGTCTTCGACTTCGGCAACCACTACATCACTGAATTCAGCGGCAACCGGTTCGACGGCATCCACCTCGAGTCCGGCCATGGTGAGCTGATGCGCGAGTTCCTCGGTAGACACCGGTGGGTCCACCCATTCACGCAACCATTTATTGCTAAATTTCATACCGAGCAGTTCCTAGCTACTAGCGGCTAGCCGCTAGAATCTTTGTTATCTGAATTGTTTTAAAAACCGCAAATCGTTCTCAAAAAACAAACGCAAGTCATTCACGCCGTAACGCAGCATGGCCAAACGTTCGATACCCATGCCGAATGCAAAGCCGGTGTATTTTTCGGTGTCGATGTTGACGTGTTCAAACACTCGAGGGTGCACCATGCCGCAGCCGAGCACTTCCAGCCAACCGGTGTGACTGCACACCCGGCAGCCGTCGCCACCACACATGACGCACTGGATGTCCACTTCGGCGGAGGGTTCGGTAAAGGGAAAATACGAAGGCCGAAATCGCACGGCCAGATCCTCACGTTCGAAAAACTGATGCAGGAAATCGTCCAGCACGCCCTTGAGATCGGCGAAACTCGCCTGCTCATCAACCAACAGGCCTTCCACCTGATGGAACATCGGCGTGTGGGTTAAATCGGAATCACATCGATACACGCGACCGGGAGCGATCACCCGTAACGGCGGTTGCTGCTCAAGCATGACGCGTATCTGCACGGGCGAGGTGTGTGTGCGCAGCAAATGTTTCTCGTTGATATAAAACGTGTCGTGCATGGCCCGCGCCGGATGCGACTCAGGAATATTAAGTGCTTCAAAATTGTGCCAGTCCGTTTCAATTTCCGGTCCTTCGGCAATCTCAAAGCCCATTTGCACAAACAAATCTTCAATACGCTCTCGGGTCCGCGTCACAGGGTGCAGACCACCACTGGGTTCACCGCGCCCCGGCAGAGTTACATCAACCGTTTCACTGGCCAAAGCCGACTCAAGCGCCGCCGAATCGAGCGCAGCTTTGCGCGTGTTAAGCGCATCCTGTACAGCCTGTTTGGCTTTGTTGATGGCCTGGCCAGCTTTGGGTCGCTCTTCTGCGGGTAACGTACCCAGGGATTTCATTTGCTGGGTCAGTTGTCCCTTTTTGCCCAGGTAATGTACGCGAAGCTGATCCAGACCGGCGAGATCGTGCTCAACGCCAATCGACTGAATGGCCTCATCGACCAGTTTTTTTAATTTTTTGTGCATATGTTTTCAGTATCGAAAACAAAAAAGGGAAGGCGAACCTGCCTTCCCTTTCTGTATTGGTAAACCAATTTGTTTGCGCGTACTGCCAGAGTACGTCGCTAACTCATCAGTCAGTCAGGCTTGCCTTGGCTTTTTCTGCAAGGGCACTAAAAGCAACCATATCGTGCACGGCCAGATCGGCCAGCACTTTACGATCCACTTCAATTTCAGCTTTATGCAGGCCATTGATCATCCGGCTGTAGGACATGCCACACTCGCGGGCTGCGGCGTTGATGCGCGCAATCCACAAGGCACGAAACTGACGTTTGCGTTGCCGACGATCTCGATACGCGTACTGACCGGCCTTGGTAACAGCCTGGGTTGCAACACGAAAGACGTTTTTACGTCGACCGTAGTAACCCTTGGCTTTGTTAAGAATCTTTTTGTGTTTGGCGTGAGCGGTCACGCCGCGTTTAACTCTTGGCATATTTGCGGCCTCCTCTCAATCCGTCAACTATAGGGCAACATGCGGCGAACTGAGCGTGTATCGGCTTCGCAAACTTGCTCGATACTGCGCAACTGGCGTTTCCGCTTAGTGCTTTTTTTCGTCAGAATATGACGGCGATGGGACTGGCCACGCTTGAAGCCACCCGAACTTGATCTCCGGAAGCGCTTTGCGGCACCCCGGTTGCTTTTCATCTTTGGCATTTTCACAAACTCCGCATTCGTAATTAATAAATACACACTTTTGACTGGACGCCCAGGTTGCCACACCCGGCGGACAGTAGCGTGCTACTTCTTTTTCGGGGCAATCACCATCACCATCTGCCGGCCTTCCATTTTCGGAAACTGTTCTACCGATCCGATCTCAGACAGATCTTTTTCGACCCGTTTGAGAAGCTCGGCGCCCAGATTCTGGTGAGCCATTTCACGACCGCGGAAACGTAATGTCACCTTGGTCTTGTCCCCGTCACTCAGGAAACGCACCAGGTTGCGTAGTTTGACCTGGTAGTCTCCTTCTTCCGTCCCAGGACGGAATTTCACTTCCTTGATGTGAATCTGTTTCTGTTTCTTTTTCGCCGCGTGGCGTTTCTTGTTTAACTCAAACTGATACTTGCCGTAGTCCATGATGCGACAGACAGGCGGATCGGCCTCGGCTGCCACTTCCACGAGATCAAGATCAGCCTCGTCGGCCATCTTTTGCGCTTCCTCCGTGGACAGGATGCCGGCTTGCTCGCCTTCGGCATCGATCAACCTGACTTGGCTGACGGTGATGTCCTCGTTGATGCGCGTCTTTTTTACTGCTGCGATTCTTTAATCCTCCAAAACAGGACGGCCGCGGCGCGCGACTTCCGCGGTCAATCGATCAGCAAACTCATCAAGAGTCATGCTCCCCAGATCGTCACCGGATCGCGTGCGCACGGCCACTGTGCCGTTTTCCAATTCCTTATCACCCACAATTAGCTGGTAAGGAACCTTCTGCAATGTATGCTCGCGGATTTTAAAGCCGATCTTTTCATTTCTCAAGTCACTATTGACTCGAAAACCACGAATTTTCAGACTCTTGGCAATATTCGCCGCATATTCCGCCTGGCGGTCGGTAATATCGAGCACAACCGCCTGCACGGGCGCCAACCAGGCAGGAAATGCACCGGCGAAATGCTCGATTAAAATCCCGATAAATCGCTCCATGGAACCCAAAATGGCCCGATGTAGCATCACCGGGACGTGTTTGGAGCCGTCCTCAGCGATAAAGTGGGCGTCGAGCCTGCCCGGCATGGAGAAATCCACCTGGATGGTGCCGCACTGCCAAACACGACCCAGGCAATCCTTGAGGGAAAATTCTATCTTGGGGCCGTAGAAGGCGCCCTCGCCCGGCTGCAGATCCCAGTCCAGCCCTTTGCTGTTGAGAGCGGTCTCAAGCGCCGCTTCGGCCTTGTCCCAGACGTCATCCGCACCGACGCGCTGCTCTGGACGCGTCGACAGTTTTACGATGACGTCGTCAAAACCGAAGTCCCGATACACAGAATACAAGAGGTCAATAAACGCCGAGACCTCTTCCTGGACTTGATCCTCGGTGCAGAAAATATGCGCATCGTCCTGGGTAAAGGCCCGCACCCGCATTAAACCGTGCAGTGTGCCCGAAGGTTCGTTGCGATGGCAGGAACCGAACTCCGCCATGCGCAGCGGCAAATCACGGTAACTTTTCAAACCCTGATTGAATATCTGCACATGGCAGGGGCAATTCATCGGCTTGACGGCGTACTCGCGATTTTCCGAGTGGGTGGTAAACATATCGTCGCGAAATTTGGCCCAGTGGCCCGATTTCTCCCACAAGACCCGGTCGGCCAGTTTAGGCGTGTTGACCTCTTGATAGTCATGCTCGCGCAAGCGTTCGCGAATATACTGCTCAACCTGCTGATAGACACTCCAGCCGTGGTCGTGCCAGAACACCATTCCAGGCGCTTCTTCCTGGGTGTGAAACAGGTTTAGTTTGCGGCCCAGGCGACGGTGGTCGCGTTTCTCGGCCTCTTCCAGGCGATGTAAGTAGGCCTTCAGCTGCTTTTTGTCCGTCCAGGCGGTGCCGTAGACGCGCTGCAACATCTCGTTATCCGAATTGCCGCGCCAGTACGCGCCGGCGAGTTTCATCAGCTTGAAGGCTTTCAGCTTGCCGGTGGAAGGCACATGCGGACCGCGGCACAAATCGATGAAGTCACCCTGGCGATAGAGGCCGATTTCCTGGTCTTCCGGAATGGAGGCGATGATTTCGGCCTTGTACTCCTCGCCCATGTCGCGGAAGAACTTTACGGCTTCATCGCGAGGCATAACCGTGCGTTCAATCGGGAAGTTCTGCTTCACCAATTCCTGCATTTTCTTTTCGATTTTCGCCAGATCGTCTTCGGAGAAACCCGGTGGATAACTGAAGTCGTAGTAAAACCCGTCCTCGATCACCGGTCCGATGGTCACTTGTGCCGCGGGGAACAGTTGCTTGACCGCCTGGGCAAGTAAATGGGCACTGGAGTGACGGATGACATCGATACCGTCGTCATCACGGTCGGTAATGATGGCCAGTTTGGTATCAGCGTCGATGGTGTAGCTGGTGTCCACCAGCTTGCCGTCCACGCGTCCGGCCAGTGCGGCCTTGGCAAGGCCAGGCCCGATATCGGCGGCGACATCGGCAATTGAAACAGGTTGCGCAAACTCGCGCTGACTGCCGTCCGGCAGGGTAACGATGGGCATGTGCCTCTCCCTTATCAGTGGCGACCCCTACCAAAGGCCGCGTGCGGGTTCAGACTCGGTCGCGAAACAGCGTGCTTCGCCGGTCGGTAGTAAATTGGTAGGCGCGATTGGATTCGAACCAACGACCCCCACCATGTCAAGGTGGTGCTCTAACCAACTGAGCTACGCGCCTGAAAATCAGTTACTAGGGACGAGGTGCTAGTGACTAGGGAAACCACCGGCCCGTGTAACAGAACGGAGCGGAATTATACACCAATTGTCGCGGCTTGCTATACGGCATTCAGCTACCGGAGGCGGTTAATAGGCCGAAGCCGGCGTCACGAATGTGTTTGATCTTGTCGCGCAGGTTGGCGGCTTCTTCGAACTCCAGGTTTTGCGCATGGCGGAACATCTGTTGTTCCAATTCCTCGAGGCGTTTTTCCAGCTCGGACGGGGAGAGTTTACCGTATTCAATCTCCTCCTCAGCCACTTTGGCGAATCGTGAGACGGATTGCATGGAACCGTAAGCCCCTTCCATGACGTCCGCGACCGCCTTTTTGACGCTGCGCGGGGTAATGCCGTGTTCTTCATTGAATGCTTCTTGCTTGGCTCGACGCCGCGCGGTTTCCTCCATTGCACGTTGCATGGAGCCGGTGACTTTATCGGCATACAGAATCGCGGTTCCACCGATGTTACGCGCCGCACGCCCCATTGTCTGGATAAGCGAACGATCGGATCGCAAAAAGCCTTCCTTGTCCGCATCCAGTATCGCGACCAGCGACACCTCCGGGATGTCCAGGCCCTCCCGTAACAGGTTAATACCCACAAGAACATCAAACTCACCCAGGCGCAGGTCGCGAATAATCTCAACGCGTTCCACGGTATCGATGTCTGAGTGCATGTACCGCACGCGTACACCGTGTTCGCTCAGGTAGTCGGTTAGGTCCTCCGCCATGCGTTTAGTGAGTGTGGTGACCAGCACGCGTTCCTTAATTGCGGCACGTTGATTGATCTCCGATAGCACATCATCGACCTGGGTTACGGCCGGGCGAACTTCCACTAACGGGTCCACCAAACCGGTGGGGCGCACGACCTGCTCGACCACGCGGCTGGCATGTTCAGCCTCATAGGGTCCGGGCGTTGCGGATACGAAAATCGACTGACCAATAAGACGCTCAAATTCCTCGAAGCGCAGCGGTCGGTTATCGAGCGCAGAAGGCAGACGAAAGCCATACTCCACCAGGTTCTCCTTGCGTGAACGATCGCCGCGATACATTGCACCGAGTTGGGGCACCGTGACATGCGACTCATCAATAACCACCAGCGCATCATCGGGAAGATAGTCAATCAAGGTGGGCGGCGGCTCACCGGCGTTGCGCCCGGACAGGTAGCGAGAGTAATTCTCAATACCCGAGCAATAGCCCATTTCCTGCATCATCTCCAGGTCAAACCGGGTACGCTGTTCCAGACGCTGGGCCTCGACCAGTTTATTGGCGTCGTAGAGTTGTTGCAGACGTTCCTTGAGTTCAACCCGAATTGACTCCATTGCGGCAAGTATGGTTTCCCTTGGCGTGACATAGTGGGTCTTGGGGTAGATGGTCAGCCGCGGTACTTTCTTCAGCACTTCACCGGTAAGCGGGTCAAAATAGCTGAGCGATTCGAGTTCATTATCAAACAGTTCGATGCGCACCGCTTCCCGATCGGAGTCGGCAGGAAATATGTCGATTACCTCGCCACGCACACGATAGGTACCTCGACGGAGTTCGACATCGTTACGGCTGTACTGCAATTCGGTCAGGCGGCGCAGAATTTTTCGCTGGTCGATCTGATCACCGCGCACCAGATGCAATAGCATGGATAGATACGAACGCGGATCACCCAGGCCATAAATTGCAGACACCGTCGCAACGATGATAGTGTCGCGCCGCTCCAGCAGCGACTTGGTTGCCGACAGCCGCATTTGCTCGATGTGCTCGTTAATGGAAGCATCTTTTTCGATATAGGTATCAGTGGTGGGCACATATGCCTCGGGCTGATAGTAGTCGTAATACGACACAAAATATTCGACCGAGTTGTCGGGAAAGAAATCTCGCATTTCACCATAGAGCTGTGCCGCCAGCGTCTTGTTCGGCGCCAATATCAGGGCCGGGCGTTGTACTCGCTGAATTGCGTTGGCAATACTAAAGGTCTTGCCGGACCCGGTCACCCCGAGCAGCGTCATTGCCGCTTCACCACATTCAAGCCCATCAACTAACGCATCAATTGCTTCGGGTTGATCGCCGGCCGGGGAAAATTCAGATCTTAAATCAAACTGCTTTGGCATATTAAGGAAGCTCTGATTATTGTCATTCCGGCGCAGGCCGGAATCCAGGAGCGATCTGATCTTACTGGATTCCGGCCTGCGCCGGAATGACGATAGAAAATTTAACCAGAGCTTCCGCTCAGGATTAGAGTTCTGGGTAGTATTTAAAGTATATTAGGCACAACTGAAACCCAAGAGACCACAGGTTACAAAAGAACAATGAAGTTGTCGCAACGTGTGCAGCGTGTCAAACCCTCCCCCACCCTCGCCGTTACCGCCCGCGCCAATGCCCTGAAATCAGCCGGTAAGGATATTATCGGATTGGGCGCAGGTGAACCGGACTTCGACACGCCGCAGCACATCAAGGACGCCGCGATTGCCGCGTTAACTGCCGGGAAGACACGGTATACAGCAGTCGATGGAACGGCTTCGCTCAAACAAGCTGTTATTGACAAATTTGCCCGCGACAACGCGCTGAGTTACGAACCCAATCAGATACTGGTGTCCTGTGGCGGCAAGCAAAGCTTTTTCAACCTGGCACAGGCGGTGTTGGATGAAGGCGATGAGGTGATTATCCCGGCACCCTACTGGGTGTCTTATCCGGATATGGTCAAACTGGCTGACGGGAAACCCGTCATTATCGAAACTGAAATCGAACAGTCCTTTCGCATCACACCGGCGCAACTCGCCGCGGCCCTGAGCCCGCGCACACGTCTGTTTGTGATCAACAGCCCATCAAACCCGACTGGCCAGACCTACACGCGCGCAGAGCTGGCAGCGCTGGGCGAAGTGTTGCGCGGCTACCCGGAGGTATTGATCGCATCCGATGATATGTATGAACACATGCTGTGGGCCGATGAGCCGTTCAGTAACATACTTAATGCCTGTCCGGACCTGTACGATCGTACGCTGGTGTTGAATGGGGTGTCCAAGGCCTATTCCATGACCGGCTGGCGTATTGGGTACGCCGCGGGTCCGAGCGTGATCATCCAGGCGATGAAAAAGATTCAGTCGCAAAGTACATCCAACCCGGCCTCGATCTCACAGGCCGGAGCGGAAGCTGCGTTGAATGGTAATCAGACCTGTGTAAGTGAAATGCGTGATGCGTTTAAGAACCGTCATGATCGGGTGTTAAGCAAACTCAATACGATTGATGGAATAAACTGTTTGCCGTCTGTTGGCACGTTTTATTTGTTTCCAAACGTGCGCGGTCTGATAGAGCGCCTGCCCGACGTTGACGATGACCTACAACTCGCCGAATACCTGCTCGAACACGTCGGCGTCGCGCTGGTGCCGGGAACCGCTTTCGGGGCACCCGGTTACGTAAGACTGTCGTTCGCCACCAGCATGGAAAACCTCGACGAAGCGCTTCGGCGTATCAGCAAAATCTGACACAAACGTCAGAAAATTCCTACACAAAGTCGCGGGATTGTCCTACAGGCATTTCTGCGTAAGTTCGATAGTCTAGCCCTACAAGGAAGTGGGGGGTTGACATGGACGTCTACAATCGCCGCGTGCCCGGCTGCTCCGTTGCCGGGTCACGCGCTTTTTTTTCATCTCGTTACACTCGAGGGCTCACGCTCCTCGATCTGGCCATTACGCTGGCCGTCAGTAGTGTTCTACTATCCATCGGCGTTCCGGCGTTACAATCCGTCATCGGCTCGAGCCGGCTTACGACTCAGGTTAATTCGCTGGCCGGCGCTCTCGCCCTAACTCGCTCCGAGGCTGCCCGCCAAAGCGCTCAGGGGATCATTTGCAAAAGCAGCAGCGGCACCGGCTGTACCCGTGGCGGCGCCTGGACCGATGGCTGGATTGTGTTCGTCGATACCAACTGGAACGAACAGCGGGACGACGCCGAGCAGGTTTTATTGGTACGAAACGAACTCCCGCCGGGAGTCACGCTGACTTACAATGGCTTTCCCACCGACAACTACGTTGCCTATCGGCCGACCGGTTTCGCGAAAATGAATGGCACCTTTACCTTTTGTAGCCGCGGCTTGCCGAGTCTGTCCCGGGCGGTGATCGTCAACTGGATTGGCCGGCCGCGAATCAGCCAAACGGGACCCGACGGACAGTCACTGATATGCGCGCAAGACGCGGGCTAAGAAGCCGTGTAAATATTGACCCGCCTCGAGCCGATCAGTAACATACACGCCTCCAATCCCCAGTAGCTCAGTTGGTAGAGCAGCTGACTGTTAATCAGCCTGTCCCTGGTTCGAGTCCGGGCTGGGGAGCCACCTACAACGTCTGGCAGAACGCGCGGGATTTTTTGCAAGGGAAAGCTCTGCACACGTCATTCTGGCGAAGGCCAGAATCCAGCCGCTATCTGACTTTACTGGACTCCGGCTTTCGCCGGAGTGACGAGAAAGCGCTTATTCAGAGATTCCCGAGATTTAATACAGGAACATTCCGGGATACGTTACAACTGTAGGCTGCGCAGATAGTCACGAAACGTATCCTTTAGTTCTGGGTGACGCAACGCAAACTCCACGGTCGCTTCCAGGTAACCCAATTTGCTGCCGCAGTCGTAACGCGGCCCCGCAAATTGATAAGCCAGAACCTGTTCGGTATTTTTCAAGTCCGCAATGGCATCGGTCAACTGGATTTCGCCACCCGCACCTTTACCTGTTTTGCGAATGGAATCGAAGATCGCCGGCGTCAGAATGTAGCGCCCAACTACACCGAGGTTAGATGGGGCGTCCGCGGGTTTTGGCTTCTCGACAATTTCGGTCACGCTGGAAAGTCGATCACTGACCGGCGTCGTAGCGACAATGCCATATTTTTCGGTTTCCTGTGCGTCCACCTCCTCGACACCCAGCACTGAGCAATGGTTGGCATCGAAAACTTCAGTCATTTGCGCCAGACAGCCCTGTCCTTCGCCATTGATCAGATCATCGGCAAGAATGACGGCAAACGGCTCATCACCCACAATTGGCTCCGCACACAAAACGGCATGACCTAGTCCCAAAGCCTCAGATTGTCGTGTGTAGATACAGGAAACGTGCGACGGCAAAACCTTGCGGACAATATCCAACAATTTGGTTTTACCATTCTTTTCCAACTCCGCTTCCAGCTCATACGCCTTGTCAAAATGATCGGGAATGGAACGTTTATTCCGGCCGGTTACAAAAATAAGCTGATCAATGCCCGCGCTGATGGCTTCCTCAACTGCATACTGAATTAACGGTTTGTCGACAACCGGTAACATTTCTTTTGGGCTGGCTTTGGTGGCAGGTAGGAACCGGGTTCCGAGCCCGGCGACAGGGAATACGGCTTTACGAATGGTTTTCATGGCATCATGCCCTTTAATGAACGACTAATCATTTCTACGATCTCCATTTTAACAAGTCCTTTTGAACGACAATATAATACGCACTAACTAGTCGGAGGGTTTACGAAACGACCAGTATTTATGTCCAAAGTAACTGGTAACTACCGGTACGCTGATGCCTACAAAGTGGGCAATTGCGTATGGATAGAATTCAAAGTTCAGTGCTGGAAACAAATATTCGGCCAAGCCTACACTAATCAGCCAAACCTGCGCCACCGCAAGAAGATTAACCAGGGTGAAATAAAAAAATTCATGTGCCGGATGACGGCCACTCGGTTCAAAGACAAATATGCGCGATAACAGAAAGGCGGTAAACATGCCGACAATGTAGGCGAGCACTACGGATACACGAAATGAGAAAAACACATTGAAACCGAACCGGCTCAGAAAATTTACGGCCGCCGCAAACCCTCCAACAACCAAAAACCGCGCAAATTCTGAATTCTTGACGTGTAGGGCTACGCGTTTCATTGCGCTTCATTGCTGGGGGATCATGGCCGCGATCTCGCGTCCAATGCGCACACTTTCGGAAATGCTGCGATCTTCCGGGTAGTAATAAGACGTGTCGGCAACAAACAAACCCTCGACCGAGGTTTTTATTGGCGGTAATTGCGCTAGAAATTCGGGTTGACAAATCGGTTGAGCAAATCCATAGCGCGACGCCCACGCATCCACAAAATCATCGTCTTTGAGTTGTGGATTAATTTTCCGCACGTAACTTCGAGCTTCCTCGACTATTTTCTCGTTAGACCATTGATACCTTGGGTGCGACTGCGGCATGTAGTAAGGCACGTAGACGATATTGTGCTCAAGCGGCCTAAGGTTCGAGTATTCAATGATTCCCGGTATATCCATTTCCGGATCGCTGACGTTTAGCCAAAAATTCTCGGTAACGCGCTGGCGTAATTTGAAGATCACACAAACAACACCGATATTTTTTACGTTTCGATATTTCTCGAGCGTGTCCTCCGGCAGATCAGGCAAGATTCGAGGTACAAACGGCAATGGAATTGTGCTGATAACATAATCGTAAGCCACCGACTCACCGTTAACAACGACACCCTTGACCTGGTCGTTATCCCAGTTAACCCGCTCCACTGGTGCCTGGAGAAAAATTTTACCGCCCAGTTCTTTAATGGCCGATTCAATCTCCTCAAGCAGACGTTCCGAGCCCCCTTGTATAAAACCAAGCTCCTCCTGCAACAAGCTTTTGCGTGAGGTGCCCACGCGTTTGATACGCGCCCAAATCCAGGCGGCCGAGAGATTGCCGGTATAATCGTGAAATTTCAGCTCAAACAGTCGACGCCATAGTACGTCGTAGGCGCGTTTACCAATCCAGCGCTCGATCCATTCGCTAGCCTCTGCCGCGTCCAGGTCCTGCCAGCGCGTACGCTTGGTCGACCAGAACATGTGCAGGCCATAGCGGAACTTGGAGATCAAATCAAGTCGGGGGAAACGCAATAACGCGAACGGGTTACCCCAGTCGTGCAACTCGCCCTGGTGGTAGTACCCCATTTTTGTCTCTTTCCAAACAAGCTCATCGGCGATGTTCAGGTCATCAAGCAGCGTGAACAGATGTTGATCAGGCTTGCAGACAAAATGGTAAAAACGTTCGATACTGAGACCGCCAAAATCGAAATGCGCGGACATTCCACCGATCCGGTCATCAGCTTCATATATTTCGACCTGATGCCCCGCCTTGAGCAAATCATAGGCACTGGCCAGACCCATGACACCCGCACCAATAATTGCGATCTTCGCCATTTTAACTGCCTAACCGTATTTTCGTTTGCATATTGCACGTTGCTTTCGCTGCGCGCTCCGCACGTACGAGGTCACTCTGTGTCCGGCTCATCAAAATTTTAATTCATACTGACTGAATTCAGCATGCGTAAATGTCTCTTCAATCGCCTGTTTAAACGGCGTTGGCTCAACATGAAAAATCTCCCACCAGGGAATCACTTCAAACTCGTCCCCAGCAACCAATGCCTTGAGTTGACTCGCGGTAAAAGGAGGATCGGAATCAAAAACCGCATTAACCTTTAACAACAACCAGAACAACCAGTAAGGAATATGCACGATCCAGGTTTTCGCACCAATCGTATCGCGTATGGCTCTAATCATATCAACGTAGTTTACGTTTTCTCGGCCGGTGATATTGTAAACCTTGTTTACTGGGAATTCGGCTACACAACTGACGATGATGCGACAAAAGTCACCCACATAAAGGGGTTGACGCATATAACGACCATGGCCTGGAATGGGGAAAACGGGAACGCGGTGCATAAAGCGTGACAGCCAGCCGAGATGTTTCCTGTCAAACCAGCCAAACATCAGAGTTGGTCGCAGGATGCAGTAGTCGATTCCACATTGCTTGACCATTTCTTCCTGCTGTTTTTTGGTTTCGGTATAGTCATCATCAGCCACAGACTCAACAACTGACGAACTGGTGTGAATTATTTTTTCGATACCCATTTCTCGCGCAGTATCCAGCATTACCTGTGTCGACGTTATGTTGTTGGCAATAAATGGCGCTGAGTGTTTGGAACCAATCTGCGCCTGCAACATAATTAAAATATCGCCATCAACACAGTGTTGCTGCCAATCACCAGGTTTCGATATATCCGCCTCGACTACGGTGATGTCAGGATGAAGCTTTCGTAGCAGTGAGGTATTTTCTGGATGTTTATCAAGCGCAACAATATTGCGATAACCCTGCTGTTTAAGCAGAACAATGAGATTCTGACCAACCAAGCCCGCCGCACCAGGGATGATTAACTTGTTGCTTTTATCAGACATACGATCCAGAAGAATTGGTTGTTAAAAGTCGTTTGATTTGTACAAAACGCTGGCTAGAGATTGAGACGCTTAAAGATTTTTTCGGGGATAGAAGTAATGACTAACATAATCCAGCGCCAGAACCACGGCAAATAAACAATATCTCTTTGTTTGTTTATAGCCTGGTAAATCCCTTGGCCAACCGCTTCTGGCGAGGCCCAGAGTATACCTTTCTTGAAATCGGCTGTCATGGGTGTATCGACAAACCCCGGTTTGATAGTGACAACATTAACACCCTGTTTGGCCAGCCGATTACGCAGGCCTTGTAAGAAAATACTCACCGCGCCCTTCGCCGCGCCATACACATAATTGCTCTGCCGACCCCGATCCCCAGCCACAGAAGAAATTGCTGCCAAGGTTCCTGCGCCTTGCTTTTCAAAAAAATTTGCCAACAGTGTAAGCAATGCAATTACGCTAACACTATTAAGGCTAAACTCTCGTAACGTTTCCGCAACATCCTCCTGACAGCGTACCTGATCAGGCAAGCTGCCATAGGCAATCAACGCAACATCGATACCACCCATTGAGTTAACAGCCTGTTCCAGTGCCGCCGCCTGCATTTCAACTTCAGTCACATCAAGCACTTGAGCTTCAGTCTTTTGTGCCCCGCGCACTTCCAGATCTGCGGCCATCGCTTTCAGCTTTTCGGCTGAACGTCCTACTAGAAACAACGTAGCTCCCTGCTGAGCAAAGCAGCGTGCCACCTGTTCAGCAATGGCGGAGGTCGCACCAAAAATCAACACTCTCTTGCCACTCATACTGAAACATCTCCACTGACCCGTCGCCAAAAAGAGGAGGAAAACGCGGGATCAATCAAGTCTGCAAATTCGTGCCAGTTTGGATAGTAACTTTGAAATGCTTTAGCCGACATACGTGCATCCTTGGCCGGGTACACTGCCCCGTACACTTGCAATACGACCTGGTCCAGGTCATCCATCAAGTCGAGAGTGCGTTGACCACGGTTGGGAAAATCCATTGCCAGCGTGATTCCCGGTCGAGGAAACGACAACATGCCCGGTGACGGGCACGTTCCGAAATTCTTAAGCACCGATAAAAACGAACCCTGGCTGGTCCGCGTCGTTCTCTCAAGTATCTCGTTAATTGCATCCACTCCGTTCTCCCTCGGCACAACGCACTGGTACTGATAGAAACCACGCTTGCCATATATGCGATTCCAGTTCTGTATGCCATCCAAAGGATAGAAGAAGGGCTCGTAGTGAACGTCTTTTCTAACCGTCCTTTGGTGTGTTCGGGTATAAGCGGCATTAAACATCCGCATGGTAACTGGGTTAAGTACAATAGACGGGAGATTGAAAGGGACACTAAAACATCGCTTGTTCTGTCGCGATGACCTACCGTTTTCCCGATCAGAATGGTTACCACAGAAAAAAACTCCTCGCCCCAGATTACTTCCGCGGCCAAGCGCATCCACCCAGGCAACTGTGTGTTCAAATTCCTGGTCAGCATTGTCCGACAACTCGATAAATTCTGCCACCGACGCGAACGGTGTAGTGGTCGTTTCCAGCAACGGACCTGCAATTGGCTTAAGCTGTAGCTCGACCCAGCAAATTAATCCGGTCAGCCCCAAACCGCCAATTGTTGCCCGATACAATTCTGTATTTTGCTCGGCACTACAGACCAAACGACTACCATCGGATCGCAGCAATTCGAACCGAGAAATATGACAACCGAACGTACCCGCACGGTGATGGTTCTTTCCGTGTACGTCATTGGCAACGGCGCCACCCAGAGTGACAAACCGTGTGCCAGGCGTTACTGGCAAAAACCAACCCTTATCAACCACAAACTGCAGTACCAGGTCCAAAGTAACTCCTGCCTCTGCACACAACAGGCCCGTATCGGAATCAAAAGATATAAAATGGTCCAGGTGCGTAGCGTCAAGTAACACGCCATTATCGTTAAGACAGGAATCTCCGTAGCTGCGCCCCATTCCTCGCGGCAACAACGGTCTGGCCGTACTGCTAACAGGCAACTGCGTTGGAATCCAGTGCAGTGAGGTTACATGCTGAGACTTTCCGATAGTTCCACCCCATGAGGGGTAGTTGGCTGACACTATAGCGCTCTCCAAACTGCGAACGCCGTCACCGCAGCAACAACATAACTGGCGCGATCTCTTAT
>CAMYNG010000016.1:0-42106 GCA_947259765.1 uncultured Ectothiorhodospiraceae bacterium
GCGGCCAGCACGGCGCGCGGGCTGAGCAGACCGGCACCGACAGCCACAGCAACCGTACCGGTGGCCAGGCTGCCTTTCAGAAAGGTTCTACGTAACATGTTAAATGCTCCTTATTAGGGAAACCCTGTTGAGTTTTACTTAGTGGTGCGGTTTCTATTACAAATCCTGGGCCAACCTGGAATATTGTTCGAAAACAACGTGTTATGATTTTGTAGGGGCAGGGGAAGCGAAAAACATCGTGCAATTCGCACGACGTGGATTGCAATTCAGGATGTGTCCCCTGACTTGGGCGGTGCATCTTCGCCTGTTGCCTCCTGCCGGTAGACCTGCAGCTTGCGCCAGAGTGTAGATTTGTTGATTCCCAGCAGCTCTGCGGTCTGTTCGCGGCTGCCATCGCAGTACGTCAGCACCTGGAGGATATAGCGGCGCTCCAGTTCCTGCAGGCTGGGCCAGTCGCCATCCAGGGTCGTGGCGGAGGTGGCGGCCGGTGGGGCGGGTAGCGGTTCCAGGTGGAGCTGTGGACCATCGGCCAGGGCGATATGCCGTTCGACCAGGTTACGCAGTTCGCGGACGTTTCCCGGCCAGTCGTACTCGGTCAGGCGGCGCAGTGAATCGCCATCGAAGCCCTGTACCTGGCGTTTATATTGCGTCGCAAACTGTTCAACGAAAAATTGCACCAGCAGGGGAACGTCTTCGCATCGTTCGCGCAATGCGGGCATGCGAAATTTAACGACGTTAAGTCGGTGATAGAGATCGTGGCGAAACTGGCCACTGGCGACCTGTTGCTCCAGATCCCGGTTGGTGGCCACAATGAAGCGGACATCAATGTCGATCGGTTTGACCCCCCCCACGCGGGTGACTTGTTGTTCCTGGACCACGCGCAGCAGTTTGGTTTGCATGCTGTCAGAAATGTTGCCGATTTCGTCGAGGAACACGGTACCGCCACTGGCAGTTTCCAGCAGGCCACGTTTGGCCTGGTTGGCGCCGGTAAAGGCGCCTTTTTCATGACCAAAAAGTTCACTTTCCAGCAGGGTGTCCGACAGGGCACCGCAGTCGATGACCACAAACGGCAGCTCGGCATACTGGCTACGGTTATGAATGGCCCGTGCCGCGAGTTCCTTTCCGGTTCCGGATTCACCCTCAATAATGACATTGCAGCGGATGTCGGCAATTTTGTCGATCACGGCATACACCTGTTGCATCTTGTCGGTGTGGCCGAGCAAATCCTTCGCGCGTTGCTCTTTACTCAATTGCAGCTTGAGTAGCCGGTTCTCATCCAGCAGGGCGCGATGCGCTACGGTGCGCTCAATGAGCACGCGCATCTCATCCATGTCGAACGGCTTTTTGATAAAATCGGTGGAGCCTAGCCGAAGCGCCTCGACCGCGTTCTCCACATCAGCGAACCCGGTGATAATGATGAATGGTACGTCGCTATCAAGCTTGCGGATCTGTGCAAGCAATTCCACGCCGGACAATCCGGGCATGCGCAAGTCACTCAGAATCAGCGCCGCACCGTTTTCGCGGAAAAACTGTAATGCCTCCCTGGGATCGCGAAACACGCGGCATTCATATGCGGCACCTTCACTGAAGCGTTGCATCAGTTCGCCGGCTTTCGGATCATCATCAACGAACAAAATGGTTTGGCTGGGCAGGGACATGTCAGTCCGGGCTGTTGGATACAGACGGTGGCGGTTGTTGAAGCGGTAGTATCATGGTGGCAGTAACCCCCTGATCCGGGTTGTTACGAATTTCCAGGCGACCCCCATGATGTTCCACGATCCCGAGGCTGATGGAAAGCCCCAGGCCGGTACCATTACCTTCGGATCGCGTGCTGAAAAACGGATCAAAAATCCGGTCTATGGCATCATTGTCGATACCGGGGCCTTCGTCACGCACTGCGATATGACACCACTCATTTTCCATCCGTGCACTGACGACCAACTGCCCGCCTTTGTCGCTGGCATGGATGGCGTTGATCAGCAGGTTAATCAACGCCTGTTGCAGCTGGCCGCGATCGCCTTCCAGGGTTTGTCCTTCGGTACACTTGTTGAGTATTCTCACCGAGACATCTTTGTTCTTAGCCGCCTGGCTGACCAGTGCAACAGTCGCTTGCAGCCAGTCTGCGATATCAAGCTCGCCGAACTGCGGTGACATCTGACGGGCGAAATTCAGAACACCTTTGACAATTTCTGAGGCGCGCAGCGTTTCTTCCCGCAGCGCCTTGAGATCGCCCAGCGCGGCAGCATTTTCTGCGGCAATTTCACGTTGTAGCAGCTTGGCGTAGGAAAGAATATTGTTCAGCGGGTTATTCAGTTCATGCCCAATGCCTGCGGCCATTTCGCCAAGACTGGCCAGCTTGGCACTTTGCAGCATCATTCCTTGCGCGCGGTCGCGTTCGTTTTCCACTTTCTCGATCGTGTCAGCCATATAGTTGAAAGCATGGCCCAGCGTGCCGATCTCGTCTAGTACAGCGGATTCTTTTGCACGCAATGTGCGGTCACCGTCGGCGAATCCCTTTAGCTTGATGGCCAACTGCCGGATGGGGCGTGCGATATTGCGCACACCAATATTGGCCAGGCCGAGCGTTATTAGCAGTGCAATTCCCGCCAGTGCCCAGATGACGGTACGAATTCGCTTAAACGGCTCGACGATCTGTTGGCGGTCCAGTTCAAGACCGATGCCCCAGGACAAAAAATGTCCGGAAAACGGCAAGAATGCCGTGTAAAAAATACTGGTGCCGGTGGTGTTTGGCTGAAATTCACCATCGGTACCTTCATCGAACAGAGCTAACAGAGCCGGATCATACAAATCGCTGAGTTTGGCGGTGCGATCCCGCTCCTGAGCCAGTCGTAAGTCGGTACGTTCATCATAAAGTATTAGGCCGTTGCGAGTTTCGTCCTCCGAGTTAAGCTCAACCACGAACAGGCTACCTTGGTAGGGCCGTGGAGTGTGTTCCAGAATTTTATCGACCTCTCCTCCGAGCATGGTGACCGTAAGCGCACCAACCAGGCGCTTACCCTCATAGAGGGGCACGATGTAATCCAGCTTTGGAATTCCACTTGCCGTCGGATTTTTTCGGTAGAGTGACAGGTCCAGTGCACTGACTTGCTCTTTTGGCAGGCGCTTGAGCAGGCGCATAAAGCGCGGGCTGTTCAATTCGGGCTCGACGAGAGGAATTCCTTCAATACCTTCATAGATCGCCGGACTACGGCGTTCGTTGGTGACTTTGATGAGGGCGTTACCCTGATAATCGAGTATGCGTATGGCAAAGTAGCCGGTAAGAATGGTTTGGAATCCTTCAAAAAAGCGATTGATACGCGCACGGCGAATATTAATTTCCCGGTGTGCGGTACCCCGCCGACGCTGTTGCAAGACAGGCACAATTTCGAGGACTGCCGGTGAACGGGCCAGGCCGAGGACAAATTGTTCATCGACATGGTGTTGTTGCTGTATTTCCACTGACAATTGGTTGAGCCGGTTTCGTAGGCTCTCGGTAACATCACGCTCGAAAACAATTTCACTATAATAGGTAGCGCCCAACGCCAGCGCGGTCAGCGGTAAAATCGTCGCAAAAAAAATCCAGATGAAGACGTTGGTACGGATGTTCATCGTATGCGTGTTATTTCGGGCTGGACAAAATTCACCATGGATTTACTGCCACTGTTCGACCGCTGTGCGGGCATCTGTATTCAATGGCCGCGCGATAAGTCCGGATTGACCGTGACTGACCGCAAAACGTGCATTGTCGGCCATAGGTAAATACGCCGCGCTGCCGTAGATAGCGTCAACACCGGGTAACCAATTCGGATGACGGCGTGCCAGCTCCCACAAATCGATTCCGCGCGGGTCATACAGCCGGTATACCGTACGCGGCGCGGTGCGCTCCAGTTTAACCAGTCGATAACGGCCGCCGAGTCGCTCCAGGCGATAGGCGGCATCAAGCCCCAGCAGGTTGGCCAGTCCGTGCCATTTTAGGATTCGTGTGTCGAGTTGCCATTCATCACCGCGTAAATCGTAGCGCTGCGCGTTGCCGTCCTGTGTCTGCACAAGCACACGAAAGTGTTGTGGTGCGACTTGGTTAAAGCGCAACTCCGCAATGGGCTGCTCATAACTAAGTCTTTGGTAAGTGTATACATTAAACAGCAGTGCGGTGCCGGAGGCGACCGCAAGCAGCAGGGTGATGCCACACAAGCCTTGTAGGGTGCCGCTGGCAATACGCCGCCTACGCCAGCGGCGCATACCCAGGAAAACCAGCGCAATGCCGAAGGCTGTGCCGGTAATTAAAATGAATTGTAAGGCTGTGTTGGTCATAAGCGTGGCGTTGGCTTGTTTCGAGTGTACCGCGGAATACTCGAATTCACATCCGGCCGGTCCGCAGGTTGCGGCTCCGCGCGCTTGGGGTACGCAAGCATCCCGCGTATAATCCGGAAAGGCACCGGACCGCGGTGGGATTGATTTTTCTGCAGGTGGATAACATGGGCTTTTGCTGGTCAAAATGGCTGTTTTTTTTACTGGTTGTGGTGCTGGGGAGCTCCGCCATGTTGAATGCGTGCGGAAAGAAAGGCCCGTTAATCCAGCCTGAGAAATCCGGCGTCATTCAGTTGCCCGCTGAACGCGCGCGCTCTTGATCGGCCCGTCAGTTTATACGCGACCTTTCGCCCTTATCCATGGATTTTTTCAACTATAAGAACGGGCAATTGCATGTGGAAGATGTGCCGTTGGCGGAAATTGCGCGCGTTCACGGTACACCCTGCTATGTCTATTCCCGCGCCACGCTGGAGCGGCACTGGCACGCTTTTGATCGCGCCCTGGCCGGACGTGAGCACCTGGTGTGTTATGCGGTTAAGGCTAACTCCAACATTGCCGTGCTTAACATTCTGGCAAGACTGGGATCGGGTTTCGATATTGTCTCCGTGGGTGAGTTGGAGCGAGTACTGGCAGCAGGAGGAGACCCGGCCAAGGTAGTGTTTTCCGGCGTCGGCAAACGCGTCGATGAAATGCGTCGTGCGCTTGAAGTGGGCATACGCTGTTTTAACGTCGAGTCCGAAACAGAACTTGGTATGTTAAACACGGTTGCCGGTGAACTTGGCATGATTGCACCGGTATCGATACGTGTTAATCCGGACGTCGATGCCGGCACTCACCCCTATATTTCCACGGGCTTGAAAGAGAATAAATTCGGCATTGATATCGAACAGGCCGAAGTCGTATATGCGCAGGTGAGCCGGTTGCCGAATCTGCGTGTGTGCGGTGTTGACTGTCATATCGGTTCGCAACTTACTGACACAGCACCTTTTATAGACGCTCTGCGGCGTGTTTTACAGCTGGTGGATCGCCTGTCGGAGAATGATATTGCCATCGAACATATCGATATTGGCGGCGGCCTGGGTATTCGATATCGGGATGAGTCGCCGCCGTTACCCGATGATTACGCCCGCCTGCTTTCGCAAGAGCTCGGCGATCGATCGCTGTCGCTATTTGCGGAACCCGGCCGTGCCATTGCCGGCAACGCCGGTGTGCTGTTAACACGCGTGGAAGTGCTCAAAAATTCGGTGCACAAGAACTTCGCCATTGTTGATGCGGCCATGAACGATCTCATGCGCCCCGCCTTATACAAAGCGTGGCAGGAAATCGTGCCGGTGGAGGAAAGGTCCGGGGAGTCGCTTAATTACGATATCGTTGGGCCCGTGTGCGAAACCGGTGATTTTCTCGGCAAGGATCGACAGCTCAACCTGGCGCGGGGCGATTTACTGGCGGTACGATCTGCTGGTGCTTACGGCTTTACGATGAGCTCCAATTACAATTCACGGCCGCGTGCCGCCGAAGTCATGGTGGATGGCGCGCAGATGTATCTGGTGCGTGAGCGGGAGCTGGTAAACGATTTGTTTGCCGGTGAGCATGCTCTACCCTGATTAAAGTTGTCGCCGGGAGGGAGACGTTGTCTAGATTTGATTAGATTTCTAAGCGTCAATCCTTCTCACCTGCTTGTAAACGAGCACGTATTTGTTCGATTCACCGAGGTTTCCGGGCAATGCTAAAGTCAACAGACGAATTTGTTAATCCAGCCGTCGACCGCATTGGTGAATTCCTGCAAACCCTTTCAAGCATCGCCGTGGTAGGACTGTCGCCAAAACCCAATCGCCCGAGCCATCAGGTAGCCGCTGCATTGCAACAGTTTGGCTACCGGATTTTTCCCGTACGTCCCGCGGTCGACGAGATACTCGGTGAACCGGTGGTGAGGGATCTCTATGCCTTAAAGGAAACGCCGGATCTGGTTGACGTGTTCCGTGCCCCGGAGCATGTCGATCCGATCGTGGATGCCTGTATCGAGATCGGTATCAAAGCAATATGGTTGCAGGACGGCGTGGTGAATCATGCTGCAGCGCTGCGTGCACAGGCGGCCGGTATGTTTGTGGTTATGGACCGGTGTATCTATCGCGACTATAAGGACCTGGTCGGTTCAGCAAATTAGTCCAGCGTTTCGCTCCGGAGTGTTGCGTACCCGGCGTGGATGATCGATGATAATCGCGCCCCCATTTTTACGTGTCGAACTGTTCAGGAAACCGTAAATTCGTGCAATTGAATTTCACCAAAATGCATGGCCTAGGTAATGACTTCGTAGTTTTCGACGCCATCAATCAACAGGTCAGGCTGAGCACCACTCAGATCCGCCGCCTGGCCGATCGACGGTTTGGCGTGGGTTGCGATCAGGTGTTGCTGGTGGAAGCGGCGGCCGAATCCGACGTCGATTTCGTTTATCGCATCTACAACGCAGATGGTAGCGAGGTGGAGCAGTGTGGAAACGGCGCACGTTGTTTCGCTCGCTTTGTACGTGACAAGGGTCTGTGTGAAAAAAATTCCATTCGAGTACGAAGCCTCGCGGGGATAAATCTGTTACGTCTTGAGGCGGATGACCAGGTTACAGTAGACATGGGTGTGCCCGATTTTACGCCCGCTGCACTGCCTATAGACGTAGCTGAGCAAAAAATGTCGTATCAGCTAAGTGTGGCAGATAGCGAGGTAGAGTTTAGTGCGGTTTCGATGGGTAACCCGCACATTGTGTTGCAGGTTGAGGATATTGAATCCGCGCCCGTGGTGCGGCTCGGTACTCAGTTAGAGTCGCACTCGTTGTTTCCTAATCGCGTCAACGTCGGTTTTGCACAACAGCTGGCGCCTGATCACATTCGTTTGCGCGTATTCGAACGCGGTGCTGGCGAGACGTTGGCATGTGGAACCGGTGCCTGTGCGGCGGTTGCCGTGGGTCGCCAACAGGGACGACTTAATGATAAGGTTGCGGTGGACCTTCCCGGGGGTACCTTGCAAATCGCCTGGGCGGGCGGTTCGGCACCTTTATATATGACGGGTCCGGCGGAAACCGTTTTCGAGGGGCACATCGATTTATGAGCATGCATCAAAGCGATCCGGCTGATACCGATCGCGCGCTGGAGAAAGAGCTGGTTCGTTTCCTGCGTGACCATCCCGAGTTCTTTGAGTCCCATCTGGATCTACTTGCCGATATGATTCTGCCGCATTCTGCCGGTGGGACGGTGTCGCTGATCGAGCGTCAGGTTTCTGTTTTACGTGAGCAGAAGGAAGAGCTGCGCAGGCGTCTTAACCGCTTGATGGATACGGCACGCCTGAATGAGAAGCTGAACGAGCGCGTCAATGCATTTATTCTCGATCTGCTGGACGCCGAGACATTGGATGAAATTTTGAATGTGGTGCACACACGGCTTGTCGAGGACTTTTCCGCCGACGCTGTGGTTGTCCGCTTGTTCAATCCGGCGGATGCCACTATGGCTCATCGCCCCGAGTTTGGCGATTGGAGCGAGCCTGTTATGGGGGCATTTGAAAATGTCATTCGCGATCGAAAACCTGCCTGCGGTCCGCTTAAACCAGGGCAGTTGGATTCCTTGTTCAGTGACCAGGCCGACAACATTGCCTCTGCGGCATTGATCCCGCTGCTGGCGAGCGACAACGAAACCAGTTACGGATTGTTGGCCATAGGCAGCCACGATCGACACCGATTTGATGCCGATATGGGAATTTTATTTCTGACCCACATGGGCAACATTGTCGCGCGCGCGCTCAAACCTCATCTGGGAGTGCCGTGAGTCATGCATGCGTCGGCGTTACGATACCGCGACGACTTCCTCGATAAACTTCGTTACCAACGCAACCTGTCCCCTCATACCCTGTCCGGCTATCGACGCGACCTGACCGCCGTGTGCGAATATTGCGATCAACACGATATTGCAAACTGGCAACAGCTTGACGAGGCTGCCGTGCGTGCATTTGTAGCGGCACGTCACCGGAACGGATTGTCGGGTCGAAGCTTGCAACGTAATCTGTCTGCGCTGCGCGGCTTGCTGGATTTTCTTATCGTGGAAAATAAACTTAAGATTAATGCAGCGCGAAATGTGCGTGCGCCGAAGTCGGCACGCAAGTTGCCGCGTGCACTGGATGTCGATCAAACCATGCGATTAATGTCGGTGCCCCCCGATAACGATATTGCGCGGCGCGATCGTGCGATTTTGGAGTTGTTTTATTCTTGTGGCATGCGTTTGTCCGAGTTGGTCGGACTTGACCTTGCCGATCTGGAATTATCGGAATCCATGCTGGAAGTTACCGGCAAGGGTGACAAGACGCGCCGAATCCCCATTGGGCGCCATGCTCTAAAGGCCGTGCAGGACTGGTTGTCGGTACGCACAACATGGACTGTCACAGAGGACAACACTGCACTGTTTATCAGCCGTCGCGGAACCCGCCTGGCCTCACGCTCGGTGCAACAGCGTCTTGACTATTGGGCACGGCGACTCGGCATTGACCTCAAGGTTCATCCGCATTTATTACGGCATTCGTTCGCCAGTCACCTGTTGGAATCGAGTGGCGATTTACGCGCGGTGCAGGAGTTGCTGGGCCATGCAGACATTTCCACGACACAGGTCTATACACACCTGGACATGCAGCATCTGGCCCGAGTTTATGACGCGGCGCATCCTCGGGCGCGTCGGAAAAAGTCGGATATTACGAAGTAAGCGAATTCGGTTGCGAAAAATGAGCAAGATTCGTTCACTCTTAATTTGATGTACGTATGTAGAAACAAGTTATGAAGTATTCACGCCTGTTTATACTGCTTACCGTGCTGCTGGTCACTGGGCTGGTATTCGGAACCGCATGGATTCGCATGCAGGAATTTGAGCGTTATCAACTCCAGTTGGCAAAACGTGCGGTGGACGTCACTGCTGCTGAGATCGCCGCATTGGTACGTGAGCGCCGGCGCCAGGTGCTTCAATTTGCCAATGATCAGGGTGAGTTTATTCAGTTGCTCGCTTCGGATCCCGATAACGACAGTATTCGACGAATTTTACACAATCGAGTTTCGATTTTTTTTCCGGAGCGCGTCACCTTTACCATCGCCGATCATGACGCAAACGTACGTGTTTCGGATATTGATATGGTACCCGGGGAGCTGTGTCTCGTGGACTTATCGGCCGCCAGCCAGGGCAAACCTCAGGAAGTACGTATCCACCCCAATCCTTCGCAGACGCATTTCGACATCATCGTGCCGTGGGGCACGCGTGAAAAAGGCGGTTTGTTCTTTATCAGCTTTGATGCGCAGGAAGTCCTCAGAGTCTTGCGCCTCGCCCAGCCGCCGCAGCAGTCAATGATGCTTATCAACAGGAATGCAGAAGGTTTGATCGAATTGACTCATGACGGGCCGCGTAATGAGTTACAGCGTGACAGTAAATATATTTCAGACTTGGAGAAATTGCGAATCGTGTATACCCGTGAAATCGAGGGCACGGTATGGAATTTATCTGCTTTGCTGGGACCTGAACTCATTGCAGGCCAGCGCCGAAAGGTTTTGTTGCAGTCATCGCTTATCCTGATCGCGTTTTTTGTCTATGCGGTTGTTACGCTCGTGCTTGTACGTCGGCAGGAACAACAGCGCAGCCGAGCGGAAGATGCGCTGCGAAACTGGAAGGTACTGCTCGAACAAAGTAATCGGGAACTCAAGCAACTGGCGGTTACGGACGAGCTTACCGGTATTTCTAATCGGCGCTATTTTTATGACCAGGCAGCCGTTGAGCTCAAGCGGGCGAGGCGAAACTGGACGCCGTTGTCAGTTGTTCTTATCGACGTTGATAAGTTCAAGGACTATAACGATACCTATGGGCACAAAACCGGTGACGAATGTCTGCAGTCGGTTGCCGCCGCGATTCGCGATGTCTTGAAACGACCCACCGATATTGTTGCGCGTTATGGCGGTGAGGAATTTATTGCGGCCTTACCGGAGACGCCCCTGGTCGGTGCGGAGCAAATCGCCGATGCGATTCGCATGGCCGTAGCGAACATGGAAATTCCTCACGAGAGTTCGGAGGTCGCGAAATTTGTAACCGTAAGCCTCGGGGTTTGCTGTGCCGAGCCGGACTCGACCGTTAAGCTGGAAGAACTTATAAACCGCGCCGATAACGCATTGTATGCCTCGAAGTCTGCTGGCCGTAACCGCGTCATGTGCTGCGAAGAAGAAAAGCGGGAAAAGGACTAACTGGAAGTTCGGAATTCCTTATCATACCTGTGCGCCACGACGTTCCTGTTTGCAGTGGTGGAATGGAAATTCCTAATAACTGTGCCTAAAAGGCGTCCAGCCAAACCTGACCCTCAGCTTTGGGGTGTCGTCGAAACAGGCGTGGACTCCATTTAGGAACAGTTATTTAGTCCGGTAGAACTGGTTTTCTAAGAAACATTACTGCCAGGACAGCCGTCAACGCAATACACCAGACAATTATCGGACCGGCCGGGAGATCGAAGTAAGCCGAACCGAGCAATCCCAGTAGATAACCTGACAAACCAACCAGATAGCCTCCCATAAGTGCGGGTCGCGGTGAAAAGCGCTGCATACTCAGCGCAGGGATGATCAGGCTGGCGAATACCAGAAACACACCTACCAGCTGTACCGACAGGGTAATGGCCACGGCAAACAGTACATAGAAACGCAGATTGTTGGATCGCCACCACGGACCGTATAGCAACAAGAGAACGATGGCGGAGGCAACAGCGATCGTCACAAGTTGTTTTGGTTGTACCCACAGTATCTGTCCGGCCAACAGATCATGCAGGTGTTCGGCGCCGCGGGCCTGTTGGGCCAGCAATAAAACGCTGCCGGTGGCGGCGAGCACAAAACTGGTGCCGATAATCGCCTCCTGTATATCAGGCCAACGGCGTTCGGCAAAATAGAAAAACACCGCGGCACTGAGCGCTGCAAGGGTGGCGAAGAGCTGAATGGCGATACCGTGTTCATGAAATCCGAAAGCCTGCGCCGCGGCGACGCCCAGTGCCGCGATCTGCGCAACCGCCAGATCAATAAAAATGATGCCGCGGCGTAGCACTTCCCGACCCAATGGCACGTGGGTCGACAGCACCAGTATGCCGGCAAGTAGCGCGGGCACAAGAATAGCGAGATCAATTGAGTTAAAATTCATCGCAGTGTCGCCAACATCCTTTCCAGCGTGTCTTCGAACAGACCGAACAAGTCGTCGGCCGCAGGTGTCCCATCAACGGTGTAGGGCAGCATTACCGCGGGCGTTCCCGTTTGTGACGACAGCCAGTTTGCAGCCCGCGGATTTTGGTAGGCGGAACGGATTATCAACGCGGCGGGTGTGGCGGCGAGTTGGTGTTTAAGTTCGGCGAGGTGCCCGGCACTGGGAGGCAGGCCCGGTTTCGGCTCCAGAGTTCCCGCGGCTTCAATCCCTAACCAGTCAAACAAATACACCCAACTTTTGTGGTGTGTGACCACTCGCTTTCCTCTTAAAGGCGACGCCTTTCGCGTCCACGTATCAGTTGCCGTCTGCCAGCGTTGCGTGAATTTGGCAAGGCGCGCGGCGTAGTAGGTTTTTCCCTCTGGGTCGAGTTGTTGCAGGCGGGGTGACAGTGCTTTGGCGATCTGCAGTACGCGGCGTGGATCAAGATGGACGTGGGGATTGCCGGTGGCATGGACATCTCCCATGATCCGGTCCACCTTTTGCGGCACATCGAGTCGCTCGACCTGCAGTGCCGCTTCAAACAAACCGGGTTTGCCGTGCCCGATTTTTGTGTTACCGGCTTGCCTGATGAGTTGCGGCAGCCAGCTGATTTCAAGTTCTGCACCCGTGCAGACCGCCAGGTCCGCGCGGCGCAGGCGCGCGATTAAACTTGGGCGTGCTTCGATGTAGTGTACGTCCTGCAGTGCCGTGGTCGCCGTGTACACCGAGATCCGCTCGCCGCCTAATTCCTCACTTAATGCAGCCCATTCGGGTTCGCAGGCAAAAACTTCTAGCTGTGCCATTAGGGGACCGGCATGTAACCCAAACAGGACCATGCCGATAAATACGCCGTAACGAAATTTCATCTGAAGCTCCTAGAATTTATGTGCGCCATGCGCGCCGAGGCTCATGGTGTATTGCAGGTACACCTGGTTATCAACGTCCGAACTGGATTCATCGCGGTTATACTGCAGTCGAAAGCGACTGAATCCGCTGTAAGAAAAATCCACCATGGTACTGATGCGGCGCGGGTCATGATTCTCTGTATCAAGCACCGTGCCGGTGAAATCACTGCCCGGATCATCCGCCATGAGTGCGTCAAGGCGAAGCCCGACGCGCCAGCGCGGGATAAACTGATAAACGCCTTGCAGATACCAGCCTTGTTGGTCCGCCTTATAGACGCTGGAATTAAAGTTGCCGTCTTCGTTGCGAAAAAAATACTCAGCCTGCAGTTTCAGGTTTCGCTGCCTTGGATTACCGTTGGGCGCCCATTTCCATATGAAGTCGATGATGGCCAAACGGCTGGTGCCGGTGAAGATATCGGCCGGTTCGCCTGTCTCCCGGTTATCCGAATCGGCATTTAGAAACGAAAGCCCGCTTCGCCAACTGTGGCTCACACCGACATCCCCGCCTACATGCAGGTACATGGTATAGGTGCCCTTGCCGTCGTTCGCGGCACCGCCGGCCGGAAAGCGGTCGCCGCGAAAATACTCCGCGCCGAATTCGGCAAACAGGATGGTGGGTGCCAGCCAGCGTAACTGAATGCCGTCATCGCTATATTGATTGCCAAGCATGGCGCGGTATACCAACGGTTGGTCGACAAAGTCCCAACGGTGTGAGTGCTTGTTATTTAGATATCCGATGCTGGAGTAGAAACGACCGGCGCGGATGGAAAAGCCCGGCGCAAGCCCCGCCGCATCGAAATACGCTTCTTCCAGTTCAAGCTCGTTATTCGGCGTGATGGCGGCGGTCAAACTGCCGTAAAAGCGGTCGTCAATATTACCCGAGAGTGTCAGTTCCGATTCAGCCAGGGAAAATCCTTCCTCGCCGGGTCCCGTTTCTTCGGCCAGCGCAAAACCTGGCAACCGGTACAGCTCCGGATCGTTATCGAACTGGCTATAGCTGCCGTTCAGGATCAGGCTGATAGCGGGGTTAAAGCGGCTCGATGTAACCTGTTTCTCGGCCGCAAAAACATCGGCCGTACCGATCATCGCAACGAGCAGCAATAGAAAAATTCTACTCTCAATCGACAAATGCATATCGATCCTCCAAAACTCAAAAACCCTGCCACCCCGCAGTTCCCACAGCAGGGCGACGTAAGTAACAACTGCAAGTGGGGTTTAGACGGAGGGTGGAGCGCGAATGGTGCTGGAGGTGACGTGGAGCCGTGGTGCTACGTATCGATTGCTGGCCGGGTCGAACTCGGGTGACGTTGGCTGGGTAATGCGGCCTGCGCTGGTAACAACGTTATCCAGCCCACCGATGTGCAGGCACACCTGACAAGTCTCGTCGCTATCGTGGCCAGCGAGGTCAAGTTGATGCTGAAGCGCGCCAAGCGGCCCCAGCAACAAAGCCAGCACCAGGAACTTGAGAAAATTATGGCGAAAAACCATGTCGGCGACCGCTTACAGTGAACTTCACGGGCGAAGCATGCCGCCATCGGCGAATGGGGTCAAGGGACGGAAATGAATCCGGAACCCGACCTCCAGTTTTCGGAGCTGTTAATTAGTAGTTTTCAAAGTCATCCAGATGTTCGCGCAAGCGCTGTTGTTCCCAGTGATCTTCGACCTGGCGTCGTGCTTTCAAGCGGCGGATCTGGGCGGTGTTCTTCTGGTTTGACGGATTATCCGCGGCACGTAAATCTACCGAAGAATTGTTCTCGTGCTGTTCTGCCATTGTCATCTTCTCCTGACTCATTAAACCTTGTGTCCGGTAGTTTCTTATCGGCGTGAGCGACGCTTGGGTTTAGGTTCATAAGCACTTGAGAAGTAGGGAAAACATGAAATGTGACTGAATACTGAATAATTTGTTGAAAATTCACACCCACCTGCTAGGCTAAAAAGCTATGGGACCCGCTCAGAGTCAGCACAGCGACACGTCGCCCGATTCAGTTCGCGGGCACATCGTAGATGCCGCCCAACAGCGTTTTCGCACCTACGGTTACCACAAGACGACCATGGCGGAAATCGCCTCGGACGTGACCATGTCCGCCGCCAATCTATACCGTTATTTTGAAAACAAGCAGGATATTGCCGCGGCATGCGCCGACCGTTGTTTGCGGGATCGCATCGCTTTTCTAAGTGAGATCGTAAATCGGCCCGAGCTCGACGCCGGTGAGCGGCTGCACGAGTTTGTCCTGGGTGTGCTGCGCTATACCCACGAAGTTGCGGCTGATCAGCCCCGCATCAACGAATTGGTGGAAACCATTACCCGTGAGCGACGGGAGCTGGTGCACTGGAAAATCAATGCGGAGTGCGAACTCATTCAGAAAATTCTTGAACAAGGGAATAGCAGCGGAGAATTTGAGATCACCGAGCCATCGGTTACTGCGCGGGCCGTACATGCCTCACTCGCGCTTTTTCAGGTGCCGCTTTTCATGAGTATTTACCCACTGGCCGAGTTTGAAGACCGTGCACGAGAGTTGGTCGCGCTGCTGTTACGCGGCCTGCAACGGCGGTAATTTTTCGCTAATGACGGGCCGCTAATAGCGGACAAACAGAAAAACGAATCTCTGCCCCGCAGGAGTCACAGGACGTGAATAGAACAACAAAGCCTCATCTTCGCGTAACTGCGCACCGCAGTGCGTTTAGCATTTGCTGCGGCGAATTGAATGGAGAAAGCTGATGCATGACCTGGAGAACGCCTGGGGTCATTGGGTATTGCGCTGGCGCGCCGTAATTATTCCCGCCTGTTTCATTTTGCTGGCCCTCGCCCTGGTGGGTGGTCGCAATCTGGGCTTCACCACAAACTATCGCGTCTTTTTCAGCGCGGACAATCCCCAATTGCTGGCCTTCGACAAGCTGGAGAATACTTACGCCAAGAACGACAACATTATGTTTGTTCTGACGCCAAAGGATGGCGATGTATTTACCGGCAACACATTGGCCGCTATAGAGGAACTCACTAACGAGGCCTGGCAACTGTCGTTTTCCCTGCGGGTCGATTCCATTAGTAATTTTCAGCACACTGAAGCAGAGGGCGACGACCTGATTGTGCGCGATCTGGTTGAAGATGCGGCTACGTTGCAGCCTGCGGACTTTGCGCGGATACGGGATATCGCCCTGCATGAACCGCTGTTGGTACGCCGCCTGGTTTCGACGGCGGGTGATGTGGCGGCAATCAATGTCACCGTACATCTACCGGGAGTCAATGAACAAACCGAGACTCCGAAAGTCGTGGCAGAGGCACGGCAACTGGTGCAAACCATGCGCAGCAAGTATCCGGATGTCAGCGTGCGATTGACCGGCATGATCATGATGAACAATGCCTTTGCCGAGTCATCGCAAAAGGATATGAAGACGCTGGTGATGGTCAGCTTTGCGTTAATGATCATTTTTCTTGCCGTTTTTCTGCGTAGTATTTCCGGTACCGTGGTGACCGTGTTAGTGATCATTATGTCAGCCATGTTTGGTTACGGCATGGCCGGGCATCTGGGTTTTCCGATCACGCCACCGTCGGCGACATCGCATACCATCATTCTGACGGTGGCAATTGCCAACTCGGTGCATGTTCTGGTCACGCTGTTCCATGAAATGCGGCACGGTAAGAGCAAACGTGAGGCAATTATTGAGTCCTTGCGGCTCAACCTCGCGCCGGTGTTTCTTACCAGCCTGACGACCATGGTTACTTTGTTGCCGGCGTTGATGTCACTCATGCCGGTCCGTGTGCGCCAGGTCCAAGAGGATGACAACAACTCGATGCAACGTTTTGCGGAGTTTGTTGTGCGTCGCAGAACCGGCCTGTTATGGGGAATGGGAGGATTCATTATTTTTCTCATTGCGTTTATTCCACGTAACGAGCTTAACGATGTGTTCCTGCACTATTTCGATGACTCGGTAGAATTTCGCCGCGATTCCGACTATACGACTGAGCATCTGACCGGCCTCTATATTGTGGATTACTCGCTTGAGTCGGGTATCGCCGGCGGCATCAGCGAACCGGCATTTCTTCGTGACGTGGAAAACTTCGCACAGTGGTTCCGACATCAGCCCGAAGCTATCCACGTCAATACCATCACCGATATTTTCAAACGCCTGAACAAGAACATGCATGCTGACGATGCGAGCTGGTATCGTTTGCCGGACGACCGCAATCTGGCGGCGCAGTATTTGTTGCTGTATGAGATGTCGCTGCCCTACGGCCTCGATCTTAATAACCAGATTAATATCGATAAGTCTGCGACGCGCATGACCGTGTCGATGCATACTTTATCGACGAATCAAGTGCTGGATCTCAAGGCACGGGCCGAGCAATGGCTTGCGGCCAATACCAGTCATATAAAGTCCGCCGAGGGCAGTGGACCTACGGTGATGTTTGCGTACATTGGCAAGCGCAACATTATCAGCATGCTCGGCGGCACAACGCTGGCATTGTTGATGATTTCCATGATTCTGGTGATCGCTCTGCGTTCAATCAAGATTGGTTTGATCAGCATGATTCCAAATCTGGTGCCCGCCGCCATGGGTTTTGGTGCCTGGGGCATTCTGGTTGGCGAAGTCGGCCTGGCGCTGTCGGTGGTTACCAGCATGACGCTGGGTATTGTGGTTGACGATACGGTACATTTTCTCAGCAAGTATTTGCGTGCGCGTCGCGAACGTGGCCTGGGCTCACAGGACGCTGTGCGCTACGCCTTTGCGACGGTCGGGCGTGCCCTGGTGATTACTTCTGCTGTGCTGATTATCGGATTTTCCATTCTGGCGTTATCCAGTTTCAAACTGAACTCCGGGATGGGCATGCTGACGGCTATGGTAATCGCGTTTGCGCTGGCAGCAGACTTTCTACTATTGCCGCCGTTACTTATGAAAATTGAGGAGAAGAGTGATGAGAATACGCCTGTTGATGGTGCTGTTCGTCCTGTTACCGCTTAGTGCGCTGGCAGAGACGGCCGAAGAAAAGGGCCTGGCCATCGCGGTTGAGGCCGATAAGCGCGACACCGGTTGGCATGACTCAAAATCCGAACTGGAAATGGTGCTGCGTAATAAGAATGGCGATGAAAGCCAGCGGGCCATGCGTAACAAGTCACTGGAAGTTGAGGGTGACGGTGATAAAACCCTGATTGTGTTTGACGCCCCCAAAGACGTGAAGGGCACGGCATTTCTAAGTTTTACCCATGCGGTAAAACCTGATGATCAGTGGCTTTATCTGCCAGCACTGAAGCGCGTGAAACGCATTTCCTCCTCCAACAAATCCGGGCCGTTCATGGGCAGTGAGTTTGCCTACGAAGATATTTCGTCACAAGAAATCGAAAAATATAAATACAAGTACATAAAGGACGAAGCCATCGATGGCCGTCCGACATTTCTTGTCGAACGGTATCCACAATACAAGAATTCCGGTTACACACGGCAGTTGGCCTGGATTGATCAGGAGACCTACCGAGTCACGAAAGTCGAGTTTTACGATCGCAAAGATTCACTTTTGAAAACATTGACCTACCATGATTACAAAAAGTATCTCGAACAGTACTGGCGTGCCCATCGTATGGAAATGATCAACCATCAAACGGGCAAGAGCACGACCTTAGCCTGGAAAGACTTTTCCTTTAACACAGGATTGACAGAGCGCGATTTTGACAAAAATAGCCTTAAGCGGGCACGTTGATTTTAAACTGGTGTGCGAATCGTGGTGTGTTACCCCGACAAATCCGTAAACGGAAAATTCATCCATGAGTGGGTTTGCATCGCTACTTGAACGTTCTGCGAGGTGGTTTGCATTTTCTGCAGTTCCGGTTGCCGTGAAACATTTTGTTTTAGTCAGCCTGATTTTCCTGTCGACGAATGTCGCGGCGTTGGAAAAATCCGAGTGGTCGGGTGCGGTAGCGGCGGAATACCGGTTTTTTTTCGAAGACCCTGTTGATCCTCGACAACATGGTAATAACGCCTCGGCCTGGTTTGAGCCGCAGTACTACGCCGAATGGAGTCAGGGGCGGCAAAGTTTTTTGTTTGTACCTTTTGGCCGGGTAGACCAGGGTGATGACGAGCGTACCCACGCCGATATCCGTGAAGCGATCTGGACCTACGCGGCACCGCAGTGGGAGCTGCGGGCCGGGATCGGCAAGGTGTTTTGGGGTGTCACCGAAGCGGTTCATCTGGTCGACATCATCAATCAGACGGATCTGGTCGAAAACCCGGACGGCGAGGAGAAACTCGGTCAGCCTATGGTAAACCTGGCCTGGATTCAGAACTGGGGTACGCTTGATTTTTTTGTTTTGCCGTACTTCCGTGAGCGCACTTTTCCGGGAGTTAACGGTCGTTTACGGCCCAGTCCGCCGGTCGATCTGGATAACCCCGTGTATGAGTCCTCTGCTGAACGGAATCATATTGACTACGCGGCTCGCTGGTCACATTTTATCGGTGACTGGGATCTCGGCGTTTCCGTATTTAACGGTACCAGCCGGATACCGGTTTTGAATCCTGGACTGGACGGCAACGGCCAGCCGGCGCTGATCCCCTTTTATCCGCTGATTACCCAGTTTGGCCTGGATGCTCAAGCAACGATCGGTAGCTGGTTGTGGAAGCTGGAGGCCATCCATGTTTCTGCCAAGGCCGACAGTTTTTACGCGGCAACCGGGGGATTGGAGTACAGCTTTTTCGGTGTTTTCGAATCGGCGGCGGATATCGGTTTATTGTTTGAATATACTTATGATCAGCGCAAGGACCTGGCGCCGACGCCGTTTCAGAATGATATTCTGTGGGCGGTTCGTCTGGCCCTGAATGATGAACAAAGTACCGAGTTGCTGGTCGGGATCGTGCGCGATCTGGAGCGTACCGAGCATACGCTCAGCCTGGAGGCCAGTCGTAGGCTGGGAAGCAGTTGGACACTCGGCGTTGAGGCACGCGGATTTAGCAGTTCGGTAGCCGGGACACCGACGTATGCAGTGCGCCAGGACGATTACTTACAGGTCGAGATTGCCTATCATTTTTAGCTGGGCGGATCCGACAATTCAACGCCACGAGGCTGAATAGAACTCATATGGCGCGGCTTACAACATTGCCACCCCCCCGACTCGACTCGCGGATGTTCAAGTGGGTCATCGTGCTGCTGATTATATTGATATCCGCTTACACCGCGCGGGAAATGACCCAACGCTCCGAAGTCGACGCAGAGCGTCGGGTGTCGTTTCTACAAGCTTGTGAGACGCAACTAGCAGCGACAGCGTGCCTGGAAAAATGGGATTCGAACCGTGGCCGCTGCCTTCGGGCCGTGAGCGACGACGGCGCGGTTTTCTTACCGCGTGAATTCGATACTGAAGGTTTTCAGCGTTGTGTGTTGCTGGGATTCAAGGCGTGGCGTGCAGAAACTGTAAAGCGGGCAAAATAGCTAATTCGAATCCAAGCCCATATTCAAACTTTATGAGCGGGTCTCGTGGTTAACGCGGAAAGACTTTTTCGGCAGCACGACTGCAAGGCTAGAGCAACGCAGGACGTGTCGCAAAGAAAGTGTTTTACGGCATGTCCTTCTGTGAGGTCAGGAAGACCTACTCGTTTACTCGATTGACAACGCGCGGGTGACTTTAATATACACCCGCCCAAAACGTATTTCCCCGCTTAGCGGAATTGAGCCAGGCGTGGATCGGTTTGTGGTTGTTCCGGCAAGCCGGTAATGGTTGGGAGATCACTCAGTCGTGGCATGCCGTGCTTGGTCGATACTGTTCCCGACTTGTCTTTCCACACGACACCGGGTGTTCCCGAAAACTTGAATGCCCGCATCAACTCGGCATGCCGATCGAGCAACACCTGGGCTTCTTTACTAACCTCGGCCTTGGCGAATTTCGCCTCATTTTTTCGGAAACCCTGCATAATGTTGCGCAGCTCCGCTGTGCGATCTTTTGCCGTTAGCATGGCGGCCGCCTTGGCACCGCTGCTCGGGCGCAGGTACGCCACGGGCACCCAACGAACCTGTAAGCCGGCCTTTTCATAGGACTGCAGTGCGGTCCAGATAAGATGGCAATAGGGACAATTCGGATCGAAAACCACATAAACGATGCTTTTCGGATCTTTCAGTTCACCTTCGGGAATAAAATCCGCCTTTTCCAGGTCGATGAAGGCCGCGCTGAAATCCGGTTTTGGAATAAATTTTTCTGCATAACCTGCGGTGAGATTTTGGCCTTGTTCGTTAAACAAATCGCCGGATACCAGTGTTTTGCCGTCCGCGGTGGTGAAAACAATGGAATACTCGCCGCCACTGGCGAGCAGCCAGCCCTTGAGTCCGGATGTGGCCGGAAACGATTTTTCGACCTTGATTCCCTTTGATATAAGGGTATTGATAACATTTGGGTAATCCGTCGGAGCTGCGTGGACGGCGCCGGCTAGCGTAAGGCACAACAGCGCCGTGATACCGAGGGAAAATTTGCCAGCGCTCAAATGGCGGGCTGCGTAGGTTTTGCTCATTAAATTCGTATCCGAGGTGATTGTGCGTCTGATGGCTGCCCCCCCAGATTGGGGCGGATTTGACCTTGGGCAGTCAGTTTGAGGGCCGAAACGCCGGAAAGTTCATGCTGAAATGCTAATGTTTTAGCGCAGAAAATGCCACTTTTTAGGTCACAATTCGGTATGCGCGCCAGATCCTGCGTAGCGCGCGCATCGGCAGGGTTTGGCTACGTTTCTCTGTGTTGCGGGCTCGTAGGGGTCGCTGGTATTGTTGCGGCTGCAAATTAATTCGGACCTGGCGCTTCCTCAATATAGACATTCCATGGCGACACTGATTCAGGAAAAAGACGGAATCTCGGGCGTGAAGCTTCCCATCGACCAGCCGGTGTATCGCATCGGGCGTGCCGATGACAATGAATTGAGCATCGATGATGAACTGGTGAGTAAGTATCACGCGGTTATAGAGGCCGTGGAATCGGCCGGCGACGAGGTGGGGTTTCAATACTACCTGCAAGACAAGCGCAGCACGAATCATACCTTTGTCAACGGCGAGCGGGTTTCGCTCTATCTACTGACGAACGACGATCTTATCGTTATCGGCATGAATAACTTCCGCTTCGTTGATGACGCGCATGATGATCTGGAAGAGACCACCCGCATCCAGAAGTCATGGATCCCCGGGGTGTATTTCGCGAAAAAGAAAAAGAAGAAAAAGAAAACAGCGCGAAAGAAAAAATCTCAGGAAAGAGCAAGAAGTAAACAACAAAAAAATAACTAACCACAGAGGGCACTGAGAACACAGAGCAAATCTTGCGAACAACCGGTCTGTTCTTTGTGGTTAAAGATTCCGGTATTTGCCGGAATGACATCAAGGTGATTTTAAGGGATTTTTGCGCAGATCATTGCAAAGAAAGCCAGCATTCAAAATCGGCGGCTGGATTCTGGATCCGTCTGGAAACACCATAAAACGAAGGAGCGGGTGTTAAGAAAAATTTTTCAATCGTCAATCTTAAGTTCGATCTCATAACCACCGAACTTGCGGATATTCAGCACGCCGCTATCCAGAATCAGATATTGTCCCTTAATACCCTGCAGCTTGCCGCTTATTTCCGGAGTTTTATCGAAGTTGTGCGAGCTGACCTTTACGGGATAGGCCTCGACGGGAAAATCGAGCTGCACTAATTCGGCATCGGGCAAAAACTCAATGGCGTCAGTGTGGTTGTCGTCGATAAGCGTTTGTAAACTGTTTTTAGCCAGGCCGAGCAGGCGCTCGCGTTCGGCGGCCAGGTCGACAGGCTCCGGGACGCCCTTGAGCATGCGTCGCCAGTCGGTCCTATCGCTGACGAACTCTTTAAGGATGACTTCAGCAAGCCCTGAAAGCTTGCGGTTGGCGACTTTCAAAATAGGCAGCGCTTGGCCAGCACCCTGATCGATCCAGCGCGTCGGGATCTGGTTGCCACGAGTGATGCCGACTTTAAGGCCGGACGAATTCGCCAGATAGACGTAATGTGATTGCATGCAATTGGCTTGCGCCCAGTCCGGTTCACGGCAGGTGCCCGCATCAAAATGGCATAGCTCCGGCTTGATGATGCAGGTATCGCAACGCGCCAGTTTTTTAAAGCAGGGGTAGCAATAGCCCTGATTGAAACTCTTTTTTGTTTTTCGGTTGCAGGCCACGCAATTGATAGTTCCCGTGTAACGCAAGCTCAGCGATTTGCCGATATGGGGGTTAAGCGCAATGGCCGTATCACCGATGGGCAGCGAATAGTGAACCGGTTGTGCCAACTCGGTGCGCATTTTCTGCACGTTGCCGGAGATGGACTCGCTCACGATGTGTGGAACGGTACGCTGAGTTCATGTACGGCATCGATAAATGCCGAGACATGTTCAGGATCGATCTGTGGGTGAATGCCATGTCCGAGATTGAAAACATGGCCGTTACCCGAACCAAAGGCTGTCAGGATCGTTGCAACCTCTTCGCGGATGCGTGCAGGTTGCGCATAAAGCAGGGCAGGATCCATATTGCCCTGCAAGGCAACTCGGTCGCCGACGCGGCGCCGCGCGTCACCAATATCCACTGTCCAGTCCAGCCCCAGCGCATCGCAGCCGGTGTCGGCCATGGCTTCAAGCCAGGCGCCACCGCCTTTAGTAAAGAGAATAATCGGTACACGCACGCCATCGTGTGCACGCTGAAGATGTTCAACGATTTGCTGCATGTAGGCCAGCGAAAATGCCTTGTAATCACGCGGGGTGAGGGCACCGCCCCAGGTATCAAAAATCATGATCGCCTGCGCGCCGGCCTCGATTTGCGCATTAAGATAATCGGTTACGGTCCGCGCCAGTATGTCGAGCAAACGATGCAGGGTGTCCGGTTCATCGAACAGCATACCCTTAACTTTTGCAAAATCCTTACTGGTACCGCCCTCGACCATATAGGTTGCCAGTGTCCAGGGGCTGCCGGAAAAGCCGATCAGGGGCACACGGCCGTCAAGTTCACGTCGAATTACCCGTACCGCATCGGTGACATAATCCAGCTCGTCGGCGATGTCAGGTACCGCCAGCTTATCCACGTCAGCCTTTGTGCGAACCGGGTGTTCAAAATGTGGGCCTTCACCCTCAGCAAAGTACAGACCTAGTCCCATGGCGTCCGGGATGGTGAGGATATCGGAAAACAGTATCGCGGCATCCAGCGCGTACCGATCCAGCGGCTGTAAGGTGACCTCACAAGCGAGTTCGGGAGTTTTGCACAAGGTAAGAAAATCACCGGCCTTTTTACGCGTTGCGCGGTACTCGGGTAAATAACGCCCGGCCTGGCGCATCATCCACACGGGCGTGACATCTACGGGTTGCCTAAACAAGGCGCGAAGAAAGCGATCGTTTTTGAGTGTTGTCATTATTGTATCTGTCAGTTACTAAATAGATGGGTACAGTACGTAACTACAACCAAGTCTTGCTGGTTAGGTATCCGGGGCGTGCCATGGAGACCCCGAAATTTTCTCAACTGGATTTCGGTGGTTACATTATCGGAACAGTAATTTAGCTTCTGTTTCCAGATACCGAATTAGTTTTCAACGATTGAACTATCAGGCAGGTGTGCGGCCGACGCCGGTTGCACACCTGTCCACCATTAAAACCGGAATTCTACTCCACCAAGCTCAGACTGGACCGCTATCTGGAACACGTTTTCAGAATTGTTTCTGCCTCTGAAACAAACTCTCCGGGTGTCAAACGGCCAGATAGTCGAGTATGCCTTCTGCAGCTTGCCGGCCTTCGAATACGGCGGTGACCACCAGGTCAGAGCCGCGTACATTGTCGCCGCCGGCGAACACGGCGGGATTCGTCGTTTGCATTTGGAATTCCTGCTCCGTAGGCGCAACGATGCGACCGCGATCATCGGTTTCCACGCCGGCCTGATCCAACCAGTCAGCCGGACTGGGCCGAAAACCAAACGCGATGATCACCTTGTCTGCCGGTATGATTTCTTCGGAGCCGGGGATCGGTTCCGGCATTCGTCGGCCACGCGCATCGGGCTCGCCCAACTGGGTGGTGATGACTTTAACGCCTTCAACTTTGTCTTTGCCGACGATCTCAATCGGTTGGCGGTTCCAGAGAAACTTTACGCCTTCCTCTTTGGCGTTGGCGACTTCGCGCCGCGAGCCGGGCATGTTGGCCTCATCGCGCCGATACGCGCAGGTCACGCTTTTTGCACCCTGCCGAATTGAAGTGCGATTGCAGTCCATGGCGGTGTCTCCACCACCCAGTACTACAACGCGCTGATCCTGCATGTTAATAAACTCGTCCGCATCAGTTTCAATGCCGAGGCAACGGCGCACATTTGAAATCAGAAACGGTAACGCATCGTGTACGCCGGCCAAATCCTCGCCTTCAAAGCCACCCTTCATATAGGTGTATGTGCCGGTACCGAGAAACACGGCATCGTACGCAGCCAGCAGCGAATCGAAGCTGATGTCTGTGCCGACATCAGTGTTTAGTCGGAATTCAACTCCCATACCTTCAAGAACTTCGCGACGTTGCTTGACGATGGCTTTTTCCAATTTGAACTCTGGAATGCCGAAGGTGAGCAGACCGCCGATTTCAGGGTATCGATCGAAAACGACTGCCTTGACGCCGTTGCGTGTTAGTACGTCGGCACATCCGAGACCTGCCGGGCCCGCGCCAATGATCGCGACGCGTTTGCCGGTGTCTTGTACCTTGCTAAGATCCGGGCGCCAGCCTTTGGCAAACGCCGTATCCGAAATATATTTTTCAATCGAGCCAATCGTAACTGCGCCGAAACCGTCATTCAGGGTGCATGCACCTTCGCATAAACGGTCCTGCGGACAGACGCGGCCACAAATTTCCGGTAATGAATTGGTCTGGTGCGACAACTCGGCGGCATGTTCGATACGGCCCTCGGCAACCAGCTTCAACCAATTGGGAATGTAATTGTGTACCGGGCATTTCCATTGGCAATACGGATTACCGCACTCAAGACAACGATCAGCCTGTTGCGCGGCTGCGCCCTGATCAAACTGGCCGTAGATCTCGCGGTACTCCCGAATCCGTTCCGCTGCCGGTTTCTTTTCAGGATCGACGCGCTGCACTTGGATGAATTGAAAATTATTGCCCATAAACATCTGCTTCTTGTAAATCTGGTTGTTCCACGTTCGATTACCGTAATCGTGTCTACGGCTATCCGGGGCTACATCGGACGCGGGAAAAGGAAACCTGCGATGCGGCTCAAGCTGCCGCCCGGCGCAGGTCTTCTATGAGTGATTCCAGGGTCAGCGCCTTTGGCTTAACCAGCCAGAACTTGCCGCACATGTCGGCAAAATTATCGAGAATGAATTGTCCGTGTTCACTGCCGGTTTCGCTGACGAACTCGGTCACCATGTCTCGCAGATAGTTGCGGTAGGCTTCCATGGCTTCGGTATTGATGCGCGCCGCTTCGACTAACTCGTTATTGTAGCGATCCGCGAAGCTGCGATCCTCATCAAGCACGTAGGCAAAGCCGCCGGTCATGCCGGCACCAAAGTTAAGTCCGGTTGAACCGAGAATGGCGACAACGCCACCGGTCATGTACTCACAACCGTGATCGCCGATGCCTTCAACTACCGCAAATGCGCCCGAGTTGCGCACGCCAAATCGTTCGCCCGCCAGGCCCGAGGCGAACAACTTTCCGCCGGTGGCTCCGTACAGACAGGTGTTGCCGATGATCGGCGTCTTGTGGCTGGCAAATCCACTTCCGAGTGGCGGTCGAATGACCAGCTTGCCACCGGCCATGCCTTTACCAACATAGTCATTGGCGTCGCCTTCCAGGTGCATATGCAGTCCGCCCGCGTTCCATACGCCAAAACTTTGTCCGGCCGTACCGGTAAGCTTAAGGGTGACAGGATGAGGCTCCATGCCCAGATTGCCGTGGCGTTCAGCAATTTCACCCGACAGGCGCGCACCCAGAGACCGATGAATGTTACGTACGGTATAACTGAAGGTGCCCCCGGTCTTGCCTTCGATCGCAGGCAAAGTATCAGCAACCATCTGTTCGGCCAGTTCACCTTTATCGAACGGTTCGTTACGTTGCACCTGGCAAAAGCGTGGTTTATCTGCAGCGACACCCGCATCGGCGATGATGGGTGCAAGATCCAGGCGTTGTTGCTTGGCGGTTTTACCTTCAAGAATTTCCAGCAGGTCAGTGCGGCCGATAAGATCGGTCAGTTTACGTACGCCGACGCTGGCCATTATTTCGCGCAGTTCTTCGGCCAGGAAACGGAAATAGTTGATGACCATTTCTTCCTTGCCGACGAAATGCTTCATGCGCAGGACATTGTCCTGGGTTGCAACACCTGTGGCACAGTTATTCAGGTGGCAGATACGTAAATACTTGCAACCCATGGCGATCATCGGGCCGGTGCCGAAGCCGAAGCTCTCGGCGCCCAGGATGGCTGCTTTGGCAACGTCCAGGCCGGTTTTTAATCCGCCGTCGGTTTGTACCCTTACCTTGTCGCGCAGATCATTGGCGCGCAGGATCTGGTGCGTCTCGCTCAGACCAAGTTCCCACGGACTGCCGGCGTACTTGACCGACGTCAGGGGTGAGGCGCCGGTACCGCCATCGTGGCCGGCAATGGTAATCAAATCGGCATAGGCTTTGGCCACGCCGGCGGCAATGGTGCCGACACCCGCTTCGGCAACGAGTTTGACGGAAACCAACGCTTCAGGATTGATTTGCTTGAGATCAAATATCAGTTGTGCCAGGTCTTCGATGGAATATATATCATGGTGTGGCGGTGGTGAGATCAGCGACACGCCGGGCTTGCAGTAACGCAGTTCAGCTATGAGGTCATTCACCTTGTGGCCCGGCAACTGGCCACCTTCACCGGGCTTGGCACCCTGGGCGATTTTAATTTGCATCACTTCCGCGTTACGCAAATAGGCGGGTGTGACACCGAACCGGCCCGAGGCGACCTGTTTTATTTTCGAACGCTCGTTGCTGATGTAGCGAGCTGGATCTTCACCGCCTTCACCGGAATTGGAGCGGCCGCCAAGGTGATTCATAGCGCGAGCCAGCGTTGAGTGCGCCTCGGGTGACAGCGCCCCCAACGACATGGCGGCGGTATCGAAACGGGTAAAGATATTTTCCGCCGGCTCCACTTCATCAATGGAGATCGGCGTGATGTCATCACGAATTTTTAGCAGGTCGCGCAGGGCCAGCACCGGGCGCTGGTTGACCAGCTGCGAGTACTGCTTGAACAGCGCATAGTCGCCGGAGCTGACTGCTTCGCGCAGCGTCATCACAACATCCGGGCTATAGGCATGGTCCTCGCCCCCGTGGACGAATTTCAACAGGCCGCCCTGATCAATACTTTTGCGTTTGTTCCAGGCATGCCGTGCCAGCGTTTTTTGATCAGCTTCCAGATCGTCAAAGTTGCTGCCCTGCAAACGATTGGTGGTGCCGGTAAAACACAGATCGACGATTTCGTTATTCAAACCTACGGACTCGAACAACTGCGAGCCGCGATAACTGCTGATGGCGGAAATGCCCATTTTCGACATGATCTTGAACAGGCCCTTGCCAATACCGTGGCGGTATTTATGCATGACCTCGGCGCAATCCGACTCACTGATTTCGCCGGTGTTCTGCATATCCAGCAGACACGCATAGGCGAGGTAAGGATAAACCACTGTGGCGCCGTAGCCGATCAATACGGCGAAATGGTGCGGATCGCGCGCAGTCGCGGTTTCGACCAACAGATTGGCGTCGCAGCGCAGCCCCGTTTGTACCAGGCGATGATGTACGGCGCCGGTCGCCAGCGCCGCATGGATGGGCAATGAGTCCGGGGAAATGTCGCGGTCCGTCAGAATAAGTACGACAGTGCCTGCGCGTACGGCGGCTTCGGCCTGATCACAAATGGCATCGATGGCGCTGCGCAGGTTCATGTCTGCGGCTGCGTAGTTCAAATTGATACGAGTCTGCGGATAGCCGTCGTCATTGAGAGACTGCAGTCGATCAAACTTGCTTACCGATAACACCGGCGAATCTACCAACAGCCGTGCGGCATGCTCCGGGGTTTCCTCAAACATGTTACGTTCCGGGCCCAGGCACGTCTCCAGCGACATGACGATGTGTTCACGGATCGGATCGATGGGTGGGTTGGTGACCTGGGCAAACTGTTGGCGGAAATAGTCAAATGGTGAGCGCACGTTGCGGGACAATACGGCAATAGGTGTGTCGTCGCCCATGGAGCCGACCGCTTCCTGTCCGGACTCGGCCAGCACACGCAGCACCTGGTCGCGTTCCTCAAAGCTGACCTGAAACAGTTTCTGATAAACGTTGAATTCATCGCTGTCGATGGGGACCGCACAACTTTCACCCTGCAGCCGTGATTCCAGCACCCGACGGTGCTGTTGCAGCCATGTTTTGTAAGGTTGACGCTGCTTGAGCATGTTATCGATATCTTGTGGCAGCAGCAGCTCACCGGTTTGAGTATCGGCGGCAATCATTTGCCCCGGCTTCAGGCGGCCCTTGCGCACAACGTCTTCCGGCGCGTAGTCATAAACGCCAATTTCGGAGGCGAGCGTGATGTGGCGGTCGCGGGTAATCACCCAACGCGCCGGCCGCAGACCATTTCGGTCCATGCTGCACGCGGCGTAACGGCCGTCCGTCATAACAATACCGGCGGGGCCATCCCACGGCTCCATGTGCATGAAATTGTATTCGTAAAACGCGCGTAAATCGGCATCCATACTGGCGACGTTCTGCCAGGCCGGCGGTATCAGCAGGCGCATGGCTCGAAACAAATCCATGCCGCCGGCGAGTAGCACCTCGAGCATGTTGTCGAGGCTGTTGGAATCCGATCCGCTTGCGGATACCAACGGCCGCACGTCCTCAATGGGGAGTTCCGGCGTGGCAAATTTATGGCCGCGGGCTACTGACCAATGGCGGTTGCCCTGAATGGTATTGATTTCGCCATTATGCGCCAGATAGCGGAACGGCTGCGCCAGACGCCACTGTGGCCAGGTATTGGTGGAAAACCGCTGGTGGAATACACACAAGCTGGTTGCCAGCCGTTCGTCCTTGAGGTCGCGGTAGAAAACCGGCAGGTTGGCCGGCATCACCAGGCCCTTATAGGAAACAACCCGCTGCGACAAACTGGGTATATAAAAAGTAGGGTCACCCGCCTTGAGCAGTTTCTCGGTGAGTCGCCGGGCGACAAACAGGCGGCGTTCGAATTTCGTGTCATCAAACTCAGGTGGCGCGGTGATAAAAATTTGCTCGATGCCGGGCAGGCTGGCCAACGCCTCTTCGCCGCACGCGGAGGGGTCGGTTGGTACTTGGCGCCAGCCGGCCACGCTTAAACCTTGCTGCTGTAATTCCGATTCGAGTTGTTGACGGGCGGTTTTGGCCAGCGCCGCCTCCGAGTTTAAAAACACCATGCCGACGGCGAAACGCGCTCCTAATTCGATGCCAGTTTCGGCCGCAACGGCCCGCATGAACTCGGTGGGGATTTTCATCAACAGGCCACAGCCGTCGCCAGTCTTGCCATCGGCGGCGATGGCACCACGGTGGGTTAGCCGCTGCAGCGCGCCAATGGCGGTATCCACCAGCCAGTGGCTGGGTTCGCCGTCCATCTGTGCGATCAGACCGAAACCACAGTTGTCACGCTCGAACTCGGGCCGGTAAAGACTTTTAGAATCAGGATGTTGCATAACGGTACCGGTCTGTTTAGGTAATTCCAGGAGATCAACCCACCCAAAAGGGTGAAGCAGTATACCGATCCGGCCATGGGCGTTCAAATTTTGAGCGCGTCTCTGAACCCGCCGGGAACGTGTGGACGGGAGGAATTAATATAGTAAAAACAGATGGTTAAACTGTTTAAGGGGCCTCGATCTCGGAGTGGATCGAAGCAAAACTGCGAATCCAGGGCGACGCCTTGCGCAGCTCGGCGGACAGGCCGGAACGCGCCTGCAGCGCAGCCTCGCGAGTTGGAAAATCGCCGTAAATCAGTGCGTACCAGTCGCGGTTTTTCTGTTGTGTTTTGAACCACACCACTTTGCCTTGCAGCTGATGATTGTGCACAAACTGTTTTAGGCGCGCCTCTTCGTGGCTGCCGAGCAGCTGCAAGGTAAACTGCTTTGGGTTGCGACTCCACAGCCAGCCATTGTGGGCGGCCGGGTCCAGGGGCATGGGTGTTGCGGCCGCTGTGGCAATCGGGGATGTGCTGCTTTTGATGTTACTTTCCAGATTGCCTGAAGTCGCGGTTTGCGGGGCAAGTTTTTCCTGAACACCGCTGAGTGGACGCACCCAGGGTTTTAGTTCGCGCACCTCGGCCGGCAGGGTCTGCAGCGCGGTCTGGGCATTTCCGCGTGAGGGAAAAACGCCCAATAGCACGGTGTACAAGCGCGCGCCATCTTTGCTGACAGTGACGTAGCCAGCGTCATAGTTAAAGGTATATTTTTGTAAAAACGCTTGCGCGGTTTTTTCCTGGCTGGCATTGAGTAACTGGATGCTGAAAAACTTCGGATTCTGCGTTTGCCACCAGGCGTTGTCACGCAATTCGGCGCGTGTTGGTTTCTCTGGCAGCCGTGCCAGCGGTGTCTGTACCCGGAAGGCAAATGTGTCGCTGCTGTTGTTGCTTGGATTGCTTACGGCTACGCGCCAGGTTCCTGTTTTGGTTCCTGTGGTCACCGCAAACGTCAGGGCGTTATTGCTAATCACGCTTATCCGGGATGCGGGCAATAATTTCTCACCACCGTCCCACTTGATTGAAACTGCAACCGAGTCCGTGAAACCCTCACCACGCAATTTCAATACTTGTTGGCGAGTGCTGCCGACAACCCGTGTGGGCGTCATGCTGTCGATGCGAACCGCTGGACTCGGGGTAGCGGTGGGCGGTGTCGTGGCCGAAGGCTTTGTTTCGTCAGTGATCGATTTTTCCGCAACGATGTTGGCGCTTGTTGTTGACTCATCGTTTGCTGCCCGGCTGTGGCTTGTGGCGTTGTTCGGATTCGCCTCGGCAGGGCTTTCGGATTTCGCCGGGGATTGCGTTGGCGGTTGGGTAGTATCACCGGGTCCGGCATCGACCACCGAAATGGCTTCCCCTTTTTCATCTTCGTTCGTCGCGCCGACCTGAAATTCGATCACTTGTTCTGCAGCGGGCGTTGTTTTTGCCACAGGAGTAGGGGGTGTAGTCTTGGCCGGTTTTAGATCATCTAATCTTGATCCATCTGACGATGGTAACGTTCCGGCTGGAATTGAGTTTTGAACAGAGGCGTTATCGTTGGTTTGTTTCTCATCAAACAGCGAATTAATTTCGTCTTGGTAACTGAAGCCGATACCGGCTAACAGGACGACCGTTAACACCAGGAAAGCGTGTTGCGAATTGATACGACGGGATTTACCTCGGGGCGTCGGCGATTTCTCCGGTTCATCGATACGTCCGTCGCGCAACACGCCGTGCGCCAACGGGTTGATTCGTCCAGGCAGACCCTGAGAAGCGCGGTGAATGCGGCGAATGACCTTGGGTGTAAACGGATTGTCGTCTTGTGCGCCGCACGTGCTCATGCGATGGCGCAGGTATTCAGCAACCTGTTCTTCGTTCAGGGGTGGCACGTTCAGGGTATGGGTGATACGTTGCCGCAGCGGCTGTATGGCCGGGGATTGCAGCGTTGTTTCTATCTGTGGTTCACAAAATAAAATCGTGCGCAACAGGTTACCCTCACCACCGCGGGTATCGGCCAGGGTAAACAATGCTTCCAGCGCATCCTCGGGTAAGTCATGGGCATCATCGACGATGAGGATCGGAACCTGGGCGCGATGTTGAAATGACACAAGTTGTTGGTAGAGCGCCTGTTGTAACGATGCAGGGTCGTCGGGCAGGGGCTGCAGCCCAAAGCCAGCGGCGACGTGACGTAACAATTGATCGGCGTGCATCATGGGCGATGCGTCTACCTGGCAGATGCGCCAGCCTTCATCGGCATTGGCCACAAAGCGCCGCATCAGGGTGGTTTTGCCGGCACCGTGTTCACCGGTGATCATCAACAGCAAATCACTGAATTGCGTAAGATGCTGCAGCATATCCAGCCGCTGCGTGCGCTCGGCATCGAGGTAAACCATTCGCTCGTTGTAGGCGGGTGAAAACGGCGACGCACTTAAGCCGTAGCGGGCCAGGTAACCTGGCTCCAGACGATCCAATTGTTCATTGTCATATTGCATTATGACGGGGCCTCCAATCCCTCTACAAAGACCACACGAAAGCCTTTGCCCAACTGTTTGTCTCTGCTTTCCATGAGCGCATTCTGCGCATCATCCAGTTTCGTGTAGTGGTCCTTTTTTACGCGGCCGGGTGAGCCCTGTTTGCCCCACTCCCGAATCACGTTCCAGCCTTGTAGCAAATCCGGCTGGAGTATGATCTGATAAAATCGTGTCACTTCGCTTTCAGTAGCCGCCGATTGCAGATATATCCGCATAATTTTCAGGCAGTCTCTGTATTGCCAGCGCGAGACTTAACGATGCTCATCCCGGATTTCCTCAGTTTACGTTACAAACCTACTCATAGAGAAATCGACAGGTCACTTGCGGCCGTACATTTGCTCGCAACGTCAAGAGGCGAACGTTACAACGCAAAGTCGCTGCACGCTCAGGTCAGTTCCTCGGCGTCAAAGATACGCTGGTATTCGCGAATTGCATAACGATCCGTCATGCCGGCAATATAATCGGCGATAATTCGGGCACGACCACTTTCGCCGTCGCTTTGTTCGGCCTGTTGGAGGTGATGATCGTAGCCTGGCGGCAACAAACGCGGGTCGTCTATAAATGCCTTGAACAGGGCCTTCAGGATACGCGCGGCTTTGGCAGACATCCGGTATACCCGATGATGCTGATATAGATTGTGGCGTAAAAATCGCTTCAAAGTCTGGTTTCGCTCGCGCATTTCCTCACTGAAAACCATCAGGGGTTGATCCGTAGTTCGCACGTCGTCGATATTTTTCGGTTCTACGAGTTGCACGCGGTGCCTGCTGGTCTCGATCAAATCGACTACCTGGCGGTTGATCATGCGCCGAACGATTTCGTGAATTCGGCGTCGGGAACTAATTTGTGGATGCAGCCTGGAAACTTCATTGAACTGTTCGCGAAACAAATCGACCTCATTAAGTTGCTCGATACTTAGTAAGCCGGCCCGTAGGCCATCGTCGATGTCATGATTGTTGTAGGCAATCTGATCGGCAAGATTGACCATCTGCGCCTCAAGCCCCGGCTGGGTGTGATCCAGAAACCGCTGGCCTACATCGCCTAGCAGGCTGGCGTTTTTTGTCGAACAGTGCTTCAAAATTCCTTCCCGAGCCTCAAAAGTCAGGTTAAGCCCGTCGAAATCGGCATAGCGCTCTTCCAGTTTGTCGACGACGCGCAACGATTGCAGGTTGTGTTCAAAGCCGCCGTAATCGCGCATGCATTCATTCAGGCTATCCTGTCCGGCATGGCCGAAGGGAGTGTGGCCTAGATCATGGGCCAGCGCGATGGTTTCACTGAGATCTTCATTCAAGCCCAGTACGCGGGCAATGGAACGGCTGATCTGCGCCACTTCGATCGAGTGGGTAAGCCGGGTGCGGAACATGTCACCTTCATGATTTACAAAAACCTGCGTCTTGTATTCGAGTCGGCGGAAGGCGGCGGAATGAATGATGCGATCACGGTCGCGCTGAAATTCACTGCGATAGGCCGGGGCGGGCTCAGGGTGGCGCCGGCCGCGGCAGTGGGCGTCGCTGGCGGCATAAGGCGCAAGCGTCACGCTCATAGGTGTTTTGCAGGTGTGCTGGTGGCGGATTCGGTACCCACTTCGCGGCATAGTTCTATCGTCCGTGAGAGTTGCGTGGCGCTGACCTCGTCTGTAATCACCGCGTCATGCAGACCGCGCAACAGCACAAAGCGGATTTTACCCCGCTGAACTTTCTTGTCGACGGCCATTAGGTTGAGGAACTGTTGGGTATCCATTTCCGCCGGACAATGTATCGGTAGCTGTGCGCGCTGAATCAGCCGGATTACGCGCTCGGTCACAGCGGAATCTATCCAGCCAAGTTGTTGAGACAGCCGTGCGGCCATGACCATGCCGGCTGCAACGGCCTCACCGTGCAACCATGTGCCATAACCCATGCCGGCTTCGATTGCGTGGCCAAAGGTGTGGCCCAGGTTAAGCAGTGCGCGGCTACCGCTTTCCAGTTCATCCTGTGCGACGATTTCCGCCTTGTTCACGCAGGAGCGCTCAATCGCATAGGCTAGTGCCTGCGGATCGCGCGCGAGTAATTGCGGTATGTTGTCTTCCAACCAGAGGAACAAGTCGGTATCGCGAATAACACCGTATTTGATGACCTCGGCGATACCCGCACGCAATTGGCGATCGTCGAGTGTACTTAGCGTGTCAGTATCGGCGATGACGCAGCGAGGCTGGTGGAACGCGCCAATCATGTTTTTGCCCAACGGATGGTTGACGCCGGTTTTACGACGCCACCGCCAAGGGCCAACAGGGTGGATTGACGATCAAAGCGGTGTTGCAGAAGCGCATCAAAAATCCGGTTGCAGGTTTCAAGGTTTTTGTATTTTTCGCCATCGGGCAGGATCACCTGTTGGCACTCCCGATCCGCAAGACTGTCACGTACGGTTTGCAGGTAGAGTGGGGCGATGGTTTCGTTGCTGACAATCATGACTTGTTGGCCACCGATATGGCGGCTGAACAGTTCCGGCCGGCTGAGTAGCCCGTTGCCGATATAAATCGGATAACTGCGTTTTTCGAGTTCAACCTGAAATGTTTGCATGTGTGTTTATGCCGGGATCGTGCGGATTCAAATCATGCCGTTATGGCCGGGATTATACGGCAAGCAGGCGGACAGATCAGGCCTGACCGAGTTTGTGGAGTTGTTGAATAATTTCACGGACAACTTTTTGCACGCTCTGGCGACCGGTGTGCACGTTCAAATCCGCGGTTTCGAGGTAAAGCGGCTCCCGCTGTTGCAGAAGCTCGACAATCCGGGCACGCGGATCGTCCGTTTGTAACAGTGGGCGGTTGCGGTCACGGGCCGTGCGTTCATAAAGCTCGTCGGCGCTGGCGCGCAGATAAATAACCGTGCCACGCGCACGAAGATGTGCGCGGTTTTGTGCGTTTAATACCGCACCGCCGCCAGTGGCCAGAACAATGTTGGATTTGGCGCTTAGCTCATCAATGACAATCGCTTCGCGCTTGCGAAAACCGGCCTCGCCCTCGATGTCAAAAATAGTTGGGATATTGGCGCCGGTGCGCCGTTCGATCTCGTGATCACTGTCGAAAAACTCAAGCTGCAGCTCGCCGGCCAGCTTCCGGCCGACGCTGGTCTTGCCCGAGCCCATGGGCCCCACCAGAAAAACGTTCACCACGTGTAGACCGGGTTAGGCGAGCTACGGTGGGTGAGGAACTGCAAAATCAAGGTCCGTAAACGAAAACAGGTGCCTGTAAGACACCTGTTCTCCTCGTCCCTAGTAACTCGTACCTCGTCCCTGATTTTATAGTGACAGGTCCTGTTTGAGAATTTTCGGCGTGACAAAGATCAGCAGCTCATCTTTTTCAGTGGACTCAAACTTGTTGCGGAACAGGGCGCCGACAACAGGTAGGTCACCGAAAAACGGTACACGATTTATTTGCTGAGTCTTGAGGACTTCATAAACACCGCCCAAGACCACGGTTTCGCCGTTGTTCACCAGTACCTGGGTCTGCACTTCCTGGGTGTTTATGGGCGGGACACCGAGGATCGAGCGGGAGAAATCCGCCTCGTCCTTGTTGACCTGCAGGCTCATGATTATGCGGTCATCCGGCGTAATCTGCGGTGTGACACGCAGGGCCAGCACGGCCTTTTTAAAGGCCACCGTCGCGGCGCCACTGGAGGCCCGTTCCAGATAGGGAATTTCCTGACCGGTTTCGATCAACGCCTCGTGCTGGTTCGAAGTAATAACTCGCGGACTGGAAACGGTTTCCGAACGACCTTCCGCCTGGGCTGCGGAAAGCTCCAGGTCCAGTAGTGTGCCAAACGGTAGTTTGGCCACGGCCAGACCGATGCTACCGGCCCCCGCGATATTGGCGACGGGCAGGTCGACGTTCAGGCGATCGGGCAGCACGGGTTCGACGCCGGTGCGGGCGAAATTGGCACTGGTGAGGTCACCGGAGACACCCACATCGCTAGAGCCGGACTGCGAACTACGACTGACGCCGAAGCGCACACCGAGTTCTTTGGAAAAATCGTTACTGGCCAGTACCACGCGCGATTCCACCAGTACCTGGCGCACCGCAATGTCGAGTTCTTCCACCAACGCAATGATCTGGTCGATGTTCTCCGGAATGTCCTGGATCAACAGGGTGTTGGTACGCTCGTCGACCGCCACCGAACCACGTTCGCTGAGCATCTTGTTTGAGCCACCGCCGGAACCACCGCCACCACCGCCGCCCTTACCGGAAACCAGCTGTGCCAGGTCCTCGGCCTTGGCGTAATTGACCTGTACGTTGGCGTTCTCCAGCGGTACCAGTTGTTTGATCTGCTTGGTGGCTTCCAGTTCGAGTTTCTCGCGCGCGGCGATCTCCTCGGCCGGGGCAACCAGGATAACGTTACCCTGGCGGCGTTTTCCCAGTCCCTTGGTTTTCAAAATGATGTCCAGCGCCTGGTCCCAGGGAACGTTCTTCAGTCGCAGGGTCAGGTTGCCTTCCACTGTGTCGCTGGTTACCAGGTTGAGGCCGGTAAAGTCAGCGATCAACTGCAGCACGGCGCGCACATCGATATTCTGGAAATTAAGAGACAGCCGCTCGCCGGTATACTCCTTTTTGCGCTTCTTTTTCTTTTTCTCGGCTTCGGATTCCCTGATGAGTGGACGCACATCAATGGTAAAACGGTTGTCCGTCTGATAAGCGATGTGATCAAAATCCTGGTTCATACGTGCGACCAGGCGCGTGCTGCCGCCCTGGTTAAAGGAATCAACGCTACTAACAGGCGTGGCAAAATCGATGACGTCCATGCGACGCTCAAGATCGGCAGGCAGTTGGCTGCGCGGCACATTCACAATGATCTGACGACCACGCTTTTGCATATCCACCGGTGTATTCGGGTCCGCCAGGGTCAGGACAATACGGCCCTCGCCCTTTTCACCGCGGCGAAAATCAATGTTGTGCACGGCCTGCGTTGTTGTTTTGTAACCTTCGGTTTTTTCTGCGGCACGGGCTTGCGCGACCGGGGCGCCTTCACCGCCGAGTGTTACGATTACGTCATTTCCGCTCACTTTGGTGTCATAACCCACCAGGCTGGCCAGGTTGATCACGACACGGGTGCGCCCGCCTGCCGCGATTGCTGTCACGCTACGGGCCGGACCGACGTCGATGGCCTGCGTCTTGTTTTTCAGGGTGGATGCGGTGTTCGGGAAGTCCAGGGCAATACGCGCCGGGTTGTCGATGGTGAAGCTGCCGGGTTGGGGTGGTGGCGCCGACATGTGCAGTCTGATCTGGATTTTTTCTCCGGGCAGCGTTGAGAAACTGACATTATCTAGCGTTAAACCGGCTGCAATTGCGGTTGTATTTACAAGTAACAGGCCCGACAAGGCAACCAGATATAACACGGTACGCCAACCCCGGCGCACGGCCGTTGCGGTTGTTGTTGCTCGAGGACAGGTAATATTCTTCATCTTTGTTCTCCAACCGTGCGCTATTCGTTCAGGGCCATGGCAGCGTCACGTTCGTTCCAGCCACCACGTCCGTCGGGTATAAGTTCAACAAGTTTCACTTCTGTTTCGGTAATGCCGACAATCTCACCGTAGTTTTGTCCCACGTGGTTGCCGACCTGTACTTTGTAAACGGTGTCGTCGGGGCTGCCGGATTGCACCAGTCCCCAGCGCACACCGTTTTTCTCCAGATTGCCCACGTACTTGAGGGAATCCAGCGGAAATTGTTCGAGTGTTTCGCGTTTGCGATTGAAATCGGGGCGCAGTCCGCCTCCCGGTAGATCGGCCACCGGCTCTGATTCGGTTTCGATGAACGTCGTAAACGGATCGCGCAGGGCATAAGCCTGATAGGTAAAGGTCTCGAACGGTTTCACGTCCGGCAGAGGCGGTACGCGGCCCTTCTGCTGTTGCTGCACCTGCTCGACCCAAGTTTGCAGGTCGCCGTGCTCGGCACCGCTGCAGGCGCCAAGCAAAGCAACAAGTGCAACAAGCGTGGTCAACCGACCCAGTCGGGCCGCGGTCCGGTGCATTAAAGCGGGTTCTGGCTGTCTAGTTTGCATCTTCGATCTTCTACACTTTAGCGGGGGCTAGCGACGCCGACCGCGTTTCTTTTCTTTTGCCTTTTTGGCACGTTGATCCGACAGTTCGTTTTCATCCAGATAGCGGTAGGTCTTGGCCGTGGCGTCCATGGTCAAGCGGTCCGTTTTATCATCTCGTTCAATCTTAATATTGTGCAGGGTCACGATCCGCGGTAGCGCGGCAATGCCACTAATAAAGCGGCCGAACTGGTGATAGTTTCCAGTGACCTTGATGGCAATCGGCTTTTCCGCATAGAACTCAACGAATTGTTCCGCCTGCGGCTTGAACAAAATGAACTCAACACCACTTGCCAGTCCCGTCTGCGAGATTTCGTCCACCAGGTTTTCAACTTCGGTTTTACTGGGCAATTGTCGCAGCATGGTGCCGAAGGATTCCTCGATTTCCTTCATCTGCTTCTTGTAGGCGTCGAGGTTGGCCGCTTTGGCCTGTTTGGTTTTGAATTCATTTTTCAGCGTGGCTTCCTGGCTTTCGGCTCGCGCCAGTTCATCACGCTTGTTACTGATGTCCAGAAAATAACCCAACACCAATACAATGATGCAAACGATGACGATCAACCCGGCCTTGACCGGGGTCGGCCAGCCGCCGATATTGCTGAAGTCCAGATCATTGAGATCGAAATTTTTCAAATCGGCCATGGTCAGTTTTTCTCCGTGGCTTGTTCCGGCGTGATCTGCGTGACGCGCAAGACAAACTTGCGGGCCTTCTCCGGCGATTTGGGATCGATCTCGATCACACTAAGTGATGGATTAGAGAATGACGGTGACGCATCCAGGTTGCGCATAAACGATGATACACGGGCGTTGGACTGTGCATCGCCTTTCAGAGTCAGGCTGCGGCCCTTTTGTGCCATGCTGGAGAGCACAACGCCATCAGGCACGGTACGCACAATTTCGTCGAACACACGAACAATTTCGGGTCGATTGAGTTGCAGTTCCTGGATGACTTTCATGCGCGCCAGCAGGCGTTCCTTTTCTTTTTCCAGGCCTTTAATTTCCTTCAATTGCTCTTCGACCTGGGCGATATGACGCTGCAACAATGCATTGCGTGAGTTCTGCGAGGAGATCATGCGTCCGTATTGCAGGTGCACGGCGAAAATGATCAGCGCCATCAATGCTGCGGACAGACCCAACACGGTCAGGAACTGTCGTTGCCGCTCTTTGCGCTGTTCCTGGCGCCAGGGTAATAGGTTTATGCGCGCCATTAGTCGAAACTCCGCATGGCTAAACCACAGGCAATCATCAGCGCCGGCGCATCGTTGCTCAGGCTTTGCGCCTTGACGCGCGAGGCGATGGTCATGTCTGCGAAGGGATTGGCGACGGTGGTGCTGACGCCGAGTTTGTCGGCAATCATTTCGTCAACCCCGGGTAACATGGCGCTGCCACCAGCGAGCACGATGTGGTCAACGGTGTTGTACTGGCTTGAAGAAAAGAAGAACTGCAAGGAGCGGCTGACTTGTTGTGCCATGGCTTCTTTAAATGGCTCCAATACTTCGGGCACATAATTGTCAGGCAGCCCGCCCTGACGCTTGGCCATGCCCGCTTCTTCGTACGACAGGCCATAGCGCCGCTGAATTTCCTCGGTTAACTGCTTGCCGCCGAAGACCTGTTCGCGGGTATAAATGGTTTTTAAATCATGAATTACGTTCAGGGTGGTCATGGTCGCACCGACGTCGAGTACCGCAACGGTCTGGTCGATACCTTGATCAGGAAGTTGTGCGGCCTGTAAGGCAAACGCGTTTTCCATCGCGTAGGCTTCAACGTCCACCACGCGGGATTTCAAGCCGGCGATTTCAATCGCCGCGACCCGGACATCCACGTTTTCGCTGCGTGACGCCGCCAGCAGGACATCCAGTCTTTCGGGATCGTGTTCGGACGGGCCAATCACTTCGAAATCAAGATTGACCTCTTCGAGCGGATAGGGAATATATTGATCGGCTTCGAGCTGGATTTGCTGTTCCATCTCGTCTTCCGAGAGGTTCAGCGGCATGGAAATCACTTTGGTGATAACCGCAGAACCCGCAACAGCAGCAGACGCGTGCTTGGTGCGGGTGCCGGAACGCTTCACTGCACGCCGGATGGCCTCGCCGACGGCTTCCACATCCGAAATATTCTTTTCGATCACTGAGTTGGGCGGCAGCGGTTCAACCGCATAGGCTTCCACCCGGTAGCGATCGCCACTCCGCGACAGCTCCAGGAGTTTCACCGCCGTCGAGCTCACATCAAGCCCCACCACTGGGGGGGACTTGGGCTTAAACAGATCCGCTAATGCCATATTTTTCTAAAAATAGCTGGGGGTTACGAGATTTATATGTCTATTTACATTAACTACCAAGGTCAAATATAGGTCAAGTAATACATAATTACAATCTGTGATAGTGTTGCCTGTCGATAGCATTTATAATCCGAAACTTGTTACAACGACGCCCATTCGTGTTTTTTCTGAACCTGACGCCTTAATGAAGCCGCTCTACAAGAAGCTGCTTGTCTTCTCCGGCGCAAGCCTGTTTACCTTGTTACTGCTGGGCGCTATCGGCGTGCTATTCGCGTACGCCTATATCATGCCGCGCCTGCCGTCCATCGAGACCCTGAAGGACGTGCGCTTGCAGGTACCGCTTCGCGTCTACGCCAAATCCGGCGGACTCATCGCCGAATTCGGCGAAATGAAACGTACACCCCTGACCTATGATGAATTTCCAGACTTGCTCATCAAGGCCGTGCTGGCCGCCGAGGACGACCGTTTTTTTGAACACCCCGGTGTCGATTACCAGGGCATTCTGCGCGCCGCTTTTCAGCTGGTCCGCACCGGTGAACGTGCCCAGGGCGGTAGCACTATAACGATGCAGGTTGCGCGAAATTTTTTCCTGTCGAGCGAGAAAACCTTCCTGCGTAAATTCAACGAAATCCTGTTGGCGCTTAAAATTGAGAACGAACTCACAAAACAGCAAATCCTCGAGCTCTATCTCAACAAAATTTATCTTGGTAAGCGCGCCTACGGTTTTGCTGCTGCCGCACAAGTCTATTACGGCAGGGAGCTGATAGATCTTGAGCTTTATCAACTGGCCATGACTGCCGGATTGCCAAAGGCGCCGTCGCGCTATAATCCGATTGCCGATCCGGGGCGGGCTTTAATCCGGCGCAATTACGTGCTGGGTCGAATGCTCGAGCTGGAGTACATCACTCCGCAAGACTATGAGTTAGCACTGGCCACGCCCGATGACGCCCGGGTCTACGGGCTGGACGTGCAAGTGGTTGCCCCGTATGTTGCGGAAATGGTGCGCTCGGTGATGCTCGCAAAAGTTGGCTCTGACAGCTATAGCGCGGGTTATAAGGTCTACACTACCATCGAAGCGGATCGCCAGCACGCTATTCCTGCGCGCTGGGTCGAGTCGGCGGCCG
>CAMYNG010000016.1:42147-46824 GCA_947259765.1 uncultured Ectothiorhodospiraceae bacterium
ACGGTTATCGCGGCGTTGTTTCGCACGTTGACGTGCTGGACACGGATGTTGATGAGGCCTGGGGTCTTGACGGCTTGCTTGCCGATGTCCCCTCCGCGGGTGGCTTGTTGCCGGCGTTGGTTCTGCAGGTGAATGACGACGAGGCCTATGCGTATACTCTGGGTGGGCGCGTCGCCTGGTTGCCTTTTGAGCGGCTGAAGTGGGCACGACGCTATATCGACGATACACACCGTGGTCCGGAGCCAAAAAACGCCCGGGAAGTGCTCAAAGAAGGCGATATCATTCTGGTGCAAAGTGGCGACGAGGGTTGCTCCTGGCTGGCGGAGATCCCGGAAGTGGCCGGGGCCTTGGTGTCCTTGAATCCCGACGACGGAGCGGTACGTGCACTCGTGGGTGGATTCGATTTTTATCAAAGTAAATTCAATCGTGCTGTGCAGGCCAAACGACAACCCGGCTCCAGCTTTAAACCATTCATTTACACGGCCGCCTTGGACAAAGGCTTTACCGCGGCAAGCGTGATCAATGACGCGCCCGTGGTGTTCGAAGCACCTGGCCTGGAAGATACCTGGCGACCGGAGAACTATACCGGCCGCTTCTATGGGCCGACACGGCTACGTGAGGCGTTGGTTAAATCTCGAAATCTGGTTTCAATTCGCCTGCTACGTGACATCGGCATTGGCTATGCACGCCGATATGCGACCCGTTTTGGTTTCACGCCCCAGGATCTGCCTCGGGATCTGTCTCTGGCACTCGGAAGTGGTTCGCTGACACCCCTGGAACTCGCCGCAGGTTATACCGTGTTTGCTAATGGCGGCTATCGGGTCGCGCCGTTCTTTATCAGTCACGTCTTGGGACCTGACGGCAGCGTCTTCATGCGTACCGTACCCAGCCGGGTCTGTCCGGATTGTCAGCCGGCGCAGATTTCCGGCTTGGAATCCGAGCTCGCGAACGATACCGGGTCGGCAGCGGGTGCACCTGCGTCGACAACAACCGAGCGCGTGGCGCAACCCCCTGCCGGTGACAGCGCGCCGATCACGGGGGAAGCGCCAACTCCGGCATTGGCCCAAACTCAGCCACAAGATCCACTTGCCGCGACAGCGCCCCTGTTCCAGCCCGGCAGCCTGGTGCCCGTAGCGGGGGGTGCAGATGCGCGCACGCATATCGCGCCAACGACTGCAGAAGCGGCGCCGCAAGGCACCGAGGTGGTAGCGCTTGAACTCCAACCCGAGGAACAGGAAGTGGTGCCGGTACCGCCAATGTTTATTTCCGCGGAGCGCGTTTTGGAGCCGCAGACCAGCTTTCTTATCAACACCATGCTGCGCGACGTGATTCGACGTGGCACCGGGGTAAGGGCGCGGAAACTGGGCCGTAATGATTTGTCCGGAAAAACCGGCACCACCAACGACCAGCAAGATGCCTGGTTCTCAGGATTTTCGCGCGGCGTGGTCACCACCGCATGGGTGGGGTTTGACAATCCGCGGCCGCTGGGTGACCGCGAGACCGGTGCGCGGGCGGCGCTTCCCATGTGGATTGAATTCATGTCCGCGGCGCTGGCAGGTGAACCCGAGGTTCCGCTGGCACAACCCCCCGGTATGGTGTCTGTGCGAATTGATGCGGAAACGGGCCGCCTGGCCGATGTCGATAGTGACAAAACCCTGTTTGAGTACTTTCACGCCGATCAGGTTCCACAATCACGTCAAGTACAGGGTCCGGTTCGATTACCGGATCCAGGCAGCGGTAACGGCGATATCACTGAGCAACTTTTTTGACCCGGAGTTGAAAATTACCCCGGCATGAAACGGCGCGACAACATGGCAATACCCCCAGGCAAGCGTCAGCAGCAATTACGTTTGCAGCTAGCGCAGTCCGCTGCGCAGATCCTGCTGGATGCCGGAAATCGAGATTACTCGGCCGCCAAACGCAAGGCGGCCGACCGTCTGGGGGTTCGCGACCAACGCAGCTTGCCCAGCAACGTTGAAATTGAGCAGGCGCTCGCCGAACACCAGCGAATATTCTACGCCGACAGCCAACCGGAACATCTGGCATCGTTGCGCCAGCAGGCGCTATCTGCCATGCAGTTATTGAAAGAATTTCGTCCGCGCCTGGTCGGCGCGGTGTTGCATGGCACTGCAGACAATCATTCCGCGATTCATTTGCACGTATTCAGTGATCAGATCGAGGCGGTCAGTCTGTTTCTGATGGATCGTCACATCCCCTTTGAACTTGGAGAACGGCGGCTACGCCGAGAGAACGGCGAACCTGGCGACGTACCGGCGCTTCGCTTTGTTGCCGGCGAGGAGCGCGTAGAGTTGACCGTGTTGCCGACGCGCAGCGAACACCACCCACCACTAAGCCCGGTAGACGGGCGTCCGATGCAACGCGCCGATACCGCGGCAGTACAGCAACTCATTCAATCAGGGACTAGGGACGAGTTTCTAGGCAATACTTAAAAGACGTGTTTGTCTTCGCGGCCTCGCGGCCCTTTGTTACTCGTTACTCGTCCCTTACCCTTAACTCGCGCATTACCCGGTATTAAGCGCCGGGTAATGCGCGGGATAAGGGTATTGCGCCACACCGGAGTCAATAGCGGCCTGGGCGACCGCGGGTGGGACAAAATCCATCAGGCGGGGATCGAACGGCTTGGGGATGATGTAGTCGGGGCCGAAACGCATTTCTTTCCGACCGTAAGCGGCCAGGACTTCTTTGGGGACCGGCTCATGGGCGAGTTTTGCCAGCGCATGGACGGCCGCGATCTGCATCTCGGTATTGATACAGCGGGCACTGACGTCTAACGCACCACGAAAGATAAATGGAAACCCCAACACGTTATTGACCTGGTTGGGGAAATCGCTACGGCCGGTGGCCATAATCAAATCGTCACGTACCGCGTTTGCCTCTGCCGGGTGAATTTCCGGATCCGGATTGGAGAGCGCAAAAATAATCGGCCGGTTGGCCATTGTGGCAACCATGTCCGCGCTTACGAGATTGGGACCCGAGACGCCAATCAGCACGTCGGCGTCGTGCAGTGCGTCGGCCAGGCTGCGGGCTTCAGTTTTGAGAGCAAATTCCTGCTTATGGGTGTTAAGGTCGTCACGCCCGGCATGGATGACGCCCTTGCGATCTATCAGGGTGATTTGTTCGATGCCAACGCCGAGTTTTGTCAACAGGCGCATTGAAGCGATGGCGGCGGATCCGGCGCCGAGGCAGACCAGGCGGACGGTATCAAGTGTTTTGCCCTGGACCTCCAGCGCATTGAGCAGCCCGGCTGCGATAATGATGGCGGTACCGTGCTGATCATCATGGAACACCGGGATATCGAGCCGATCAATCAGGGCCCGTTCAATTTCGAAACAGCGGGGCGCGGCAATATCTTCAAGGTTAATGCCGCCGAAGGTGGGTGCAATACGGGCTACGGTGTCGATGAACTCCTCACTGGTTTCGGCGTTGACCTCAATATCAAACACATCAATATCTGCAAAGCGCTTGAATAACACCGCCTTGCCCTCCATTACCGGTTTGCCCGCCAGCGCGCCGACGTTACCGAGCCCTAACACGGCGGTACCATCGGTGATGACGCCGACCAAATTGCCCTTACCGGTATAGCGATAGGCCGCCGCCGGATCTGCCGCGATCTCGCGTACCGGCTCGGCCACACCCGGCGTGTAGGCCAGGCTGAGTTCCTGTTGTGTTTCGCACGGCTTGGTCAGATCCGTGGCGATTTTGCCGGGCTTGGGCTCGGCGTGGTAGGTCAGCGCCTGCTGTCGCAGGTCGGGGTCGTGTTTGCTCATGAGTGTGCCATAGCCAGTCTTCTTAAGGTGTTTCTCGTGAACTGGAATCATAGCAATTATTCACGCGATGCCACGTAGAAATGGCTGCGCGGTGTCTTACCGTGCCGTTGTTTGGGACGGTCGGGTTACTGCCGATCCTTGGGGGCTATTTCAAGTGCGGCCGGGTGGCGGATCTGCATTTGCCAACGACCCTGGTAGGCGCGGATCCAGCCACGCGCCACCAGCTGTTTACCCGCCAGAGCGCGGAGTGAGGATGCCTCAAACTGGTGTAGATCCGTACGTGAAATACGCAGGGCAACGTTGTCTGACAGGTTCAACCACAGGCTCTTGCGACTTTCGCTGACCCGAACGATACGGCCCTGCAGGCGACGAAAACCGCTAATATTTTGCGCGGCCACCTGCTCCGCCGCGAGTGGCGAAAAGTAGGCGTGCCGCCAGACGCCGCGTTGTGCCCGGCGGGCCTGTTGCTCTGCTTTTTGGTAGCAGCCGGCTAATTTGGCATTGGGCGGAACCAGAATCGCCAGGCCGTAGCCCTGTTCAAGCAGAAGCTGAGTCAGATTACGACCGTCGGCAAGATAGACGTGTGCGAGCAAGCGTCCGTAACGATCCCGTTTGTCCGCGCCCAATTGAAGGTGAAGGCGGGGTGTATCACGCGTCAGATTTTCCAGGTGGCGAGTTGCCGCGTCGGCGAGTGGTTCTGCGGGTCGGTCCTCCCGGGCGCGCTCGGGCGTGTTAATGCCTATGAGCCGTACCTTGCGACCATCTGCCAGTCGTAAGGTGTCGCCGTCATAGATCCGATCGACACGGGCATGAAAATCAATTCGCTGGGCACTGCAATCCGTAGTTGATGCCGGGCGGGTTGCGTCTGCATGCGTTGTCAGGAGTGCCA
>CAMYNG010000016.1:46866-93276 GCA_947259765.1 uncultured Ectothiorhodospiraceae bacterium
AGCGCCGGCCCGAGCGTCGGGAAGCTCGGTAAAACAAAAAGGGCATCCCGTGGGGATGCCCTTTTGTCGCGCGGTGGGGTGACCACTCGCGTTTATTTTTTCATGCCGTACTTCTGGCGGAATTTGTCGACGCGTCCGGCCGTGTCCATGATCTTCTGCTTGCCGGTAAAGAATGGATGGCACTGCGAACAGACTTCCAGACTCAGATCACGCCCGGCGGTGGAGCGGGTCATAAAACTGTTGCCGCAACTGCAGGTCACAGTAATCTCGTTATAAGCGGGATGGATATCCGGTTTCATTGGTTGTTCCTCGTTAGTTCGTGCCGCGGGCCGGTCCTGATGCCGGTACGGCAAGGGCCGCAGATTCTACGGAATTCGGCGGCGCACGGCAAGGCGACTAAAGCGGATTGGGTTTAGTCGCGGTCTGGGTTCGGTCGATACAGTGGCAGCGGTGGGTTGCGCGGTGCTTCACTTCTGCGGCTGAGTTCGGGATTATGATAGGTTTCGTTGAGCTTCTCGAAGGTGTCCCACATCATGTTGGAGAGGTTCACGCAGGCGGCCATGGGAGTCCGTGACTGCTCCCGCAGGCGGTCGATACGCCACTGCAGGCCCTGCAAGCGTTCTCGGTTGCGGCGGGAGCGCTTCAGTATGGCCAGGTCCAGCGTTAGTTGGCGAAGCTGCTCGAATACCGCGGGGTCGTCGCGGGCCAGTTCAGCCCAATGATCGAAATCAAACTGTGGGAGTTCTACTTGCTTCATTTCTGCCTACGCCGCCACTACTTCAAGGCGAGTTCTATGTCACCTGCTTCTATCAAGCTTGGCTGGTGTGACGTATTTGTCAATCCCATTGCGCTAACCCAGGGAATAGGGGACTGGGCCGCAGCTAGTCTGCCGTGCAGACAGCTTCCCGGACAGCCTTGAATGGCAAAACTGTGGCATTCAACGGCGAGGCACTCGCCGGCTCGGCCGCACCGGCGCGGGAAATTTGCGCCAGGGTTTGGTTCAGGCGCTCATAGGTTTCCCACATCATTCTCGAAACGGCGACACACGCCCCCAACGGGTTGTTGTTGAGATCGCGAGTGCAGTCAATCTGCCACTGCAAACCACGCAGTCGCTGGCGGGTGTGCTCAGACGACGAATCGATGAGTTTTGCGATGGTTTGCGTGCGCAGTTGCTCAAAGCCGTCGGGATCCTGTTCCGCGAGTGCTGACCAATAATCAAAATCTAGTTTCTCACTCAGTGGCGAGCTGTTTCCGGCGTTCACTGTCAAAGACCTCTCTTGTTACGTTGACTGTGGACCCATCTGCCGGACGTAAACGGGGTGGAGCGTCCTGACATACTGGTACAACTTTTTTTTCAAGCGGCCTAAAGGTTTGGTTTTGCCGGCCGCTACTACGACGTTTGTGTGTAAATATTGACACAAAATGTAGCCGGAATCCGTGAAAAAAGTCAAAAAACGCACCGGCTAGTACCATGAGGTTGGCTGGCGGCGAATATTAACTTTCTGTTTTAATTAAATATTTTAAATTGGCTGAGATGCCGGTGCGGTGCGTACGCGTGATTGCGCATTACGGGATACTTGTTTGCGGTCTGCCTGGATTTTTGGTTTTCAGGAAGTTCTATCGTGCCAGGACGAGGGTCCCGGCACATTAGCTGATAGGAAATACACGATAGATCGGCAGATCGGGTTTGACGCAGCTTTCAGGGATCTTTATGAAAACCGCTAGCGTTTCATGGAATCAAAAAATTCGCTGTTAGTCTTGGTGCCCTTGAGTTTGCCGAACAAGAATTCCATGGCCGCGATCTCGTCCATGTCGTGTACCACCTTGCGCAGAATCCACATCATTTGTAGTTCGTCCGGCTTGGTCAGCAGTTCTTCGCGGCGGGTACCGGAACGGTTGATGTTAATGGCCGGGTAAATGCGTTTTTCCGCGATGCGCCGGTCCAGGTGGATTTCCATGTTGCCGGTGCCTTTGAACTCCTCATAAATGACGTCGTCCATACGTGAGCCGGTTTCCACCAGGGCGGTCGCCAGGATGGTGAGCGAGCCACCTTCCTCAATGTTACGCGCCGCGCCAAAAAAGCGCTTCGGCCGGTGCAAGGCGTTGGCGTCGACACCGCCGGTGAGTACCTTACCGGAAGACGGAATCACCGTGTTGTAGGCGCGTGCCAGCCGCGTGATGGAATCAAGCAAGATGATGACGTCCTTTTTGTGTTCCACCAGTCGCTTGGCTTTTTCAATGACCATTTCCGCCACCTGCACGTGCCGGCTGGCCGGCTCGTCGAAGGTACTGGAGACCACTTCGCCACGCACCGAGCGCGCCATCTCGGTCACCTCTTCCGGTCGCTCATCGATAAGTAATACGATGAGGTAACACTCCGGGTGACTGGCGGTAATGCTTTGCGCAATGTTCTGCAGCATGACGGTTTTTCCGGCCTTGGGTGGCGACACAATCAGGCCGCGTTGTCCCTTGCCGATGGGCGCGGCTAAATCGATGACCCGCGCGGTAATGTCTTCGGAGCTGCCGTTACCCTGTTCCAGCGTCATACGCTTGTTGGCGTGCAAGGGAGTGAGGTTTTCAAACAGCACCTTGTGCTTGGCGTTTTCCGGGGGTTCAAAATTGATCTCGCTGACTTTCAGTAAGGCAAAATAGCGCTCGCTTTCTTTGGGCGGGCGAATTTTTCCGGACACCGTATCGCCGGTGCGCAGGTTAAATCGCCGGATCTGGCTCGGTGAAACGTAGATGTCGTCCGGTCCTGCCAGATAGGAGCTGTCAGCCGAGCGCAGAAAGCCGAAACCGTCCTGCAGGATTTCCAGCACACCGTCGCCGTAGATATCCTCGCCGCTTTTCGCGTGCGCCTTGAGGATGGAGAAAATGATGTCTTGCTTGCGGGACCGCGAGGTACCTTCCACGCCGATAGATTCAGCGACTTTGATAAGTTCAGGAACGGGGGTTTGCTTTAATTCGGTGAGATTCATGGATGATGGATTCCGAAAAGGGTTGGTGCAATTAGGGCGTCACAACAACACGTCGAGAACCGGCAGGGGTGCCGAAAAACTCAAAGGTTCTGGAGTACTTGAGGAACGCCTGGTTTGGCGGTGTTAAAACTTATTATGGAAAATTTCGAAACGAAGTTATAAATAAAGTTATCACCAAAATCTCACGCCGTCCAGTCCCGGCGGGCTAAAACAGCGTGAGAGTTTGCCTTATTTCACAGATTACTGTCGATAAACGCCGTGAGTTGTGATTTCGATACGGCGCCAACCTTGGTGGCCTCGACATTGCCGTTTTTGAACAGCATCAGGGTGGGTATACCGCGAATGCCGAACTTGGGTGGTGTCACCGGATTCTCATCGATGTTTAATTTAGCAATCTTGAGTTTGCCGGAATATTCGCCGGCAATTTCGTCGAGGATTGGTGCGATCATTTTGCAGGGTCCACACCAGTCTGCCCAATAGTCCACCAGAACCGGTTCTTCTGCCTTGATGATTTCGTCGTCAAAAGTGTCGTCGGTGACATAAACAATATTTTCACTCAACTTCCTGCTCTCCCCTAGTGGTGAATAATTATGCTTGTTTGGGCGATTTGCCAGAATTTGCCAGAGAAATGGATTGCTAATTCGATTTTGAGCCCAACACGGTCTGCATTTCAAGTCCCAAAGTTGCGCCGATTTGTTATGCTTGGCCGCCATGAGTGATGCCCATTTAACGAAAGTCCGCTACGACAGCTTCGATCTCCCGAAAAATCTTCTCCAAGGTATTGAAGATGCAGGGTTTTCTTTTTGTACGCCGATCCAGGCCGAGACCCTGCCAGAGGCCCTGGCCGGGCATGATGTAGCGGGCCAGGCGCAAACCGGAACGGGAAAAACTGCTGCATTTCTTGTTGCGGCGTTTAATTACCTGATGAAACATGATCCGCCGGCTGGGCACAAAGCGGGCCAACCGCGTGCGATTATGCTTGCCCCCACTCGCGAGCTGGCCGTGCAAATATACAACGATGCGCAAGTACTTGGACGGCATACCGGCTTTAAAATGGCCTTGATTTTTGGCGGTACGGGTTACGAGAGCCAACGACAAGAATTACAGGACGGTGTCGATCTGATTATCGGCACGCCGGGACGCTTGATTGACTACTTCAAGCAGCACGTGTTCAACCTGAAGTCGATACAGGTCATGGTGCTTGATGAAGCCGACCGTATGTTCGACCTGGGTTTTATCAAGGACATTCGCTACCTGCTGCGACGCATGCCCAAGCCCGAGCAGCGCCTGAACCTGTTGTTCTCGGCCACGCTTTCCATGCGGGTCGCCGAGCTTGCCTATGAGCACATGAACAATCCGGCGCAAATAAAAATCGAACCCGATCAGGTCACCGCCGATCGTGTGCGCGAGGTGGTGTACTACCCGGCGATGGATGAAAAAATACCGCTGCTGTTGGGTCTGTTACGTTCTTTCGGTGACACACGCGTGCTGGTGTTCGTTAACACCAAGCGAGCAGCGGAAAATATCGGCGCTTTTCTCAAGGGCAACGGCATGGAAGGCGCAGTACTGTCCGGCGATGTACCGCAGAAAAAGCGCCTTAGCCTTCTAAAACGTTTTACGACCGGTGACTTCACCACACTCATTGCCACAGATGTTGCAGCCCGAGGCCTGCACATTCCTGACGTAAGCCATGTCGTTAACTATGATTTACCGCAGGATGCGGAAGACTATGTGCACCGCATTGGCCGAACCGCGCGCGCAGGTGCCAGTGGCGATGCCGTCAGTTTCGCCTGTGAAGGCTTCGCCTTTTCCTTGCCGGAAATCGAAGACTACATCGGCCACAAGATCCCGACCGAGTCTATCGATACCGATTTGCTGGTTAAGCCCGAACCGCCCATCCGGGAACCCCGGCCGCCACGCCGTCCGCACGCTAAAGGCGACAGCCGGAATCGATCCGGCAAGGGTGGTCAGCGACGCGGTGGTCGTTCCGGAGGCCGGCCGAGGTCTTCCTGAGTCGGTTTAAAAAACGTTCACCACAGAGTACACAGTGGGTACAGAAGAATACGTTTGTTTCGACCGGTGCTCCGGGTCAGCCGTTTAATCAAGAAATCCGGTTAATTTTCGGGAGTGGTGACTACAATCACACTTGCTTGCTGAACCACGTCTGGAAACAATCACCCACAACACAACTCCGTGTCCTCTGTGCACTCTGTGGTTAAAGCATTTAGCTACCTGCGCGCTCAGCATCCTGTAATTGAATCCAGCGCTGAATTCGACTAACACGTGATTCGAAACTCCGCGTGCGCGTCTGTGGATTGTGCTTGCGGGGACTCGGCAGCGTTGCGGCGAGTTCCACGGCTTGCCAGGGTGTCAGCTGCGACGCCGATCGGCCCCAGTAATGGCGCGCGGCGGCCTCGACTCCGTAAATACCAGTACCGAATTCTGCAATGTTCAGGTAAATCTCCATAATTCGTTGCTTGCTGAAGTTGGCCTCCATGCCCAGTGTGAGCACCAGTTCGTGCCATTTGCGCAGCGGATCACGTGACGAGCTAAGAAAAAGGTTCTTGGTGGTTTGCTGGGAAATGGTGCTGCCGCCGTAGCGCAACTGCATTTTGTCCAGGTTTCGGTTCATCGCTTCGCGAAAGGCAATCAGGTCAACACCCTGGTGCTCGTAGAAGCGTGCGTCTTCGGCGACCACTGCAGCGCGTCGCAGGTGTGGCGGGATCTGTTGTCGGCTTACCGGAAACCAGCGTAGCCGGGGCAGAGAGCGATCGACTTGCCGTTGTTGGATATAGTTCTCAATAAACACTGATTTGGGAATGGCGCCGTGACGCAGCGCGCCCCAGTCCGGCCAAATTAGGTACAGAAAAAAAATGTCAGCGGCCATAAATACCAGCGCAATACGCAGGCTCCACACGAACGCACGGCGAACCTTCAATGCGTCGAAACCGAAACCGGGACCGAATTCATCGCCGCCGGGACATTACCTCGCGAGCGCCTGCATGCGCCTAGCGGTCGCACGGACGCTGAAAATAACAAGTTAATGCACACGAGCTGGACGTTAGAATCCAAAACAGAAAAAAGCCGATGGTGTACCCCCCTAAGCGACTGATGTCACCGTAACCCGCCACCATGACCATCTCAACCGGATCAAACGCAGTAAAAAACAACGTGGTGGCCACGCCTGCGGTTAGAAACGACGGCCACAGCACCGAGATGATGCGTTGGCCCAAGGGTATGGTTCTGTTCTTGTCCTCCATTTACTCCTCCACTGGCACTAACTTGCATTTTCATAATTGTATTGTGTTTGTAAAACTACACCGTAATGCCCTTATGCGTCGATTGGCTGCGCGACTTAGGGCGTAAAATTGAATTTGCCGTTTACCAGCGGCAGCTGCATCTGGCCTTGCAGCCGCCATTGCTGGTCTTCCGGCGCGAGCGAAACGTACCATCGACCCGGTGATATTCGCGGTCGGGTTACACGGTAGAAATGGCCGCTGCCAACGCGGTGCAACATGAGCTGCTGGTCGTACTCCTGCAAGGTTGGATGGTACAAACCCAGCGACAACGTATCCGGCAGCGTACCTTTCTTTTTGTGTAAATTAATCTGCAAATAGGCCTGATTCCGACCCAAGTCGAGTTCAGCGGTGACGCCGAGCTCTGCCGCATGGCGCAGGCGATCGGTCTGCTGGTTAATGGCCAGGCCTTCCCGGTAATAATTTTCACTTATCAGGCTATCGCGAGTATCGCTGGCCAGATAAAACGTGATGAAACCCGCGACGATCGTCAGCAACGGGATGGCGAAAACCAACCACACCCAGGGGTAGTGGATCCAGGAGGCGGAGGCTTGTTCGGCAGGCGTGTCAATCATGTTGCTACTCTCAGTATTTTTTCAGTGGGCCAATGAAGCGGCCATTTTCAGTGGCACTCAGTTTACGCTCACCTTTGGCGCGCACGAGGAATTCAATGTTGTTGCCGGTTTTTTGCAACTGGTCTTTGGGTACTTGTACGCGAACCGGCACATTGGCTACTTCACCTGCATCCACTGCTACCATTTTATTTTCCTTTGCGAATCCAATGGCGGGTAGCCCTGATACCTGCACGAGGTAGTGATGTGCGCGTGTGTCTTTGTTGACTATTTTCAAGGTATACACATTTTCGATCTTGCCATCTGCCAGTTCGCGATACAGCGCATTCCGGTCGCGAATCACATCAAGCTCCAATGGAATACGCGTGAGCAAGGAGTGCAGCAACGCAGTGCTCAGCGCGGCCAGCAAAACAATATAAACAAAAATGCGCGGACGCAGGAGACGGGTCTTTTTCCCCTCCAGCGCATTTTCGGTCGTATAACGGATCAGGCCCTTGGGGTAGTCCATTTTCTCCATGACCTGATCGCATACGTCGACACAGGCTGCACAACCAATGCACTGGTACTGCAAGCCGTCACGAATATCAATGCCTGTGGGACACACTTGAACGCACAGCGTGCAGTCTATGCAGTCACCGAGGCCAAGTGATTTCGGTTCGGCGCCGCGTTTCCGCGAACCTCGCGGATCGCCTCGCAATTCATCGTAAGAGATGGTGAGAGTGTTCTCATCAAACATAGCGCTTTGGAAACGTGCATACGGACACATATAGATGCATACCTGCTCGCGCATCCAGCCGGCGTTCAGGTAGGTGGCGGCACCGTAGAACAGCACCCAAAAGGTTTCCCAGGGTCCGGTTTGAAGTGAGCCGATTTTGACTCCAAGTTCGGTAATCGGCGTGAAATAGCCGACAAAGGTGTAACCGGTCCAAAAGGAAAACAGAATCCAGATGGCGTGTTTGCTTGTTTTGATAAGCCGCTTGCGGGTTGTCCAGGGAGCCTTGTCCAATTTCATTTGGCGGGCGCGGTCGCCCTCAATCTTGCGTTCGATCCACAGGAACACCTCTGTCCAAACCGTTTGCGGACAGGCGAACCCGCACCACAGGCGACCCGCAAGCGTAGTGAAAAAAAACAGCGCCAGTGCCGCAATGATCAGCAGGATAGCCAGATAGAAAAAATCCTGAGGGAAGAAGGTCAGACCGAAAATATGAAACTGGCGGGCCGGCAAATCCAGCAACACCGCCTGGCGGTCGTCCCAACGCAGCCACGGTACGCCGTAATACAGGCCCAGTAAGACCAGTACACCTGCAACGCGCAAGCGTGCAAATATGCCGTGGACCTCGCGGGGATAGATTTTTTCGTGTTTTGCGTAGAGCTCCTGACTAACGGAGTCGTGACTTTCCGGGCTGGTCATGTCTGCTGCCTATAAAAAACAACGCTGCCCGAAACGGACAGCGTCGCAGTACTTCTATCTCTCTGGTTGGGGTTAATGCGCGTGGTGGTGGGGTCCGTGGTCACGTTTATTGGCCATCCGCAACGCGGCGATAAACGGTGTGCCGACCAGCGCAAGTATAAAAATCCCCATAAAAATTAGTGCTATAAAGGTATCTCCACTCATGGCTACCTCCTTACAAGGTGTGTTGCCTATTCGCCTGACGTCCCCCTGCACAGATCGCACATTGGGAACGTTTCAAAGCTCACGGGGGTCACTGCCCCTCGTTTAAACTATAGACGTATGCGGCCAAAAGGTGAGACTTGTCTGCCCCCAGAAACTGCCGATGGGCGGGCATTTTTCCACTACGACCCTCATTAATCGCCGCGACTACCGCCGCGACCGAGCCAGTGCTGCTGTGTAACCAGGTACCATTGGTCAGATCAGGTGCCCCCAGGGCCGGATTGCCCTTGCCCTCCGGGCCGTGACAGGCGGCACAGGTGGCGAATTTGGCTTTACCCGCGCTGGCCTTGGCCGTATCCGCGTCGCCGCCACTCAGGCTCATCACGTAGTGGGCGACCTCTTCAACGCTTTGTGCGTCTCCCAGTGCGGCGCCCATGGGGGGCATCATGCCCTGGCGGCCATCCAGAATGCTTTGCTTGATGGTCTCGGGCTTGCCGCCATAGAGCCACTCACTGTCGGTCAGGTTGGGGAAACCCACCGCGCCCGTGGCCGTCGAGCCGTGGCAGGTCGCGCAGTAGTTTAAATACAGGCGCTGCCCGGCACGCATGGCCGCGGCGTCTTTCGCCAATTCCGCTATCGGGCGTTTTGCATAGGCGGAAAAAATGGGTCCGTAACGGGCCTCGGAGGCCGCCATTTGCTGGTTATAGGCCTCAGTCTGGTTCCAGTTAAACACGCCACTGAAGCGGCCCAGCCCCGGATACAGTATCAGGTAAATCAGGCCGAATACGATAGTGATGTAAAACATCCACAGCCACCAACGCGGCAACGGGTTGTTGTACTCCTGCAAGTCGTCATCCCATGTATGTCCGGTAACATCACCTTCATTCGCTTCTCCCTTGCGGGGCTTGGAGGCCCAGCGGATCAGCCAGTAACAAGCCACGATATTGCCAACCGTGAGCAACGCGACATACCAGCTCCAGAAACTACTCATGACGACTCTCCTGACGTGGATGCTCGGGTTCATTAAAGGGGAGTTGCGATGCCTCGCGGAAACGTGCCTTGCGCTTGCGGCTGTAGGCCCACCAGACAATGCCCAGGAACATCACCAACATGATGACCGTGTACAACGCGCGAATGTCGTTTAAATCGATATCCATTGCCGCCTACCTCCGCATCTTGATGGCAGTGCCGAGGACCTGCAGATAGGCGATGAGTGCGTCCATCTCGGTCTTGCCTTCAACGGCTTTTTCGGCGCCGGCGATATCGGCGTCGCTGTAGGGCACGCCCAGCGTGCGCATAACCGTCAGTTTGTTAGGGGTGAGGGCGCTGTCGAGGGTGTTGTCCTCCAGCCAGGGAAAACCGGGCATGTTGGACTCGGGTACCAAGTCGCGTGGATTGATTAAATGCACCCGATGCCACTCGTCACTGTAGCGATCGCCCACGCGAGCCAGGTCGGGGCCGGTGCGTTTCGATCCCCACTGGAAAGGATGGTCGTAAACAAATTCGCCGGCAACCGAATAGTGCCCGTAGCGTTCTGTCTCCGAGCGGAACGGTCGAATCATCTGCGAGTGGCAGGTGTAACACCCCTCGCGAATGTAAATATCACGACCCTCGAGTTGCAGTGCGGTATAGGGTTTCAATCCTTCGACCGGCTCGGTGGTATCCTTGAGGAAAAACAGCGGCACGATTTCCACCAAGCCGCCGACGCTGATGACCAAAATGATAAAAATCGCCATCAGGCCGATATTCGTTTCTACTTTTTCATGACTCATGGCTTAAAACTCCTTACGCGGCCTGGACAGCGGCTTCAGCGGGTTTGGCACCACTGATGGTCTTGAACATGTTGTAAGTCATTACCAGCATGCCAAACAGATAGAGCACTCCACCCAGCAGACGCACGGCGTAGTAGGGATAAGTTGCTTTGAGGCTTTCGACAAAGCTGTAGGTCAGGGTGCCGTCATCGTTGACCGCACGCCACATCAGGCCCTGCATGACCCCGGCGATCCACATGGCGGCGATATACAGCACGATGCCGATGGTGGCGGTCCAGAAATGCACTTCGATCAATTTGGTGCTGTACATGCCGTCGCGGCCGAAGACTTTCGGAATCAGGAAGTACATCGCGCCCATTGATATCAGCCCGACCCAGCCCAGGGCACCCGAATGTACGTGACCAATGGTCCAGTCGGTGTAGTGCGACAGCGCGTTAACCGTTTTAATGGACATCATCGGCCCTTCAAACGTGGACATACCGTAGAAGGACAGCGAGACGATGAGAAAGCGCAGAATGGGATCGGTGCGCAGTTTATGCCAGGCACCGGACAAGGTCATGACACCGTTGATCATGCCGCCCCAACTGGGGGCCAGCAGGATAAGCGAAAAAATCATGCCGACTGATTGGGCCCAGTCCGGCAATGCGGTGTAGTGCAGGTGGTGGGGTCCGGCCCACATATAGGTGGAGATCAGTGCCCAGAAATGCACCACCGAGAGGCGGTAGGAGTAAATGGGTCGCTCCGCCTGCTTGGGAATAAAGTAGTACATCATGCCCAGGAAGCCGGCAGTGAGGAAAAAGCCCACCGCATTATGGCCATACCACCATTGCACCATGGCATCGATGGTGCCGGCGTACACCGAATAGGATTTGGTGGCACTTACCGGCAGGGCGGCGCTGTTGATGACATGCAATACTGCGACGGTGAGGATGAATGCGCCGTAAAACCAGTTGGCGACATAGATGTGCGACACCCGTCGTTTGACGATAGTGCCGAAGAACACAACGGCGTAGGAGACCCAGACCAGCGTGATGAGGATATCGATAGGCCATTCAAGTTCGGCGTACTCTTTGCTGGTGGTGATCCCGAGCGGTAGCGTCACCGCCGCCAACACAATCACCAGGTTCCAGCCCCAGAAGGTAAATGCCGACAGCGTGTCCGAGAAAAGTCGTACCTGGCACGTACGCTGGACGACGTAATACGACGTGGCAAACAGCGCCGAGCCGCCGAACGCAAATATCACGGCGTTGGTATGCAGGGGGCGCAGACGCGAGTAGGTCAACCAGGGAATGTCGAAATTCAGCTGTGGCCACAGCAGCTGGGCGGCGATTATAACACCCACCAGGATCCCCACGACCCCCCAGATAACGGTCATCACCGTAAACTGGCGGACGACCTTATAGTTGTATGTTTCTTGTTTGTCCATGTAAACCTCTCAGTTGGACCGGCGAATTTACGCCGCGGAGTTCCGGGCACAAGGATGCGCTGCCTGAGACGGCGGCGTGTTGATATAGATCAAAAAGCCGCGGCGGGAGCGCATCCTGCCTGCTTAAGAATAGGCCAGATTTTCTCGCGCAAGAAAAACGTGCCTGAAATGGTGACCGATTTTAGAATCAGCCGGGCTGGAGCATTCTCGGAGTTCAAAACACAGCGGTTTCCAGCGTGGGCGGGGAACGGTATCCTATGCGGCTGTATACAAATAAGGATTGGCGGGCGTGTTTGTGAATAAACCAACAAGGGTGATGACTTCGAGAGCAGATCGCTCGACAGGTGACGAAAATGTCTGAGCGCAAGGCCGCTGTTCAGCGCGACACACTGGAAACCCAGATTCAGGTGAACGTTAATATCGACGGCAGCGGGCAGTCGCGTCTGGAAACGGGTGTGCCTTTTCTGGATCACATGCTGGATCAAGTGGCCCGTCACGGCTTGCTGGATCTGGAAGTGAGCGCCAAGGGTGATTTGCACATCGATGCCCACCATACCGTGGAAGATGTCGGTATTACCTTCGGTCAGGCCTTGGCGGAGGCATTGGGGGACAAGAAAGGGATTCGCCGGTATGGCCATGCCTACGTGCCGCTTGATGAAGCCCTGTCGAGAGTTGTCATCGATTTTTCCGGCCGCCCGGGATTGGAGTACGAAGTAGTGTACCCGCGTGCGCGCGTGGGTGATTTCGACGTGGATCTGTTACAGGAATTCTTTCAGGGTTTCGTAAATCATGCCCAGGCCACCGTGCATATAGACAATTTGCGCGGGCGAAATGCGCACCACATTGCTGAAACTATTTTTAAAGCGTTTGGACGTGCTTTGCGTATGGCGGTTGAAGCCGATCCGCGCATGCAGGGTACGGTGCCATCGACCAAGGGCACGCTCTGAAAAGCTGCTTCGCCCTCATTCAGATTTAAGACACGATAAGTAGCATGGCCACAGTGGCGGTTATTGATTACGGAATGGGCAACCTGCATTCGGTTGCCAAGGCCTTGGAGTCGGTCGGTGAAAACGTCCGCGTCGTGGTCAGCGGTGAGCCTGCCGAGATTCTAAAAGCGGACCGGGTGGTGTTGCCGGGTGTGGGGGCGATTCGAGATTGTGTTGGCGAGATTCGCCGGCTTGGCTTGGACGAGGTGATTTTGCGCGTCGCCGCCGATCGGCCTTTGCTCGGTGTGTGCGTTGGCATGCAGTTGCTCATGGATCATAGTGAAGAAAATGACGGCGTCGACTGCCTCGGCGTGTTTCCGGGCGAGGTCCGATCCTTCACGCATATGCCACAGCCCGAATCGGGCGAGAAGCTGAAAATCCCCCACATGGGCTGGAACCAGGTTCAGCAGACGGATACCCACGCCTTGTGGCATGATATCCCGCAGGACGCACGATTTTACTTTGTGCATAGCTATTATGTTGAACCCGCGGCCCCGGCACTGATCGCCGGCACCAGCGTTTATCCGGTTGCCTTTACTTCGGCGCTGGCGCGTGACAATGTGTTTGCAGTGCAATTTCACCCGGAAAAAAGCCAACACGCCGGCCTGCAACTTTATACCAATTTTCTGCATTGGACTGTCTGACATTCTGCATATCAATTAATCGCGATAATCCGAGGACTGAATCATGTTAGTCATCCCCGCCATCGACCTGAAGGACGGGAAATGTGTGCGACTCCGTCAGGGACGTATGGACGATGAAACCGTGTTTTCCGATGACCCGGTGGCTATGGCCGGGCGTTGGGTGGAGGCGGGTGCGCGCCGCCTGCATATCGTTGATCTCAACGGCGCGTTTGCCGGCGAGCCGGTCAACGCCGGAGTGATTCACGCGATCTCGGCGGCCTATCCCGAATTACCGATCCAGGTGGGCGGTGGCATCCGTGACGAGGAAACGGTACAGACTTACCTTAATGCGGGTGTTCAGTATGTGATCATCGGTACCAAGGCGATCAATGCACCGCATTTTGTTAACGACCTATGCCTGGAGTTTCCTGGTCACATCATCGTCGGCCTGGACGCGAAAAACGGTAAGGTTGCCATTGACGGCTGGTCAAAATTGTCGCGCCACGATGTCATCGATATGGCGCAGCACTTTGTTGACGATGGCGTCAATTCTATTATCTACACGGATATCGGTCGTGACGGCATGATGAGTGGTGTCAACATAGAATCCACCGTCAAGCTTGCGCAATCCATAAACATTCCCGTTATTGCCTCGGGCGGGATCACCAACATGGACGACATCCGCGCGCTTTGCGCCGTCAGCGAGGAAGGCATCACGGGAGCGATCACGGGCCGCGCGATTTATGAAGGAACCCTGGACTATGCCGAAGCGCAGAAACTGGCAGATGAACAAACCAGTTCCTAGGCGCTAGGCGCCAGGTGTTTGAGATTTACAATGGGTAAGCAAAAAATGGTTTTCCATAACACATACACACAGCAAAAATATCCAGTATCGTTGGATCTGGATATTACCACCCCTCGTCCCTCGTCCCTCGTCCCTCGAAACCGGGTTTGATATGGGTTTGGCAAAACGAATCATTCCCTGTCTCGATGTTGATGACGGCCGCGTCGTAAAGGGCGTGCAGTTCGTCGATATACGTGACGCCGGTGATCCGGTGGAGATCGCGCGCCGTTATGATGAACAGGGTGCGGATGAACTGACCTTTCTGGATATCACCGCCAGTCATGAGGATCGTGACACCATGGTACATGTGGTGGAGGAGGTCGCCGGACAGGTGTTTATTCCGTTGACGGTGGGTGGCGGAATACGCACCGTTGATGATATTCGTACCATGCTTAACGCCGGCGCGGACAAGGTGGCGATCAACACCGCGGCGGTGCATAACCCGGAGTTCGTCAAGCAGGCAGCGGAGAAATTCGGCTCACAATGCATCGTCGTGGCCATCGATGCCAAACGTGTCAGCGCCGACGGTGAAGTGGAGCGTTGGGAGATCTTTACCCACGGCGGACGTAAACCTACCGGCATCGATGCCATTGATTGGGCAAGAAAAATGGTTGCGTACGGCGCCGGAGAGATCCTGCTGACCAGCATGGATCGAGACGGAACCCGCATCGGTTTTGATCTGGCGCTGACCCGGGCGATCTCCGAGGCGGTCACTGTGCCGGTTATCGCCTCCGGTGGAGTCGGCGAGTTACAGCACCTGGTGGAAGGTGTGCAGCAGGGCCATGCTGATGCCGTGCTGGCGGCGAGTATTTTTCACTTTGGTGAACACAGCATCGAGGAAGCCAAGCGCCACATGGCCGCGGCCGGCATTGAAATGAGGCTTTAGCGGCTTGCCGCTAGATCCCAGGAACTGCATATGGCTGAAAACTGGTTGGAGCAGATCAAATGGACCGAGGACGGCCTGGTGCCGGTCATCGCCCAGGAGGCCGAAACCGGCAAGGTGTTGATGTTTGCCTGGATGAATCGCGAGTCGCTGGCGCTGACCCGCGAGACCGGCCACGCGGTGTACTGGTCACGCTCACGGCAGCGGCTGTGGCACAAGGGCGAGGAGTCGGGGCACCAGCAGCTCGTCCAGGATATCCGGCTCGATTGTGATAGCGATGTGATATTGTTGACCGTTGAGCAAAAGGGCGGTATTGCCTGCCATACCGGCCGGCACAACTGCTTTTTTCAGCAGCTACAGGGCGAGGATTGGGTCAGTGTGGAACCGGTAATTCGGGACCCGGACGAGATATATAAGGCATGAAGGATATTCTGCATCAGCTCGACGGCATTTTGGCCGAACGCAAAAACGCGGACCCGCAGAGCTCCTATGTCGCGGGCCTGTATAGTAAGGGCCTGGATGCGATTTTGAAGAAAATCGGCGAAGAGGCCACCGAGACGGTTATGGCCGCCAAGGACGGAAACCGCGAGCAGTTGGTTTATGAAGTCGCCGATCTGTGGTTTCATACCCTGGTATTGCTGGCCCAGCAGGATCTGGACCACGAGGCGGTCCTGGACGAGCTGGCGCGGCGCTTCGGTATCTCTGGAATTGATGAAAAGGCAAGCCGGGGGCAGTCATGAGTGAGTGCCTGTTTTGCCGGATTGTAGCCGGCGAGATCCCGGCCGATGTTGTCTTTGAGGATGAGCAGGTACTGGTCTTCAAGGATATTAATCCCAAGGCCGAGGTCCACTTGCTGGCCATACCGAAATTGCATGTGGCCAGCCTCAATGAACTGGACACCAGTCACGACGCGTTACTGGCGCATATGATGCATTTGCTGCCCCGAATCGCGCGCGACCAAGGTCTGGAAAACGGATTCCGGACTATCATTAACACCGGTGCAGGTGGCGGGCAAATCGTATTTCATTTGCATATGCATCTCCTTGGCGGAGACCGCCTGCCCGGCTTTGAATAACCTTGGAGTAGTAGAACAATGGGTATCAGTATCTGGCAGTTATTAATTATTCTCGCGATTGTGTTGCTGTTGTTTGGCGCCAAACGCCTGCGCAATATCGGCACCGATCTGGGCGAGGCCGTTAAAGGCTTTCGTAGTTCTGTAAAAGATACGGAAAACGACGAAGATAACGCGCAAATTGAAAAAAGTGAAAGTGACGTAATCGAAGGTGAAGTCACCAAAGAAAAGGAAAAAACCCAGGGTAAGTAACGAGTTTCTAGGGACGCGGCCTGGGTACTAAAGCCAATGTTTCTAAGTTTTTGCCACTCGTTACTCGTCCCTCGGTACTGCTCTTATGTTTGACGTCGGCTTCTGGGAATTAATGATTATCGGCGTTGTTGGGCTGCTGGTGATTGGGCCCGAACGATTGCCGGGGCTGGCACGCAAGGCCGGTTACTGGGTGGCGCGCATACGGCGCTTTGTCGCCCAGGTCAAGGTCGATGTCGACAAGGAACTTCGAGCCGAAGATCTCAAGCAAGCCATTGAGCGTAACGCCGGTCTTGATGAAATTAAGGAAATCGTTCGCCGGGGTCAGGAGGACGTTAACAAAATGAGCGAGCCTGATTACCTGGTGAAAGCCATAGACGACCAACCCGCATCCACACCAAACTCCGACGACAAGCAAACAGATGACAGCGAATCAGCAGCAGGACAAAAGTCGTCGTGACCAAACGGACTCTGAAGCCACAACTGAGTCCACAGAACAGACCTTTCTAACCCATCTCATAGAGTTGCGCGATCGTTTGATGCGCAGCGTGCTTGTTGTGCTGTTGATTTTTTTGGGCCTGTTTTACTTCGCCAACGACTTGTACAGTCTTCTTGCCCAACCATTATTGCAATATTTGCCCGAAGGGCAGCAAATGATTGCCACCAGCGTTATTTCACCGTTTTTGACGCCGTTCAAACTGACCCTGGTGTTATCGATTTTTGTTTCCATGCCGTTTTTGCTCTACCAGGCGTGGGCGTTTGTGGCGCCGGGTTTGTATCGGCACGAAAAACGTCTGGCGCGACCGCTGTTGGCTTCCAGTATCGTGCTTTTCTATCTCGGTATGGCGTTTGCCTACTTTGTGGTTTTTCCCCTTATTTTTCGTTTCATGACCAACCTGATTGCTAACCTGGAAGGTGTTGCTTATGCGCCAGATATTACGCAATACCTGGATACCGTCCTGAAACTGTTTTTCGCCTTTGGGCTGGCTTTTGAAGTGCCCGTGGCAACAATTATCGTTATTGCCATGGGGCTGACGACGGCCGAGAGTCTGGCTAAGAAGCGACCCTATATCATAGTCGGCGCCTTCGTCATTGGTATGTTATTAACGCCGCCCGATATTGTTTCGCAGACGTTGCTGGCGATACCCATGTGGTTATTGTTCGAGCTGGGTTTGATTTTTTCAAAAATACTGCTGAATAAACCCGAGGAAGCGACGATTGCACCGGATGCTTCGGCACCTTCGGGCGCAACGTCGGCCGCGGCGGCGTCGAGTGTCACCATCCCCGACGATTCTCATCTCATTAATGAAGACGAACTTGAAGAAGATATTCTCGATCTCTACGAGGATGACGAATTCGAGGAGTTATCCGACGCGGAAATGGAAGCCGAACTGGACAAGGCGATCAAGGATGAAGACGAACTGAACAAGCCCGCAGGCTCAGACGAAGACTCGAACGAAGACGGGCCGAAGGATGACGAGGCTGATAAGCCGGCTACCTAGCGTCACCTGACAAATGATTCTGTCGGTCTGAAATACGATTGATGAGTGCACATCGATCTGTAATAAAGGGAATTTTTACGTTCTTTACCGGTCTATATTCACATCGTAAAAACAGGCGAATCGCTCACTGTTCCAGCAAGGTGCCTTTTTTGGAAACAGCCGGGAGCTTATGGATGAGAGCCAGACTTCAACGCATTCATGACAAGATCCGCGTAAATGTATCCATGCTGGCGAATAGTTTTGTCATGAAAGCGTGGATTTCTTGCCGCCGAAATCGCAGCGGTTAAGTTGCAAGAACTGTTGCCTGGGTCCAGGAGTCGGAGTTGAAAATTAAGTACAAAGCAGGGTTGTTAGGTTTATGTCTGGCTCTGGGCGGGAATCTTAGCGCCGGTACCGAAAGTGGCACCGAAAGTGGCACCGAGAGTAAACCAAACGCGCTAGCCCATCACGCATCGCCCTATCTCGCCATGCATGGCCAGGACCCGGTGCACTGGCAGGAGTGGAACAGTACAACCGTTGAACGCGCGCGACGTGAGAACAAACTGTTGTTTGTCTCCAGTGGTTATTTTTCCTGTCACTGGTGCCATGTCATGCAAAAAGAAAGTTATCGTAACGCCAAAATCGCCGCGCTGCTTAATCAATTTTTTATTCCGGTCAAGGTTGATCGTGAATTGAATTCCGCCCTCGACGCCCGGCTCATTGACTTCGTCGAACGCACCCAGGGTTATGCGGGCTGGCCGTTGAACGTGTTTGTCACCCCCGAGGGTTATCCGTTGGTCGGCATGGTGTATGTGCCGCCGGATAATTTTCTCGAAATTCTTACTAGTCTCAATACGCAGTGGCAGCAAGAAACAGACTATCTTAAGCGCATTGCACGACAGGCCACTGAAGAATTATCGCCATCTCGGGTTACTCGCGAGACGGTGCTGGCAGCAAATTTGGGAACACGTCTGACCGCAAGCTTACAGCGACAGGCCCTGGCGCAGGCCGATGTTATGCAGGGCGGCTTCGGTGCACAGAACAAGTTTCCCATGGTGCCTCAACTCCATGCCTTATTGGGCGTATATGCCAGCACGCCCAATGAGGAGCTTGGGCGCTTTCTACGTCTGACGTTGGATCAAATGGCTTCCCAGGGGCTGCACGATCACCTTGGCGGGGGGTTTTTCCGTTACGTCGTTGACCCGGCGTGGCAGGTACCCCATTTCGAGAAGATGCTGTATGACAATGCCTTACTTGCTGACTTGTATTTGCACGCCGCCCTGGTTTTCAAGCAGCCACATTACTCGACTATCGCGTTTGGGACTTTGGATTTTATGCTGAAGGAATTGGCGGTATCGGGCGACGCGTTAGCTGCCAGCCTGTCTGCCGTGGACAACAAAAATGTAGAAGGCGGATTCTATACTTGGGAGGAATCTGAACTACAGCGCTTGTTGAACCCGCGTGAATTCCAGGTCGCACGTCTCGCCTGGGGGGTAGATGTACAGCCGGATCTGGAATCAGGTCACCACCTCGTTAACGCGGTGGACGTGAATTCGATCGCTGCCAAATTAAAACTTTCCGAGACCCAGGTGCGACAGACGATACAGAGTGCGAAACAAAAACTCCTGCAAGCGCGGCAAGGGCGTAGATTACCGCGTGATGATAAGCGTCTGGCTGCATGGAACGGGCTTGCGTTGTCGGCGTTGACCCGGGCTGCGCAGCATGAAAATGGTCAGCGATTCCATGCTGCGGCCAAATCCGTGCGTGACTATCTTGCCGCTACCCTATGGAGTGGCAAGCAGCTGCATCGGGCGCGCGGTGATTCCGGGCCGCTTGGCCAGGCGGGGCTTGAGGATTATGCGTTCGTAGCGCGCGGCTTTCTCGACTGGGCGTCACTGTCAAATAAGCCAGCAGATCTCTCTTTGGCGCAAACGGTAGCGGAACAGGCCTGGGATCGATTTTATGGCGACCATGGCTGGCAATTGGCAGAGAATATGCTGTTGCGTTACGGTGCGGGTGAAACGCTGATTCTGGATGGGCCCATGCCATCGCCTTCGGCGGTACTCATTGATGTGTCGCTGCAAATTGCGGCCGCCACAAAAAATAAGGCACTGCAACAACAGGCGCTACGCGCGTTGAACGCCGCCAGTATTGATGTCAGCAAGCAACCGTTTTGGAGCGCAAGCTATGTTGATATTATTCGCAGGCTTCAACAAGAAAAAACATCTGCCCTATAATCTTGGCGGGGGCGCATCGATGTCGGCAAATTCGTAGAGTGAAAATTCCTGCGTGGATTGCAGCAGGCGCGTGAGCCGGACGTAAAAGAGTTTGCTGCCCTCGTTTACGGCAAGACGGGTTCCGATGTCGAAAATTGTACCCGGAACGATGAGGCTGCGTGACTGCTGTAACGATTCAGACTCGGGGATAAGCAGACTACGAAAATAGTCCGTACCTTCGCCAGCGCCTTGTAATGCACGAACGGCGATTGGAACACCGGTACGCGCCAGTTGCATAACACCCATGTCGGTGCCTGTCTCCGGTTCGGATCTAAGCCAGCGAATAACGCCAATACGCCACGCGTCACTACCGCTTTTTCCGGAGCGATACGCAACTAATTCACCCACGTTGGCATCAGGTGGTGAGCTGCTCCCGGGGGTGCCGCATAAGGCCATGCCGGTGCTGGATCGATTACGCTGAGTAAGTGGATTTATCTGGTAACCACTGTGACTGTGCCTGCGATCCTTCTGTAAGGCATCGCGGAACGCTGCGGCAAAGTCCTTGGGTGAGGTAACATTGGATGAGCCGGCATTTTCGAGGGTTTTTAAACGCAGCTCGTCCATTTCCGGGGTGAAATCAGCGCGTTGTGATGAAAAAAAGTGACAGGCGTTTAAGCCGAGTATCACCTCAACTTGCTCTTCGTGTTCGTTTCGGCGGTCTTTGCGGGCAGCCTTATTGCTCCATGAACGCGCCAGTCGCAGCAGCATATCGCGCCGTTGCCGCAGTTGCAGGGACGGCGAGTCGTCATAGTGCCCGACTCGGCTGGAGCGCAGGGCGTTTTCCACCAGCCGATCGAGCTGCCGCTGCGCCTCACCTATATCGATAATGTAACAGTCTTCGGTATCACATTCCGCTTCATCGGAACACAAGCGTGGTTCCGCGTCACTGCCGAGGTCGATGACGTATTCGTGGTAAGCAGGCGTTGATTCGGCGGGCAGGAACTGAATGACTTCGGCCCAGTTACCAACCAGGGAATACAGTTGCCACACCTCGTTGTGCATCAACTTGTAGGGTTCGCTCAACGCGAGCAGGATAATTTGTTTATAAAGCCTGTCCGTTGTGGCGGCCAGGCCGGCCGTATCCCCGCCTTCGTAGTTGTCGTCTACGGTTACGGTCGACATATCGAAGCGCTCACTGAACTGGTACAACTGGTTGAGTTCACGCCATGCGTGATTCGGTTCAGGCTGATAAACGGCGTAGGTCACTACCAGTCGCAGGCACAGCCATTTGACTGCAAAGTATAAGGCTTCCTGTAGCAAGGTGTTGTGTCCAGCGCGATCCTGATCCCACAACGCAAGATCACTGACCACGAGCTTATAGCCCGTAGCAAGTTCGGCGAGCAGGTTACTGGCCAATGACGCTTGTGCGGTGAGCTGGCCTTGGTGTGACAGGCTGGCTGAGTTGAGGCTATCAAGCAAGGAAAACACCAAACGATGACTTACCGGTAACAGGGTAGCCATCAGTTTCATGCGCTCACCGGCGTCGTAGTGCGAGTGGTTAATGATATGAAGCTGGGCAAGCAGCGCGCGGGATGCGTCCGCAACGTTGCCGCTGGGGAGGTCAGCAGCCCAGCGGTTAAGCTTGCGAGGCCGCAAATACGGCTTGGGTCGCCGAGATAGACTCGGTGTCGGAATGTCCAGAACGGGTAATAGCATTGTGTCCCCAGGTTGATCGTGCGTCGTGCAGGGTATAAAAAGATCGTGCCGTGATCATCCCCGAATACAGCCCGTACTATTCTTGCGTAAATTATAGAGGTAGGCCACTATCTGCAACATAATCCATTTTGGTTGTGCCTGACGCTCTATCTCGGGTAAGGATTAGGTTAGGGAAGCCACAATGACCGAATATCGGAATATTCGGAATTGCTTACGTTTTTTGGGGAGTTGTCCTTGCACAGATTTAGAGCAGCGGTACTGACTGGTGCTAATTAATATGTGGCGCAGGCCACAAATTTCTCAAGTCAGCACTTAAGCCGCCGTTAATTATTAAAGTGCCCGGTTGAATCGGAAGTTTCATTCCGAAGCGCTTGAAAATAAATGTAAAAGCAAGGAGTAAGCAATGTCGTTGTCTCGTTTCTCTCGTTGGCTAACTGCCATCGTGTTGTTTATGCTCGTTACACAGGTGTCGGCACAGGACCTCATTCTGACGGCGCCACCACGAGAAACGCCACAGGCAGGTGCGAAATTGTATGGCCCGCTAGCCGCCCACCTGCAAAAATTGCTGGGCCTTCCCGTCAAGTATCAGCATCCAAAGAACTGGCTCAATTACCAGCGCGATATGCGTAATGACAAGTACGACATCGTGTTTGACGGCCCGCATTTCATTGCCTGGCGTCTTGCGCACCTCAATCACACTGTCGCCGTTAAACTTCCAGGAACGCTGGTATTTCATCTTTTAGCTGCTGCGGACAACAATGCCGTGAATTCGCCGGACGATCTCATCGGTAAGAAAATTTGCGGTATTTCTCCGCCAAATCTTTCCACGCTTTCCGTGCTGGCGCGCTTCGATAATCCGGTGCGACAACCCGTGATCCTGGGCATTAAAGGCGGCATGGGTAAAGTTTATAAACGGTTTGCAGCGGGCGGCTGTGATGCGCTTGTGTTGCGCACGACGTTTTACAAGAAAAAACTAAAGGACGAAGACCGCGCAAAGTTGAAAATAATTTACAGCTCAAAACCTTTGCCGAACCAGGCTATCTCTACCAGCTCACGAATATCCACCAGTCAACGACAAAAGATCGTCAAATCCATAACGCAAGGTGCGGGACAGGGAGCGGCGCAACCGGTGCTGCGACGTTTTGGAGGGAAAAAGGCCAAGTCATTTTTACCGGCGACGCAGCAGGAATATACCGGCCATAATGTCTTGCTTGAGGGCGTAATATTTGGCTGGTAGGGGGGCAATCACAATAACTTTCGCACCTAAAACCCGGCCAACGCGACCGGGTTTTTCGTTCTGAAGATGGATGCTCGCGTCCCTTCAGACAATTCGCGGCTACGGCATGTTTACTCCACCAGCGGAATTTTGCGGGCCAGATCAAAATTCATGATGGCGTCAAGCTTGTTTTCAACCTGATAAAAACGGGTGACCTTGCGTTGTGCCAGCACCCGGCGAAATTTAGCCACGTAGTCCTTGCGAATCTTGAGTACTTTCTTTTGAATCGTCAGCCACTCATCCAACATTGATTGTGCATCACGATTGGTCAGGTTGGGGTAGGCGGCGGCGTAGTCTGTGATGATGGTGTACAAACGACTATTTACCTTATCAATTTCGCCTCGGTATTGATCGTAAAGCGGCCAGAATTTTTCGCCTTCCGTTTCGTTTAGCTGCATGTTTTTTTCAACCAGGGCTCTTCTCTCTTCGCGTACGACTTTTTGCATCTGCTCGAAAGTTTCTGTCAGATCGGCGAAGGCTTTGTTAATTTCGAGCGCTGGGGCACTAGAAATTGAAAATAGTAACGCGAGACAGGCTGCAATGGCGTACGAAATTAAATTCATGTGGTGTCCTCTGTTATTTTGGCCACTAGGAAAGGTTTGCTTGAGTTTTAGAGGCGGTGTCATCGCGAGGCGTAAGTTTCCAGGGCATTCGTGGTGCTACCTGGCGGATGGTAGGTCTTAAAACCTGAAAATCACGCCCAGGCTGGTTTCCAGCTGAAACACGCCGCCACCGGTTACGTGAATGTTGCAGGCGCCATTGGCACAAAACACAGCGGTGCCGCTTTCCAGTATGGTGCCAAAGCCGCGCACGTCGAAACGTATTCCGAGGTTTTTATTCGCATACCATTTCAACCCCCCTCCCAGACTAAAGGAGAACCGCGTTGTGGAGTTAAAACCGGGGTAATCCGGCTTTAGGTAGGCCATACCCAATCCGCCTGCGATATAGGGTCGGGTATGTGTGCCGTCAAACAGGTAGGTTGAATTGAATTGCAGATAATCAAAATCAATATCAAGTTGCGTATTATCGGGTAGGATATTTTCGTCACGGAATTTCGTTGATTGGTGACTATAGAGAAATCCGATCTGTCCGTTTTTTCCGTAATCAAAATCCACGGCCAGACCCCAGGCCGGGGCATCTTCAAGTTTGAGTTTTTCTCCGGAATCACCGTCCTCAAATTCACCACCAAACCGATAACCGGCATAGGGCGTGATTTCAATCCCGCCCCGTGCCAGCGCACTGGCAGGAAACAGTACCAACACCAGGAACGCAACCAACAACAGGCTTACTTGCTGAGCCGAATGTGAAATGCTGTTTTCCAATTGAGTCATAAAGTTTTTATTATTCCCTTTAACGACTTTGGCTCCAGTGTACGGTACTCCCCTGGTGCTGTTAATGCAGCAGCGGTGTCATAGTCAGTACTGCGGGTGGAATGGCCGGATTTTGTTTACGCATCAGGCGCTCAAGAACGCCAAGCGCATGGTTGTAGCGAACCAGATCCGGTGCGTGCCATTCCGGCAGGTCACTCATCATGAATCCAAGACTGGCATCCCGGTGGAGCGCGCCATGTGTCCATCTCAGTTTGCCGATAGTCGGGATGGCAATATATTCGGTTTTCAGTGCGCCAAACATGTAGTTTGGCGTAACCGAACATGCCACGGATGTGGGGTTGGTGACCAGGCTAAAGGCGTTGGCCAATCGATATACTGCGTCAGGATAAAAGTGATGCTTGCTGGCATTGAACCACTTTTTATCCGTAAACCAGATTTCATCCTTATCATTGATCTCGGCACGAAGTTGCTGCAATACGGAATCATAGCTTAGAGGATCACCGGAAAGTTTGGTGTAGGACCACAAGGTTTCGTCGCCGCGCTGACGCTTACGGATCAGCGCTTCGCCACGCGCGCTATGCAGATGCCAGCCATTTTGGGCTTGCGTTACGCAAATATCCACGCCGGGAACTGAGGTCACCAACGTTGCCACGGCATGTTCATCACCCGGCCATGTGTAGGCGACAAAACTGGTTAGCAGGCCAAAGGCAATTAATGCCGCATCGTTCTCGTCCTTCAATTCCTCGGTGACGTTATATCCGGCTTTGGTTAGCTTTTCTTCAACCGCGGGCCAGACATTCTCAAGAGGTTCGCCACCGGCCATACCGTGATCCGATACCATAATGGTGTAAAACGGCATTTCAGGGTGCGCGTTTTTAAATTCCTGCAAACCCTTATCGAGCTTTACCAGAAAACGTCCTAACGCCTCGGGTCCTTCAATGTGCCCGACTCCATCTGTTGAGACAATGTACATAGAAAAGTACGGTTGACTGGAGCGCAGAAACGCTTCCAGACCGTCGTGCATTTCATTTACGCTGTATTTTTGGGGCCAGCCATAAGCGATGGCTTTTTTAATCACCCCATCGAGTTTCCAGTCAAAGAAGTCCTTCCAGGGAGCCGGCACTTTCACCAGGCTCAGTCCGCCTGTCACTTCTCGGCTCTTGTTATCGAAATAGCGTGCTTCATAGCCCAGGGATTTGTCTATGCCGAACGGTTCCAACAGGCCCGACCAGGCAACGTAGGAGTTGGATGGAAAGGTATTAATAACCGCTGCGGGTCCTTTCAACCCCTTGAACAGCGCTTGTTCGCCGCGCGAGTTGTCGGTAAGTTCTTGGATGACATGGTGTGGGATTGCGTCGACGGCGATAAACAGGACGCGCGGTGGATATGTTGTGGTTTCGTTGGCCAGCACCTGTAATGCCGGGACAAGGACTACTAAAAACACAAGTGTTTTGAACAATTTCATTGATCGAACTCTGTTTAAATCGGTTCTGGTATCAGTGCTGTGGTGTAGATTGTGTACCACCTACTGAATAGTCCGTGATAGCCGGTCGAGATAGAAATAATGTACTGCTGCCTAGTTTACGCGGATTCGGCCGGGGATTAAACGAGGATTAATCTCCTCGGCGGGGTGATGCACGCCTGTGCCGCCCCATTCCACGGCTTCATTTTGATCGGGTAACAGCGCATAATCCGCTAATGAATCCGGAATCGGAAAGCCGGACTCCGGCACAACTCGGAATCGAACAAGAAAAAAACTCCGCGGTATTACTCCGGTTGACTGGCAGCTGGCGACTGCGGGACCCGCTGCCGACCGCGGATTCGGTGGAACAGGCCATTATCTCCGCTGGTGGAGGCACAATTGTTTTTGACGCTACCCAGCTAACTGCCTGGGATACCGGTTTACTTACCTTTCTTACCCACGTGCAATCACTGGCAGGTCAACACGAAATGGACTTCGACCGAGCCGGTCTGCCGGATGGTGTGCGCCGTTTGCTCGAACTTGCCGAGGCCGTGCCGATCGCGACCGATACCGGTCGCAGCAAACAACCGGACAGTTTTTTCTCCCAGATTGGCAATGTGGCACTGGATCTGTATCGCAGCGGTCCGGACATGGTGCGCTTCGTTGGCGAGGTGGCGCAATCGGTGGGGCGCCTTTTTCAGCGTAAGGCGCAGTTTCGCTTGTCAGACCTCTGGCTTCTAATCCAGCAAGCCGGTCCTGAAGCTCTGCCCATCGTCTCATTGATTAGCTTTTTGGTGGGGCTGATTTTTGCGTATATGGGTGCGGTGCAGCTGCAGCAATTCGGTGCACAAATATACATTGCCGACCTGGTGGGAATCGGCATGGTTCGTGAGATTGGTGCGCTCATGACCGGTATCATAATGGCGGGGCGTACCGGAGCGTCGTACGCGGCGCAGCTGGGTACCATGCAGGTCAATGAGGAAATCGATGCGTTCCGCGTGCTGGGCATCTCGCCGGTGGATTTCCTGGTTCTGCCGCGAATGCTGGCGCTGAGTCTTATGGTGCCGTTGCTGACACTGTATGCGGGCGTGGTGGGAATACTTGCGGGACTTTGCGTCGCGGTTTTCGTGTTTGATCTTGGTGTGTTTGAGTACTATCACCAGACGGTACGCGCGCTCGAGCTCAAACACTTTGCAATAGGGGTTATTAAAGGTTCAAGCTACGGTATATTGATTGCCATCGCGGGATGCTATCGCGGAATTCGCTGCGGGGGTAGTGCAGCAGCAGTCGGTCAGGCGACCACTTCTGCGGTGGTGACAAGTATTGTTTTTATTGTCGTATCGGCTTCGATACTGACTATTGTTTTTCAGGTATTGGGGATCTGAAATGAGCGTGGCAGCCGGTATTCAGTCCAGTCCGGATACGCATATCAGTGTCGTGGATTTAACCATGGCCTATGGTGACTTTGTTATACAACGCGATTTAAATTTTTCTATCCAGCGAGGCGACATTTTTATCATAATGGGGGCGAGCGGTTGTGGAAAAAGCACGCTGCTAAAACACATCATCGGCTTGAAATCTCCCGCGAAAGGGTCGGTCTATATTGACGGCACAAATTTTTGGACGTCGCCAATTGATAAGCAGGAACGGCTTAAGCGCCACTACGGAGTTACGTTTCAGGCCGGGGCGTTGTGGAGTTCGTTAACACTGGCAGAAAATATTGGCTTGCCACTAGGCGAATATACTGACTTGAGTCCGGCGACAATTCGCGAAGTCGCGTCATTGAAGCTGTCGCTCGTAGGGCTCGCCGGCTTCGAAGATTTCTACCCGGCGGAGATCAGTGGTGGTATGCGCAAGCGAGCAGGTTTGGCTCGCGCCATTGCGCTGGACCCGGAGATTCTCGTTTTCGACGAGCCCTCGGCTGGTCTTGACCCAATAAGTTCGCGTCGATTGGATGACCTTATAAAAGAACTACGCGACAGTTTGGGTACAACGGTGGTTATTGTTACGCACGAACTTGCAAGTATTTTCGCAATCGGTACCAATTCGGTCTTTCTGGATACCGAATCCAAGACCATGATTGCGGAAGGAAATCCGGTAGTGCTACGCGACCACAGCGATGACCCGCGCGTGCGAAGTTTTCTTAACCGGGGAGAGTTATGAGTACACGCACCAACCCCTTGTTGATCGGTGGATTCCTTGTGGGTGCCGTAGGTATCGTCGTGCTCGCGTTGCTGCTATGGGGTAGTGACATCGCGTTTCGGGCGCGCCCCGAGATTGTTATGTACTTCGATAACTCCGTCAAAGGACTGGCCATTGGCGCGCCAGTGGCTTTTCGCGGTGTGAGTGTTGGCAAGGTCACTGAAATTGGGCTTATCGCGAACCTTGAACAGGACAGTTTTCTAATTCCGGTGGTTGCGGAAATTACACGTAAAACCTATACCAGTTTGGGCAATGACTATTCCGAAATTGAAAAGCGCTTGGGCCCGCTCATCGATCGCGGTCTGCGAGCCTCTCTGGAATTGCAGAGTCTGCTAACGGGGCAATTGTACGTCAATCTTGACATGCTGCCGCAAAAGCCGGCGCGTTTCCGCGGCGATGGCTCACTACCGGAAATTCCAACGATCGAAAACCCAATCCAGGAACTTGGCAAGAGCCTGGAAGATTTTGATATTGATGAGTTGCTGGCTAATCTCGGTTCCATTATGGATGCGGGTCAACGCCTGCTGAATGATCCTGCGTTGCCGGAAATGGTACAACACCTAAACAAGAGCACAAAAAAACTCGAATCTGTCCTGACCAAACTGGATCGCGATTTTGATCCGATTTCAGAAGATACTGCAGCGCTAATAAAAGACACGCGTCAAATGGTTTCCAAGGCACAAGTAACCTTGGAAAATGCGGAGCAGCTTGTCAGCCAGGAATCCAGCGTGGTCTACAACATTAATACTGCGCTTGAGGAAATCGCCGATGCGGCGCGCTCCGTTAAGGCCTTGGCTGAGGCATTGGAGCGCAATCCAGAGGCGATTATAAAGGGTAAAAAATGAATTGCAGGCAAACACGGTGGCGTTGTTCGCGCTCGATTTTGGTACTACTCATGTTCCTGGGTATTGTGTTATCCAATGCATGCGGCACCTCGGCACCTACACGCTACTATCTGTTATCCGCAATTCCGTCTGACGACATGTCGGCAGACCGTGGTTCAGAGCCGCGGATTGGTGTGGGCCCAATAGAGTTTGTAGACTATCTGCACCGCCAACAGATTGTGAGTCGGCAGGGACCAAACGAGTTAATTGTTGCCAGCCTGGATCAATGGGCCGAGCCGCTAAAGAAAAATTTTTCCCGCGTATTGGGTGAAAATCTTAGCAAATTGCTAGACACGGATGCTGTATTTTCGTTTCCGTGGAAGTTTTCTTCCGGCGTGGACTATCAGGTTGTGATTTCAGTTAGTCGATTTGAAGCCGGAGAAGACGGCGAATTCGTTTTGCAGGCAAGCTGGGACATTCGGCAGGACAAACAGTCCCGCGCATTTCGCAAGACGACCTTGAGTGTGTCAGTGGACTCGCAGGACTATGCAACGCATGCTGCAGCGGCCAGTCAGGTCGTGGCTCAACTCAGTCGGCAGATTGCGGAAGAAATTAAAACAGTGTCAAGCCAGCAACGCTGAACTAACCAAGTGTAAAAATACAAAAAGGAAAAAATCTTGGGCGCCGCGGTTTCTGCCGCGAGAATACGCAACAATAACGGCGAACACCGGGGCAGAGCTAAGCCCGGTTCTCGGCAAACGAACCGGCAACACCAACTAATTTACTCATCCGTGTAACCAGCGCAGCGTACTACACAGGTACTTCCTGGGCCTGAATTCATCCCATCTTTTAAGCTTAGATTTGCCGTTATCGGCGTTTGTGCTGCTTCTGGCGCGTCAGGCCACGTGTTTGGCATAAAAAGATAACCCTACCCAAAAGTCGGCGCCTCGTACCGGCAAACTGGCGTGTGCGGATAACGTCGATCTCGCCGTTGGGCCTTACTGTATCACGCAACAAAGCTACTCCCGAATTGACAGCAGTGATGGAGGCGAATATGCAAAACGAAAAACAGAGCCTGAGTACGAAACAGAAAACATTGCGGCAGGCCATTCTTTACGTGGGTGTTGGTTTGCACACTGGCAAAAGGGTTTCGATGGTGATCAGTCCGGCTGAGCCTAACAACGGCATTCACTTTGTCCGTCGTGACGCGGCGCCCGGTACCGGTCTTGTTGCTGCAAAATGGTACAACGTGGTCGACACCAAATTGTGTACTGTTTTGGGAAATGAGCACGGTGTGACCGTAACGACTGTTGAACATTTATTGGCTGCTCTCAACGGTTGCGGGATTGACAACGCAATAATTGAATTGGATGGGCCGGAAGTTCCCATAATGGATGGCAGCTCCAATCCTTTTGTGTCAACAATTGAGCGTGTGGGAACGGTGGATCAAGACGTACCACGAAATGTGATCTGGATTCAGCAACCGTTGGAAATTAGGGATGGCGACCGCCACGTAGCCATATTGCCGAGTAAGCGCCCGATGATTACGGTGGGCATTAATTTTCCGAACACTCTGGTGGGTGCGCAAACGTATTCAGTTGAACTGGTCAATGAGGCGTTTCGCAATGACGTCGCCAGGGCGCGAACCTTTGGATTCGCCGAGCAAGTTGATGCTTTACAGAAAAAGGGTTTCGCACTGGGTGGATCGCTCAAAAATGCTGTATTAGTCGACGGTGACCGAATCGTGAATGGCGATGGTCTTCGTTATCCGGATGAATTTGTTCGCCACAAGATTCTTGATGTGCTGGGCGATATGACCCTTGCGGGTGTACCGGTGATTGGCCACTTTTATGCTTACAAACCGGGACACGATTTGAATAATGCCATTATCAAACGATTGTTCGAAGAACGCAGCGCCTGGTCCTATATCCCCATGGATGAATTCCTGGAGCGTATTGAAACAACCGATTCGCTGGTTAATAGATTGCCGCATGCTGACGTAGCGATTGACGACACGATTTCCTACGATGGCGTAGATATGTTGCAAGCGAGGCGCAGCGTGAAGTAAGCGCTATTCGGCTTTAACGGAGGGAAGTTGCACAGGCCGGTAGATGTTTCGACATCTTCCGGCCTGTTTCCTTATTGTCTTGGCGAAAAAATACCCCGTTCAGTTTTCTTCGGCCGATGGTGCCGACGTCTCAGGTGGGGATTTCCTGGCATCATCTGGTTTCACCAGCCAAGTATCGTCCGGTGGTTTTTTACAAAAGGTAAATGTGGAGCGTCCTTTCCGATCTCCACTGCTATTGATTATACGCAGGCGCCGGCACGGTTTGTCGTTTTCTATCGTGGAATCAAGGACTGTCATGGCGCCACCTTTGCCTGTTTTAGGATTGCTCCAGGTATGTATCTGCTTATCCGGCAGGTTATCCAGGGTATGGATTAGTGCCTCATCGAATTTGCTCCAGTCTTCGGTATTGAAGTCACTAACAATCTCGTTATGAAGGAAGCCGAAGCCATAGGCTAAGGCCGACAACGGCATTAATAGCGTGGCGGCAAATAGAAAAAATCGTGCTGGCAGAATGGTGGTAATTTTCATAAATTAATGGACAGCTTTATTGGTAATGGCTTACAAATAATATTCCGAAATTGACTGGACTTCCAGCGTTGAGGGGCAAGACACAGCCACAAGCGTAAGGCAATAAATATGCGCCGTTACGACGATTCCGATACGAGCAAGGCTTGAATTTGATCCTGTAAAAATTTATTTTCATCTTCGACAGTAAACGCACAATGATAGACTTCACGGTATTTGCGTGCCACTATATCGAGGCGCTGCTGTAGCGTTTCCTTATCAAATTCCGATTCAGCGGAGTTGAGTTCGTTAACCAAATTTTCCAGCTCAATAGCCTGTTCTTGTAAAATGGTGCTGATCTCGCCTTCATCCTTTTTAGCCTCATCCTCCGCCGGTTTAGCACCTATGTCGGCCAGGTCCAGACGTTTGACAAGTCGGCAAGCTGTTAAGAGTCGTCTTATACGATCGCTATAGATTTTCCAGAAACCGTCTTCACGAGTCTTGTCAGCCAACAGCTCCAGTTCTAACTGTAAATAGCTTTCTCGCAATTTTAACCAATCGGGTTCGACCATTTCGAACTCCACTTTGTCTTTGTCAGCAAACAGGCTGTCAATTCGGCTCCGGGTAAGTTTGATTTCAGTGGTTAAATAGTGCTGTAAATCGGGTTCGGGCGTGGTGTTTGCTTGGTCGGACTTTTCAGGTGCAATTTCGCTATCTCCCCTTGTCAGCTTGGTTTTGATTTTACGCAGCCGGATATAGAGAACAATCAACAAGGCCGATAATATTAGGACGACTTCGATGATGAATGCGAACCACAGCGGGCTGATGGTAATCATGTTTGATGCACAGTAAATGTTGAGACTTTGTGTTTACCCGGGACAGCGTAAAAAAGTGTGCTTTCAACGGTAAGTGGGAACCTACCCAAAATTATAGACAATTTCGTTTAGGTTGTTATCCGGCTACCGGAATCCGGTGCGGGGACTTTCAAGACATAAAAAAAGAGGCCGCGAGGCGGCCCCTTAAAGGTGTTTCACAGTGCTCTACGAGCACGTTAAGATTTTAAGTTAATAGGAAATTGAAATTTGGACCTTAGAGTTCGTCCTATTATTAATGCCAACGTTGGTTCTGACGTTTGCCGGCACGACGATTTCCATTCGCGTTTGCGTTCTGGCTGCTGTTGCGGGCTTGGCGCTCATCATCCTCTTCCTCTTCCTCTTCCTCTTCTTCCTCGTGAGGCGGATTGCCCATGCTCTCCTGGTAGTTCAGGAAAAATGCAATAGCAGCAATGTCATTGCTATCGAGGACGTTTGCCAGAGCTTGCATGGACGGAACTTCTTCGATGGCCTCCATGATGTCTTCAGCGTCTTCGCCGAGAATACTGCCACCGCTTCCACCGGAACCATCAGGTCCATGGCATGAAGCACAGTACTGCATGTTCAACGCCTTGCCTTGCTCATAGATCGGCGGCTTTGGCTCTGGCATCGGTGGAGTAGGCATAGGTGGTGCTGGCGGTGCAGGAGGTACTGGAGGCTCCGGAGGAGTAGGCATTGGCGGTTCCGGCGGAGTTGGTGGTGTAGGCGGCGTAGGTGTTGCGGCCATGATTTGGATGCGGTGCGAAACTGTGTTTGGTGCACCCATATCGTCTGTAACCGTCAGGCTGACATCATAATTACCCGGCATAAAGGTGTGCGTGGTGGTAGCACCCGCACCGACGTTGCCGTCACCAAAGTCCCAATCGTAACTAGCAATGGTTCCATCGGGATCATTTGAACCCGTACCATCGAAGGCGACAGGCACGCCTTCAGTTTCTGCCATTGGCGCCTTAATCATGGCGACCGGTGCCTGGTTGTTGTTGGCGACTACCGCGATAGTGATCATACCTTCGCCAGAGGCATCGCCTGACGTGTTGCCGTTACCGTCAACCGCTGCAACGGATGTGTATACCGCGTAGCTACCGGGTGTTGTGGGTGCAGTCCAATCGAACGAATAACTTACGGTACCGCCCGCTGTAGCGGTGGTTGCAGTCTGGACAAGTTCACCGTTCAGCAATTTGGTGCCGGCGGCATTCGTATCAGTGAGGGTGCCGGCAGAAACGGCAAGATCAAGTCCCGCGCCCGGCAGTTGTGTACGTGCATCCACGGTGTAACTGTTGGTGCTTCCGGGGGTAACAGTTAGTGGACCGTTAATGGCTACGGTGGGTGGGGTCACACCATTACTGCTGTGACAACCGCCACAGGTTGCTCCGTTTGCGCCGGAGTAGCCGCTGACGCCGCCCTCAAAGGCAAATGCCGAACCGGACATGATAGTTAAACAGAGTGGTATTACGTAACGCGATATTCGTTTGGGGTAGTGCGAAGGGTGTTTCATGCTTTTGCTCCTTGAGATTACCTAGTCAACGTTCCTTCAATTTCCGCACGTACAGTACCGGAACAAGCATGCTGGCTTTTGTGATTTGCTCCCCAAAATATTTGTCGTATACAGGTTTATTACTAAAGTGCGAAACACCTTAACTGGGCTGTGACCAGGACTTCAATGTCGTTGAAATGACGGGGTGGGCTGTTGTAAGTCAGCGTCTTGCTATTTTTTTTGCGGCGACGTCGTGAGGCCGACTAAAAAGCGATAATGAGAACGCGCCATCGCTTCACTTCAGATCGGTAGACATGAGAACGAAACGCTCACGCGGTGTAAAACCGGCGGAAAGATACAATTGCTGTGCACGGAGGTTGTGTCGGTCCACCTCTAGAAAAAGGGTTTGCACTTTGAGCTTGCGGGCACGTTCCTTGACCATCTGCAGTACGCGGCGACCGATCCCCTGACCACGGAAATCTTCTTGGATAAATAGTTCATCGACAAAGGCATCTCGCCCGCCTGACTCAATACCGTAGCCGAAACAGATAATGATAAAGCCAACTGTTTCGGAATCTAATTGAATCAGCCAGATCCGACCTAACAGATCGGATGTGACTAAATGCCGTAGTATCTCCGTGACTCTGCGGTGATTGAACGGCAAATCCTGAAACCCATGAAAAGCTTCAACCATAGGCAGGAGCTGGGGAATTTCGTCCAGCCCGGCGGCTTTTAGCGTGCAGTCCATTGGCAGGTACTTGAATCCGAAACGGATGTAAAATCCTGTTTTCTAGATGTATCGACGCAAATCAAACATTACAACATTATAGATTAGCTCTAAGTGCCGGATTGTGTAGTAAGCTTTCTTGCAGGAAGCGCCCTGACAATTAGTCGGTGCGGCTGGTTACTTCCAATAAGTGGAAACCAAATTGCGTTTTCACCGGACCCTGTACCTCATTCAGGTTCGCGCTAAATACGACCTCGTCAAACTCTTTGACCATCTGTCCCGGACCAAACTCACCCAGATCGCCCCCGTTTTTGCCGGAAGGGCACTTTGAAAATTGTTTGGCAAGATCGGCAAAATCAGCGCCATTGAGAATTTGTTGTTTGAGATCTTCACATTGCTCGTTGGTTTCAACCAGAATATGTCGTGCGCTTGCTGATGCCATGTTGCTTCTCCCGCGAGGTGAATCGACAGATAGGTTTTGGGAACTGAATTAAGCACCAAAGCGAATATTTTTACAATATGTAAACTAAATGCCGAGTGCTGAAAAAAACGGCGGTGATATCACCGCCGTTTCGCAGGGCCTGTTATGCCGCGTCACGATTTTGCTGTTGTACCCAGCCAGCAAGGGCTTCGGAGTCGCCGAGATACTCACCGTTAACAAAGATTTGCGGCACAGTCTCCTGAGCTGTCGCGGCTCGCACCGCGCGGATGCTCAGTTCACCCGTAAGCGGGATTTCTTCGAAGTCGTAGCCGTACTCGTGCAACATTCCCTTGGCGCGCGCGCAATACGGACAGTCCGGTTTGCTGAACACGACAATATCATCCGGTTTTTTCGCCTGTGGGTTAATGTAATCCAGCATGGTGTCGGCATCAGAAACTTCATAGGGGTCGCCGGGCACGTCCGGTTCGATAAACATTTTTTCGACCACGCCGTCGCGTACCAGCATGGCATAGCGCCAGGAACGTAGACCAAATCCGAGATCATTCTTTTTCACCAGCATGCTCATGCCGTCGGTGAACTCACCATTACCATCGGGAATAAAGCGAATGGAGTCGGCGTGCTGGTCTTTCTGCCATTCGTTCATGACAAAGGCATCGTTAACTGAAACGCAGACAATCTCGTCGATTCCGTTCTCCTGGAATACCGGCGCGAGTTCATTGAAGCGCGGTACATGAGAGGATGAACAGGTTGGTGTGAATGCTCCGGGTAGGGAGAACACCACAACGCTGCGACCCTTGAAGATCGTGTCGCTGGTCACATCGAGCCAGTCGTTGTTCCGGCGGGTTTTAAAAGTAACATTCGGGACACGTTGTCCTTCACGATTCTCAAACATTTTGGGCCTCCTGGGCGGGTTAAGTTCGATCCTGGAGCGGCCAGGCCGATCCGTGTGATTGCGTTTGCACCCTGTGTGCATGGAGGACAGATTAGTGATCTGGCGGTGATAATTGAATTTGATAGTTTCAATATAGCCAATAGATTTTAACTATTATGGTGGGCACAACAACTAAGAAACCAATTCTTCCTAAATTGTTCACGGCAAGGATGGTGTCGCAAAACCCGGGGCCAGGGAGCGATTTATTTAAAAGATTATGTGGTGGGCCCGGTAGGACTCGAACCTACGACCAAGGGATTCACTCTGCCCCTATGTTTCCATTGGGAGTGGACTATCTCATCACCCACAGCTCGGAAAAACGATATGCGAGTTGCTTGGGCGCGGGACGCTCTACGCCTGTCATTAAGGACACTTTGGCTTGGGTAATCAAGCTAGTCCTCAGGTAGTCTCTGCACCTTCCGAGGGTGTACCCCCGGCTTGGCTCAGGGTTACCGGCAAACAAGTTGCTACGGGTTCCCTGAATTCATCCCGTTCATTCCATGCCTTTCAACATGGACGCACCATTTTTGATGAGTCCCCTGCTCTAACCAACTGAGCTACAGGCCCAAAACTTAAGTAAAGAGCTTCGAAGTTCGAGTGACGAGGACGAAATGGGGCGCGAAGCCTGAAAGCGGTCCTGGTTACCCGAGGTAAGCGCGAATTATAACCACGCATAAAAAAAGGCGCTATCGAAAAGATAGCGCCCTGAGAGTGTTGCATTTATTCCATATCGAGAAAGCTGCGCAGCCGGTCCGAACGGCTCGGGTGGCGCAGTTTACGCAGTGCCTTGGCTTCGATTTGCCGGATGCGCTCGCGGGTGACATCGAACTGCTTGCCCACTTCTTCCAGCGTGTGATCGGTGTTCATATCGATGCCAAAACGCATGCGTAGTACCTTGGCTTCGCGTGCCGTCAGGCCTTCGAGAACTGTCTGCGTGGTTTCCGACAAGCCGCCTGAGGTGGCGGATTCCACTGGGGAGGTGACGTTGGAATCCTCAATAAAATCACCCAGGTGCGAATCTTCATCATCGCCGATGGGGGTTTCCATCGAGATCGGTTCCTTGGCAATTTTCATCACCTTGCGCACCTTGTCTTCCGGCATCTCCATACGTTCGGCCAATTCTTCCGGAGTCGGTTCGCGGCCCATCTCCTGCAGCATCTGCCGTGACACACGATTGAGCTTGTTAATGGTCTCGATCATGTGCACCGGGATGCGGATCGTGCGCGCCTGATCGGCAATGGAGCGCGTAATCGCCTGACGAATCCACCAGGTGGCGTAGGTCGAGAACTTGTAACCGCGGCGGTACTCAAACTTGTCTACGGCCTTCATGAGGCCGATGTTGCCTTCCTGGATCAGATCCAGGAACTGCAGACCACGGTTGGTGTATTTCTTGGCGATGGAAATGACCAGCCGCAGGTTGGCTTCCACCATTTCCTTTTTCGCCCGGCGGGCCTTGGCCTCACCAATGGACATCTTACGGTTGATGTCCTTGATATCGGTGATCTTCATGCCGCATTCTTCTTCCAGGGCAATCAGTTTGTTCTGCGCACGCTCGATGTCCATCTGGAATTGTTCGAGCACCGGCGAATAATTTGCGCCGGCCTTGATGTGGCTGCGCAACCATTTGACGTTGGTCTCGTTGTCCGGGAAGCTGGTGATGAATTCCTTGCGCGGCATATGCGCCTTCATTACGCAGATATGCATAATGACCTTTTCATGTGAGCGGATGCGGTCAACCAGATTGCGCATTGCGCGCACCAATGCCTCAGTCAGCTTCGGCGTAAGCTTAATTTCCATGAAGTTGGCAATGAGCTGATCGCGAAGCTTGATACTCTTTTTGTCGCTATAATCATGCTTCTTAATGGCGGTCAGCCAGCGTTTGTGCAGTTTCGTAATTTCCGAAAAACGCGCGCGCACTTCTTCCGGATCGGGACCGGTATCAACTTCTTCCTCCTCCTCATCGTCATCCTTCTCGTCCTTGGCCTTCTGGGCGTCGGCCGGCGTAACCGGGCTGGGGATTTCGTCAGGAGCATTGGGATCAATAAAGCCGGTGAGCAGATCCGAGAGACGCATTTCTTCGGCCTGGACCTTCTCGTAACGGCTGATTATTTCGGCGACGGTGTTCGGATAAGCGGCCAGGGCAGACAGCATTTGGTTCAGGCCGTCTTCAATGCGTTTGGCAATCTCGATTTCACCTTCGCGGGTCAGCAGCTCCACGGCACCCATTTCACGCATGTACATGCGAACCGGGTCGGTGGTGCGGCCAAATTCGCTGTCGACTGTGGCCAGCGCGGCGGCGGCTTCTTCCGCGGCGATTTCGTCGACGGAATTATCATTCATTAATAGGGAATCGTTTTCCGGTGCCGTCTCGTGCACGGCGATCCCCATGTCATTGATCATGCCAATGATGTCTTCAATCTGCTCCGGGTCAACGATATCGTTGGGCAGGTGATCATTGACCTGTGCATAGGTCAGATAGCCCTGCTCTTTTCCCTTCGCGATGAGGAGTTTGAGTTGCGACTGTTGTTGCTGTTGGTCCATTATTTTGCTCAAAACGGCTGACTCGGCTTTAGTTGCTTTCATAGGACATAAACTAACGAATTTTACACCAATTTCAGGGTTTTGACTAACCACGTTGACGTACAACGGCTGACCTTAGCGGCCCCGATGCCTTGTTAACTAATTGATTAATAAGTCAAAACAAGTTATACGGAAAAGTGGCAGGCAAAACCTGTCGAACTTCCCGCACGCGTTCCCCCGTATTGCTATCTGCAACCGGATTCAGTACTCAGAATGGGGGCTTATTCTCAGCGAATCAATGGTGTGAACAGGTATCGTCCACCTGGACGATAATATTAGTACATTCTGAAATTACCGCCAGTTGCTTCGGCAATTTTTTTTAAAGCGCGGACGACCTCAGGTTTTCGTCGGTAAGTCGGTCAAGCCGGGCAAAAGACCGCGCAGTGCTATCTTTTGCTCTGCCGACAAATCCGGCAGCGGGGCGTTGAGCAAGCGCCGCTGTTCGATGCTAAGCGAGCTTAACATCGAGGCGGGCACCTGTTCGCGTAGTGATTCGAGCCATTGGTCCTCGATATGCTGCAGATTGGCGCGAAACTGAGTGGCCAATTCCTCCCCGGTAACCAATTGTTCGCCCGCGGCCAGTTTTGCCATATGTGGCCAGGCATCCGTGCCCTCGAATCTCGCCAGCAGGGCGCCACTGCGCATGTCGGGGTTGTCGGCCAAGATGCCCAGAATTTGTCGAAGCAAGTCGGCACCGGGCAACTGGATTTCTGTCAGGCGGGTAGTCTCGCCGGCCTCACGCGCCAGTTCCGGGGCGCTTAACAACGCTGTTATAACGAAACGCAGCGGTGACAGCGTGCGCGAACCCTGGCGCTGCGAGCGCGGAGCGGGGCGGCCAGAACGGGTTCCGTGCGGGGTTGCGGCGGTCGGATCGCGCAGTTGCTGCGGATCCAGCTGTGCCAGTTCGCCCAGCCGCTGGCGCATCATTTGCTGAAAAACGCCTTTGGGCATGCGTTCCAGTAGCGGCCGGGCCTGCTGGACCAACCGTGCGCGACCGTCGATGCTGGTCAGGTCAATCTCGCGGCTCAGCGAATCGAAAAAGAACTCTGAAAACGGTCGGGCAGTGCCGATCTCATTTTCGAACGCTTCGCGGCCGATGTCTCGGATACGGGTGTCCGGATCCGCGCCTTCGGGCAGAAACATAAATCGCAGTTCGTAGCCTTCGCGCATAACGGGCAATGCGTTGTCCAGTGCCCGCCACGCAGCCTCTCGACCAGCGCGGTCACCGTCAAAGCAGAACACGATTTCCGGTGTGACTCGGAACAGGTGGTTCAGATGCTCGCGTGTGGTGGCGGTGCCCAGCGTGGCGACGGCATAGCGCACGCCGAACTGTGCCAGTGACACCACATCCATGTAACCCTCAACAACCAGCAGGCGGGGAATCTGGCGCAGTGCTTTGCGTGCCTCGAACAGGCCATACAATTCACGACCCTTGTGGAACACGGGAGTTTCGGGCGAGTTCAGGTACTTGGGTTCGTTGGCTCTGGGTTTTTGTTCCGCTGCGCGACCTGACGTATCGGGCCCGGCCGGGGGGTCCAGGATACGGCCGCCAAAGGCAATGGTGCGGCCGCGCCGATCGCGAATAGGAAACATTATCCGGTCACGGAAGCGGTCGTAAGTGCGGTCATCATCCTTGCGTATCAACATACCCACCGTTACCAATTGTTCACGCAGCTGATCGCTTTCGCCGAGCGCAGTTTGCAGGTTGTCCCAGCCGGGCGGGGCATAACCAATGCCGAACTCGGCGGCGATCTCGCCGCTTAAGCCGCGGGTCTTCAGGTAATCAACGGCACGTTGTGCTTGCGGATGGCTGCGCAACTGCCTGCGGAAAAATGTGTCGCTGCGCGCCAGTAATTCGAAAAGCGGTGACGTGTCCACGCGCGGCGTACTTTCTCCACCGGCGTCGTCCTCACGGGGCACTTCCAGTCCAAGGTGTTGCGCCAGACTTTCGATGGCCTCGGGAAAATTTTGGTGTTCATATTCCATGAGAAAACCGACGGCGGTGCCGTGTGCGCCGCAACCGAAACAGTGATAAAACTGCTTGCTCGGACTGACGGTAAACGAGGGTGTTTTTTCGTCGTGGAACGGGCAGCAGGCGGTGTATTCGCGGCCGGCTTTTTTCAGCGGTACCCGTGCATCAACGATCTCGACGATGTCGACACGATTGAGAACTTCGTCGATAAAATTTTGCGGAATACGACCCATAAAATCAGTATCTAGGAACTAGGGACGAGTATCTAGGGGGTGGTTCAGCTACTGGAGGTGACTGGAACAAACTGCTGGGTTTAAACCGGGCCGAAACCTACGGGGGACGTAAACTTTCGGTGGGTGCTGAGCGCTAGCCGGGCATAATTCCCGCGAACCTCATTACTTAATTGAGACGCGCTTTGATTTTCTGGCTCACGGCACTCATATCGGCACGGCCGGCCAGTTTGGATTTGAGTACGCCCATCAGTTTGCCCATGTCTTTCATGCTGGCGGCGCCGGTGGCCTGTACGGCATCCTCAATAAGGGCGTCGATCTCGGCGTCTGAAAGTTGTGCCGGCAGGTAGGTTTGGATCAGTTCGAGTTCGAACTGTTCCTGCGCGATAAGGTCATCCCGGTTGGCCTTGCCATATTGTTCAATGGAGTCGCGCCGCTGCTTGACCATTTTTTCCAGCACGCCCAGTACCGCGCCGTCATCCAGCTCAATGCGCTCGTCAACTTCACGTTGCTTTATCGCCGCGGAAATCAAACGCAGCACGCCCAGGCGCGGCTTGTCCTTGGCCTTCATGGCGACCTTGGTATCGTCAGAGATGCGGGTTTTTAATGCGTCACTCATGGGCTTCGGTTTAAGCCGTCAGAGAGGGGACGGCGCGTGAGCGGGCCGCCGGCTTAATTTGGGATTCTAGTACAGGCGCCGACGTCGCAGGACATCACGATTGACTTTCTTCTGGTGGCGTTTGACCGCCGCAGCCAGTTTGCGCTTACGTACGGTGGTGGGTTTTTCGTAAAATTCGCGGCGACGGGACTCGGACAGGACGCCGGCCTTTTCACATGCACGCTTGAAACGACGCAGGGCGACGTCAAAGGGTTCGTTATCTTTTACTCTGACCGAAGGCATGTATACGATTACCTCACCAAAAATTAATGTGTTGTGCTCCGAGAGCGGCGCATTCTACCCCTGGGAAATGTGAATTGCAAAGAAATCACCCCAATTTCAGCCCGATCGGGCCCGTTTTACGGGGCCTGCAGCCATGATCGTGCTTGGCATCGAGACCTCGTGTGACGAGACCGGCGTGGCCATTTACGACAGCGAGCGGGGACTACGGGCTGACGCGTTACACAGCCAGGTGGACCTGCATGCCGAATACGGTGGCGTGGTGCCGGAGTTGGCCTCGCGTGACCACGTGCGCAAGACGTTACCGTTGGTGCAGCGCGTTTTGGACGACGCCGGCGTGGAGAAAAGCGAGATTCAGGGGCTCGCCTACACGGCCGGGCCGGGGCTGGTGGGCGCGCTATTGGTAGGTGCCGCCATCGGTCGCAGCCTCGCCTATGCCTGGGCGGTACCGGCCGTTGGTGTGCATCATATGGAGGGCCACCTACTGGCACCCATGCTGGAGGTGGACCCACCGGCGTTTCCGTTTGTCGCACTGTTGGTCTCGGGTGGGCATACCCTTTTGGTGCAAGTTGACGGGATTGGACAATACCGCGTGCTCGGCGAATCGTTGGACGATGCCGCCGGCGAGGCCTTCGACAAGACGGCGAAATTGTTAAGTCTGGGCTACCCAGGTGGGCCGGCGTTGGCGGCACTGGCTGAGCAGGGCGATCCCAAGCGGTTTCGGTTTCCCCGGCCGATGGTGGATCGGCCGGGGATGGATTTCAGTTTCAGTGGCCTGAAAACCTTCACCATGAATACCCTGCGTGAACTGGAAACGGGAGTAACCGATCAGGCGGAGCGCGGCCAGTTACATGCGGACATTGCGCGGGCGTTTGAAGAGGCCGTGGCGGATACCCTGGCCATCAAGTGTCGCCGGGCACTGCAGGAAACAGGCCTTTCCCGTTTGGTCGTTGCAGGCGGAGTAAGCGCTAACCAGCGGCTTCGGCATCGGCTCAACGAGGAAGCCGGTAAACATGCCGCGCAGGTTTTTTACCCGCGTCTGGAGTTTTGCACCGACAACGGCGCCATGATTGCCTTTGCCGGCTGCCAGCGACTACTCGCCGGCCAGCACGAACCGCTGGGTTTCGGTGCTACGCCGCGTTGGTCACTTGAAGAGCTTGAGCAACCTGGGGGGCAAGGCTAGCGGGACTTACAGGCGCGAACACTAACTTGATTTGTTACGGAGTTTGCATAGTTCATTTTCAATCCGGCTACCGCGTGGTTGAAGTTGCACCATAAGCCGCTCCGTCTTTGGCACTTCGGCCGTTTTTATCAGTTTCTTTTCAAGATAAAACTCTTCTTTTAGTGTCGCGCTAAAGTGTCGCTTGCAGTCCAAAGCGATTTCCGTGACGACACCGTCATAGGTCACTCCGTTTTGAGAAGTTGGCTTATCATGCAAGAACAAGTATGCACCAACAATAAACTTTCCCGTAAGTGACTGTTCGTCGGCATGACCGGAATATGACACAGCGTTGAACGTTCCACTAAGTGAGGAAAACTGTTCCGCGACAAAAATTCTGGCGACTTTGTCCTCGGTTAGGCCGATGTCTTTCCACTTGGTTGCGGCGCTTGAAGACGAGCCGAAGAAAATAAGAAATGCGGTAAAAAACGTGAAAATGACAAGGGTCGATTTGCTCATTTAACAAGTCCCTGTTTAGTGATGGAGCGACGAAAGGCAAAACGTTACCGTATTGCTTTTACTGCGCATAGAAGACTGTAATGCAATGCCTCAACACTAACTGAGAACTCTTTCACATGGTTTAGAATCGATTTTTGGAAAAACTATTATTAATTAGGCGCCTAAGGCATAACTACAAATTGCGCCAGCCATTCCGCGATAAAAGGTTCATGAGTTTCAATAGCGTTGTTTGAACCTTTTAACGTGATGGTGATTGTTTTGCCCTTCTTGTAAGCGGTTTCAAGCTTGAGGGATTTTTCAAAGCTGTCTTTTTCACTCGTGCCAAAAAGCGTCCTGTCTTTGCCGAGCGGAAATTCAACAATAGCAATCGGGGTCAGGTCTTGCGATGCTGCATCTTGAAGCTCTCTGGCGCAAAAAGAAATCGTTCCGAAAGTATTGCTATGTGTCGATGCATTGCAATGCAAGACCTGACACCGAGTCATGGGTTTTAAGTTCCTTTGGCGAAATAGGTAAAACTCTTACTAGGATTATTCTAGTTTACTGAACCAATTGTGCCTCGAATACCATTTTTGCGATCCGATCGAGGTGAGTATGAGCGTTCGGTATATCATCAATGGAACTTTCGTCGTAGTCGTAAACATCCCAAAAATTTTTAAAAGCGGGATCTTGATCAGGAAGAGGAACTGTGGTGTCAATCTCAGTTAATCTTCGTCTGATCTCTTGGAGTTCTGAAACAAGAGAGGTTTCATTTGGATTTAATCTGCGGGGTGGTTTTTTCAGAAGAGCAATTAAACCATCTAATTCCGAAACGGCAATAGGGTAGTTTTCAGGTTTGAGAATTAATTTTCCTTTTGTAAGGGAAACAATATAACCCAAATAGTCATATATTCTCTGTGGCTCAGTTTCTGGCGGTAAGTCGGAGTCGACATAGCTATGCCGAATACTGGTGATCTCTTGGTAAGCGTCGGGAATTATCAAATTATTACGGCTTATTTCCTGTTTTAACCAGATACATTCGAGAATTATTCGGCCGGGAGGCGTGTCATTATCCGCTCTCCAGTCGCTGAGGATGTCCAATATTATATCGCAGTAACGTATAATCTCATCTAAAATTTGATTTGTTTGGTTGGCTACCATATGCGTATTGAATCACCTAGTTTGCTGATATCAGGAGTAACTTGGGTGCCACCACCTGGCATTTCTTTCAGTTGGCTTACAACTTCATCGCCGCGAACATATCGCAAGTGTTCTTGTGCTCGTCCGATTGTGGATTCGATACCGATTTGATCTTCAGTAACCTCTACCATGGTTAACGAATCGGCGTTGTTTTTACACGGCAAAGCCAAGTAATCCTTGATTCCCTGTCTATCCCAATGTCCGTCTTTAAAATACTTTGATTTAACGTCGGTAAATCCTTCATCATTTAGCCAGTAAGCGGATTTGCCCTTTGGTGTATATCCACTCGATCCGAATCCAAATAGTTTCTCTCCCTTTTTAATCGTCTTCGTTTTGAAAGATGTTCCTGACGAAAGTATTTCGGCTTGTTTGTTTGTGTTTCGGTACCCGGCGTTTTTAAGAGATTTTCTCATGGCTTTATCGTTCGGAGAAAGATTGTCCATATCAATTGAGCGGGTAGTTTGGAAGTTTTCGGTTTCAATTTTTTCCCATTTCTGGTTGTGTAATCCCTTATTCGGATTCGGGATGTCTACACGCGGCTTACCAGTAAAGTAAGCCAATTCAAGTTCAACCGTACGTGACTGATTGGTCTTAAACGTCCGACCTTTGTCCATTTTTGAAGCTATAGGTCTTCTAATCAATAGCTCAACCCGTTCTTTTAGCCATCCCATCGCTTCTTCAAGTTTTCGATTGCCCATGGCGGCAAGTTCGTCAAGTTGTTTGACTTTCTCGTCCAGAATCTTGACGGTTTCTTTGTCAGTGAACCAACTGACCATGCGGGATTCGCGGGCGTAGTTGATGACAGATTTGAGGCGACCGAGGGCATCCTGGAGGAAGTTTTGTACGTCTCTGGTCATACCCGGCCAGTCGAGATTCTTGAGGAGACGTTGTGGGTCACCATGATCCCCATTATCGATCAGGTCGCCTATGTCCGAGATATAACGGCCAACGTGATAACCCTGTCCGATGAAAAGGAACGCGAGGAATTGATGAACTGGGTGATCCTGGCGGTCACCCTGATTGGCTATCAGGGTGACCGCCAGGATCACCCAGTTCATCAATTCCTCGCGTTCCTTTTCATCGGACAGGGTTATCACGTTGGCCGTTATATCTCGGACATCGGCGACCTGATCGATAATGGGGATCATGGTGACGACAGAAGCAACTATGGTCTGCGAGGTCGACAATTCCTGGTTGAAGTCACCCTGAATCACCCCCCAGATCCAGTTTCCGACGTCGGAGACGGCATCACCTGCGTCATTCAGAAGTGAAGGATCGTGTTCGACTTTTTGTTTCAGTCCCGGTGCGTCAACTTCACTAAACGTGGCGTAATAGTTTTTGTTAGGCGTTTTTGGTTCGTCTTTGTCTCTAGGCTGCCAGTCACGCTCATCCTCGCCGTATTCCACATGGAATGGTCCGGCCGGAATATTTTCGAGATGCGCTTTCCCGTCTGTACCCAGTTGGCCGGTTTTCTTGCTGCCATCGCTGAAGGTGAGGATAAAGTCGGCGCCCTGAACTGGTTCGTTATCGTGATAGGTGTATTCAAGATCCAGCCAAGGCACGTTGGGTGGCGGGGCGGGTGTACCGTCGTCCAGTAAGTCGCGCGGCGAAGACGCCGTCAACGGCGCCGCCACGCCCGCCGCCGCCGGAATGGCAGGCCCGCCGATGTCATAACTTACCGGCCCATTAAACGTCACCCCACTGGGCCCGCCGAGTGACACCTGCTTGCCATACAACTCCACATTGCCATTGGCCTTCACCTTAAAGCCGCCGCCGGATTGTTCAAAGGTAATGTCGCCGCCGCCTTTACCGGTAATGCGAATGGCCTTGGCCGCATTCACCGTCACATGCCCGCCCCGCACCGTGGCATGAAAGCCGTCGGCGCCGCGGATGGTCAGCGTGGCGTTGTCATTGGCGGCAATTTTCACATGCTTACCGCTGGACACCTCCGTATTCTTACCGGATGTCGTCTTAACAAACTCATGCGCCGTATGCTTGTGATCGGTTTTGGCCTGCTGGTGGATCTCGTTGTTGTTT
>CAMYNG010000017.1 GCA_947259765.1 uncultured Ectothiorhodospiraceae bacterium
AGGCTATGATATGAACGCAGCGGGTCTCATCGAGCAGCGCCTTCGCTTCAGGGCCGAAACTCTCCTCCAGTAGACGTCCCTTGTAAATACGCCCTTCCAAAGTTTCCGCAATCACAGCAGGTTGCTCAAAAATTTCCTTGAGCATGTAATGTGAATATGGGCCTTTGTCTGCAGAAGAGGCTGTAAGGTTCGATGTGCTTACTGGTCGCTCGACACTATTACCTTCCGTGTCATAAATCGAAATTCCATCGCGACGGATTTCGGCTATGTCGCCCTCCGCAAGGAAAATGAACTTCTGTGTGACCGGAAGCAAGGCAAACACATCCGATGCTATATAGTTGCCTGTATCGCTTACACCAATAACAAGAGGACTGCCGGCGCGGGTAACAACCAGTCTGTCAGGATCCTCCGGGCTCAACACAGCCAGCGCAAAGGCACCAACTAATTGTCCGGTGGCCTTACGTACTGCATTCAGTAAGTCAGGTTCCGTCTTGGAAATACTGGCAAGAAGATGTGCAATTACTTCAGTATCGGTCTCGGATGTAAATTGGTACCCATCAAGCTCCAAACGCTTGCGTAGCTCGGAATGGTTTTCGATAATTCCATTGTGAACGACCGCGACGGTTTCTCCACTCATGTGTGGATGTGCGTTGCGTTCTGCGGGCATGCCGTGAGTTGCCCAGCGCGTGTGCGCAATACCAAGATCTCCGGCCAGCGTGGTTGTTTCAAGACTGGCTTTTAGTTCAGCCACCTTGCCGACCGATCGGATTCGTTGCAATCCAAGCTTATGATCACTTATTGCAATTCCAGCGGAATCATAGCCTCGGTATTCAAGTCGTTGCAGACCTTCAACAAGAATGGGGACAATATTTTGCTCGGCTACCGCGCCTACTATTCCACACATAAATTAAGTTCCAGGCTTTGAGTTACGAACGAAAAGGATCGGAGGCCGCAAATCCCATACACCGCCTGTCGGCCTTCCCGGGTAAACAACCATTCCGATGCAAGCTGCCAACTTCCTAAACCCTCGGTAACTCGTCACACGTCCCTCGTTACTTTTTTGTAGTCGGCTTTTGCCAGCCCTTGACGGTTTTTTGTTGTGTTGCTGTAAGCGTCAACTCACTTGGTGGTGCATCCTTTCGCAGCACCGTGCCGGCACCCAGTGTTGCACCTTTACCTACCGTGACTGGCGCGACCATGACAGTGTTGGAGCCGGTAGAGACGTTGTCTTCTATAACGGTACGGTGCTTGTTAGCGCCATCATAATTGGCAGTGATGGTGCCGGCACCTATGTTTACGCCGCTACCCATGTCGGTGTCACCGATATAGGTCAAATGGTTGACCTTGCTGCCGAGTCCAATTTGGCTGTTCTTAATTTCGACAAAATTACCGACATGGTTATCACCTTTCAACTCCGTACCAGGTCGAATACGGGAGTACGGTCCAACTCGGGATTTGGCCCCGATGCTGGCATTTTCTATAACGCACATAGGTAAAATCTCTACGTCGTCTTCGATGATAACATCGCGCAATACACACCCCGCGCCAATTCGAACGTTGTCGCCGAGAGTGACCTCACCCTCAAATATTACGTTCACATCCATAGTAACATCGCGTCCAACATTCACGTGACCACGAACGTCAATGCGCGCTGGATCAATAATCGTGACACCCTCTTTCATCAGATTTTCTGCCTGCTGAAATTGGTAATAGCGTTCCAGATACGCTAGTTGGGTCTTGCTATTCACACCCAAAACTTCCTCAATCACCTCGGGCTGCGCTGTGTTGATCACCATGCCGTCGGCAACAGCCATTGCAATGATGTCCGTTAGATAGTATTCACCCTGGGCATTGTTGTTATCCAGTTTGTCGAGCCAGTCGTGAAGCTTTTTGGCCGCGACTGCGAGGATACCGGTATTGACTTCGTTGACGCTTTTCTCGACCTCACTGGCATCCTTTTCTTCACGAATGCAGTGCACGCTGCCGTTGTCGTCGCGCAAAATACGTCCGTAGCCTGACGGATCTTCCAGATCCACGGTTAATAGCGCCAGGCTGTTTTCGTCCACCTGCTCGACTAATTGTTGTAACGTTTTCGTACGTGTCAGGGGCACGTCACCGTACAACACCAACGCGATGCCTGCATCCGAAAGGGCATGCAGACCCTGCGCTACGGCGTGCCCGGTGCCAAGCTGTTCAGCCTGTTCGGCCCAGACAATATCGGGTGCGTTTATGGTATCAATGACGTGCTGACCGCCGTGACCGTAAATAACGACCAGACGAGAAGGGTTTAATTGCCGCGCGGTTTCGATGACATGCGCCAGCATTGGCCGGGCACCGACCGGGTGCAGCACTTTGGGTAGATCGGATTTCATGCGGGTGCCCTGACCCGCAGCGAGGATCACCACGTTGAGCATTGTCTGGAGAGTCCTTAAAAAACGCTATCTATAGTAGCTTACACTAATGTGGTTGGCGCTTGATCACAATAATTCATTTCGACCAAATTGCACACCAAAGTACTATTGAATGCAATATCCTGCAGACCCGTTCTGTGCGAGCTGTTCAATGCAGGGTGGTGGGCTGGGCGCCATTTGGAATACCACGGCCGATTTCCTGTTCGGTCGCCTCGCGCAGACCGACGATTGAGACATGAAAAACCACATCTTTGCCGATCATTGGGTTGTTGCCGTCAAGCTTGATCTCACCATCTTCAATTTGTGTAACCACCATGGTAATGGTCTCGCCCTTGTCATTCTCAAACATCGCCTGAGCACCCAGTTTGTGAAACTCCGGCGGTACGTTTTCCAGGGAATCGGAGAAGGTTAGCTCTGGATCCGGGTTACCGAAAGCAAACTCGTCCGCAGCAAAAAATACTTCTACTGTATCACCGGCCTGCCGACCCTCTAGATTTTGCAAGATCTTGGGAAACAGTCGCTGATCAACACCATGCACATAGTCAATGGGGATATCGGATTGCTCAAGCACGACGCCATGCTTGTCGACAATTGAATAGGTGACTGATACCACCATGTGGTTCCTGACAACCTGATTTTCACTCATTTTCTTAATTCTCTTTGGAAAACAAAAAGGGCAGTGAAAACTGCCCTTTTCTGGATTGTTGTTGCTTTAATACCGGAAAGGAATGTGGGTCCCACCACTTTTAGCACTAACGGCCTTGTTTCTTTCGCAAACGCTGAATTGTTTGTAACTGCGCCACCGCTTCAGCCAGTTCGGCCTGGGCACGGGCATAATCCATATCCGTCTTTTTGTCCTTCATGGCTTGCTCGGCCTCGGTTTTGGCAGCCAATGCGGCAGCCTCATCGAGGTCATGGGCACGCAAGGCGGTATCAGACAACACGGTCACCGTATGCGGCTGAACTTCGAGCATGCCGCCGGAAACATAGAACGTTTCTTCTTCGCCACCTTCTTTAATGACGCGAATTTCACCGGGCTTTAGTGGCGTCAACATCGGTGTATGGCGCGGCATTATTCCGACCTCACCCATTTTTGCAGGTGCCACCAACATCTCTGCGGTCCCGGAGAAGATCTCCGACTCGGCACTCACAATGTCTACATGCATGGTCATGGCCATGGACGTTACTCCTTAAAAATCTCGCTTAACAGCCGTGTAAACCGTCGCTACAGTGATTTGGCTTTTTCAATCGCCTCTTCAATAGAGCCCACCATATAGAACGCTTGTTCCGGCAACTCATCATACTCGCCGTCGACGATGCCACGGAAACCACGAATGGTGTCTTTAAGGGTCGCGTATTTACCGGGACTACCCGTGAAGACTTCCGCCACAAAGAACGGCTGCGACAGGAAGCGCTGGATCTTACGGGCACGGGTTACAATGAGTTTATCGTCTTCGGACAACTCGTCCATACCCAGGATGGCGATGATGTCCTTAAGTTCCTTATAGCGCTGCAATGTACCCTGCACATCACGCGCAGTATTGTAGTGCTCGTCACCAATGACCAGCGGGTCCAGCTGACGCGAAGTGGAATCCAGTGGATCCACAGCGGGGTAAATTCCCAGCTCTGCGATTTGTCGGGACAGCACCAACGTGGCATCCAAATGCGAAAACGTGGTGGCCGGCGACGGATCGGTCAAGTCATCGGCGGGAACGTACACTGCCTGGAACGACGTGATCGAACCGGTCTTGGTCGAGGTAATACGTTCCTGCAACACACCCATTTCTTCAGCCAGTGTCGGCTGGTAGCCCACGGCAGACGGCATGCGTCCTAGCAACGCAGACACCTCGGTACCGGCCAGTGTGTAACGATAGATGTTATCGATAAACATCAGAACATCGCGGCCCTCGTCGCGGAAAAACTCGGCCATTGTCAGACCGGTCAGTGCCACGCGCAGGCGGTTACCCGGCGGCTCATTCATCTGCCCGTACACCAACGCGACTTTATCGAGTACGCCACCTTCCTGCATTTCGTGGTAGAAATCGTTACCTTCGCGGGTACGCTCACCCACACCGGCAAACACGGAGAAACCCGAGTGTTCCACGGCGATGTTACGAATAAGTTCCATCAGGGTAACGGTCTTGCCCACACCTGCGCCGCCGAACAGACCAATCTTGCCGCCTTTGGCGATCGGCATGATCAGGTCGATGACCTTGATGCCGGTTTCCAGGATCTCCACCGAAGAAGCCTGATCTGCATAGACCGGGGGCTTGCGGTGAATAGGCAGACGCTGTTCTTCACCGATGGGGCCGGCCTCATCCACCGGATTACCTAGAACGTCCATGATGCGACCCAGTGTCTTCTGACCCACGGGCACAGAAATCGGTGCGCCGGTATTGCTGGTGGCCATTTCGCGTTTAAGGCCATCGGTTGAACCCATGGCGATCGTACGCACCACACCATCACCGAGCTGCTGTTGAACCTCAAGGGTTAAATCGGTTTCATCAACCTTGAGCGCATCGTACACCTTGGGCATTTGATCGCGCGGAAACTCCACGTCGATGACGGCGCCGATGATTTGCACAATATTTCCAGAACTCATTGTTCTATTCCTCTAAATATCTTCAAAATTGTTTGGCCAACATTTGTCGACGAAAATCTGCGTCGCGGCTGCGTCGTTATGGGTTTAAACCGCCGAGGCACCACTGATAATTTCAGACAGCTCTTGCGTAATGGCCGCCTGGCGTGCCTTGTTATACGCCAGTTGCAATTCATCGATCAGACCGCCGGCGTTGTCGGAAGCGGCCTTCATGGCCACCATGCGTGCCGCCTGCTCGCAAGCGATATTTTCCACCACGCCCTGGTAAACCAGGGATTCGATATATCGGGCAAGCAAACCGTCCAGAACCTCGCTCGCATCGGGCTCATAGATATAATCCCAATGATGCCTAAGCTCTTCATCCAATTCCGCTTTCGGGATAGGCAGTAATTGCTCTACGGTGGACTGTTGCGTCATGGTGTTTACGAAGCGGTTGTACACCAGGAAGAGTCGATCGATCTGGCCGCCGTTGTAGGCGTCCAGCATGACCTTCACCGCACCGATGATATCCGTAATTCCCGGAGAGTCGCCGATGTGCGTGGTTTGCGCGGTGATGTTGCCGCCCAGGCGTTTGAAGAACTGCATGGCCTTTTGACCAATGGTACACAATTCTATTTCCGCGCCTTTATCACTCCATTCCTTCATGTCCCTGACAAGTTGGCGGAACATATTGTTATTCAGTCCGCCGCACAAACCCCGGTCAGTCGAAACGATAATAAAACCGATCCGCTTGACCTCACGCTCCTGCATGAAAGTGTGCTGATACTCACTGTGTGCGTACGCCAGGTGACCAATGACATTATGCATCTTGTCCGAATACGGCCGTGATGCCGCCATGCGATCCTGCGCCTTGCGCATTTTTGACGCTGCAACCATCTCCATGGCACGCGTGATCTTCTGCGTGTTCTGGATACTCTTGATCTGAGTGCGTATTTCTTTGCCGCTAGCCATAAAATTTAGCTCTCTTTACCCATTACTGCATCGCAGCCTAAACTGAAGGTGATGTAGCGCGAAGCAACTTAGTAAGCACCGGTTGACTTGAATTTTTCAATCGCCGCTTTCATCTCCGCTTCGATGTCGTCGTTGTAATCGCCAGAATCGTTGATCTTGTTAAGCAAGTCCTGATAGTTGGATTTCAGGAATGACTGCATCGCATCCTCAAAATCAACCACCTTGTTTACTTCCACGTCGTCAACATAGCCCGCATTGGCCGCCAGCAGGGTAAACGCCTGTTCGGCGACACCCATGGGCGCGTATTGCTTCTGTTTCATCAGTTCGGTTACGCGTTGACCACGCTCGATCTGTTTTCTCGTGGCTTCATCGAGATCCGAAGCAAACTGAGCGAACGCGGCAAGCTCACGATACTGCGCAAGGTCGAGACGTACGCCACCACCCAACTTCTTGATGATCTTCGTCTGTGCGGCACCACCGACACGGGAAACCGACAAACCCGCATTGATAGCTGGGCGGATACCGGCATTAAACAAATCAGATTCCAGGAAGATCTGTCCGTCGGTAATTGAAATTACATTGGTGGGTACGAAAGCCGACACGTCACCGGCTTGAGTCTCGATGATCGGCAGAGCGGTTAATGAACCGGTCTTACCTTTGACTTCACCGTTGGTGATTTTTTCAATGTGGTCCGCGTTTACGCGTGCGGCGCGTTCCAGCAGGCGCGAGTGCAAATAGAAAACGTCACCTGGATACGCTTCACGACCCGGTGGGCGGCGAAGCAATAGTGAAACCTGTCGGTAGGCCCATGCCTGCTTGGTCAAGTCATCATAGATGATCAGTGCATCTTCGCCACGATCACGAAAATACTCGCCCATTGAACAGCCCGCGTAGGGTGCGATGTACTGCATGGCGGCCGATTCAGCGGCTGTAGCAGCAACAACTATGGTGTGCTCCATTGCGCCGTGCTCTTCAAGCTTGCGCACCACGTTGGAAACACTGGAGGCCTTTTGACCGACGGCGACGTAAATACACTTAACGCCGGTACCTTTCTGGTTAATGATGGCGTCGATAGCAACGGCGGTTTTACCCGTCTGGCGATCACCGATGATCAACTCACGTTGACCCCGACCAACGGGCACCATAGCGTCGATGGATTTAAGACCGATTTGAACGGGTTGGTCAACCGACTGACGTTGAATTACACCCGGAGCGATTTTTTCTATAGGTGATGTCAGTTTGGCTTCAACCGGGCCCTTGCCGTCGATGGGCGTGCCCAGCGAATCGACAACGCGACCAAGCAGTTCCGGGCCAACCGGTACTTCCAGGATGCGGCCGGTACACTTGACGGTATCGCCTTCGGAGATGTGCTCGTAGTCACCCAGCACAACCGCGCCGACAGAATCGCGTTCCAGGTTGAGCGCCATACCGAACGTGTTACCTGGGAACTCAATCATTTCGCCGTACATCACGTCATTAAGACCGTGGATACGCACAACGCCGTCGGCAAGACTAACCACCGTACCTTCGTTGCGCGCTTCGGTTGCGACCTCAAAGCCTTCAACGCGCTTTTTGATCAATTCACTGATTTCAGATGGATTCAATTGCATCGTGTTAATCCTTGTTGATTTGCCTTACCGGCTAAGGTTGGCAGTCAATTTTTCGAGCTGACCGGTGACTGAACCGTCGATGACCAGGTCTCCAGCGCGTACGATCGCGCCGCCGATAATTGAATCATCGGTCCTGGCCACCAGGTTCACTTCCCGACCCAGGCGTTTTTTCAGTGCAGCGGCAATTTGTTTCTGCTGTGCATCGCTAAGCGGAAAAGCAGAGGCAACTTCTGCCTCGACGGTTTTCTCGGCCTCGGCGCGACGCGTCTCGTATAATGCAGCGACCTCGGGCAGAACATTTAGACGACGGTTTTCAGCCAACACATGCACTAAGTTCTTACCCTTGTCGTTTAGCTTGTCACCGCAAACGCTAAGCAAAAGATCGACAACCTTAGCGGCGTCAAGACTGGCATTATCGATCACCGACTGCATCGTTTCGTCGGCGGCGACCGCGGCAAGGAATTGCAGCATGTCAGACCAAGCTTTCAGATCGTTCTCGGCTTGCGCAATTTCAAATGCGGCCTGCGCATAGGGACGGGCAATGGTGTTTTTTTCGGCCATGTCGCGTCTCCCTTACAGTTGCGCTACCAGATCCTTTAACAGATCTTCGTTCGCCTTAGCGTCAATCTCGCGTTTGAGCACTTTACCGGCACCCGCTACCGCCAGAGAAACCACCTCACCCCGCAACTTCTCGCGAGCGCGGTTCACTTCCTGTTCGATCTCGGTACCCGCCGAAGTCTTAATGCGATCCGCTTCGGTTCGCGCCGTATCTTTGGCTTCTTCAACAATTTCGGAAGCACGCTTTTGTGCATTGGCAATAATTTCGTTTGCCTGTTCCTTAGCTGCTTTGAGTTCCTTGACCGCGCGCTGCTTAGCGAGTTCTTCGTCGTGCTTGCCTTTTTCTGCTGCCGCCAGACCGTCCGCTATCGACTGCTTGCGAGTGTTCAGCGCACCCATAATGGGCGGCCATATAAACTTCATGCAGAACCACACGAAGAAAATAAACGTAACGGACTGCCCGAGGAGAGTCAGGTTAATATTCATTACAGAGCCCCTTGGCGCCGTTTAAGTTGCTGCAACAGCGAACAGAACGTACATTGCAATACCAACAGCGATCATCGGTACCGCGTCCACCAGGCCCATGACGATAAAGAACTGGGTACGCAACATTGGAATTAGCTCAGGCTGACGCGCGGCGCCTTCCAGAAAACGTCCGCCAAGAACACCGATTCCTACGGCGGCTCCCAACGCACCCAGCCCCATCATCAGCGCACCGGCGACGTAGAGTACTGCGGATTCAATTGTCATGTTTCTCTCCTAATAACTGCAAAGTTGAAAAAATAAAAATAAAAAGTACGAAAAAAGTTTTAGTGCTCGTTGTGTGCCATATCGAGGTACACAATGGTCAGCGTCATGAAAATAAATGCCTGCAACGTAATAATAAGAATGTGGAAAATTGCCCAACCCATCTGCAGGAACGCGCCGAAAATTCCCATGCCTAAACCGGCGCTGAACATAAGCGCAATGAGGATAAAAATCATTTCACCGGCGTACATGTTGCCGAACAGCCGCAACGCCAGTGAGATAGGCTTGGCGATAAGTGACACGAACTCCAGCAGGAAGTTAATAGGTATAAAGAAAGCCTGCACAACAATGTTTTTCGACTGGAATGGTTGCAACGTAAGCTCACCGGCAAAACCTCCAATGCCTTTGATCTTGATGCTGTAGTACAGCACCAGGAAAAATACGGCGAAGGCCATACCGAACGTGGCATTGGGGTCGGTAGTCGAAACCACCTTGAAGTAAACGTGATGCGGATCGGCGCCGAAAAACGTGGAGCCAATCCAGGTAGCTGCGGAAGGCAACCAATCAACCGGCACCAGGTCCATTAGGTTCATGAGAAAGATCCAGACAAATATGGTCAGCGACAGCGGCGCGACCAGGGTGTTTCTGGCAGTAAACGATCCCTTTACGCTGGAATCGATGAACTCACAAATCCACTCGACAAAATTTTGCAGCCTGCCCGGCACATTGGCTGTTGCACCTTTTGCCGCCTTGCGAAATGCCCATAGAAAAAACACACCAAGAAGAATGGACCACAGCATAGTGTCCACATGGATAGCCCAGAAGCCCATTTCCTTGGCTTCTTCAGCAGAATGGGCAAAACCCCATGCGCCGTCGGGGTGTTGTCCGTATGTCCAGTTTTGTAGGTGATGCTTTATGTAACCGGTGGAGGTCTGTTCACTCGCCATGTTGGATTGATCTCAATACTTAATACCATAATAAAACTATGTGTTAACCGCGCCGCCTCGGGGCGTAACCGCGACCAAACAAAAATCCGATTTGTGGCAACAAGAAGCCGATAATCACCGCTAGTGGGTGCAATTTCAGCACGCCCAGTCCCAGAGCCAGAAGTCCCACCACCAGGACATATTTCAGGATAGCACTCTGGAAAACGCCAGCCACATCCATGCCGGCTTCGTGCTCGTTTGGCTCAGTTGCAAGCCGCAAGCGCCAGGCACTAAAGCCGGTGCTCGCAATCGTCACGGCACCGCCATAAAGCAGTGCCCAAGTAAATTCGGCGCCTTTCTCCAGGAACAGGACCACGGCAGCCATGGTGATGAGGGCTGCCTGAATCAGGACGACACGGCGCAGTGTCTGTTGAAGGCGATCTACCGCCATATAACCTAGTAAAATCCACGGGTGTTCAAGTAGACACCACGTCACGTCTCAGGGGCGCGAAGTATAATCGGTCCACAAATTTCGGTCAATCGGACAATAACCGGTACCATGGGGCGAGGCGCGGGGGACTAGGAAAAGCACGTAATTTCGAGGTCGTTTCGTACTGCGCGAATTAAACGGGCCATTTTGGAGTGATGTGCGGGGTTTGCTAACATCCAGGCATACCCACGGAGCAGGGCCCGGGAATTTGACCAAAGTCGGGTTTGCTATGCATTTCACACGATAGGGAAATCAAACTAATGCCAATCATAAAAACTGTCCTGACGCTACTGTTGGTAACCACAGTCGTTGCGTGTACCTGGGTTAAGCCCACGGCCGAAGGCGAAAAGGTGCGGGTACTCTCCGCCGAGGAGGTAGGCAATTGCAAAAGACTGGGGAAAACCACTGTTTCTCTGCAGGACGAGGTCGTCGGCTTCAAGCGTGACGACAAGACGGTCAAGCGCGAGCTTGAGACCCTGGCACGCAATAGCGCCGCCGGGATGCAGGGTGACACGGTAGTGGCGGAATCGGAAAATGAAAACGGCGAGCAGACTTTTGCCGTTTTCCGCTGCGTTAACCCCTAATGTTTCGCTGTTGGACCAAAACAGTCACAGGCAAAGAATTCTTGTGCGCGACTCTCCCACGCAGCCGGTTTAATGTGCTCGGCTCTTTTTACTCATCAAGCAATTCAAGTCGTGTTTTTACCTGCGCAACGAACTTGATGTATTCCTCACGCGGTATGAATTTTGCGCCTTCCTTCAGGCTTGAGTTTGCCAGTTCAACATGAAGCCTGGCCTGCTTTACGTTACCTTGCCGGGCCAGTCTGAGCGAGGTATTAATATAGTTCCAGGCGCTTTGCTGTAATTTTCGTCCGAGTTCCGGTTGTAAAGACGTACTCGGCCTCGCTTGTTTAAAATGGCGGGAAAGCCCGTTAGGGGTTTTGATTAAATCATTCGGCTGTGTTTCGGTCTTCCTCAGCGGGTGGGAGCGCTCTCGCTTATGTGGCCGTGGGGTCAGCCCGAAATGGGCTGGATCGGAATCTGCCGCAGCCGGCTTTCGATCCCGCGCCAACTTGTCGATCTGCTCGTATAGGGATGCCGTAATGTCAGGCTCTAGCTGAGGATGGGCAGAATTTTCGTGACTCGCGCTACGCCTGGCCAACGCGATGCGGGTCAGTCGATAAAACTGGCCTTGCAGCGTGTGTAGAAGATCACTGATCTCTTTTCCTGTAAGCATCACGCTCCGCCATTGACTGGAACGACCTACGAAGAAGCGGCGAGTTTCTGTACCGCATAATACTATTAAGAATAGAACAATTTGGCGGCGTTATTTGATGTGTTCAAGTATACCGTCGAGTTCGTCCAGGCTGTTATAGGTAATGACAACTTTTCCCTTGCCCGAGCGGCTATGTTGAAACTGAATCCGGGCGCCCAATTTTTCGGCAAGGTCATCCTGCAGACGCCGAATATCGGGATCGAGTGCCGGACTACTTTTTGATTTTGCAGGTGTCTGCATGCGCTTGACCAACGCTTCGGTCTCGCGAACCGACATGCCTTTCTTCACTACGTCGTGGGCGGCACGACTCTGCTCCACACCCTCAACTGCCAGCAAGGCACGAGCGTGCCCCATTTCCAGTTGGCGTGTCTCCACCAACTGTTTGACGTCCGGATTTAACGCTAACAAGCGCAACAGGTTGCTCACAGCCGCACGGGAACGGCCAACAGCTTCGGCAGTCTCCTGATGGGTTAAACCGAATTCCTCGATAAGTCGCTGCAGGGCACCCGCTTCGTCCATCGGATTAAGATCTTCGCGCTGTATATTTTCTATCAGCGCCATGGCCATGGCTGTCTGATCGGGCACGTCGCGTATTACCGCGGGGATCTGGTGCAAGCCGGCCAGTTGGGTCGCACGCCAACGACGTTCACCGGCAATGATTTCGTACCGATCACCGGCGCTGAGTGGTCGCACGACAATGGGTTGCACGACGCCTTGCGCCTTGATGGAATCGGCCAGTTCCTGCAGGGCATCCGCATCGATATCGTGACGCGGCTGATAACGGCCTCGTTGAATCAGGTCCACAGCCAAATGGCGTAATTCGTCGCCCTCCGCGCTTTCGCTGCTATCAACCGACACGGCACTGCGGTTACCCAATAGCGCGCTGAGTGGTTTGCCCAGACCTGGTTTCTTTGCTGCCATAACTACCCGATTTTAACCTATGCGGTAACCCGAAACTCAACAACGTTACGGGCTGCGAGTTTAATTTTTGTACCTAAACGGGCACCGCGTTGCTTACGCTTCCCGTATCTTCTCGGCGTAGAATTTCTCCCGCCAGCGCAAGGTAAGCCAACGAGCCACGTGATCCCTTATCGTAATTGATGGCCGGCAAGCCGTGACTGGGTGCCTCGGCCAGACGTACATTGCGCGGAATAATGGTTCGATAAACTTGATCGGGAAAGTGCATGAGCAACTGACCCGAAACATCGTTGGCCAGGTTATTTCTCGGATCGAACATGGTGCGCAGCACGCCTTCTACCTGTAAACGTGGATTAACTGCTTGTCGAATTTGCTCGACCGTGTCGAGTAGGGCTGTCAGTCCTTCCAGCGCATAATATTCGCATTGCATGGGAATCATCACGGAGTGTGAAGCCACCAGCGCATTCAGTGTCAGCAAATTCAGGGACGGCGGGCAGTCCACTAACAGATAATCGTAGTCTTCCTGCACGGTGATGAGTGCGTCACGAAGCCGGCGCTCTCGATCCGGCAGTTCCATGAGTGCCACCTCGGCGGCCGTTAAATTAATATTTGCCGGCAGTAAATCAAAACCGCCGTGCTCGGTTTTGATCAGGAGTTCGTCGGCGGACACGTCACCCAGCAACATGTCGCCGGTGGTTTGCTCAAGACTGTTTTTATCCACGCCACTGCCCATAGTGGCGTTGCCCTGTGGATCCATATCGATGAGCAACACCCGGCGTCGGGTCGCAACTAACGACGCGGCCAGATTAATACAGGTCGTAGTCTTACCGACCCCGCCCTTCTGGTTCGCCACCGCAATGACCTTGCCCATGTTCATTCTCCCCGTTACGGATCTGGCGGGTTAATCGGCTGTAGCACCGCCACATGACGTTGCGCATCCAGGCCAGGAACCGTCAGGGGATATACCCCGTCAAGTTGGAATTTCAGCCCGGCGTCCTGTAACTCGACTAACTCCTGGTCGGGTGTACGCCCTTTCATCGCCAGGATGACACCGTCCGCTGTGATCAGGTGTCCGCATCGATTCAGCATATCGTTGATCGATGCAAACGCTCGTGACACCACGGTGGTAAACCGCTCGGCGGGCGTAAAGTCCTCTACCCGCGACTGTATCACAGTCACATTCGCGAGCCTAAGCTCAGCGACGGCCTGCGTCACAAAGCGGGTTTTCTTGGCGTTACTATCCAATAAGGTAAATTCACAGTCGGGGCGCGCCAGGGCCAGGGGAATCCCTGGCAAGCCGGCGCCGGTGCCGACGTCCAGTACTTTGGGAGACTTAATAAAAGGCAGGACGGCCAGACTGTCCAGCATGTGCTGGCTGACCATGTCTCCCGGGTCTTGAATGGCCGTCAGGTTGTAAACCCGGTTCCACTTACCAAGCAGCGCCAGATAACTTAGCAAGGGATCAAGCAGGTCCGGCGGCGACACCGAGCCTTCAGCCTGCGACAAGTGCGCCAGCCCGTTGCACAGTTGCGTCGCCAACTGCGCATCACGGGCTTTGGTCATTGGGAACGTGGTAACGACTGGCCGTTATGGCGCCACAGCGGCATCGGTAAATTTCTTCAGCGCGCCACTCATTTTTTTCACGATTTCGGCACGATCGGTGATGCCGTGGCGCTCGGCTATGTAAGCCGGGTCATTATAGGCCAGCCAGACCTGGCCCTTTTCGTCTTGCCAGGCCAGCGCCTTCATGGGCAGATCAATGCCGGCGGTCTGGTTGCTGGTGAAGAAGTGACTGCCCACTTTCGGGTTGCCGAAAACCAGTAATTGTGTCGGCCGCAGCTCAATGCCTGCCTTCTTCGCACCCGCACCGTGGTCCCAGCGCACGGCAATGGTAAACCCCTTATCTTTCAACACTTTCTCAAGACGATCCAGCGTCTGTGTTACGCTGTGGGGGCTCTTTTTCTTAATCAGCCCGGCAACTGGATCGGCGCTGGCCGTCGCGCAAAATAGGGTGGCCAAAGCCACAGCGGTGAGCAATACAATCAATCGTTTCATCATTGTTTTTCCCCAAATGTAAATTTCCCTGAACGAATACACCGGACTACAAACGTAGGGACCGGCAGGTTTTGTAGCGACTGGGATTGGTAGCTCCCTGTTTTTTATAGACTGGTCACGCGCGTTTGCGTTCCTTCCGGCCAGCGCGTTTTTTTAAGTGTACCAGCAGCAGCGACACGGCGGCGGGGGTCACTCCCGGTACTCGCGCCGCCTGCCCAAGTGTTGCCGGGCGACTACGATCGAGCTTCTCCCTCACTTCCGTGGACAAGCCGCTAACCTGAGTGTAATCCAGCCCCTCAGGTAGTCGGGTTTTTTCGTGCCGCTGTTGACGGGCAATATCATCCTCTTGCCGTCGAATATAACCGGCATACTTAGCCTGGACCTCGACCTGTTCGGCCACCTGCGGGTCGGTCACCGCCTGGCCGGCTCCCGCCAGGGTCATCAATTCGGCATAGATCACCTCGGGTCTTCGCAAGAGATCGAGCAGGCTGGACTCCCGCGTTAGAGGCTGACCCAGAACCGACCGGGATTCTTCGTCGGCGAGACTCTCGGGGCGCACCCAGGTAGAGGATAATCGTTGCGTTTCTGCTTCGATCTCGTGCCGTTTGGAATCGAACTTCGCCCATCGCGCATCATCAACCAAACCGAGATTACGCCCGGTTTCGGTTAAACGAAGATCGGCATTGTCTTCCCGTAACAGCAAGCGGTACTCGGCACGGCTGGTAAACATACGATACGGCTCACTGGTGCCGCGGGTGACCAAATCATCTACGAGCACACCCAGATAGGCCTCATCACGCCGCGGCGTCCACGGTTCGAGTTGCTGCACCCGCAACGCGGCATTCAGACCGGCAAGCAAGCCCTGCGCGGCGGCCTCTTCGTAACCGGTGGTGCCATTTATCTGGCCAGCAAAATAAAGACCGCTTATAAAGCACGTTTCCAACGATGGTCTGAGATCGCGGGGATCGAAAAAGTCGTATTCAATGGCATAACCAGGCCGGGTGATGTGGGCATTTTCAAAACCGACAATCGACTGAACGAGCGCCAGCTGCACATCGAACGGCAGACTGGTTGAGATACCATTGGGATAGACTTCGGTGCTGGTCAGCCCCTCGGGCTCAACAAATATCTGGTGATTGTCCTTGTCCGCAAAGCGCACGATTTTGTCTTCAATGGACGGGCAATAACGAGGCCCGGTGCCCTCGATCACCCCGCTGTACATGGGCGAACGATCGAGACCGCCACGAATGATGTCGTGGGTCTGCTCATTGGTATAGGTGATATGGCAGCTGATTTGGCGAGGATGTTGCGCGGCCGAACCGAGATAAGAAAAAACCGGTACCGGATCATCGCCGGGCTGCTCGGCAAGCACCGTGTAGTCAATGGTCTTGCCATCGATCCGTGGTGGGGTACCGGTTTTCAGCCGTTCAACCCGAAAAGGCAGCTCGCGCAGGCGCGCGGCCAGCGCGTTTGCCGGCGGATCGCCAGCACGTCCGCCCTGGTAGTTCGACTGGCCGATGTGAATGCGGCCGCCGAGAAACGTCCCCACCGTGAGGACTACCGTGGGCGCGGAAAAACGCAGCCCCATCTGGGTCACGACGCCCGTTACCCGCTCGCCCTCTACCAGCAGATCGTCCACGGCCTGCTGAAACAACGTCAGGTTGGGAGTGTTCTCCAGCTCAGTGCGAACGGCCTGTCGATAGAGCACACGGTCGGCCTGGGCGCGGGTGGCGCGTACCGCTGGTCCCTTGCGCGCATTAAGCGTGCGAAACTGGATCCCCGCATGGTCCGTTGCGCGCGCCATTAAGCCGCCGAGCGCATCGATTTCCTTGACCAGGTGGCCTTTACCGATGCCGCCGATGGCGGGGTTGCAGCTCATTTGACCCAGGTTTTCAATATTGTGCGTCAACAACAACGTGCGGGCGCCCATGCGCGCTGCGGCCAGCGCGGCTTCGGTACCGGCGTGCCCGCCGCCAACGACAATAACCTCGAATTTTCCCTGAAAAAACATTTACTTTGACGCTTCCGCAAGCCGCGACTGGTAGTGTGTCGGGACCACATTGTACGTGCTTGGCCTTGCGGCGCCAATGCAGACGGAGCGCATCAAGTGTGACGGATTCGTGTGACGGATTCGGCGGCAGCCAGTGGCGAATTTCGCTAGGATATTAGTTCATCATAAATAACTTATATATAATTCGCTTTCCGGGCTTTTTCACGGATCTGATAAAGGCATACCGAGGCTTGCTGGCGACTGCATTGTTAAGCAGCTTGAAGTAGAAAAACAGCCGAATCTCAGGCGCAGGACCTGGACGTGGTGGGAAATCAAAGCTATTTCCCGACGATGACTCCAGACCTGAGTTCGGCACAGTTTCAGAACGGTGCCATGATCAGAAAGACAAATACCGGCGCGACCGCGACCGAGTTGGAAATGCAACCCGCACGTATTCGTCTGTGGCTCGACAAACTACCTGTCGACGACGCCGAATCCGCGGTGCGGCAAATCCTCCAGATGCTGGGCAAGATAAAACATCAGCAGCTCGACACCCGGCTTCGGTTCAAAGTTTTGGAAGTTGTGAGCGGCCGCCTGACACTGCTGTTACCTGAACTCGCCAGACGCTACGCCGGCAAACCGCTACCGCTTGCACATGCCAGTCGTGAGGCCGTTGAGTTGTCCACGGCATTGCAGCTTGAGCTCATCCACGGCTACCAACTGGTTCTTAACGACAGTTCACATCTGTTTTTTCTGACCTGGCGCCGTTTGGTGGCTACAGTTCTACACCGTCTGTTTCGCTATCGGTCGAACATCCTGTGCAATTACCGCCTGTGCTATTTGCCGTATCCACCGGGAGTATGGAAACAACTGTATTGGTACTTTCGACTTGCGGAAGACAACAACTTGCTCGGCCGGCGCGTCCGCCCGCCGGCAAGATCCGGCAGGAAGACCAGCATTCGTGCCGAGTTCAAACGACTCATGTTGCTGTCGCTTTTATCGCCCAATCATTTTGAAGCGGCAGCCATGTCTGAAGTGTATGCTAATCTGGAGCGGATGACAGACAGAGTAAAACTGCGCGCCGCCACTGACTACCGACCACAAAACGTCAGCTTCTTGATCAATCTCGCCAGCGATGGACCACCCATCAGCAGTGATCTGCTTGAGGAGGGCGGAAACCTGCATCACGCCGCAATTCGCGTACTGGACACATCCACGCTTGTCGATCAGTTACGTAAAAAACTGGTACAAATTCGACCGGGTCAGGAGCGGGTGAGTTTCGCAAGACGCGCCACACCCGTGTCGCTGACAACATTGCAAAACCTGCTGGCAGGTTGGGATCGATCCCGCGGACGGAACGATGATCGTCTGCGTAGCCAGGAGGACTTACCCATCGCCATCGGTATTAATTCGATTCATGGTCTTTTGAGTGGCGTATCCGATACACCGCAAAACGACAGCCCGCAAACGGCGAGCCATGCGACGACGCTCAAAGCGCGTTTAATTGACTACAGCAACAATGGCTTTTGTTTGCGCCTTTCAACAGACGAGGTCAGCAATATTCAGCTGGATGAACTGGTTGCATTACGGGATCCACATGACGGTCACTGGGGCCTCGGGCAGGTGCGGTGGATGCAATCGCAAGATGAGGATCGCGTGCGTGTTGGCATCATGTCGTTATCTCAACAAGTTTTACCGGTTTGGGTACGCGCCGGTAAAATTGTGAGCGGAGCGAAGGACAGCGATGAGGCTGGAACCGAATCGGATCTGCCGTCGCTTCTCGGCATCAACTCACCCCGACCGGTTTTGTACTTACCGGCAAATTCTACTGACGGGCCGAGCAGTACTGTGCACATTGTCCATCCCGATCATGAAGCCGAGGTGGAGCTGGGTGAACATTTCGCCAAGGCGACGTCGTTCGAGGCATTTTATTCCAATACCCCTCCGAGGCCGGGTGCAAACTGATTGCGTCACAGCATCGCTTAAACTTGCTTGCTCGCCTGTAGAACAATTCACACTTGAGGCGGCGCGCGAATCGAAATAAAGCAAACTTATTTTGAAAGTTTTTCGTTTTCGGGTTTAAACGTGTAAACCGGCCGCTCACCTTTCTGTTGATAGTACGGCATCATTTGCGGAACGAGAACCTGGAGTGAGTTGATCCGGTTGTCCGATGACGGGTGGGTGCTGAGAAACTCGGGTGGTTTACCGCCGCCGGCCTTGTTCATTTTTCGCCACAGTGACGGACCAGCGTTGGGATTATATCCGGCCTTGGCTGCCAGCTCGATACCGATGCGGTCAGCCTCGGACTCCGATTTTCGACTGTTGGGTAACTGGACAGCAAGCGCCGCTGCCATCGCTGCCCCGGTTAACGCCAATCCCTGCTTCTCCTGAGTCATGCCAAAAATCGCCAGTGCGGTGCCGGTCGCCATTGCAACCGACATTCGCTCCGCCGTGTGCTTCGCCAATGCATGTGAAATCTCATGTCCCAGTACCTGCGCCAGCTCGTCGTCTGTAGGCTTAATCTGTTCCACGAGCCCGGTATACAACGCCATGCGGCCACCAGCCATGGCCCATGCGTTCACGGTTTTAGGATCATCGATAATATGGATGCTCCATTTCCAGTTAGCCGTTTCCGGACGGTACTTAATGGCCTGGGCAATGATGCGGCCCGTAATGAGTTTCACGCGGGCGTTAAGTTTCGGATCATTATCTAACTTACCTTGCCGGGAGGGCTCGCTAAGCATCTCAAAATAGGCCGGCTCGGATTCGGCAATGGCTGTATCTTCAGATACCAACATAAGCTGCTTACGCCCGGTTACCGGCGCAGAAGCACAAGCACTGAGTAGCACCGCGCAAATGGTTAACCAGGAAAGAGCCCTAATCACAATATTTCTCCTTAAATCGCATCTACTACGCATAGTCGGGGAATCGGCAATCCGCAGAAAGGATCATACTGCAACACTCGAGGTGAATGAAACGAGGCGTACCGGATTTTAACCCGAGGCGACCCGAATACGCCCAATGTATAGCGTTTTTTTGGGTACTTGTGGGTAGTTGGGAGTTTTTTTTGAAAACGGAAAAATCAGACTTTGAAACTCGTCACCAGATGTTGCATGTCTTGCGCCAGGCGTTCCAGTTCCTGACTTGAACCGGCAACGTGCTCTGCACCTTCGGCCGCCTGCACCGACAACGTGTTGATCGAGACCACGTTCTGGTTAATATCTTCCGCCACGGCAGACTGCTGTTCAGCCGCAGTTGCAATTTGGGTATTCATTTCAGCTATACGGGACACGGCCTGGGTAATTGTTGTCAGGGCCTCACCCGCTTTACCGGCCAATTCAACGGTAGACTGGGTTTGTCGCTGCCCATCTTCCATGGCACCCACCGCTGCCTTGGCGCCGTCCTGTAGACGCTCAATGGTTTGCTGAATCTCTTCAGTTGATTGTTGGGTACGCGAAGCCAGGGTACGCACTTCATCTGCAACAACCGCAAAACCTCGGCCCTGTTCACCGGCACGCGCGGCTTCTATTGCCGCGTTCAGGGCCAACAGATTTGTTTGCTCGGCAATGCCGCGAATTACATCGAGTACCGTGCCAATTTGCTCGGCGTTCTCCTCGAGTGTGTGAATTGAGTGCGCGGTATCTCCAACCTGTTCCGCCAAACGATTAATCGCAGCCACCACCTGAGAGACAACTTCAAAGCCATTGCTGGACTCACTATCGGCGGCGCGCGCGGCTTCCGCGGCATCCTGTGCGTTGCGCGCAACTTCCTGTACCGTTGCCGCCATCTCGTTCATGGCCGTTGCTACCTGATCAATTTTACTTTCCTGCTGGTTCACGTTCAGCTTGGTATCCACGGCAATTTCCGACACCTGATTCGCCGAAGCGGTCAGTTGCTGGCTGGAACCACTCACTTGTTTTACCAGGGCCTGGATTTTCTCCACAAACCGATTAAACGCACCACCCATTTCAGCCACTTCGTTGGATCCGGATTCATCAAGTCGACGGGTCAAGTCACCTTCACCGCTGGCGATATCGTTAAGGGAATCAATGACACTGCCGAAGCCGTTACGGATCCCCTTGGTAATAAACACGGCAACCAGGCCACCGATGATCACAGCTAATACACTGAAGAATAGGGCCGTGCGAATGGCCGACTTCTCCTCGGCAAGCAGGCTTTCCTGTAGTTCCGTTGCAATTTGCTCCTCGGCCAGGACAAGTTCTTGTACCGCTATGCGCGTTTTTTGCCAGTTGGGATGCTCTTCTTTGGTGAGGACCTTAATGGCCTCAGATTGTTTACCGGCCTTCATCAGGTCCAGCACGCGCAACTTCGCAGTACGCGATTTTTTCCAATAGCCGTCAACTTTCTCAAGGACCGCCTGGGTTTCCTTATTGTCAATTGCCAGCGCTTTCGCCTTTACAAAGGCCTCATCGAATCTCGCGATGGCTTTGGGCACCACTGTATGAGGCTTTTTCGCTTCCGGCTTGAGAACCAGATTCCGCAGAGCTATCCCTGACAACAGGCCATCGGAAAACATCTGCTGATAGGCGGTATGTCGGGCATAATTTTCGTTGAAAAAACCCTCGAATTTGTTGCTAATTGAGACCATTCCGTTCAATGAAAGTCCGGTCGCCGTAATGAACAAGGCAAAAATGGCCAGAAAGGCGCCTGTCAGTTTGGCCTTGATACTGAAATTTTTAAGCATGAATCCCACTCCCAAATCCGCACGCTGTGCTGGGTCAAAACGGCTAATATGTACCTACCCTGCTTATAACGGCAGTAATCCATCACAGCTTTACCTTGATAACTTTAGGTGAATTACCCGCATTGGCGCTCACCACCAATGTGCGATAATCCTCCATCGTGAACCTGGGAAGGAGAACAGTAATGCGAATTTTTTTCGCGGCAATTGTTGTAAGTCTGTTAGGCACGGGGGGCGCATCGCTCGCCGCAGAAGTTGCCGGTGTGAGCCTGCCGGACAAAATCACGTTGGCAGACGGCAGTCAGCTTAAACTTAATGGCGCCGGCGTAAGAAAGAAATTTTTTGTCACTGTCTATGCAGGTGGACTCTACGTGTCAAAGCGCAGCAGTAGCGTTGACTCGATTCTTGCGAACCCGGACGGCAAGCGTGTCATCATGCACTTTTTATATAAGGAAGTAGAGAAAGATAATTTAACCCACGGTTGGGACAAGGGCTTTGAGAAAAATTTAACCGAGGAAGAATTTTCCAAGGTTAAAGACCGGCTAGCAAAATTTAATGACATGTTTGAAACGGTACATAAGGGCGATGTTATCCGTCTCGACTATCTGCCAAAACGGGGCACGCAGGTTTGGGTCAACGGCAAACTAAAAGGCACTGTAAAAGGCAAAGATTTTTCCCGAGCCCTGCTCAAGGTTTGGCTTGGAAAAAAACCGGCTGATAAAGGCTTGAAGAAGTCGATGCTGGGTAAGAAATAATCGAAACTTACCGCGGGTGTCGACAAGTTGAGCGCAAGCGCTTATTTGCTCACCGAGAACTCAAGGGTTTTTACTCCAATTGAATGAACTCCATCGCGCCGCAGGTAAATTCCGGTAAATGGAAACCGCGTTTCGCCCGGCGCAACAGCCTGCTTATTTGCGGCGCGAAAAACAACATATTGTTCTTTGTTTAGTGGATTACGTTCATCATCGTAATAGGTCACTTCGAGTTTTACGTCATGTATGTAACCGCTTTCTCGTTGGTTTTTTACTGCCAGATCACGCGAACGTTCATCCGGGTAGGTAAGAAAGTGACACTTGTTAAAGGAGGCTATCCTCACCGTACTTACCGAAATATCATCCGGATTAGCCTTGCATGAACGTCCCCGCGTAGCGCGGTAGTTTTCCCGGGCAAGTGCGAGATTAATGGAATAGTCACTGTTTTGCAGCTTGACCCATTTCTTTTGTGTTTTGTATCCCGGCGCACTGATTTCAAGCAAGTAACGACCCGGCTTTAAGGAGATATCCGGATCATAGGACTGCTTTACGTTGAGGATACGTATCCTGGCGTTTTCCGGCGAGGTGATCACTTCCAGATTGTAGCGCTTTGCAGTTTTAACACGCCTTTGCTTTGGCCGAGGTGGGGGTTTTCTCCCTTCCGCAACCCTACGATAAGTCGATTTAACGTTGGCGCTGGTAGTTTCGACAATTTTCGCGGTGGTAAACGGTCGCAGCCCGACAGGCTGTTTCTTAATGAAATAGCTGGAGCGCAATTTTACCAATTGTTGTTTGGTGATTATCGGAAACTTCTTGCTGATGGATTTCTTGCTGGCGCATTTGAATCCCAACGGATAAACGATAAATGTTATTTTTTTCCCATCCAGATGATAGGCGCCGATTTTATAGTAGTTGGTCTTGCTCTGGCTGCAGTTCTTAGTAAACGGTAGAAAATTTTCCCGCTCCGGTTTGATGAAATAGGGTGACCGTTCAAGACTGCGGGTGATTTTTTTGTAGGCGCTGTTAGCGGGATCGCCCTTGACGCTCTTGCGGCCCTTTTGCTCGGCGGCGGCGACCTTTTTGGCGTCTCCAACATCCTTGCTGCAGGTTTGCTTCAAGCCACGCATGGCCGTTTCGGCAGCGCGGCATTGCGTCGGCAATACCTGGTGAACCAGACAGGTCTGGTGATTAATAGCGGCCTTGGTAGTCTCGTTCAAACATTCGTTTTCAGCAAACGGGTTCCACCACGCAGCCCGAGCCGCAGAAACCCCGCCCAGGGCGAAAATGGTTAGGAAAACAATTCGGTAAAACAACAACACTGTCCCCACGTTTTGAGTACAAACCGGCCTGTAAAAACACGAAATTAACGGCTTGGGTGATAAAACAGTATATCAAAAGAAAAATAATTTACCTTAATGTTTGCAAATAAGCCGTTAATTTCAAAGGCCTTGAGTAGACTGCTAGAATCAAGCTCTGGAGGTCACTGGTGAGCTGAACGTTTAGCCATACGAAACGGATGAAACCGCGTTGTCCCAATCACTCTCTATCGTCTATACGCATTGGCTGCTGAAATACCGCTGGCCAATTGTAGCGGTGATGATCCTGCTCGGCGGGGTATTGGCCTCGGGCGCGCGTTTTCTCCAGTTTGATACCAGCTACCAGGTCTATTTTCGCGCAGACAATCCCCAGTTGCTCGATTTTGAACGTTTACAGGACACCTATTCGCGCACCGATAATATTTTGGTGGTATTGGCACCTGAAGACCGGGATGTTTTTAGTCCGGCCACGTTGACCGTTATTTGTAAGCTCACCGCCGATGCCTGGCAAATCCCTTATGCGAGCCGCGTTGATTCCATTTGTAATTTTCAGCACACCGAAGTCTGGGGCGACGAACTGCGGGTAGGCGATCTTGTAAAAGATTCTAATGCGCTTAAGCCGGCGGATTTAGAGCGAGTCAGGCGCATCGCGCTAAGTGAACCGGAACTGGTCAATCGGCTGGTTTCACCAATCGGTCACGTTACGGCGATAAATATAGGCTTGCGCCTGCCGGACTACAATACCGGCGAGGCCGTGCGTTCAGTTGCAGAAATTCGCCAGCTCCTGCAGCAGCTCAACACGCAATTTCCCCACGTTCGCACCTATCTGACCGGCGGCGCAGTAATGGATGTGGCGTTTCCCAGTGCGAGTCAACGCGACATGCAGACCCTGTTACCACTGGTGTTCCTGATGATCATCATCACCATGTCAATCTTGCTGCGCTCACTAAGCGCAACCTTGATAACCATTACGGTAATCGGGCTGGCCTCGGCAACCGGCATGGGTATCGCCGGTTGGCTGGGTTTCTCTTTAAATCCGACGTCGGTGGGTGCGGCGACGATCATCGCCACGCTGGCCGTTGCCGATAGCATTCACATACTGAGCACGCTACTACAGCGTCTCCGTGAAGGTGACACCAAAGTCGCTGCGCTGCAATATAGTCTGCAACACAATGCGCGCCCGGTGTTACTGACAACACTGACTACAGTGATCGGCTTTCTAAGCATGAACGTCAGCGACTCACCGCCGTTCAATGATCTCGGCAATATCACGGCCTTTGGTATTGGTGCTGCATTTGTTTATTCGGTGGTGCTGTTACCCGCCCTGGTAGGTATTCTTCCGATACGCGTCCCGGCTACTACCGGTCGACAGGTACGCTTCATGCTTTGGCTGGCTGACCGCGTAATGCATTTCCGTAAAACCTTGCTCGTCGGGTTTATGGCCGTGGCTGTCGTGTTAACCGGGTTTATCACACGCATCGAAATCGATGATCGTTTTGTCGAATACTTCAGTGCGTCCAACAAGTTTCGTCAGGACACCGAATTTACCGATCGAAATTTAACCGGTATCTACGCCATTGAGTACTCCATGGATAGTGGTGAGAAGTTCGGCATCTACGAACCGCGTTACCTTGAAGTGCTTGCCGCATTTTCTGATTGGTTATACCAACTTCCGGAAGTGGTGCATGTGAGTTCAATTGTGCCCATTCTCAAGCGCTTGAATCAAAACATGCATGCGGATAACCCGGATTTTCACAAGCTTCCCAGGTCTCGCGAACTCGCCGCGCAGTATATTTTAATGTATGAAATTTCCCTGCCCTACGGACTCGATTTAACCAATCAAATCAAGTTCGACAAATCCGCGAGTCGGTTAACCGTAATGTTGCGCAATATGAGTACCACTGAATTGCGTACGCTGGAGCGTCGCATTGCCAACTGGTTGGAGGCGCATGCACAGGGCGTTACGACCAAGGCAACCGGACCCAGCGTGATGTTTGCGGTATTGTCGGAGCGAAATATACGCACCATGCTAACAAGCACGGCGCTTGCGGTGTTGCTAATAACCATCACCCTTGCGATCGCACTTCGAAGTTGGCGCCTCGGCTTGTTAAGTATTGTGCCCAATGTGCTACCGACCTTGATGGCGTTTGGTGTGTGGGCCTTGATTGAAGGCACAATCGGCCTGGTGGTATCAGTGATATCGGCCATGGTGCTAGGCATTATTGTTGACGATACTGTACATTTTCTCAGCCGATATCAGGAGGGCCGACGCATCCGTCAGTTGACTGTTGCCGACGCCGTGCGCGATACCTTTGCGCATGTGGGCACGGCGATTTGGATTACCTCCGCAGTACTGGCCAGTGGTTTTTCCCTGCTGGTGTTTTCAGACTTCACTTTGAGTTCGGAAACAGGGTTGATTTCTGCGCTAACCATCGTAATCGCGCTGCTCGCGGATTTGTTATTTCTGCCGCCACTCCTGATGGCGTTGGAAAACTTTTTCTACAAACAGACTGAAGCAAAACCAGTGGCGCCGCCGTCACACTGACGCCGTTTGGTCACAATCTTCGGCAGCTCCCTTTTGTGTTGGCACGCACCGGAGAAGAATATACACCCAAGTCCTGATTAGTCGATTAGAGCACCTGACGCAATGAGCCAAGAAACCCTTGCCGAACAGTTCCCGCCTCCGGATTGGCGCCAATGGCCACCGGTTTCCGATCCGCAGGATGCGGATTTAATTCTGTACGACTTTCCGGACTCTGTAGGCTGTCAGCAGGTCCGCCTGGCGCTGGCGGAGATAGGCTTACGCTGGCGAAGAAGGACAGTGAATCTACTGCAACTTGCTGAATTAGAACCGGATTTTGTAAAAAAAACCCCCCGCGCCCAGCTCCCTTTACTCGAAGTGAACGGCTACCTGCTGTTCGACACCAGCAGCTTGCTGATGTATCTCGACGAGCGCTTCGATTCTTCCAGTCTGACGCCGGCGGACCCTGTCCACCGCGAGGAAATGGTTCGTTGGCTGAAAATCGAAGCCCATTTTCCGCTACGCGAGCTCTCCTCGGCCCTGCAATCCCGCTGGCGGCGCCCCTTCGTGAACTGGTATCTGGCCCGTCGTTTGTCTACTATTAAGCGGCTTACCGGTAGACATCCCTCGCTCAGCACGATTTACGAGGCCCAACTCACGGATACCCGCCACTGGGTGGGCACCGTGATGTCCGCGGGCGAAGTGCGACGCAGTTTGCAATTAAGCGATTCCGTATTGCAGCGCATGAACCAACTGCTGCAAAAGCAGTCTTACCTGGCAGGCGATGCACTAAGCTTGGCCGACGTGGTCTGGGCGCCGGTCCTGCACCGCATGCAGAGAATTGGCATGCAGCGACTGTGGGATGAAGCACGCCTTCCGGCACTGGCCGCGTATCTGCAGCGTATGCAACAACGTCCGTCGTTCGCAGCAGCAATAAAGAAGTATGAACAGTTCGTACCGCGGGCACGCGTCTGGTTGCCGGTCATCGTACCGCGACTGACGGTGTTGGCATTTCTGGTAGCCGCTTTTGTAATTTCATTTGTTGTTTTGCTCGGAACCTGAGCGTGCCTTCAAAATGCGTAGAAGTTGGCAGTTTGTAGGCGGTAAAGCTGGTTAGTATTGCGGCCACCAGAGGAGGAGATGTTTTTACACGTAGCATAGTTTGTCTCGGGTGTTAGGAGTAGCACGCCCGGTGATGCACTTTTGATATCTAAACCTAGTGATATCTAAATAAAGCGGGGTGTAACAAACATGTTTGACATAATTGGAGACTCAACAGGATCAGGGAATATGAACCGACACTGGCTACAAGTACGCGGCGATCCCGCAGTACGTAGTTTTGTATTTCAGCAACAACGTGTTGAAAGTTTGTTTGATACACACATCAATGAACTGCATGCCATAGTGCAACAGCTATTGTGTATGCGCGGTATTTATCACGCCAAGATTCACTACTCGTCGAGCCAGCTTACTTGCTGGGAATACAACGATCCTTGCCGCTATAAGGTGTTTGTTCTTGATGAAGTATTTCATCCCAACTTTCTTGAGCAGTTTGGCAAGGTACTGTCCATCGAGCGCCCGATTGTACCCAGTCCGGCGATTGGCAAGGTACTCGAGGTATTTAAACGACTGCGGTACCAGGATGAAACGATCTACCTGCGTAATGCATCGATTAATCGGATCAATGGAATTATCAACGTCACGTTTTCCTGTGATGGTTCGCACTACATTGACTACGAAGCCTTTTACGACACAGTGGACTTACTATGGACCAGCGCCAATCGTAACGTTTAAGTCATCCACATTCGCCTGACGGGCAAGATCGTGCAGACGCTTTTGCCGTTCCGGTTTTTCCAAGGCGCCGATTTCCGCGGCTAACCGGTAAAACGTCTGCCAGTCGGGCGATTGTGCGATAAGCACGGTAAATGCGGGCACGTATTCAAAGTAGGTGGCGGCCAAGGCCAGGCGCGCATTGTTTAGCGGTTTTTCAAACCAGCTATCGTATCCGGCATAGTTATTCCAGCTATGCTTCAATCGCACATAGTCCAACTTAAGCTGTGCGAAAATTTTCTGCTTGCCGGCACGTTTCACTTCTTCAGTAATTTCTTGCTTAAAGAGCTCGCCAAGGCGCTCCCGCGTATCGGTCAGCAAACGGGAAAATTCGGACTGGCGCCGATTGGCAAGCAGATAGCTATCGTAAGCCTGGGTTCGATTGTGGTCGAGAAACCAACGCTTTATGCCTTCACGTTCCACGGCCGTGGCAAAAGATTCATTGAACATTGAATCATCATCTATATACAACTGTTGATGGGCGAGTTCGTGAAAAATTATTCCGACAAAACGTGCCTCACCCAAATCCAACATGGTGCTCAGCAAGGGATCGTCGAACCAACCCAGCGTTGAATAAGCGCGCGCACCTGCAACAAAGGTGTCCATGTCTTCCTGACGAAGTTTTTCGGCAAACTTTTCGGCACCCTGTTCGGAAAAGTACCCGCGGTAGTTGATACATCCGGCAAACCAGAAACACCACGTTCGCGCTTCAATTGAAAACGGCGCTGTCGCCACCACGTTCCAAACTACAAATGGACGCCCAAGATCAGCGTAGCTTCGGTAGCTGTCGTTGTCAGGAAGTCCAAGGGAACGACTGGCAAACTGGCGCGCCTTTTGCGCAAGTTCCAGTTTAGCCCGCAGGTCGGAATCAAGGTCCGGCTTCGCTAACAATTCCTCGACCGGAACGCGACGTTGCATCAAATCAAAGTGGCCGTTAACAGCCTCGGCGTAATAGCCGGCTGTGGTGCATCCAGCCAGCACTGCAAATGAGAACGCTGCTCCGACGACTCGCAGCGTCATACGAATGCAATAGAAAATCTTCAATTCAGTTCATTTATATTTCGTATCAGGGTGTCACCGCCACACTTGGTATCAAACGCTATGGCGGCGGCCACCGCACGCTCGGCAATTTCAGCCGCACCCAGATCCTGATCATACACCGCGTGCAGTGCGCCCAATGCATAGTCCGAACCGGAGCCAATGGCGTAGTATTGCTGAAACTCGGTGACACTCATATCACCTCCGACCTGAAAGAGTCCGCGCCGGTTGGCGACTAGAAAAGACGAATCGAGATCGCCAAAGGGCGATTCTTTATCGTCACACTGGTCATTCACAAAGCTGTATTTATCATGCAGTTCTTTCCACAACCCCATGAAAAAGTGAAAAATTGAACGCCCGTCGTCAAGATGCAGCTCCGGGTTATTGGTAACATAATCCTCAATTATATCGTCATATAAACCCCAACCGGCAGACGAAAAAAGCGCGCCTGCAAGCACTGTTATTTTTTCAGACCGTAGATTTTCATAGGGAATACGACTACTGCCAAAACTTATCTGGCTGTCAGCGGCCATGACCGTGTTGCCCTTTTTTTTAACTACGACGACGATCGACATATACTTCCTCCGTTCGGCTGGGTTGTTTTCTACTTGGTATTCTAGCGGCTATATTGACTCTGATTAAAGAATGGTTCCTGTCCGCGCGCCTCAAAACCTAACTTACATCAGGTCACTTCCCGGATAAATTTTTAACGTCTCTACTTACCAATGCAGAAACTTGAGAAAATTTTTCCCAACAGGTCTTCGCTATTAAACTCACCCGTGATTTCACCGAGTACCTGTTGCGCTTGGCGCAAATCTTCGGCGAGCAATTCGCCAGCGCCGTGTTCGGATAGCACCTGACAGCCGGCCATTAAAAACTGTCTTGCCCGCTGCAGTGCGTCCAGATGGCGACGTCGTGCGGAAAAACCTCCCACTCCGATTGTCCGATATCCAACACATCGTTTAAGAAACTCACTGAGCTCTGCAATTCCTGCGCCTGTTGTGGCGGAAGTAAACAGACTGTCCGACTCTCCCACAAGCGCGCTACCGGGTCGGTCACTGAGATCAACTTTGTTGTACACCACCGTAACCGGTAAGCCAGGTGGAAGCTTTGCAACGATGTCCTGATCCGCTGGTTGCATACCCGCGGTGTCATCAACGATTAACAACACTCGATTTGCACGCTCAATTTCCTGCCAGGCACGGCGCATGCCTTCTTCCTCAATGGCGTCACCCGCTTCGCGCAGGCCCGCCGTATCAACAATGTGTACCGGCAGACCATCCAGATTAATCTCCTCACGCAACACGTCCCGTGTCGTTCCAGGAATTTCGGTGACAATCGCAGTTTCTCTCCCTGCCAGTCGGTTAAGCAGACTGGACTTACCTACGTTCGGCTGGCCGGCCAAAACCACGAACATACCTTCGCGTTGCAGGCAGCCCTGACGGGCCGACTCAAAGACCTGGTTGAGCGATGCCACCAGCGCTTCAGTTTTTTCGAGCACCTGCCCCTGGGCGATAAAATCAATTTCTTCTTCCGGAAAATCAATAGCGGCTTCGACAAAGGTACGCAACGCGATAAGTTCTTCGACCAGCATGTGAACTCGGTTGGAAAAAACACCCTGCAGGGAATGCAGAGCAGCCCGCGCGGCTTCTTCCGAACCCGCCTCGATAAGATCCGCAATCGCCTCGGCTTGAATCAGGTCAATTTTGTCGTTAAGAAAGGCGCGCTCCGAAAATTCACCGGGCCGCGCGGGCCGGGCTCCCGCTGCCAACAGGGATTTAAAAACGCGATCCAACACCACCGGACCACCGTGGCCGTGCAGCTCAAGAACATCTTCGCCCGTAAACGAGCGTGGCCCAGGGAAAAACAGGGCGATGCCCGAATCGATAACCTCGCCCGCCTGGTTATGAAACTCGCGAAACTCAGCATATCGTGGGCGCGGAACAGCACCCAACATTTCGCGGGCAATTTCGGCACTATCCGGGCCGGAGACACGAACGATTCCCACGCCGCCAATGCCGGGCGCGGTCGCCAATGCCGCAATCGTGTCAGTGTCAGTCACTTTAACGGTGGTCGGTGACGTCTAGTCAAGGTTGAATTTTGACGGAAAAAGCAAAAACCAACATGAAAAGGTCTCATATTTGAAATTTGCGGGCAAATCTTCCGTCTCATGTGGCAAGACTCTTTCGACAGCAGGGACGAAGCGCAGGGAAGTGCCCGTGTCACGGGAGGGCAGGATGCCCGAAGTGACAGCTGCCGTAAAGACAACCGGGGCGAGTTTCGGCGCTCCCGAGAAACGAGCGGGCGCACACGGATGTGCGCCCTTGTCTTTCATTGCGGAGCGGGACGCGTAGCAAAGAAAGTATTTACGGCGAGTCTTGCCACGAGGGACAGAAGAATCGCATCTCAATCAGTTTCAGCGCTCCATTCCTGGAACGATTTCAATTTCGAAACTGGATGTTTAGCTTCCTTGCAAAACTTTTCGCGTGATGTACCACTGCTGGGCGATCGACAACACGTTGTTTGATACCCAGTAAAGTACCAAACCCGCAGGGAAGAATAGGAAAAACACCGTAAACACAACGGGCAACATCATCATGATCCGCTGCTGTAATGGATCAGCCTGCGGCGGGTTGAGCTTCTGTTGCAGGAACATGGTCGCACCCATGATAAGCGGCAACACAAAATAGGGGTCGCGAATGGAAAGATCGGTGTACCACAAAATCCACGGTGCCTGACGTAGCTCGACGCTTTCCAGCAGAACCCAGTAAAGGGCGATGAACACCGGGATCTGAACCAGGATTGGCAGACAGCCCCCGAGAGGATTAACCTTTTCCTTCTTATATAACTCCATCATGGCCTGACCGATCTTTTGTCGGTCGCCGCCGTAGCGCTCGCGCATGGCCATCATTTTCGGCTGCAACTTTTTCAGCTTGGCCATGGAGCGATAGCTGGTTTCGGACAGCTTGTAGAACACGGCCTTGATCAATACCGTTAGCAGAATAATTGCCCATCCCCAGTTACCCACCAAGGAATAGAACCACTCCAGCAACCAGAATAGTGGCTTGGAGATAAACGTTAAAATGCCGTAGTCCACCGTCAGATCGAGACCCGGCGCGACAGCCTTGAGGTCGCTCTGAACTTTCGGACCGACAAACATTTCGGTGACTAGCGACTGACTTCCACCGGCCGCTACACGCTGTTCCTTTGAATACATGCCGATGACAAACCGGTTGTTTGGTCGGGCACTGGTGAAAAAATTGAACGGCTGATCGGCAGGTGGAACCAGAGCGCTGAGAAAATAGTGCTGAATCATGGCGATCCAACCACCCGTGACATTGCGCAGTGACAGGTCCGCGTCGGTCATGTCGCCGAAATCGATCTTGTTATATTTTTCTTCCGGAGTGAAATATACGCCACCGGTATAGGTCGGCATCATGTCCAGGCCTTGGCTTTCCTCAGGCTGGTCGCGCTGAAATCTTTGGTATAGATTGCCGGCCCAGGTTTTACCGGTTGGATTTTCTACCGCGTGGGTCAACTTAATTAGATACGTGTCACGTTCGAACGTATAGGTCTTGGTAAATTTCACCCCTTCCGGGCTTGTCCAGAACAGATTGACCTGTAGCGAAGACGCACCATCGGCAATTCGATATGCCGTTTTTTCAGCCTTATAAACCGTATTGTGGTTGGGAGCGCCGTAAAGTACGCCCGCCTCCGGATTCCGCTTGCCGGTGAAACCGCTTTGTGCGATGTAGAAAAGCTCATTGCTGTCATCCATAAGCCGAAAAGGCGTATCGGGCTCATCGACTGAAACCGGGTGACTGAGCAATTCGACTCGCCGTAAATCACCGCCAAGCGTATCGATTTCAAGACGCAGCGTGTCGGTCTCAACTTTAATTCGCTGTGCTGAACGGATACCACTAGGGGTAGGCGAGGCCACCGGTACGTCGGTGCCCGACGGCGGGCCGGCTGGACCCGAAGCCGCCGTGTCGGCCCGATCTTCCGCGATGGGTATGTCATCCGGCGCATCACCGGCGGCGGGTAACGCTTGGCTGGTTTCGCTTACTGCCGGTGGCGTGGGCTTGGGCCCATAATCCTTCTGCCATTCCTGCCAGAGCATGAATGCGATAAATGCGAATGCGATAACCAGGAGAAAGCGTTGTTGTTCCATTTTGTTAATCAGACCACTTCTTGCGAGTTTTGCTTGTTGTTTAAGGCTTCCGGCTTTTGTGGAGGAACCGGATCGTGTCCGCCTGGATGCAGCGGGTGACAGCGCAGCACACGGCGCAGTGCCAACCAACCGCCACGCAGGGCACCATGCTGCTGGATGGCTTGGCCGGCGTATTCAGAGCAACTTGGGTAGAATCGGCAATGCGGCGCCATCAATGGGCTAATTGCGAAGCGGTAAAAACGAATCAATGCGAGGAGGAGTTTTTGCATTTGTGCGCGAGTTTCTGCCAGTGATTTTCCATTCGAGCCAGCAATTCACGGTTTGAGGTCGTTGCCGCGCCTCGGCGCACCAGAACAACAATATCAAGTCCATCCAGAAGCGACCGGTGCAACCGGAAACTTTCGCGTACGATACGCTTTATCCGGTTACGTGCAACCGCAAGGCGCACTTGCTTCTTGGGAACCGCCAGCCCTAGTCTCGCCAGGTTTTGATCGTTGCGTCGACAAAGTAGAGTGACGTCACGATCGGAGACCTTGCAAGGTCGATCAAACACATACCGGAAATCAGCCGGTGATAACAGCCGGTAATTTCGAGCGAAACGCTCGCTGGTCACGACGTCTTTGTGAATTCCTCAGACAGACAGGCGCTTACGGCCCTTGGCTCGCCGGGCATTGAGTACCTGGCGACCGGCACGGGTGCTCATGCGTGCACGGAATCCGTGGGTCCGTTTACGTTTTAGATTGCTGGGCTGAAATGTTCTTTTCATGGCTAAACCAATCTGTCTTTGTTCATCGGCCGGCGCGCAGCCGAATGTTGTGTTCGTGCCCGGGCCGGAAAAGGCGGCAAAGAGTAGGCGAAGCGCAACCTGCTGTCAACCGCGAAGCCAGTATAACCGAAGCGAAAACCGCTTGCATGATTCGCGAGTTTTCTCAACAAAACGGCATGAGAACACCTCAGAATGAAAGTTGCACGGAAGTGGTTTTGGGGTGTGGATAACACCGTCGCGCCAGTATAGACTTGTGGGCTTCCGGATTTACTCATTCCAAAATTTCTTTGGGTCCATAATGCATCAGGGGGTGCAGGTGTCTCAGACACTCTGGGATAGGTGTCTTGATCGTCTTGAAGGCGAGTTGTCACCTCAGCAGTTCAACACGTGGATCCGTCCGCTGCATGCCGTAGAGGAAGAAAAGTCTCTGCGCTTGCTGGCGCCGAATCAGTTTGTTCTCGATCAGATTAACGAAAAATTTATCCAGCGGATCCATGAGCTCATGGGCCAGTTCGACGTCGCGGCGGAGCGCCGTGTGGTGGTCGAAGTGGGCAGCCGTCGTGTCGAGCCAGCTGAGACGGAGCGAAAACCGGCTGTTGCCGGCGCGGTAGGCCCGACGCATCGCAACACGAGCCTGAACCCGAATTTTACCTTTGCCAGCTTTGTCGAAGGTAAATCAAATCAGCTTGCCAAGGCGGCCTCCATGCAGGTAGGAGAGAATCCCGGCTCAACCTATAACCCGTTGCTGATTTACGGTGGTGTAGGTCTCGGCAAGACTCATCTAATGCATGCGGTCGGCAACCTGATCGGTGAACGCCGACCCAACGGCAAGGTGATTTATCTACATTCTGAGCGGTTCGTCGGCGATATGGTTAAAGCCCTGCAAACGGGTGCGATGAATGAGTTTAAAAACTTCTATCGATCGGTCGACGCACTGCTAATCGACGATATACAGTTTTTTGCCGGCAAGGAACGCTCCCAGGAGGAATTTTTTCATACATTTAATGCGCTATTGGAAGGCCAACAGCAGGTCATCATGACCTGCGACCGTTACCCGAAGGAAGTTGACGGTCTTGAGGAGCGGCTAAAATCGCGTTTTGGCTGGGGTCTGACCGCTGCCATCGAACCGCCGGAACTGGAGACACGCGTCGCCATCCTAATGAAAAAAGCGGAGCAATCCAGCGTTGAGATGCCCGATGAGGTCGCTTTTTTCATTGCCAAGCGAATTCGCTCCAATATTCGCGAGCTTGAGGGTGCATTACGTCGTGTTATCGCTAACGCCCATTTTACCGGCCGGCCCATCACGCTGGACTTTGCCAAAGAAGCACTGCGCGACCTGCTAGCACTGCAGGACAAACTGGTAACCATCGAGAACATTCAAAAAACCGTCGCCGAATATTACAAAATTCGTGTCGCTGATCTGCTTTCTAAGCGACGCAGCCGTTCGGTCGCCCGGCCGCGACAGATGGCGATGGCCCTATGTAAGGAACTGACCAATCACAGTTTACCGGAGATTGGCGACGCGTTTGGTGGTCGTGACCACACGACGGTATTGCATGCTTGTCGTAAAATCGCCGAACTAAAAGAGAGCGATCGGCGTATAGAGGAAGACAACTCAAATTTGTTGCGTATCTTAAGCACCTAAAACACAGTGAAATAAAACCTGTGGATAACTTGTCAACAAACGGTAGTCAAAAATTGATTTCAAAGTTATTCACAATTCATCAACAGGCTGTTAGAAGTACCCAAGGTAGTTTGTCCACAGCCCTTTTTTGTTTGTTATAATTTGAAAAATAAAGAAAAATACTACTTATCCACAGATTGTAGCTGGACTAATAATAACAACAATAAAATTAATTTAAATAACTTATTAATAAATCTAAACCTTAGTTTGCCTGGGAAGAAGTGATGAAACTGGAAATCGATCGGGAAACCTTACTCAAACCGCTTCTGCAGGTCGCTGGTGTGATAGAACGTCGACAGAGCCTGCCCATACTCTCCAATGTGCTTATACGCTTAGCCAATTCGGAGCTGTCACTTACGGGAACGGATCTAGAGATCGAACTGGTTGCGCGAACGTCCATAGAAAACACAGAAACCAGTGAAATTACGGTCCCGGCACGCAAGTTTGCCGATATTTCCCGTGCCTTACCGGAGGGCGCGAAGATATGCATCGAAATTGATGGTGAGAAGGCGAAAATCCGTTCCGGGCGTAGCCGATTCACCTTGAGCACATTACCCGCGAGTGAGTTCCCGGCGCTGGATAGCATCGAGGCTCCAGTGGAGTTTTCCGTTTCTCAACAACAACTCAAGCGACTTATCGAGAGAACCCAGTTTGCGATGGCGCAACAGGATGTGCGGTATTACCTCAATGGCATGATGCTTGAGCTGGGAAAAACTGGAATTCGTGCCGTAGCTACCGATGGGCATCGATTGGCGACCTGTGAAATGCAGACGAAACTTGATGTACCGGAAACCCGCCAGGTCATATTGCCCAGAAAGGGCGTTGGCGAGTTACTTCGTTTATTAGATGAAAGTGATAGTTTGGCGCAGATACAACTTGGAACTAATCATATTCGCGTCAATTTACCCGATATGGTTTTTTCATCAAAACTTATCGACGGCAAATTTCCAGACTATCGTCGTGTCATTCCGGAAAACGCCGCCTTGCGACTTATTTGTGATCGCGAGACCTTGCGCCAGGCTTTTCACCGCGCCTCGGTACTATCCAACGAGAAATACCGCGGCATGCGCTTGCAAATGAAAGATGACCTGTTGCGTGCGACCGTACACAACCCGGAGCAGGAAGAGGCAGAGGAGGAGGTTGAGATCTCGTACAATGGGCCCGAAATGGAGATAGGCTTTAACGTGGCGTACTTTCTTGACGCGCTTAACGCGATACGGGATGAATCAGTGCAAATCAATTTGTCCGATGCGAACAGTAGTTGCCTGGTGCATGGGGAAGGCGACACGGACTGCAAGTACGTCATTATGCCTATGCGGCTGTAAAGCGGTGGACCTGGGAAAAGAACGCGCTAACGCATGAGTTTACTGGCTTTACGTGTTGAGGGCGTGCGAAATCTTCATACTCAGGAATTCGACTTTTCTGACAAGCTGAATGTGGTTTTTGGCCCAAACGCCAGCGGTAAAACAAGTCTTCTTGAAGCGATAAATCTACTCGGCACAGCAAAATCGTTTCGCACCAGTCGGATTGATCACGTGGTGCAAATGGATGCGGACAAACTACAGGTAACTGGGCCTGTGCGCAGCACAATCAGCGCCCGTCAACTGGGCGTGCAGAGATCGGCAGGCAAGACACGCATTCGGATAGCCGGTGAAACGGTATCAAAAGCCTCTTTACTGGCCCATGAGTTTCCAGTTCAAGTCATCACACCCTCATCTCATGCGTTGCTGGAACAGGGTCCGAAGTTTCGGCGCAAGTTTCTCGATTGGGGATTGTTCCACGTGGAACCAAAATATCATCAAAGCTGGTTGATTTACTATCGGGGGTTGCGACAGCGAAATGCGGTTTTACGCAGTCGGGCACCCCGACAGGAAATCGTGCAGTGGGATATGGGCTTGGCTGAGGCCGGTGAACATGTAAATGAGTTGCGTACTACGTATCTCAATGCGTTCGTCCCGGTTTTCAGGCATTACGCCACGGATTTACTTGGAGAAGATATTGAAGTGTCATTAAATTCCGGTTGGAAGTCGGGTCTCAGCTTAAAGAGCGCACTGGAAGCGGGACTTGAAGGTGACAGACAGCAGGGTTTTACTCGGGTCGGCCCACATCGCGGAGACCTGGTTTTTCGGTTGGCGGGCAGCTTGGCACAATCAAGATTATCTCGAGGTCAACAAAAACTACTCGTAGCGGCGTTGCGATTGGCACAAATTGATCATTTAGGGCAGATGACTCGACGTGCCGGCACGTTGATGGTTGATGATCTGGCAGCGGAGCTTGATCGGGAGCACCGCGGTCGTCTACTACGGCGCTTGCGATCCTGTGGTGCGCAAGTCTTCGTTACGGTGACGGAACCGGAGCTGCTTGATGTAAGTGGTTGGGAGCAGGTGGCTATGTTTCACGTGGAACACGGCAAAATCCGGGAAGTGCTATAATCGCCGGCTTCAACCAGGGTGGCAAAAATGAGTGATTCGGGTAAATACGACTCTTCCAATATCAAGGTCCTAAAAGGTCTGGACGCGGTCCGCAAGAGACCCGGAATGTATATCGGAGACACCGACGACGGCACCGGTTTACATCATATGGTTTTTGAAGTTGTCGATAATTCCATCGATGAAGCCCTGGCGGGACACTGCAGCCGCATTGATGTCATCATCCATAGCGATGGCTCGGTCTCTGTACGGGATAATGGTCGTGGAATTCCGACCGATATCCATCCGGAAGAGGGCCGTTCCGCCGCCGAAGTGATAATGACCGTTTTGCATGCGGGCGGAAAGTTTGACGACAACTCTTACAAGGTCTCCGGAGGGTTGCACGGAGTGGGTGTTTCTGTTGTCAACGCCTTGTCAGAGCACCTCAAGCTAACTATCAACCGCGATGGCAAGGTATTCCAACAGGAATTTGCCTTGGGTGTACCCCAGAGTGATCTGAAGGTAATTGGTGAGGCCGAGCACACCGGTACGGAAATTCGCTTCAAGCCAAGCGTTGAAATTTTCTCCGACACCCAATTTCATTACGATATCCTAGCCAAACGTTTACGAGAATTGTCCTTCCTCAATTCCGGGGTACGCATCACCCTGACCGATGAGAGTGGAGACAAGCAGGATGCCTTCGAATACAAAGGCGGGATCCGCGCGTTTGTCGAGCATTTGAGCAGAAAGAAAAATCCGCTACATGAGTCAGTGTTCTATTTTCAAAGCGAACGCGACGACGTTAGCGTAGAAGTTGCGATGCAATGGAATGATTCCTACCAGGAAAGCATTTTTTGTTTTACCAACAACATTCCGCAACGCGATGGCGGCACCCATCTGGCCGGTTTTCGTGGTGCCTTGACTCGTACACTCAATAGCTACATCGAACAGGCGGGTCTTGCCAAAAAAGCCAAAGTATCACCTACCGGCGACGATGCACGCGAAGGCCTGACAGCAGTTTTGTCGGTCAAGGTTCCGGACCCAAAATTTTCCTCGCAGACGAAGGACAAGCTGGTGTCCTCCGAGGTGAAAAGCGTAGTCGAGTCCGTGATGGGCGAAAAACTGTTGGAGTACTTGATGGAAAAACCGGCCGACGCCAAGAATATTGCCGGCAAGGTGGTCGACGCAGCTCGGGCACGTGAAGCTGCCCGTAAAGCGCGCGAGATGACGCGCCGTAAAGGCGCGCTTGATGTGGCGGGGTTACCGGGTAAGTTGGCCGATTGTCAGGAAAAGGACCCGGCACTGTCAGAATTATTCCTGGTGGAGGGCGACTCGGCGGGTGGTTCGGCAAAGCAGGGCCGCGACCGCAAGTTTCAGGCAGTGCTCCCGCTAAAGGGTAAAATTTTGAATGTTGAAAAGGCCCGCTTCGACAAAATGCTGTCTTCAGCGGAAGTGGGAACTTTGATTACCGCGCTCGGCTGTGGGATCGGCCGCGAAGATGCACGAACTGGTTGAACGCGGCCATATCTTCATTGCCCAACCGCCGCTGTACAAGGTAAAAAAGGGTAAGCAGGAGCGCTACGTAAAGGATGATGCGGAGCTCAATGCCTATCTGCTGCAGGTCGCCCTGGAGAATACCCGGTTGTTTGTTACTGCCGGCGCGCCTGCCCTTACTGGTCCCGGGCTTGAGGACCTGGCCCAACAATACACGGCGGTGATGGGCAGCATTCAACGGCTATCGCGCCGTTATCCCCTCGACGTGCTGAAGAAGATCATCACCATGCCGGGGCTGGATGATGCCATGTTGCTCGATATTTCGGTCATGCAGAACTGGTTCGCCGAACTGGAACAACGGTTGAACAACGATGAGCAGATTTCGTCGCAGTATGAAATCGAGGTCAAGCCGCGTACCGAAGAGGCCAAGTGGAGCGCCGGTATCATTGTGAGTCGCCACGGCATCAGCAGCGATTACAGTCTAAATCCTGAATTTTTCGAGTCCGGTGAATACAACTCAATGCGTAGCCTGGGCGAGAAAATTGGTGACCTGATTGGCGAGGGAGCTTACGTGCAGCGCGGTGATCGCAAACTCGACGTTGCTAGTTTTGCGCAGGTCATGAGCTGGCTGATGGAAGAAGCGGCCCGGGGCCAAAACATACAGCGTTACAAAGGATTGGGGGAAATGAATCCCGAGCAATTGAGCGAGACCACGCTGGAGCCGGAAACGCGAAGGCTACTCCAGGTTCAAATCGAAGATGCCATTGCTGCCGATGAAATTTTCACCACGCTGATGGGTGATCAAGTCGAGCCCCGGCGTGACTTTATTGAGCAAAACGCCTTGCTGGCGGCAAACCTCGACGTGTGAGATTTTTTTTAGTGAATGAAGTGGGTTGGTACGTTCGCCGCATCTGGATTTGTTGAGGGTTGGATTTAGCCACCCGTTGCCGGCAAACTACCTGTTAAAGTAAGTATTTACTTACTGGTAGGGTTTGATAATTCCTTCATTGTACCCTCGATCCAGTCTCGCGCTTCCGCCAAAACCTCGTTAGCATCCCGACCCTGTGTAATAACAGTGGGTCCAATGCGCACCTCAACCGTGCCGGGACGCTTGAGAAAACCCCGCCGTGGCCAGGACTCACCGGCGTTGTGTGCCACCGGCACAATCGGATAACCCGTTTCTGTGGCCAGAATGGCACCGCCAACACGGTATTTGCCGGTTTTACCCGCCGCGATCCGTGTGCCCTCCGGAAACACAATCACCCAATAACCGTTCTCCAGACGATCTCTGCCCTGATCGACCACTTGCGAAACGGCTGCCCGCCCGGCCTTGCGATCGATGGCAATGGGGGCCAGACAGGCCAGGCCCCAACCAAAAAACGGTACGCGCAAAAGTTCGCGTTTGAGCACATAAACCTGTGGCGGGAACAGTGCCTGCATCGCAAAAGTTTCCCAGGTGGACTGGTGTTTACACATCACAATCGCCGGCCCCGCGGGAACATGTTCACGGCCCTGAACTTGGTAATCAATACCGCACAGCACTCGCAGGGTCCACAAATTAAAGTACGCAAAGGTTCGTGCCACGGCGTAACGCACGCGAAACGGAAACGGCCGAACCAGCATAGTCGCCGTCGCAACCAGCACCGTCGAGCTGATCATTCCCAGGCTAAAGAGTGCTGAACCGACAAACTGGCGGAGCGAACTCAATGCCGGTGTCCCAAGAGGTGATCGGTATAGTCAGACAGGTTGTCGAACACCGGTATATTTTCCAGCTCCTGACCATTTTCAAGTGTACGCATACCCTTGCCGGATCGAACCAGGACAGGCTTGGCGCCGACCGCGCGCGCGGCTTGCAAGTCTCGCAGTGAATCGCCGACAAAGGGTACCATCGACAAATCCACCTGAAACCGCTCGCCGATCTCTTGCAACATGCCCGGCGCAGGCTTGCGGCATGTGCAACCCGCATCCGGAGTATGCGGGCAAAAATAAATCGCGGAGACTCGCCCACCGGCTGCGGCCAGCAGCCGATTCATTTTGGCGTGAATTTTTTGCAGGGTTTCCATGTCAAAATACTTACGTCCCACGCCAGACTGGTTGGTAGCCACCACTACTGTATAGCCAGCGTGACACAAACGTGCGATCGCCTCCAGGCTACCGGAAATCGGCACAAACTCCTCCGGCGATTTGATGTATTCGTCAGAATCCTCATTGATCACGCCATCACGGTCGAGAATGATTAGTTTCATGGCAATTTTTATGAACTCGTTATTTATCCGCCCGTAAACACCTAGTCCGGTTACTGTTTCGGGACTAACATTACTGTTCGTATTCGATGCTCTTTAAAAAAGGTGTTGAAGTAACCCAACCAAGGTAGGTCAGACATCCGCGTGATCAGGACAAGACATGCAGTAAAAACATTCTTGCTTCGAAAAGAAAGACCAGAGTGTGCCCGTTCGTTTCGGGACCACCGAACCTCACCCCTGTAGGCTTCACGGTGTGTCTTGTCCTGAACACGTGAAGGTTCTCCCGGCTGATATAAAACGGGTGTTTTTAAGAGCAGTAATGTTAGTCTCGAAATTCCGAAACGCGAATACGTCCATTAACCATTTTTGACTCGCGCTGCATGATCTTGTCCATCTTGTTCCAGAACTCGGATTTCAGATCAAAATCAGCAGAGATTGCAGTGCCGATCAAAAGGATAAACAAATCGGCGCACTCCTCAGCCAACATTTCGACCGATTTGCCCTTGGTAACACAGGCGGAAATTTCACCGAGCTCTTCGGCCATGAGGGCGACGCGATAAGCGAGTTCCTCACCGCCGGTATTTTTAAAATCATGCTTGTCGTGAAATGCTTGCACCACCGCAAGCATGTCCTGGTAAGAGTCCTGGTTCATATCGTGCTTCCTGACGTGCGTGAGAACGACCTTTAGCCTTGCAGGCGAGAGATATCGGCAACGCGCAAAAACAGGCCCTGCAGATGAATTAACAAGGCAATGCGGTTGTTGCGTAATTGTTCATCCTCATCCATAACCATTACGTCGTCAAAAAAAGTATCTACCGGATCGCGTAACCGCGCGAGTGTTTTTAACGTACTCGTATAATCACCCTGCTCCAACAGCGGTGCGACGTCGCCGGAAACTGCCGACAAGGCGGCATGCAGTGCCTGTTCCGCGGGTAGTCGCAACAGCCCGGCATCTACGTTCACCGCCTCGTGTCGATCAGACTTCTTTAAAATGTTAGCGATGCGTTTATTGGCTGCGGCAAGACTATCGGCCTCAGGAAGCTCACGAAACGCGCTGACCGCGTTGATGCGCCGATCCAGGTCTTGCGGTGATTCGCTTTGCACTGCCACCACCGCTTCAAACAAATCCGGCCGCACACCCCGTTCCTGATAATAGCCCTTGAGACGATCGCGCATAAATCCAGCGACATCTCTTACGACCTTGCCCGCATGTACCGTTTTGGGTTGTGAAGCCGCTGCGGACTCAATCAGGCGTGCAAGGTTTAGGGGGATCTGCTTCTCTATCAGAATGCGCAGAATGCCAAGTGCAGCACGACGCAGGGCGAACGGGTCCTTGTCGCCTGTCGGTGCCTGACCGACAGCAAAAATGCCGACGATGGTGTCCAGTTTATCGGCAATGGCCAGGGCCTGACCGGTCACCGATTCGGGCAAGGCGTCGCCGGAGTAGCGAGGCTTGTAGTGATCACCAATTGCCACGGCTACAGCATCCGGTTCACCATCGTGCAACGCATAGTAACGCCCCATGGTACCTTGCAAATCAGGAAACTCACCCACCATTTCAGTAAGTAGATCGCACTTACATAACTCAGCGGCGCGCAAGGCGAGGTTACGATCGCCGTCGAGTTCGTCGGCGATGTCTGCCGCCGATCCCGCAATGCGCCGCATTTTGTCAAACAGTGACCCCAGCTGTTTTTGAAACACGACTTCCTTCAGGCGCTCCACGCGTGCGGCCAAAGGTTTGGCGCGGTCCTGGTTCCAGAAGAATTGTGCATCGATTAGCCGTGGCCGCACCACGCGTTCGTTACCGTGCCGCACCTTATCGGGCTGCGTACTGTCGATATTGCTCACGGTAATAAATTGAGCCAGAAGATTCTCCTGCGCGTCGACAACGTGAAAATACTTTTGATTGACCTTCATAGTGGTGATCAGGACTTCCTGTGGAATGTCCAAAAATTCCGCGTCAAACTTACCGACCACCGGTACTGGCCACTCCACCATCGCGGTGACTTCATTGAGCAGGGCCTCGTCGATCACGGCCCGTCCACTGCCCGTCTCGCGCGCGGCTTCTTCCACAAGACCTCGTACCGCCAGACGGCGGCGAGAGAAATCGGCTATCACACGCCCTTTTGACTCAAGCAGGGCCTCATACTCGGCTGGTGCCGGGATCAGAATGGCTGCCGGGTGGTGGAAACGGTGGCCAGGGGTCTCGCGACCGCTTTGCACACCAAACATTTCGAAGGGCACCACCGTGTCGCCAAACAGGGCAACAATCCAGTGCACCGGGCGGACAAACTCGGCCTCCAGATCGCCCCAACGCATGCGTTTGGGTATGGGGAGTTTATCCAGAGCTTGTTGCAGCAGCGCGGGTACCAGTTCCGGCGTGCCGCACCCCTTTTTATCGCTGTGGTGAACCAGCCAGGCGCCCTTATCGGTCTCGAGTGTGGCAAGATCGTTCACCTCGACACCGCAGGACTTGGCAAATCCCGTCGCGGCCGGAGTCGGGCAACCGTCGTCTGCAAATGCGGCTTTCACCGCCGGACCGCGACGTTCGACCCGCTCGTCAGCTTGTTGCACGTCGAGTTCGCTGACCAGTACGGCCAACCGTCGTGGCGTGCAAAATAGTGTGATGTCACCATGGTTCAGGCGGGCCGTGTCCAGCCCCGCGGCAATGGCAGCGCGAAACGCTTCGCCCAGACCGAGCAAAGCCTTCGGTGGCAGCTCTTCGGTGCCTACTTCGAGTAATAAATCGGCTTTGGCCGTCATTACGCGGCCCCCTTGTCTGTCGAACTCGCCAACATCGGAAAACCCAGTGCCTCGCGGGCGCCGAAATAGGCCTCAGCCACCGCCCGCGCCAGGTTACGTACCCGTAGAATGAACTGTTGGCGCTCGGTCACCGAAATGGCGTGGCGAGCGTCGAGAAGATTGAAGGTGTGGGACGCCTTTAAAACCTGCTCGTAGGCAGGTAAGGGGAGCCCGGCTTCGACCAACTTCTGGCTCTCACGCTCGCAAACCTCGAACCACTGGAACAGCGCGGCGGTGTCGGCGTGCTCAAAGTTATAGGCTGACTGTTCCACCTCGTTCTGATGAAATACATCTCGATAGCTGACCTTGCCCATGGGACCATTAGTCCAGGTCAGGTCAAACAAACTATCCACGCCTTGCAGGTACATCGCGATGCGTTCCAGACCATAGGTGATTTCGCCGCTGACCGGTCGACACTCAAGCCCGCCAACCTGTTGAAAATAGGTAAATTGCGTAACCTCCATACCATTTAGCCAGACTTCCCAGCCCAACCCCCAGGCGCCCAGGGTCGGCGATTCCCAGTTGTCTTCAACAAAGCGGATGTCATGCACCAACGGGTCGATGCCGAGTGCCTTTAGAGACTCTAAATAGAGGTCTTGAATGTTTTTCGGTGAAGGTTTGAGCAACACCTGAAACTGGTAATAGTGTTGCAGCCTATTGGGGTTCTGCCCGTAACGCCCGTCGGTCGGTCGGCGAGACGGCTGAACATAGGCCACATTCCAGGGCTCCGGTCCGATTGACCGCAAAAAGGTCGCCGGATGGAAGGTGCCGGCGCCGACCTCCATATCCAGGGGCTGCAATATCACACACCCCTGCGCTGCCCAATATTCCTGCAACGCCAGGATCAGGCCCTGAAACGTGCTGACATCGGCTTTTAAAGCCGGATTTTTACTCGGTTTTTTCCCCAACTTACTGAATCCACTGACGAACTGAAAAGAGCGCACATTATAGCCACGGCGTACTGTGGGCGTAAGGGTGCGTGCCCTGAAAAATACCTGGCCCGGAATCTGCAAGGTTTTTTGTACGGGACGGCAGGAAAACTAGTCGTCCATGGTGTACGTTTGGTGTATCGCGGAGGTGTTTTATGCCGTCTTCCATCCTCACAGCATCCAGCGCCATGTCACAGTGGCAACGGCTGGTCGGCGAGGCGCAAAAAGCCGCGCAAACCGATCTGGACGAGCAACTGGAGAGCTATCTGGTCTTTTTGTTAATGCGGTTTATGGGTGACACTCACGTTGCGGCCCGTGTACTCGCGCTGGATTACCTGGAAAGCATGCACGTCAGTGGGCATGCCTGTCAGCAGCAGTTGCGCGATGTGGGTGATAGGTGTTTGCTGGTGTCGGGTTTGTTCCCGCAACGCGCTGAACGGCGACGTGTGAGTATCGGTTATTTTGTTAACCTCGGTCGTGGCGCCTACGGGCATCTTGCCCAGCGACTGGAAGCCGGTCTATCGGATCTATATATAAGTCTGGCTGAAGGCTTCGTTATGTTGATGGACACACTGCAGGCCGTACGCCAGGTCGATGCCTCGGCGAGCCAGCCAGTGTTGACACCACTACAGGCGTTTGAGTTGTGGCAGGCAACCGGTAGTCGCGCCGCATTGCGCGAACTCCGCACCACCAGCAGTGCCGAACCCTTGCTCTCGCGGAATAGACACAAGCATTAAGGGCGCAAAAAAAAACTAATTGTCGTGCCAAACCGCAGTGAGCACACTTATACTAAGTGGCCGAACTGAACTGCTTGTGGGGGCACTGCATGGCACACGTGAAGGAAATTAACGCGCTTGGAATCGGCATGCGATTTTTTATCGCGCTGGTTTTGGTGTTCGCCACCTACAATCCTGACGGGTATTCTTATTTTCACTGGGTAACTTCTGCGGACACCGGTGCCTGGCCCATTAAGGCGTTTGTCGGTGTGGTGCTGTTAATCGGCTGGACCATTTTCCTGCGCGCAACCTTGCGCTCACTGGGGGGCTTCGGAATTGTCCTGGCCATCGCCTTTTTCGCGACGCTGCTCTGGGTGTTGACTAACTGGGGCGTAATTCCAAGCGACTCAATAAAAGCCGTGACCTATCTCAGCCTTTTTGTCATTGCTGCACTGTTGGCCACCGGTCTCGTTTGGTCTCACATCCGCCGTCGCGTGAGTGGCCAGGTCGACGTGGATGAAATAGAAGGCGACTGAACCACGTCGCGCAGTGGCAGTACGTGCGCTGCCCACGCGCCCCCTTTTCACCGTGAATGCGGGCGCCCGGTCTGCTATCCTTGGCGTCTGCCAAAATCGATTCAATCCCGTTTTCCATTTAATTATGACTGCTCCACAACGCAAGGCCGTGGCCCTGATTTCCGGCGGCCTGGATTCAATGCTCGCTGCCCGCGTGGTTATGCAGCAGGGTATTCACGTCGAGGGTATCAATTTTTTTACCGGTTTTTGTGTTGAGGGACATACGCACGCCATTCGTAAAAAGGATCAATCCAAAAACAAGCGCAACAACGCGTTGTGGGTGGCCGAGCAACTGGGCATCAAGTTACATATCGTTGATGTTATCGACGAGTACAAGGATATCGTAATTAATCCGAAGCACGGTTACGGGCAAAACCTGAACCCGTGTCTGGATTGCAAAGGCTTTATGGTGCATAAGGCCTGGGAGTGGATGCAGAATAACGAGTTTGATTTTATTGTCACCGGTGAGGTCATGGGGCAACGTCCTATGTCGCAGCGCAAGGACACCATGCCAGTGGTGCAAAAGGAGTCGGGTGCCGGCGACCGCCTGCTGCGACCGCTGTGCGCCCAGCACTTGCCGGCAACCTTACCCGAGCGCGAGGGCTGGGTGGATCGGGAGCAGTTACTCGACTTTCATGGTCGCAACCGTAAACCACAGATCGCGCTGGCGAAGCGGTTCGGTTTTACGGATTATGCGCAGCCGGCGGGTGGCTGCTGTTTTTTGACTGACAAAGCCTACTCAACCAAATTGGCGGATTTGTGGCAGGCTCGCGGCGAGCGGCGTTATGAACTGGATGACATTATGTTACTTAAAGTCGGGCGCCATCTTCGGCCGCAGGCGAACTTTAAGTTGATCATCGGTCGCGAGGAAGGCGAGAACAAATTCATGGAAGGCTACCGTAAGCAATTTATTCATTTTCGTTGTGTGAGTCATCGCGGCCCGTTTGTGTTGCTGGATGGTACGCCGAGTGATGCCGATATCGAATTGGCCGCGCGCATTGTTGCCCGTTACAGTCAGGGGCGTGATGATGATCAAGTCACGCTTGAAGTTGGCTTTACCGACGGCCGCATGCACGAACTGCAGGTCAGTCCCCTGCCCTCGGCGGAGATCCATGACGAGTGGCACGTATGAGCCGCCACGAACTGGATGCGCGCCGTTTGCTGTGTCCCCTGCCGGTTATACGTACTCAGGACGCCATTGCCGGTTTGACGCAAGGCGACGAACTGCAGGTTGTCTGTACCGACCCCGGGGCACTCAACGATATTCCGGCCTGGTGTCGCATCAACGGTCATCGTATTGTCGAAACCCGCCAACAGGACGACGAAATTATTGTCACCATCGAAGTAGGTTGAAGTGAGTCATCCGCGACTACATAGCGATCCGCCGAAGCAGCCCTCCGCCGCCGAGCTGGAAAACGCCGCAACGTCCACTGCCAATGAACGTTATCGAGCGACGGTACGGGTCACGGTCATTGGTGCCGTTGTTGATTTGCTGCTGGGCGTCGCCAAGATCGTCGTTGGGATCATCGGCCACTCGCAAGCGCTGGTGGCGGACGGCATCCACTCACTGTCGGATCTGCTCACAGATGGTTTCGTATTGTATGCGGCCAAGCACGCCAATCGTGAAGCTGATGCGGAGCATCCCTACGGCCACGGTCGGATTGAAACTCTGGCGACGCAAGGTCTGGGTGTCGCGCTTATTGGCGTTGCCATCGGCATCGGTATCGACGCGGTGCGCGAGCTTATCCACCCGACTGATTCACCGGTGCCGGGCTGGATCGCCCTGGCGGTGGCGACCACCTCTATTTTCGCTAAAGAGGCGATCTATCACTACACCATGCATATCGCCAAACGGCACCGCTCCAATATGCTGCGTGCCAATGCCTGGCATAGCCGCACCGATGCGATCTCGTCCATCATCGTGGTGATTGGCGTGGCCGGCAGCATGGCGGGCTGGGTTTATCTTGACTCGCTGGCGGCCGTCGGTGTGGCGGTGATGATTGCAAAAATCGGCTGGGACCTGGCCTGGAACAGCATGCAGGAACTGGCGGACCGCGGCCTGGATCCCGAAGAAGTTGAGGAGATCAAAGGTCGGATCAAGGCCATCGATGGTGTGACCGCGCTACATCTTCTGCGCACCCGGCGTATGGGGCCGGACGTGTTGGTCGATGTGCACATTCAGGTGGACCCCTCGTTGAGTGTGTCCGAAGGTCATCACATTAGCGAAAACGTTCGCAACCAGCTCATCAGTTCGTTTGAGGAAATTGCTGATGTTATGGTGCATATCGATCCCGAGGACGACGAACGCGAAGCCCCCAGCAGTCGGTTGCCGTTGCGGCAGGAACTGGTCGATCAACTTATGCATGACTGGCAGAATATTGAAGGCGCGGATCAAGTCACCGATATCAATCTGCACTACTTAAATGGCAAGGTGTACGTAGATCTGGTGTTGCCGCTGGAACTGGTACAGAATGACGCGGCGGCCAAGCAGCGCCTGGCCGCTGCGTTCAACCAGGTGGCGGCACGCGTGGACCCGGTCGCCGAAATCCGGTTGTTTTACTGTTAAGCGTGCATTAAGTCTGTGCGCAGTATGTTAGTGTTGCACCATTATGGTGCGCCCGGTCCGGCTTACCGTCGTGACCAAGTATAAAAAACAAATTATTACAATGACTTAAGTCGTGGCACATTTCGTGCACCTGAAACGCACAAACTTTATTTCATCGCTCGTCACGAGCGGTGCAAGGTAATTATAACTCTCGGGAGGAACTCAATGTCAGACTCGGTAATGAAAATGATCAAGGACAACGACGTCAAATTCGTCGATTTCCGCTTTACGGACACACGCGGTAAAGAGCAACACGTCACCGTGCCGGCCCACACCGTGGACGCCGACCTGTTCAAGGACGGCAAAATGTTCGATGGCTCGTCCATCGCGGGATGGAAGGGCATCAACGAGTCAGACATGATTCTTATGCCGGAACCGGAGACGGCCGTCATCGATCCGTTTTTCGACGAAACGACCGTGATCCTGCGCTGCGACATTCTGGAGCCCGCCACGGGCCAGGGTTACGAGCGTGATCCACGTTCGGTTGCCAAGCGCGCGGAAGAATACATGAAGTCATCCGGCATCGCGGATACCGCCTATTTTGGTCCGGAGCCGGAGTTCTTTGTGCTTGACGACGTGCGTTGGGGTGCCGACATGGGCGGCGCGTTCTACAAAGTTGATAGCGAAGAAGCCGAGTGGAACTCCGAGCGTGTGTTTGAAGACGGCAACATCGGACACCGTCCGGGCGCCAAGGGCGGCTATTTTCCGGTGCCGCCGGTGGATTCGTTGCAGGACTTGCGTTCCGCCATGTGTATGGCCATGGAGGAAATGGGTGTCGAAACCGAAGTTCATCACCACGAAGTGGCTACTGCCGGTCAGTGCGAAATCGGCAGCAAGTTCGATACGCTGGTCAAGCGCGCTGACATGAATCAGATTCTGAAATATGTTGTGCACAACGTCGGTCATGCCTATGGCAAGACCGTCACCTTCATGCCCAAGCCACTGGTGGGTGACAACGGTAACGGTATGCATGTGCATCAGTCCTTGTCGAAGGACGGTCAGAACCTGTTCGCCGGTGACAAGTACGGCGGCCTGTCTGATACCGCACTCTATTATATTGGCGGCATCATCAAGCATGCGCGTGCACTGAACGCGTTTACCAACGGTTCCACCAACTCCTATAAACGTCTGGTACCGGGCTTTGAAGCACCGGTTATGCTGGCCTATTCAGCACGTAATCGCTCGGCGTCCATTCGTATTCCGTTTGTCTCCAGCCCCAAGGCACGCCGTATCGAGGTCCGTTTCCCGGATGCTGCGGGTAACGTTTATCTGACTTTTGCCGCACTACTTATGGCCGGCCTTGACGGTATTCAAAACAAGATCGATCCAGGCGAAGCCATGGATAAGGATCTGTACGACCTGCCAGCGGAAGAGGAAGCCGCAATTCCGAAGGTATGCTCATCCTTGGACCAGGCACTGGAAGAACTCGACAAGGACCGTGCGTTCCTGACGGCTGGTGGCGTATTCACTAACGATGCCATTGACGCGTATATCGAGTTGAAAATGGAAGAAGTCACCCGTTTGCGTATGTCCACGCACCCGGTTGAGTTCGATATGTATTACAGCGTTTAGCGAGTTTCACTGTAGCCGTAGTTATGACGCCCCCGTTTCGGGGGCGTTTTTTTTGCACGAATTGTTTATCGGCAAGGTGTTCGCTATGCTGTGAACATGCGTAGGTTGCAAAAGGCGGTTGTTGGCGTGTTGCTTGTGGTGGCCCCGATCACCCTGGCATTCGCGAGTGGCAGCAAGGTTTACAAATCCGTGGGTGAAGACGGCGAGGTCACGTTTACGGATACGCCCCGCCCCGGCGCGGAAAAAATCGTCGTGCCTCCGGCAAATACCATTTCTTCTCCCGCGCCTCCACCAGCGACCGCGGACACCAAGCCTCAAGAATCCAAGGTCTTCAAATACACTTCGCTCACAATAGGCTCACCGCAGAACGAGCAAACCTTTACCGATGGCTCTGGTGATGTGCCTATTTCGGTAGATCTTGATCCGCCGCTGGAAACCCGCCTCGGCCATCGTCTTGAGCTGTTGGTTAACGGTGAGGCCGTCGGCTTACAGGGCAACAGCACCACCATGCGCAACACCAACCGTGGCGAGCACTCGGTTTACGCCCGCGTCGTCGATCGCGACGGCATTCAGCTGATCAGTTCGGAGCGCATCACGTTTTTTGTGCAACGTCCGAATGTTTTCGGACCCGGTCTCGGTGGTCCAGGCCCCGGACCTGGACCCGGCCCAGGTGGTCCGTGAAAACAATCTGCTCGATATTGGCACATTCCCCTTGATCTTTTTCAGTGCGTGCACCATCTTGGTGCGGTGAAGGTTTAAAATTCGATTTTAACGCTTAGTCGGTTTCCCGATGAATGCGCTGTTTGTTCTGAACAACTCCTTTACTGTTTGATTTTACTAATGTTTTTTTAAAAGCAGCCCTTATGCGTGCGGTTTTGGCCCAGGCAACCGCCGTTGGTTTGGTTCTTGCTTTAGAACGGAGCATGCTTGCCTTGAAAAGACAGCAGAACCTCGATTTGCAGCGGCGCATTCTGGACAATCTTAATTCCGCCATCCTGATGTTCGATCATGGATTACGCCTAAGTTACCTTAATCCCGCAGCCGAGCGCCTGCTGGCCGGGAGCGCGCGGCAACTGTTGGGTCACAAAGCCGGCGAGTTGTTTCTAAATGCCGGACCGATTGAACAAATGCTGACAGCCGCGCTGGACTCCGATGATTCCGTCACCCGTCGCGAACTTGAGTTGGAACTGATGCATAGCAACCGCGCAACCGTCGACGTGACGGTGACACCGGTTTTAGAAGGTACAGCCGGTTCCGAGGTCCTGGTTGAACTTATCGAACTGGATCGTTTTTTGCGCATAACGCGTGATGAAAGCCTCTATTCTCAACAAGTGGTAACACGCGAATTGGTGCGCGGCCTGGCCCATGAAGTGAAGAATCCACTCGGTGGACTGCGCGGCGCCGCACAGCTGTTGGCAAAGCAACTGGATAACGCCGACCTACAGGAATACACCGATGTCATCATCAGTGAGGCGGATCGTTTGCAGTCGCTGGTAAATCGAATGTTGGGGCCCAGTACACGCCATGCGCTGCGCAACACCAATATTCACGAAGTTCTGGAACGCGTACGTAGTCTGGTGTCGGCGGAAGTCGGTGGTCGGATTATGTTACGCCGTGATTACGATCCGAGTATCCCGGAGATGCAGGTGGATCGCGAGCAACTGATACAGGCGTTGTTGAACGTTGTACGAAACGCAGCCCAGGCGATCCCGGCGGAAGGTGAAATCGTCTTGCGTACACGTGTCCTGCGCAAGTGCTTCGTTGGCTCCAAACGTCATCCCCTGGTGGCGAGGATAGAGATTATCGATGACGGCCCGGGTATCCCGAAAGAAATCCAGGATCGGATTTTCTATCCCATGGTGACCGGCCGTGCCGAGGGCACGGGTTTGGGTCTGTCCATCGCACAGAACCTGTTGCAGCAACATGACGGCTTGATCGAATGTACCAGTGCACCGGGCCACACCGTATTTACACTTTTAATACCGATTCAAAGGGAACAGTAGTTAAAGATGAATAAGGAAACGATCTGGATTGTTGATGACGATCGGTCAATTCGTTGGGTGCTTGAGAAATCATTCAAGCAGGCTGACATCGAGGTTCGATCGTTCGAGGAACCCAACAGTCTGTTGGTTGCCCTGGAACGTCAGCGTCCGGATGCCATTATTTCAGACATCCGCATGCCTGGCCTGAGCGGTCTGGAGCTGTTGGAGCGTATACACATGCGCTACCCGGAAATGCCTGTGATCATAATCACAGCACACTCAGATCTGGACAGTGCAGTCTCCGCCTATGAAGGTGGTGCATTTGAATATCTACCCAAACCGTTTGATGTAGACGAGGCCGTTGAACTGGCACGGCGTGCCGTGGCTCATTCCCAAAATACATCGCAAGGTGAACAGTCAACGACAGACGATACGCCGGAAATTATTGGCGAAGCCGCCTCCATGCAGGAAGTCTTCCGCGCCATCGGCCGATTGTCACGCTCAAACATTAACGTGCTAATAAACGGCGAGTCCGGAACGGGTAAGGAACTGGTTGCCCATGCGCTGCACCGCCACAGCCCACGTGCCAGCAAGCCGTTTATTGCGCTCAATATGGCCGCCATCCCACGTGACTTGTTGGAGTCCGAATTGTTCGGTCACGAACGCGGCGCATTTACCGGTGCCGATTCACAACGCAAGGGCCGTTTTGAACAGGCCGATGGCGGTACCTTGTTTCTTGACGAAATCGGTGACATGCCCAACGAGCTGCAGACTCGCCTGTTAAGGGTGCTGGCCGACGGTGAGTTTTATCGCGTCGGCGGACACGATCCGGTAAAAGTGGATGTGCGTGTTGTTGCTGCGACACATCAGCATCTTGAAGACCGCGTTAAAGAAGGCCTGTTTCGCGAAGATCTGTTTCACCGACTTAACGTAATACGCATCCACCTACCCTCTTTGCGTGAACGCCGCGAGGACATCCCGTTACTTGCGCGCCATTTTATGAATTTAGCCGCGGAGGAACTAAGCGTCGATCCTAAGACGCTTGACGCCGAAGTAGAAACCTACCTAAGCAAACTGGACTGGCCGGGCAACGTACGCCAGTTGGAGAACACCAGCCGATGGTTGACCGTAATGTCACCCGGACAGGTTGTACATAAGGACGATTTGCCACCGGAACTCCTCGATGAGGTCGCCGGCGGCGCGCCTCACAACGACGACTGGGTGGACTGTTTGCGCCAATGGGCAGATAGGCAACTCACTCGCGGCAGCACGGGTTTGCTGGAATCCGCCACACCCCAATTTGAGCGCACCATGATTGAAACCGCGCTGCGACACTCCGGCGGTCGCCGCCAGGACGCCGCCCGACTGTTGGGTTGGGGGCGCAACACGCTAACGCGCAAGATCAAAGAGTTGGGTATGGAGGAAGCTATCTGAAACGTTTCTGTATTCAAGTTCGCTAGTGACCGTTCCCGGGCGGTGAGGGTTTTGGAATAAGCCGCCGGCGTACATTTGCGGAGACCTTTCGTTGACATTGGAGTCAACAACTTTATAGGAATGATGTATTTACCGCTTACATTATTAGCCAGTGAGAAAGCAGTCCCATACGTTGGAATTAGTCTCCCCAGGCACTACACTTGGCGTTCAAGGCACCACAGTTGCGCAAGGGGGAAAATGTGAACCATCGTCAAAGAACTCTAATTATCATCAGCGTATTGTATTTAGGTGGAACGTTAGTAAGTACTACTGCGTGGTCTGGAGAGAAACTTACCGAGGGATCCAAATGGGTGGTGGTCGGGAAAATCGATATCGCGCCACGTAAATCCACGCTTTATTTTCAG
>CAMYNG010000018.1 GCA_947259765.1 uncultured Ectothiorhodospiraceae bacterium
TCGTTCTCCGATCGTGAAATCGTTATCCGCACGCTCGGCGAGGATATGTGGGCGCTGCTGGATGAGTTGCGTGGTGAGCGGGTCACCGGACGTTCGGCGCGCATGTTGTTCGAGGTGCTGGGTGATATCTGGGTGGTGTCGCGTAATCCGTTTATTCAGGACGATTTGCTGACAAATCGAAAACGCCGTACGGCGTTGGTTGAGGCGCTGTGTCATCGTCTGCGGCAGATCGAAGACCGTGCCGAGCAAAACCCAAAAGCGCTGAAACTCGTGCAACGTGCACGCGACGCGGTACAGGACTTTGAAGTCTGGTTCGACAACCAGGGCCATTTACGCCAACAGGTAAAAAAGCGCCTTGGGCGCGTGACTCACCACGATAATATCGATTTCTCCGGCATCGCCCGTGTTTCGCATGTCACCGATGCCTCCGATTGGCGGGTTGAATATCCGTTAGCGGTGGTCTCGCCCGATAGCGAGCAGGAAGTGCGCGAGGTGGTTGCGGCCTGTATCAAACTCGGTGTGGGCATTGTACCGCGCGGCGGCGGTACAGGTTATACCGGTGGCGCGGTGCCCTTGACGGCAGATTGTGTTGTCATCAACACGGAAAAGCTGGAAACACTCGGTACGGTTACACAAGCCAATTTACCTGGAGTGAGTGAAACAGTACCGACCATTCGGGCCGAGGCGGGTGTCGTGACGCGGCGTGTTTCGGACGCCGCCGAGCAGGACGGTTTTGTTTTTGCTGTGGATCCCACTTCACAGGACGCCAGTTGCATCGGTGGCAACGTCGCCATGAATGCCGGTGGTAAAAAAGCAGTGTTGTGGGGCACGACGCTGGACAATCTGGTGTCGTGGCGCATGGTCACGCCCGATGCCAACTGGTTGCAGGTGGAGCGGCTTAGTCACAATCGCGGCAAGATCCACGAAGTGGACGTTGCCGAGTTCCGACTCACACGCTATGCCGCAGATGGCGTAACGCCACTGGGGGATGCCGAAATCTTACAGATCCCCGGAGTGGAGTTGCGTAAGCAGGGCCTTGGCAAGGACGTGACCAACAAGTTCCTCGGTGGTCTACCGGGCGTCCAGAAGGAAGGTTGCGACGGCATTATCACCGCGGCGGTGTTCCTGTTGCATCGCATGCCGCCGTACATGCGTACCGTGTGCCTGGAATTTTTTGGCGTGGATCTGCGCGACGCGGTACCCGCAATCGTGGAAACAAAGGACTATCTTGACGCCCTTTCCGGTGTGCAGCTCGCCGGCATGGAACATCTCGATGAACGCTATGTTCGCGCGGTGCGTTACACCACCAAGGCGCCACGCCGTGAGCTTCCCAAAATGGTGTTGCTGGTCGATATTGCCGGCGAGGATGAAAAAATCGTCGCTGAGGCGGCCTCGCGGGTCGTGCGCATGGCCAACGTCCGCGATGCGGAAGGCTTTATCGCCACAAGTGCCGAGGCGCGCAAACAGTTCTGGGCGGATCGGGCACGAACCGCGGCAATTGCGGCACATACTAATGCTTTCAAGATCAACGAAGATGTGGTGATTCCGTTAGATCGCCTGGCGGAATACAACGACGGCATCGAGCGCATCAACATCGAACTTTCGACGCGCAACAAGCTGACGATGATCGATTCGCTATTGGCTTACCTTGCTGGTGAGATGCCGGAGTTACATACGGTGGTTGCCGGACAAGCGCCGTCCGAAGAGCAAAGCGAAGAGACCCTGCATATCCTTGAAGGAAAAAAGACCGCCGCACGCGAGCTTCTGGAGGCGACACGCGCACGCTGGCACGCGCTCCTGCAGCACATGGATGCATCTGCAGAGAAACATCCTGACTTGCTCACCGAAGCTAACGAACCGTTAGAGCCGGGTGAAACGGTGTTTCGCGTGCTGCAACGGCGTAACCTGCGTATTTCTTATCGACAGTCAGTCGAGCGTCCCGTTAAGGAAATTTTTGCCGGCCGCGAGTGGGACGGCGTACGCGCACGCCTCGACAAGCTGCATGCCAGGCAACGCTCCAGTCGCCTGTTTGTGGCCACGCATATGCACGCCGGTGACGGTAACGTGCATACCAACATTCCAGTGAACTCGAACGACTACGCCATGCTGCATGAAGCTGATCAGGTTGTGGCGCGGATCATGGCGCTGGCCGAGTCACTCGGCGGCGTGATCTCCGGCGAGCACGGCATCGGCATTACCAAGATGCAGTTTCTACAAGCTGACGTTGTGAACGCGTTTGCGACGTACAAGCAACAGGTCGATCCACACGGCGTTTTTAATCCCCGCAAGTTATTAGCAGGGTCAGGACTGGAAAACGCTTATACGCCTTCTCTGCGCTTGCTGGAGCAGGAAGCACTGATCCTTGAAGCCAGTGAGTTGGGTGAGTTAAACAGCATGGTCAAGGACTGTGTGCGGTGTGGCAAATGCAAACCCGAATGCAGTACACATATTCCACGCGCCAATCTGCTCTATTCACCGCGCAACAAGATTCTGGCGAGTGGCCTGATCGTCGAAGCGTTTCTCTACGAAGAACAGACCCGACGCGGGATTTCGGTACGTCATTTTGACGAAATGAACGATGTCGCGGATCACTGTACGGTGTGCCACAAATGCCTGAGTCCGTGTCCGGTGGACATTGATTTTGGCGATGTCTCCATTCGCATGCGCAATATCTTGCGTAACCAGGGCCAGAAGCGTCTGAATCTCGGTACGCGCGCGTCAATGGCCTTTCTCAACAGCAGCGACCCACGCATGGTTAAGCTGTGGCACAAAACGCTTATCGGCTGGGGTTACCGCAGCCAGCGTTGGGTGCACACGGTAGCAAAGCGTCTGCGAATGTTACCTGCTGACAACCGACCACCGATTACAACGGGTAAGCCGCGTGTTGTGGAGCAGGTTGTGCATCTGATCCGCAAACCCATGCCCGGTGGACTACCCAACCAGACGATGCGCAGCCTGCTGGGCCTGGATGATCCCAAGACCATTCCCGTGTTACGTAACCCGGAGCGATGCAGTGAGGACAGCGAGGCGGTGTTTTATTTCCCCGGCTGCGGCTCGGAGCGCTTATTCAGTCAGGTCGGTCTGGCAACTTTAGCGATGCTTTACGATGCGGGTGTGCAAACCGTGTTGCCACCGGGGTATTTGTGTTGTGGTTATCCGCAGACATCCAGTGGTGACGAGCGCAAAGGTAAGGCGATTTCGGTCGACAACCAGGTGTTGTTTCATCGCGTCGCCAATACGCTGAACTATCTGGATATACGCACGGTGATCGTTTCGTGTGGCACCTGTATGGACCAGCTGCAAACCTACCGCTTCGATAAAATCTTTCCCGGTTGTGGCTTGCTGGATATTCACGAGTTCCTCATGGAGCGGGGTGTGAATACCGAGGGTGTGGACGGTGTGCAGTACCTGTACCATGATCCATGCCATACACCCATGAAAAAACACAATCCGGTCAAGGTCGCCAGTGGATTGTTGGGGCAGCCCGTTACGCTGTCGGACCGGTGTTGTGGTGAGGCCGGCACGCTGGCCGTATCACGGCCCGACATCGCGACGCAGGTGCGTTACCGCAAACTCGAAGAATTGCAGCAGGGCGTCCGACAACTAACCGGCAACACTTCTGTCGAGCATGGCGAAGTGAAAATGCTGACGTCCTGTCCGGCCTGTCAACAGGGGCTAGCTCGCTATGCGGAGGACACCGGTCTGCAGACGGACTATATTGTGGTCGAATTGGCACGCCGACAGTGGGGTGAAGGCTGGCAAAAGCGGTTTATCGATTCCGTGTCCCACGGTGGTATTGAACGCGTTCTGCTTTAAATTCAGGATCGAGTAATGAGGTGCGAGGGACGAGGACGGGCGGTTAGTTTCGGGATTTGAATCAGGCGCTGGGAGAAATGTGACAAGCGACGGTTTTTATGATCAGGGTCAAGGGCCGGTTTTGAATCGGTGCCTATGTTGGGACATGAACAAGAAGGAGATTGGCTATGTATCTGAAACACAAACCAAGTGGTGATCTCGTTGAGGTTATGGATACCGCAGCATTGTTTGATCCGTTCAAGGACGCCGTTTCGGGACGCTTCCACGCCGGTGAGGAAATGCAGGATCCTGCCGCATTCAGCAAGGCAGAATTGATCTTTCCCTCAGACGAAGCATTGCCACGCTGCTGGGTCGATCCGCATTACAAACATTGACGAGGGACGAGTTTCGAGTGGCAAGGGGGTCAGCCCAAAGTGTGGGCGCCAGTTTTTTCCTCGTTACTCGTCACCCCCGTTAGTCGGCCCTATTCGAGCACGTTGACACCGTTTGGTGTGCCCAGCAGTAAGACGTCGGCGGGTCGCCGGGCGAACAGTCCATTGGTCACGACGCCTGCGATGTCATTGAGCTTGGCTTCCAGATCGACCGGATCGATGATGTCCATGTTGTGAATGTCGAGAATAATGTTGCCGTTGTCAGTGGTAAAGCCTTCGCGGAGAACAGGTTCACCCCCGAGTTTAACAATGGCCCTTGCGACCAGACTGCGCGCCATGGGGATCACCTCTACCGGTAGCGGGAATTTGCCCAGACGGTCGACCAGTTTTGATTCATCGGCGATACAGACAAACTTGTCACTGGCGGCCGCGACAATCTTTTCACGCGTCAACGCACCGCCGCCGCCCTTAATTAAATGCAGGTGGCGGGTGGATTCGTCAGCGCCGTCAACGTAAACCGAGAGTCGGCCGGCGGTATTCAGTTCCATGACCTCGATGCCGTGCCCCTTGAGGCGCTCGGCACTGGCAATCGAACTGGCAACGGTGCCGTCAATTTTGCCCTTAATCTTGGCCAGCTCGTCGATAAAGTAATTTGCGGTTGAACCGGTACCGACGCCGACAATCGTACCGGAGGGGACATATTCGATTGCGGCCTGGGCCACCGCCCGTTTCATTTCATCTTGTGTCATGCTGACGTCTCCGACGTAAAAAATAGGACCGCACTGCCGCGGCGTTGACCCGCTATTATATTAAGCATTACCCTGCATCATCCAGCATAATAAAGTCAGGCACCCCAAAAAATGCATAGCGCGGAATTTAATCGAATCTTCCTGGCCCCGGCGGCTCCGCTGTTAAGCGCTTTTACGCTAAATCCGGCCCAGTAAGACGATGACCATCGACTACGTGGAAAAGATCCGCGCTGCGCAAGTGTATGAAGTAGCCCGCGAGACACCGCTGGAACCGGCAGTAAAATTGTCGACACGGGTACAAAATACCGTTCTGCTGAAACGCGAGGATCTGCAACAGGTTTTTTCCTTCAAATTGCGCGGTGCCTATAACAAAATTATCGGCCTGCCCGAAGACCTGCGCAAAAAGGGCGTGATCGCCGCCTCTGCCGGTAATCATGCGCAGGGCGTCGCGTTGGCGGCACATCGCCTGGAGATACCGGCGGTTATTGTCATGCCGAAAACGACGCCGGATATTAAAGTCGAATCGGTACGGCAACTGGGTGGTGAGGTCATACTTCACGGCAATACCTACGACGACGCACTTGAGGAGGCGATTCGCCTCGTAGAGGTGCGCAAGCTGACTTTTATTCACCCCTACGACGACCCCGAAGTGATCGCAGGTCAGGGAACCATCGGCATGGAGTTACTGAATCAGTGCCCACAGGGATTCGACGCCATATTTCTACCCGTGGGTGGTGGGGGCTTAATCTCGGGTGTTGGCACCTATTTGAAGGCCATGCGGCCTGATATTTGCGTGATCGGCGTGGAGCCGGATGAGTCACCCTGCATGTACGAAGCTCTGCAGGCGGGTGAGCGCGTCATGCTCGATCAGGTGGGCATTTTTGCTGACGGCGTGGCCGTGCGGCAGGTGGGTAAAGAACCGTTCCGGCTCGCGCAGCAATGTGTTGATGAGGTGATCGTGGTCACCACTGACGAGATATGCGCGGCGATTAAGGATATCTTCGATGATACCCGTTCTATTGCCGAGCCCGCCGGTGCTCTCGCGGTGGCCGGGCTAAAAAAATATGTTGAACGCGAAGCTTGTCGTGACCAGGTAATGGTGGCGATGGATAGCGGTGCCAACATGAACTTCGATCGTCTGCGTCATGTTGCTGAGCGGGCCGAGTTGGGAGAGCGTCGCGAAGTCTTATTCGCTGTAACCATTGCAGAACAGCCCGGCAGTTTCCGCACCTTTTGCGAGACGCTGGGCAATCGGGGGATTACGGAGTTCAACTACCGTTTTTCTACCGCAGATGAGGCGCACGTGTTTGTCGGTGTAAAAATGGCCGAAACCGGCAAGGCCAAGCAGGAAATGTTGCAGCAGCTGACGGAAAAGGGCTATGCCGTTGTCGACATGAGCGATAATGAGATGGCCAAAATGCATGTACGTTACATGGTCGGCGGGCGCGTGCAGGGCGTTCGAAACGAGCGCCTGTTGCGGTTCGAGTTTCCGGAGCGTCCAGGTGCGTTGATGCGGTTTCTGAGTCAGATGGGTGATCGCTGGAACATCAGCTTGTTTCACTACCGCAATCACGGCGCCGCCTACGGGCGGGTGTTGGTGGGTATCCAGGTCGCCGAAACCGATCTGTCGCAATTCAACACATTTCTGGATGAACTTGGTTACCCGCATTGGGAAGAGTCAGATAATCCTGCCTACGCGCTGTTTTTATAGACGGTGAATGGAACCGCTACGTCCATAGCAACGGCGGCGCAATTCTGGTGTGGTTTGTTTCACAGCCCCAATGGCTGCTGATTTTTCCATCCGGTAAATAAAAAAGGCCCGCGGATGCGGGCCTTTTCTTTGGGATTGCTCCCGGCCGGGTTTCCGGCGCCAACCTAGGGCTATTTCTTACGCCTTCTGGTTGTTTTCTTCTTAGCCTTTTTCTTGGCCTTCTTTTTGGCTACTTTCTTCTTAGCCTTTTTCTTGGCCTTCTTTTTGGCTACTTTCTTCTTAGCCTTTTTCTTGGCCTTCTTCTTGGCTACTTTCTTTTTAGCCTTTTTCTTAGCCTTCTTCTTGGCTACTTTCTTTTTGGCCTTTTTCTTAGCCTTCTTCTTGGCTTTCTTTTTGGCTACTTTCTTTTTAGCCTTCTTCTTGGTCTTCTTTTTTGCCGCAGTTTTCTTCTTGGTGCGACGCTTGGCTACCTTCTTCTTAGCCGTCTTTTTCTTTGCTGCTTTCTTCTTCGCAGCGGTTTTCTTTTTCGCTCGTTTCTTCGTTGCCATTGCAAAAACCTCCAGATTGAACATTGAACTTCCGGAGAGTATAGCCAAGTTGATCAAAAATGCTAGTAAGTTGCTTATTTTTTTGCATTTACACGACTTATTCACAAGTTTTTATAAAAATTCGTACATGAGATTGTTTGTTGCACGAAAAATTTTTGTTTTTGTGTTCAAGAAAACGAAATTTTCGGCGTTGAATCGTGTGAACAGCGAAAAAACATAAAAATTTTGTAAAAAATCGGGATTCTTAACGTAAATACGCTCGTATACGCGTGTTTGAAAGACCAATTTTACAAATTTTGTCTCTTGAACGCGTTTCACAAGACGAAACAAGTCGTTTTAATCGTGAATGATTAGTTTATGCAGAAGGATTTTTGTACTTACACATTAAAGTTCAGCGTTTAACGGGTCGATAACGTCAGGTTTTAGTAAAAATTACTGAGAAATCTCTTTCAGTGCGCTTTTGAAACCACTTCTTCGATGGTGACTGAGTGATTTTCTGATCAGCATCGTGTTGCGCACGCGCGTTTGTTGCCAAAACGAGGGTCAAACAAACGTATTTACAAAAATAATTGCGATGTTTGAGCGAATTAATCGCCCGGTAGGTTAGAAACATCACTCATGTGCACTTAAGTGCAAAAAATTTTTCTAAAAACACGTTTATTCAAGAAAGAAGTGTCGAAATTTTGTCACTTCAAGCGTGTTTTCTTTTATTTGGGCTAAATTGAGGGTCGTATACATCACGTGCACGTTCTTTTTTGCTTTGTGCCGTGCATGCGAGTGCTGAACACAACACAATTCAAAAGCGTGCAACTCATAAATGGATCCAGCACGTGGTTGGACTCAACGTGTAATGGATCTCAATTATGAGTTTACACTGAGTGTGCGACGTCTAAAGGAAGTAGAAAAATGGAATGGTTGAATGATCTGGTGTTGCAAATTGCAATTCGCTAAACATTGGTTCAATTAGGCTGCGTCGAAATTAAACGGATATGTTGGTGCCGAAATGAACAACGATGTCGTTTCGGGTTTACTCAAGTCCAAGAATAAAATCCCACTCTGCCGATGTAACCGGCATGATGGAGAGACGGTTACCTTTACGGACCAAGGGCATATTCTTAAGTTTGGTGCGTTGCTTGAGTTCTTCCAGGGTAATTACGCGCTTGAGTTTACGTTCAAACTTGAGGTCGACCATAAACCAGCGTGGCGCGTCGGCTTGGCTTTTTGGATCATAGTATTTCTCCTTTGGATCGAAGGCGGTAAAGTCCGGGTAGCCTTCGCGGACGACACGCGCAATTCCGGCAATGCCGGGACTTTTACAGTTGGAATGGTAGAAAAAAACTTTGTCGCCGCGCTTCATATCATCGCGCATCATGTTACGAGCCTGATAGTTGCGGACACCATCCCAGTGTTCTGTTTTCTTGGGCGCCTTAGCCAGGTCGTCAATACCGAAAACGTCCGGTTCGGATTTCATCAACCAGAATTGCATATGGGGAACTCCTGATTATTGTTTTACTGAAGCCGAGCCGATAATACCGCATGACACGCTCCAGTAGAAAAATATAAGCAAATTCTGATTTACGCTTTTGTCTCTCGATGAACGTCCGTAGGGCTTGTCTCGAGGGTAGGAACCATTATTATAAAGGTGTTGCTCGTCCCAGCCGGGGCAGTAAACAAAAAGAAGGGCCCTGCAGAGCCCCGTACGGAGGAAGACATCATGAAGAGGCGTAAGCCTGACTTGATGGTCGTCCTGGCGGTAATATTGGGATTAAGTATTCTGGCCACTGGCCTGACCCAGGCACTTTCGCAGCAAAACAACGGATCGATCCAGCTGAGCCGCCAGTAAGGCAGCTACGGACAGCATATCGACCACGTGAGCCGGGAAATCTCCCGGCTCACGTCAAGTCATTTTCCCCCAAATCGGACGATACCCTGTTCCGTGGCCATACTGTCCAGCGGTACATCCCAGGGTTGTCTGGATAGGTTTTCCATTTGCTGAAAACTGAACGCGGTTCCCATGAGATGGGGCTTGCGCCAGTAGCGGCGGGATCGCAAATAGGCAAAAGTACGATCATAAAACCCGCCCCCCATACCGAGCCGGTTACCAGCCATATCAAACGCCACCAACGGCAGCAGTGCCAAATCCAGGCGCCAATTTTTACATCCGCTTTTCTTTCGGTTCAACGGTGGTTCCGGAATGCCAAAGCGGTTAATTATCAGATTGTCGTCGGGTTCATAGGGCATAAACCACATCCGGTTTTCGTGGCGTTTGCCAAGTACGGGCAGGTAACAGTGCTTACCCATTTCCCAGGCCATGAACAGCAGCGGCCGTAGATCAATTTCGCCGTCATTAGGCAGGTAGAAAGCAATATGTTGCCCGTTGATAAAGGGTCGCGAGCGCTGAATGTGCTCCGCCAACGTCGCCGCGGCGTATTCACGATCCACAGTAGGTAGTTGGCGTCGCCGCTGTCTTATCTGGGTTCGCTGATCAGATCGATTCATTGCGTGGAAAGGAAAATGGCGGGAGTCACCCGCCGCTGCCGTTGTGACCTTTGTTCTTGAACCTGAGGTTCAAGTGGGAACAAACTGCCAGCGCATCAGGCTTTCCGTTACGAGACGGACTTGCACACAACGCTGGCTTATCGCTCCCGGGTAATTACGTTAAGGCTCAAGAAATACCCCGGTACACTGACGAGCAGGGCAGGCGCCTCCCATTACTCGGGGGGACGGCGACCGTCAACCATACAATTCCAGCCTAAAACTCCATTTGCTGGTTGTGAAACAATGCGTTTTCAATTTTATCATGCAAACGTTTTACACGCTGCACGTACGACTCATCGACGCCGGCCTGCTGGTGGTCCCGCGTCAGCAGATCGTGGGTGATATTCAGTGCCGCCATTACGGCGATGCGATCGGTGCCAATCACCTTGCCGGAGTCGCGGATCTCGCGCATCTTTTGGTCCAGATAACGTGCCGATGCGACAAGTTCCTCGCGTTCGTCTTCCTTGCAGGCAACCAAAAATTCCTTCTCCATGATATGGACGGAAACCGCGTCGCTGGTACTCTTGTCAGTCATTTTCCATGGACCTCAGACGATGGATCATGGCCTGGACGCGGCTGCGGGCCTGTTCCGTGTTTTCCAGCAAGCGTGTCCGTTCCGTTTCAAGTGATGCGTTGCCTTCGCGTAATGTTTTGTTCTCGGTCTTGAGTTGCGATACCGCATCGATCAATTCGTCTACGCGTTGCTCAAGCCGTTTCAGGTCCATTTCTTCCATACGTGCGCCGTTAGAGTTGTTCGCTTCATTATTCCCGCCAACGGCGGATATCTGTTTTTCAATATACGGCCGTGCGCGAACCGGGTCAACGGGGATCGGCACACCCATGCAGAAATGATACCATCGAAGCGATTTCGGCCAAACTGTCGCCGCGCTACAAAAGGTGCAAGAATCCAATGAGTTGGCAACACCCACAACACAGCGAAGTGGAAATCTGGTTACAGGATTATGACAGCGCAGTAAGCGCGGCGGAATGTCACGGCTTGTTGTGCGGGTTTCTCTCAACGGGCGAAGCTTTAGATGCCGCCCGGCTGCGGGAATATCTGGTACCGGGTCTGACAGCGGAAGACCAACCGCACTGGCAGGAGACCTTCGAAAATTTGTTCCGCGAAGTTGCAGCGTCGTTGCAGGACGAGCAGATGCAGTTTCAACCCTTGTTGCCCGACGATAACGCGCCCATCATGGAGCGCCGCGATGCGCTGGGGGATTGGTGTCAGGGCTTCCTGCTCGGCCAAAGCATGGGGGGAATCGATAAAACCACCTCCCTGCCCGAAAATGTGCGTGAAATTGTCAACGATATAATCGCGATCAGTCAGGCGGGAGACTACGATACCGACGAAGATGAAGAAGACGAACAGGCCTACATGGAACTGGTGGAGTACCTGCGCACCGGTGTCCTACTCATTCATGCTGAGAATCAGGGACGAGTGACGAGTGGCGAGTGACCAGACCTCTGGTAACAGCTGCTTAAAACCGGTTTTCCTCGGACCTAGTCCCTAGGACCTGTTCTTCATGGCATAATGATGTGATGCAAACACAGGAATTTATTCGTCGCCGTCGACAGCTAATGCAGCTTATGGGTGAAGGCTCGGTTGCGATCCTGCCGGCTGCCCCGGTGCGGATCCGGAATCGTGACGTGGAGTACTCCTATCGACCGGACAGCGATTTTTACTATCTGACCGGGTTTCCAGAGCCCGAAGCGGTGGCGATATTTGTGCCAGGGCGTAAGAACGGTGAATACATCCTTTTCTGTCGCGAACGCAATCCGGAGGCGGAGATCTGGAACGGCGCGCGCGCAGGTCAGGATGGCGCAGTGGCGGATTATCGCGCCGATGATTCTTTCCCTATAGATGATATAGACGAAATTCTGCCCGGTCTTCTCGAAGGCATCGAGCGGGTCTACTACACCATGGGTATTCACCCGGATTTTGATCGCCGCCTTATTGGCTGGGTAAATCGACTCCGCAATCAGTCGCGTTCAGGTATGCAGACTCCGGGTGAGTTTATCGCCCTGGAGCATCTGTTACACGATATGCGCTTGTTCAAGAGCAGCCGTGAGATTAAAGCCATGCAGCGCGCCGCCACTATTTCGGCACGCGCGCATTGCCGCGCCATGAAAGTGTGTCGGCCGGGTAAAAAAGAGTACCAACTTGAGGCTGAGTTGCTGCATGAATTCATGGCCCATGGCGCACGGTCTCCAGCCTATAGTTCTATTGTCGGCGGCGGTGCCAATGGCTGCGTACTGCACTACGTAGAAAACACCGCGACGCTTCGCGATGGTGATCTTGTGTTGATTGATGCCGGCGCAGAATATGATTCCTATGCGGCAGACATTACCCGCACATTTCCCGTCAACGGCCGTTTCAGTAAACCGCAACGCGCACTTTACGATGTCGTGCTTGCCGCCCAGGCTGCCGCCATCGATCAGGTCAAGCCCGGTAATCACTGGAACGACCCGCACAATGCTGCGGTGGAAACGCTTACCGAAGGGCTGGTGGAGCTGGGTCTGTTAAAAGGACGAGTCAAGCAGCTCATCAAGACCGAAAAATACAAGAATTTTTTTATGCACCGAACCGGACACTGGATCGGTATGGATGTGCATGATGTTGGGGACTATAAGGTCGAGGGAGAGTGGCGGCTGTTGGAACCGGGCATGGTGATGACGGTGGAACCGGGTTTGTATATACCGGCGGGTAGCAAGAACGTGGCGAAAAAATGGCAAAACATAGGCATACGTATCGAGGATGATGTGCTGGTCAGCAAAGATGGTAATGTGGTGTTGAGCGCGGATGCGCCCAAAGACGCCGATGCAATCGAAGCATTGATGGCCTAACTAACTGAAGCTAAGCGGTGCCTACTTCGAGATCAAAGAAAAACATATTTTCGGTGGTCAGGCTTCCATGCCCCCACGGCAAGACACGCCGTAAATACGTCCCTGTAGGCTTCACGGCAGCGTCCCTGCTGCCGAGAGTCTTGCCGTGGGGGCATGAAAGCCTTCGCGCTGAATTTTTAGTAGGCACCGCTTAGCTTCAGTTAGTTAGTAACACTTTAGCCATACAATCAGGCCGGAAAGATGAGCGACAAAACGGATTACGATGTTTTGATCATTGGCGGTGGCCTGGTGGGGGCCAGTCTGGCGTGTGCTCTCAGTGAGTTACCGTTGCGTGTGGCTGTGGTTGAGGCACGCGCCTGGGACGACAATGCTCAGCCGAGTTTTGATGCGCGTTCGGTGGCGTTGGCTTATACCTCCAAACAAGTGTTTTCCGCCCTGTCGCTGTGGCCGGCCATCGAGGCGCTGGGCGTCGCCCCAATCCGCAACATCCATGTCTCCGACCGGGGACATCCGGGCCTTACCCATCTGCGTGCGCGCGACTATCAACTCGATGCCCTCGGCTACGTGGTGGAAACGCGCGTCTTGGGCCAAGTGCTGTGGGAAGCAATGGCAGCAAAGGATCAAGTCGACGTTCTGTGCCCGGCACAGCTTGAGGACGTGAGACTGCACACCGATCACGCGCAAGTGGATGTTATACAGAATAAGCGGCAGCAGACGCTTACAAGCCGTTTACTAGTGGCCGCCGACGGCGGTGATTCTCAGGTACGCAAGATACTCGGTGTTGGCGCGTTTAAACTGCGTTATGAACAATGTGCCGTGATTGCCAACATTCGCATGGATCATGCACATGGCGATACGGCGTTTGAGCGCTTTACAGATAACGGCCCACTGGCCTTGTTGCCGCTACGGCTGTCGCTAGTCACAGACGAAGCAGGCGCGGCGGGTGATTGTGACTACTCCTTGGTCTGGACGCAGACTCGACAACAGAGCGAACACACCATGGGGCTTAGCGACGAAGACTTTCGCACTGCTTTGCAAGAACGTGTCGGCCCGCGAGCCGGACGTATTGTGCAAATCGGAAAACGCGAAGTGTATCCGCTTGGCTTGATGCGTAGCCGCGAACAGATCCGTGCGCGCCTGGCGATAATTGGTAATGCTGCACATACTTTGCATCCGGTGGCCGGGCAGGGTTTTAATCTGGGCTTGCGCGATGTCGCCGCCCTGGCACATGTGTTGGCTGATGCGGTAGAGCAGCAGCACGATCCAGGCAGTATGCCCGTACTGCAATACTATGCTGCCTGGCGAAGACGTGACCAACTGCAGGTGGGTTTGTTGACCGATAGTTTGGTGCGTCTGTTTTCCAACAACAGTTTGCCGTTGGTCATGGCGCGTAACATGGGTATGCTGGCACTGGATATTCTGCCGCCCCTGAAGCGTGCGGTTGCACGGCAGGCCATGGGTTTTGTCGGCCGTCTGCCACGACTTGCGCGCGGTCTTTCACTCAAAGAGTCAGGTTTCGGTCAGTGAGCACAGTAGAAACGGATTTTGATGTTGTCATCGTCGGGGGAGGAATGGTAGGCGCAACCCTTGCCTGTGCGCTTGCCGATAGTCCCTTGCGGGTGGCGTTGATAGAGGCGCAAGCGCCACAATTTGAATGGCCCGCAAACGGATTTGATTTGCGTGTCAGTGCGCTAACAAGGGCAACGCAGCACATTTTTGAAGCCCTGAAGGTGTGGCGGGCAATGGTTGATCAACGTGTCAGCCCATTTCGCGAGATGCATGTTTGGGACGCGGGTGGAAAGGGGGCAATTCATTTTGATAGTGCCGAAATCGGCGAGCCCTATCTTGGCCATATCGTCGAAAATCGTGTCATTCTTGCCGCCTTGTATGCACGTCTGGAAGCCGTGGCCAATGTTGAACTGATGAGTTCAACCCGACTGAAACGGCTGGACCTGGACGGTGAGTATGCCTCGGTCACGACCGAGTCAGGTCGTACGCTTAGCGCTGAACTACTGGTTGCCGCCGATGGTAGTCGTTCCTGGGTTCGTCAGCAGGCACACATTAGTGTGCGTGGTTGGGATTACAATCAGGAAGCCATTGTGACCTACGTGAAAACCGAACGCTACCATAAGCAGACTGCGTGGCAACGGTTTTTACCGGAAGGTCCGTTGGCGTTCTTACCGCTTAGCAACGGTTTTAGTTCTATTGTGTGGTCCACTTCTCCGGTGCACGCGCAGAACCTTCTGGCCATGGATGACGTGGCGTTTGCCGAGGCACTTTCGAGCTCATTTGAGCACACCCTAGGTACGGTAGCCGAAGTGGGTCCACGAGCGAGTTACCCGCTACGGTTTTTCGATGCGCAGAGTTATGTGGGCAACCATCTGGCTCTCGTGGGTGACGCGGCTCACACCATGCATCCTCTTGCCGGACAAGGTGTCAACTTAGGTTTGGCTGACGTGGCAAGCCTGGCGGAAATCATTATCGAGACTCAGCGTGGTTCCCAATCGATTGGGGCTGCGGGCACGCTGCGCCGTTATGAACGCTGGCGGCGGTCGGAAAACACGGCCGTGTTGGCAACGGTGAACGGGTTTCAGCGTTTGTTTGGCAGTCGCTCGCCGGTGATTCGTTGGCTGCGTAGTTCGGGCATGAATTTTACTCACGGCCTGTCGCCGGTGCGTAACCTCATAATGCGCCAGGCAATGGGTATGACCGCTGATCAGCCTACACTCTCACGCGGGATTAAACTGTAGCCAGAACTGCTTTTTCCAGTCGTACGTAATCCGGCAGGCTGGGAGGACTACGGGCAGAACTAAATGTTCTTGCAATTCTAAATACGAATTATTATCATTTGCACCAAAATCTGGTCACATACTATATATATGGGAGGCTGAATCAGATGAGATTTTCAGTGCGACACCTGTGGGTACTGGGGGTGCTTTTAACCGGTACCGCTTCGAATACCGCATTTTCAGAAGATGCCCTGGTGATATATTCGGGCCGCAGCGACAAGTTTGTTAAGCCCGTGCTGGCTGCATTTACCGCTGAGACGGGCATTCCCGTGAAGATCCATGCCGGTAAATCAACTGCGCTGTTGACCAAACTCAAGTTGGAAGGAAACCGCACCACGGCCGACCTGTTTATCAGCAACGATGCCGGAAACCTCTATAAGGGCAGCGAGTTTGGGCTTTTCCAGGCCATTCCGGACGATATCCTTGGAGTGATCCCGGCGGGTTCGCGGGCGAAGAACAAACAATGGGTCGGTTTATCGGCGCGTGCCCGTGTACTGGTGGTGAACACGGGGGACACGACGGTGGAATTCGTCAAATCTGTATTCGACCTGGCCGATCCGCGCCTGCAGGGCAAACTGGCGATTACCCACAGCTCAAACGAAAGCTACATCGCCGGAGTGACGGTTTACATGCTCGAGGTGGGCAAGGAAAAAACCGCGGCCTGGCTTACAGGCATGAAGGGCAATGTGAGACGCAGCGTATATAACAAGCACAGCAAGATAGTGGCTGATGTGGCTGCGGGCAAAAAGGCGATTGGTCTGGTTAATCACTATTACATCTATCGGCATCTAGCCAAACATCCGGATGCACCGATCAGTATTCGCCTTCCTGATCAAGGTAAGGACGGTATGGGCGTAGCATGGAACGTTGCTGGCATTGCTATTAGCCGCTATTCGAAAAAAGCCGAGCAGGCACAGGCGCTGGTGAAGTTCCTGGTCGGTGAAAAGGGTCAGGCGCAGTTTGCTAAAGTAAACCGTGAGTACCCGGTGCGGCCGGGAATTGCGGCTGCCAAGGAAGTGCCCGCTGCCGGAAGTTTTAAGGTGGCGGATGTGCCCATGGAAGAGCTGGGTCGCCAGCGCACGGCGACGCTTGATCTCCTGGAAAGTGTAGGAATGCCTTAGACACGTCTACGACGTGTCGGGGACTAGGGCCGAGGTTCTAGGGACCAGGTTCTAACAGGTTAGTGGCAAATAGCGGGTAACCGCTGAACCTCTTATTAGCCAGAATGAAACTCGATGCGGTAAATAGCGAGTCCTTGTTCCAATTCAAGAAGGTTCAGTAACGGTGGAACAAACAGCAAGTCCTTTTAGCGCCATGTTACCGGCACGCTGGCTCAGCTTGCGTGGCGTGTTGGCAACAATAGTCGCGGTGTTGGCGGCGGTGCCTTTGTTGTTTGTTGTTGGAAGTGCGTTGCAGTTAGGCGCCGAGGAATGGCGTAGCTTGTGGAGCGTGCGCCTTCCTGAGTTGATGTGGAATACCCTGCTGCTCGCTGTGCTTGTTGCCTTTGGCAGTATTCTACTGGGTGTATCGACAGCCTGGTTGATCGCCCGCCGCGAATTTGTTGGCCGGCGGCTGGCGATCTGGCTGATGGTCATGCCGCTAACCATACCCACCTATGTGTTTGCGCACATTTATATCTCATTAACTGAAAGTGACGGCTGGCTTGGCCGGTTGTGGCATTTTCTTTTCGGCGCATCCTCGTCTCCCCCGGAACTTTATAACGTGTTGGGTGTGACCTTCGTGCTCACCTTGGCCGGGTTTTCCTACGTGTTTTTACTGGTACAGGATGCCTTGTCGCGCAGTCACCGCTCAATCGAAGAAGCGGCCCGAATGCAAGGTGCCACGCCGACAGAAGTCATGCGGCGCATCACACTACCGTTGGTACGCCCGGCCGTTGCCGCGGGTGTCGCGCTTGTGGTTTTGCATGTGTTGTCGGATTTTGGCGCCGTCAGTATGTTGCGTTATCAGACCTTTACCTTAAGCATTTATCTGCAAATGAGCGGCAGGTTTGATTACCAGTCAGCCGCCGGTTTGTCGCTGGTGTTGGTTGGACTCAGTCTGTCGTTCTTGATCCTGGAACGGTTTTTTCGCAATCGGCAACGTTTCTATGCCGGCGCGCAGTCGCAACGTATTCAACCTCGCCGTGCCAGCCGCTTTGAGCATTTTGTGATTTGGTCCTGGTTGGGCACGGTGGTGTTGTTTGCCTTAATCCTGCCACTGGCATGGATGCTGGTGTGGAGTTGGCAGGCGTGGCAGAACGATCTCATCGATCATGAGTTTTGGGGTTATGTGCGTAACTCGCTGCTTGTCGCTACCGCCGCTGCAAGTGTAGCCGTGGTGCTCGCTTTACCGTTGTCGCTGTATCACGCCCGCGTACGTTCCTGGCTTAGTCACATGCAGATTCAGTTGGCCAGCGTCGGCTTTGTGTTACCCGGCCCCGTTATCGCACTGGGGATACTGAGTGTGGTGCTGGCCACCCTGCCGTGGCTGTATGGTGGACTCATTGTATTGGTCATGGCAATGGTCGTACGTTTTTTGCCGCTGGCCGTGCAGTCGCAAGAGGCGGCGGTGCAACAATTAACGCCGTCTATTGAACAGGCGGGACGCAGTCTCGGCGCGGGGCCATTGGAAAATCTGTGGCGAGTTGTGTTGCCGGTGATCCGGGGCGGCATGGTCAGTGCCTGGGTACTGGTGTTTATCGATACGTTGAAAGAGCTACCGGCCACGCTGATTCTGCGACCGACCGGCTTTGATACCTTGCCGGTACGGATCTGGATTGAAGCCAGCGAGGAAATGCTTGAATTGGCGGCGCCGGCGGCCCTGATGTTGGTTATAGGTACCTTGCCGATTTTGTGGTTTTTAACCCGGCCAATTCGCGAAAACCGAGCCTAATAGTTTTACACGCCGTCGTATAAGCACTTGGTTTGCAAAATATTCTCGATGAACCTTGGTTTCCGGTCCCGGCATCGGTAGAATTTCCGCTTCAATGAATACGCTCGTGGGAGAGTCCCGTCGCCGTTAGCAGGTGATGGGCGCCGAAGGCGCAACCGCCCGGAATCGCTCAGGCACACGGACCGCAGGCGTCGCATTGACTCTGGAGAGACTTCGCTACGGTGTTTCGGGACAACGTGGCGGGGCACCGAAGGGGCGAAGCTCTCAGGTAACCGGACAGAGGGGCAATCGGATGGCGACAAGCCGATCCGGGGTCGCTTAATGGTTAACAAACGGGATTCGACGGAGTCATGCAGAAAATCCTTCCAGTTTTTGATTTTTCCGCGCAGCCAAATACGAGCCGCTTGCCGCCATGGATCCGGCAAACACTGGGTGGCGGAGAGGTCTATCAGGACACCCTGCACACCGTACGCCACAATGGTTTGAATACCGTGTGCGAAGAAGCTGCCTGCCCCAATCGCGGCGAGTGCTGGAGTCGCGGCACGGCGACGTTTATGTTACTCGGGGATACCTGCACGCGCGCATGCGCATTCTGTAACGTCAAGACCGGCAAGCCGGACTGGTTTGATGATGATGAACCGCGCCGCGTGTGTGAAGCCAGCCAGCACATGGGTTTAAAATATGTTGTGCTGACCTCGGTCAATCGAGATGATCTAGCCGATGGTGGCGCCGGTGTATTCGCCGACTCGCTGCGAGCCTTGCGTGAAATGCAGCCGGAGATCGGCGTGGAATTTCTGACCCCGGACTTTAAACGATGTCAGTCGCGTGCAATTGATGTTGTGCTCGCGGCGCTGGCGGAGGTCAGTACTGTACCGGGTGATGTGCAATTGGTGTGGGGTCACAACGTCGAAACGGTGCCGGATTTGTATCGCACAGTCCGCAAGGGTGCCGATTATCAAGTTTCACTGGACCTGTTACAGCGGGTGGCTCCCTTGCCGGGTATCGAGGCCAAGTCGGCGATCATGCTGGGATTGGGTGAGACCCGGCAACAGGTTCTGGCGGTACTAAATGATTTGCGAGCCGCCGGTGTACAGCGCGTTTCTCTGGGCCAGTATCTGCGTCCAACACGTTATCATCTGCCGGTGCAGCGTTATCTTTCTCCCGTGGAGTTCGATGACTATGCGGAAGTGGCGCGCGAGCTTGGTTTCGACTGGGTCAAATCCGGCCCCTTGGTGCGTTCCTCATATCATGCAGAAGAAGAGCAACGTCCGGAAATTAAATCATGAAGGTCATAATGGCTCCGGTAAAACGGGCGCCTGATTTGTTTTACGAGGCATAAATTTTTTAATCTGGTGAATTGGTAATGGGAAAACATACATCGCTCTATAATGTTCATGCGGCCGCTGGCGCACGCATCGTTGACTTTGGCGGCTGGGACATGCCGGTTGATTATGGCTCGCAGCTCGACGAGCATCACCAGGTACGCCTCGACGTCGGGATGTTTGATGTTTCACATATGACCATTGTTGATCTGCATGGCGACCGTTGCCGGGATTTCTTGCGCCAGCTGCTGGCAAATAATGTCGATCGGTTACAGGAAAGCGGCAAGGCGCTTTATACCTGCATGTTGAACGAGGACGGCGGGGTCATCGACGACCTCATCGTTTACTTTATGGGGCATGACTGGTTTCGCGTCGTAGTCAATGCCTCGACCCGCGACAAGGACATGGCGTGGATAACCGAACATGCCAAAATTTTCGGCATTGACGTACGTGAACGTGACGACCTTGCGATGATCGCTGTGCAAGGCCCGAAGGCGCGTGAGCGTGTTCATGAAGCGTTGGGATCCGCTCCGGAAGACCTGAAGGATATGGCGCCCTTTTATGCGCATGCCGTGGATGATTTTTTTATTGCGCGTACGGGCTACACGGGCGAGGACGGTTACGAGATCATGTTGCCGGCGGACCAGGCCGCTGCTTTTTGGAACAAGTTGGTTGCACTGGGGGTAAAACCCTGTGGCCTGGGTGCACGGGATACGCTACGACTTGAAGCGGGTATGAATCTCTATGGTTCCGATATGGATGAACACGTGACCCCGCTGGAGTCCGCGTTGGGCTGGACGGTGGCCTGGGATCCTGACGATCGTAACTTCATTGGCCGTAGTCGTTTGGAAGAACAACGAAAGCTAAAACCGTCACACAAGTTGGTTGGCGTAATCCTTGAGGATAAGGGCGTGTTGCGCGATCACCTGAAGGTGTTTGTCGACGGTCTGGAGGCAGGCGAAATCACCAGTGGTAGTTTCTCGCCAACACTGGGCAAGGCCATTGGCTTTGCGCGCGTGCCGCGTGAAGCGGACAAAAATTGCACCGTGGAAGTGCGTGGAAAACAACTTAGTGCGCGTATTGTAAAGCCGCCATTCGTGCGCAACGGAAAACCGTGTTTGTAATTTTTAGAGCTAAATTTCGGGGGATTTAAAGATGAGTGAAGTACCAGACGATTTACATTACACCAAGTCCCATGAGTGGGTACGCAAACAGGATGACGGTAGCCTGACCGTGGGAATCAGCGCCCATGCACAAGATCTCCTGGGTGATCTCGTGTTTGTCGAGGTGCCTGAAGAGGGTGCCCGTTTTGGCAGTGGTGATGATTGTGCCGTGGTTGAATCTGTTAAGGCCGCTTCTGATGTTTATTGTCCGGTTACCGGTGAGGTTGTGGCGGTTAACGAGCAACTCGCTGATACGCCGGAAACCGTCAATCAGGATCCCTACGGCGACGGCTGGATCTTTAAAGTCAAACCGGATGATGAAGCCGCGTTCGGCGATCTGCTAACGGCATCGGCCTACGCGGAAATGATCGCTGAAGACTCACACTAAGATTAACGCAAGTACGTTCAACGTTCTGCAACACTTAACAGGTAGTAAGCATGCCCTTTAATCCGCATACGGAGGATGAGTTACGCGCAATGCTGGACGTCATTGGGGTCAATGACATCGAAGCGCTTTTTGATGAAATTCCGGCAACACTGCGTAGTGAAGGTTTGTCCCAGGTTCCCCCGGGCGAGGACGAGATGGGCGTCACGCGGCTGATGCATGAGCGTTCCCGCGCGGATCAACGCCACTTATGTTTCGCTGGTGCCGGTGCCTACGAACATCACATACCGGCGGCTGTCTGGGAAATCGCCACGCGCGGTGAGTTCTACTCCGCCTATACGCCGTATCAGGCGGAAGCCAGCCAGGGTACGCTGCAGCTGCTGTATGAATACCAGACCATGATGGCGGGGCTCACGGGCATGGATGTCTCCAACGCCTCCCTCTACGACGGCGCGTCTGCGCTGGCGGAGGCGGTGTTGATGGCGGTGCGTGCCAATCGAAAATCCAAATCAAAACGTATCCTGATGCCGCGTACCGTGCATCCGACCTACCGCAAGGTCGCGCACACGATTGTGTGCAACCAGGGTATCGAACTGCACGAATTTGATTACGACCGCGCCGAAGGTTTTCTCGATCCAAAATCGCTACCCGAAGATCCCGGCGACTATGCGGCCATAGTGATTCCGCAACCCAATTTTTTTGGCGTGCTGGAGGAGGTGGATGCATTAACGAACTGGGCCCACGCTCATGGCATGCTGGTTATTGGGGTCGTGAACCCGGTCGCGGCGGCGGTGCTCACGCCCCCGGGTGAATGGGGCGAGCGTGGTGCTGATATCGCTTGCGGCGATGGCCAGCCGCTGGGTGCGCCGCTGTCCTCGGGTGGGCCTTATTTCGGTTTCATGTGTTGTCGCCAGGACTATGTGCGACAAATGCCCGGCCGCATCATTGGCCGCACAGTAGATACCGAAGGCAAGCCCGGTTTTGCCTTGACCTTGCAGGCCCGTGAGCAACACATTCGTCGCTCCAAGGCGACCTCCAATATTTGCACCAATCAGGGGCTGTTGGTAACCGCCGCCACAATTCATATGGCGTTACTCGGCCCGGCAGGTTTGCAGCGCGTGGCCGGTGTCAGTCACGCGAATACCAATGTATTGCTTGAACGTTTGGATCGTGTCCCGGGCATAACGCGCCGGTTTAAACGCACAGTGTTTCACGAAGCCGTAATTCAACTGCCCATGCCGGTTGCCAATGTGCTCCGTGCGTTGTCGGTGCAGGGAATCGTCGGCGGCGTCTCGCTGGATGCTGAGTACCCGGAACTTGAAAACTGTCTACTGGTATGTGCGACTGAAACCAAAAGCGTGGCGGATATCGACGAATTTATTGAACACCTGGAGCGGATCTGCAAGCGATTGCAAGCCGTGGATTGTCCGGTCACCCCGAAAATGTAGCGTTGCTACAATCTCTACACAAGGAGCTTAAGCATGGCGACTATCACTCTGGAAGGTAATGCAATTAACACAAATGGCGATCTACCGGCGGTTGGCAGTGAGGCATCGGACTTTCACCTGGTCAAGACCGATCTAAGTGATGTGTCATTGGCGGATTTTGCCGGCAAGAAGAAACTGCTCAACATCGTTCCGAGCCTCGACACGGGTGTTTGTGCTGACTCCGCGAAGAAGTTTAATGCAGAACTGGGTAGTCGTGACGATGTTGCCGTGCTGGTGATTTCCGCCGACCTGCCGTTTGCATCGGGACGTTTCTGTGAGGCGGAGGGTGTGAAAAACATCACAACCCTGTCCATGATGCGCAGCCGGAATTTTGCCAAGGACTATGGCGTATTGATTCAGGATGGTCCGTTGGCCGGTATCACTGCACGTGCTGTTGTCATCCTCGATGAAGCTAACAAGGTGATGTATACCGAACTGGTGCCGGAAATTGGTCAAGCGCCTGACTACGCTAAAGCGTTAACGGCTCTGGATTAAATTGGGCTGATTTGGATTGGCTTGATTCGAAATGAGATCGAGAGGACGTAGTAGCAGCATGCTTATTTTTGAACACGCGAAACAAGGCCGGGTTAACTATGCGCAGTCGCCGCGTGCGGATGGCGATTTAACTGATATTCCGGATCGTTTTCTGCGTAAATCGGTACCGACACTCCCGGAAGTATCTGAGCTGCAAGCCGTGCGCCACTATACACGGTTGTCGCAAAAAAACTTTTCCATCGACACCCAGTTCTACCCGTTGGGCTCCTGCACGATGAAATATAACCCGCGCGCGTGCAACACGCTGTCCATGTTGCCGGGCTTTCTGCAACGTCATCCCGCCAGCCCGGAAAACCTGAGTCAAGGATTCATGGCTTGCATGTTTGAATTGCAGGAGATGCTCAAGGATGTGACGGGTATGCAGGGCGTTTCTCTGGCACCTATGGCGGGAGCACAGGGTGAGTTTGCCGGGGTAGCGATGATTCGTGCCTATCATGAAGCACGCAGTGACAATGCACGTAACGAAATCCTGGTGCCGGATGCTGCGCATGGCACCAACCCGGCGACCGCAACCATGTGTGGCTACAAGGTGCGCGAAATCCCCACGGATGCCGAAGGCGATGTTGATCTGCAGGCGTTACGGGACGCGGTGGGGCCGCATACCGCGGGAATCATGTTGACCAATCCTTCCACTCTTGGTGTTTTTGAGCGGCGTATCAAAGAAATTGCGCGGATTGTGCATGAAGCCGGTGGACTGCTGTATTACGACGGCGCCAATCTGAATGCCATTCTCGGCAAAGTTAAACCCGGTGACATGGGTTTCGACGTGATCCACATGAACTTGCACAAAACCTTTTCCACGCCACACGGCGGCGGCGGTCCTGGCGCGGGACCTGTTGGGGTCAGTGAGAGATTGATGCCGTACCTGCCAGTGCCTATGGTGGCACAGTCTGACGGTGATGAGTTCTATTGGTTGACGGAAAAGGAACGGCCGCAGACCATGGGTCCCCTGTCTGCCTTTGCCGGTAACGCCGGGGTTTTGCTGCGTGCCTATGTGTACGCGCGCTTGCTGGGTAAGGAGGGCATGCAGCGTGTTGCGGAGTATGCGACTCTTAACGCTAATTATTTAATGACGCGGCTGACCGAGGCCGGATTTGATTTGGCGTTTCCCACCCGCCGTGCAACACACGAGTTTATTGTGACACTTAAACGCCAGGAGCAGGAGGTCAACGCAACTGCAATGGACTTTGCCAAGCGCCTGCTGGATTTTGGCTATCATGCACCCACCACATATTTTCCCCTGCTGGTGCCGGAGTGCCTGTTAATCGAGCCGACAGAAACGGAAGCCAAGGAAGAACTGGATGGTTTTGTCGAGGCCATGGCCCGCATCGACGCCGAGGCACGTGAGAACGTTGAGTTGCTTAAGAGCGCACCTCACACCTTGCCGGTCCGGCGGCTGGATGACGTGAAAGCGGCCCGGGAACTCGATCTTAAGTGGACACCGGATAGGACCTGAACGGATTATGAAACCCGGCGATACCGGAATAATTCGCATAATTCGCGCATTTGGTTATTCCATGCGTGGCTTGGTCGCGACTCTACGCCACGAATCCGCGTTTCGACAGGAAATGGTTCTTTTCCTGCTTATGGCGCCGCTTGCCGTCTGGTTGGGGCACGACGGCATCGAGCGTGCAGTGCTGATTGGCAGTTTGTTTGTCGTGCTCATTACCGAGTTACTTAACAGCGCCGTGGAATCCGTGGTCGACCGTGTGGGCTCAGAGCGGCATGAGTTGTCAGGACGGGCGAAAGATATGGGCTCGGCGGCCGTGTTGTTGTCCTTGCTTAACGTTATCGTAATTTGGGCACTTGTGCTGGTGCCACACTTTCTCTGAACGAGCGAATTCGTGGCGTGGGTTTCCGGCAAATCTCTTCGGCCAGGTGGGACATCGTTTTCCTCATAAAAATTATGTATAACGAATGCCGGTCTGTGACCGCATAGTCGGTTTTTATGATAGTCAGGCGACTTTTTTCATTGTAAAGTTGCTTGTGGGAATCTGCTCCCAATTTGAAAGTAACGCTGTCCTCTGGGAACTTTTGTGGTTTTCCGCCCATCCGGAGTGAATTTCCGGAAGGTGAAACGGATCAACAACGTATTCCGCTTCCAGAGGTAAGCTGTGGGTTCGGAACACGGAAATATCCGGAAAACTGGCGGGCAGGACAGCGGCTCAATCCACCGAGCTTCGGTGAAAGGCGAAACCAGATCGTATGATGTTCAGTGATTCCGTGCATTGTTGTATTCAAGCTCGTTGGGCGGTATGGCCTAGTGCGCCGACCTTTTTCGAAAGGCAAGCGTGGTTGTGAGCGAGGGTATCAGCAAAGCCCTGTCTGCTGCGACGCTTCGGCTGTTACGGCCGTTAGTGCGTGTCTTGTTGCGCCACGGTATTTCCTATGGCGCGTTTTCCGAACTTGCAAAGTGGGTTTACGTGGACGTGGCAGAAACGGAGTTTGGCCTGGATGAGCGCAAACAGTCGGTGTCGCGCGTTTCGGTTTTGACCGGTCTGACCCGCAAGGAAGTGTCGCGGGTGCAGAAAATTGATACTCCCGATGATGCCGCCGCGGAGGAAAAATATAACCGGGTTGCCAGAGTAATCAGCGGTTGGACACGGGACAATCTATTTCTGGCAGCGGATGGTGAACCGCGTGCGCTGCAGATGGAAGGTGATGCCGGTTTTGTAGAATTGGTACGTGTTTATAGCGGCGACATGCCCGCCCGCGCCATGCTTGACGAAATGGTACGCATCAAAGCAGTTGAGAAAGATAGTGAGGGTCTGATCAGTTTGGTGACGCGCGCATATGTGCCAACCGGCAGTGATGCCGACAAACTTTATATTCTGGGTACCGACGTAGCCGCGTTACTGGAAACAATAGACCACAACATGCAGCATTCTGACGAAGACGCATATTTTCAACGTAAAGTCGCTTACGACAACCTCCCAGAGGAGTGTATTCCGCGACTGCGCCGTATGGGGCGAGAACGAGCACAAAGCATGTTGGAAGAGCTAAACGAGTTTTTGTTACAGCAGGATCGTGACTCCAATCCGAATTCGCAGGGCACCGGCCGAAAACGCGCCGGGGTTGCAATTTATTACTTTGAAGAAGATGTAAGCGAGGACGACTAGCGTGTTTTCGAAATTGTTACAGAGAATCATTCTGGTTTTGAGCTCCATGGGGCTGATTTCGTGTGGCGGCGGACTGGCTCTGCTGTTGGCGGAAGGTGGAATTGGTGGCACCGGCATCTCGCTCGGACCGATCCTGGCCTTCGGCAGCGTTGTTGTTAACGATGTTAAATTTGAAACCGACAGCGCCAGCTTCGAAGTCAACGGCGATACCGACGCGACACAGGACGATCTGCGTTTGGGTATGGTGGTGACCGTGCTGGGTGACAAGAACGAGGACAATGTCAGCGGCACAGCCGGTGTGGTGCGCTATGATCCGATCCTGATTGGATCGATTAAGGATGCACCTGCGGACAACAGTTTCATTGTGCTGGAGCAAACAATCGTGGTTGATTCACGGACCCAATATGACGGCGTTCCCGGCGATGTATTCGGCGGTTTAAAACAGGGCGACGTGGTGGAAATATCCGGTCTCGTTGGCGAGCAAGGCGTAATTAGTGCGACCTTTGTCGGTCTGCGTGACGAGACAACACAGAGTGAAATTACGGCCTTCGTTTCTGACACCGCAGCGGGAAGTTTCAGAATCGGCAACTTGGTAGTGCTGTGGGACGGCGATGAAGAGGTCGAAGTCGGCGAGTATGTTGAGGTCGAAGGGACACTCAACAATGACGGTAACCTGGTCGCCTCCTCTGTAGAGGAACGAGATCCCGGGCTGAGCGTAACGGATGCCGATGAGGTGGAGATCGAGGCTATCGCCACCAGTGATTGCATCGGCCTGCCGTGTACTTTCAATTTGGGTTCGGTGCCCGTGCAGGTGGATGCCAATACTGAGATTGAAGATGGCACCGCCGATCAGATCGTAGCCGGCGTAAGGCTGGAAGCCGAAGGCAGCCTTGAAGGCGGCGTGCTTATCGCCAGGGAAATCGAGTTCGAAGATTAAGCCCGTGCACCACCCGCTGCAGGAAACGTTCTATAACATATAAGGGCACCGTGGCCGTGCAGGGGGACGCAATGGGTTCTCCCGCGGCCGCTTTGCCTACCTCCTCCCGGATTTTCTGATGACTTAAATTGAGACGGTGAGCGTACATGGACGCTGCCCCGCCGATGCTGCTACCATTCCAGGCCACTTGCACGGGAGGGGAAAAGCCATGTCGGCCTTGATTTGCGGTTCGTTCGCGTATGACACCATCATGGTGTTTCATGATCACTTCAAGAAACACATTCTGCCCGACAAGGTGCATATTCTTAATGTGTCGTTTCTTGTTCCTGAGATGCGGCGTGAGTTCGGTGGCTGTGCCGGCAACATAGCTTATAATCTGAAGCTGCTGGGCGGCGAGCCGTTGCCTATGGGAACCGTGGGCAACGATTTTGCCCCCTATGCCGAGTGGATGGATGAGTGCGGCATAAGCCGCAAGCACGTCCGCGCAGTTGACAAGATCTATACCGCACAGGCGTTTATCACCACGGATATGGATGACAATCAGATCACCGCGTTCCATCCCGGCGCCATGAGTTTCGCCCACGAAAACCGTGTCGAGGATGCGCAGGATGTGAGTATCGGTATCGTGTCGCCTGATGGCCGTGAAGGCATGCTTGAACATGCCCGCCAGTTTGCCGAGGCCAACATTCCGTTTATTTTTGATCCGGGACAGGGCTTGCCCATGTTCGATGGCGATGAGTTACTTGAATTTATTGACCAGGCCAGTTGGATCACCGTAAACGACTATGAGGCGCAGTTATTGCAGGAACGCACCAAACTGGCGCCACACGAGATCGCTGAGCGGGTTGACGCACTGATTGTTACTTTGGGGGCCGAGGGTTCTCATATCTACGCGTCGGATCATCGGCATGACATTCCAAGCGCGAGTCCCCAGGCGGTGAACGATCCTACCGGTTGTGGTGACGCGTATCGTGCCGGCTTGTTATTCGGTTTGATGCACGATATGGATTGGGAAAATACCGGCCGTGTGGCGTCATTAATGGGTGCCCTGAAAATCGAGCACCACGGCACGCAAAATCATCGTTTCGACAAAAACGAAATCGATGCCCGTTTTAAGGATGCATTTGGATACAGCTTATAAGCCGAAAATCGACACCGATTTCGGCTGGCCGGTGGTTTAACTTCAAGCTACGCTAAGAATTTTTTCCAGTTCCGCCAATGAGTTCACTGGCGCCTGGCAGCTCATGCCGCTGCAGACATAGGCCACGACATCGTCTCTCGGCTTACGTTCCGCTAACAGCCCGGGTAGCTCGGCCTCCGCTGGAATGGCGAAACACATGCGACGCGGCGCATAGCTGCCTCTACAGCGCTGTAACCACTCAGAACTCGCCGTTGCGTCACCGCGAATCACGATGGTTTGCGGTGGAAATAAATATTCCTCCAGTCCCAGTAGCATGCCGCTGTGCGCAGATGGGAACTGTTTCATCGATTCCCAGGCGCATTGTAGTGCCCGCTCGGCAGCGTCAAGATAGCGGGTTTCTCCCAGTAAATGCCCCAGACGGCCGAGTACGTAAGCCGCAACGCCATTACCGGCTGGCGTCGCTTCGTCTGAAAATGGCTTCGGGCGCTGGATCAATTTTTCGTGATCGTTGGCGGTAAAATAAAAACCGCCATTGTGTTTGTCTTCGAAATGTTCCAGCACTGCATCCGCCAATTCAATGACCCAGGCAAAATCCTTGTCACGCCATTGGCCTTGCAGCAACTCAAGCAGGCCGTCAATGAGAAATACGTAATCGTCCAGATAGGCCATCAGATGCGCCTTGTCGTCCTTGAATGTTGCCAGTAGACGGTTGTCGACATACAGCGTGTCACGTAAAAAATCAGCGGCGTGTTGTGCCGATGAAATAAATTCCGGTTTGTTAAACTGTCGTCCGGCGACCGCCATGCCTTTTATCATCAAGCCATTCCAGGAGGTCAGAATTTTTTCGTCGCGGCCGGGACGCACGCGTTGTTCACGCGCAACAAATAGTTTTTCGCGAGCGGAGTCGACTATCGCGTCGAAATCGGACTCCGTTTTTTGAAGTTGATCAGCAAGGGTGTTTCGGTCCGAATACACATGTGCATGCCAGTGTCCTTCGAAATTGGCTTCGCGGTCAAAACCGAACAATGGCGCAACAACAGCAAATTCCTCTTCTGTTAGCAACGCCTTGACGTCGGCGGGAGTCCAGACATAGTACTTGCCCTCTTCACCTTCCGAGTCCGCATCGAGGGTGGAGTAATAGCCACCGTTAGGTGACTGCATTTCACGCATTACCCAGGCCGCAGTTTCCTCGGCAATGCGGCGAAAAGCAACGTCGCCAGTCGCGGCCCAGGCTTGAGCGTACAGGGCCAACAGCGGGCCGTTGTCATAGAGCATTTTTTCAAAGTGCGGGATCATCCACCGCTCGTCTACGGAGTAACGACAAAAGCCGCCGCCTATCTGGTCGTACATGCCACCCGCACCCATGGCCTGTAATGTAAATCGCGTCATCTCCAATGCTTGTTCATCCGACTGCCCGTCGGCAACCGTTTTGGCCCAATGACGCATCAACCGTTCGAGGTTGGTAGGATGTGGAAACTTGGGCGCGCCGCCGAAGCCACCGTAGGTGGCATCGTAATCCGCTTGTAATTGACGTCGTGCTTGATCAAGCGGCGCGGCATCGAGTGTTTGGCCGCTTGCGCTCGCACTCTTGCTAATACTTTCCAGAGAGTCCATGAGACTTCCGTTTTGTGCGTCAATTTGGTCGCCGTGCTCACGGTAAAATGTTTCTACACGTTGCAGCACTTCAGTAAACGGCGGCATGCCGTGAGCGGGGCGATTAGGAAAGTAGGTGCCGGAAAAGAAGGGAATGTTTTCGCCCGGTGTAAGAATTACGTTGAGCGGCCAACCGCCAGGCCGACGATTTAGCAGATGGTGTGCCGTCTGGTAAATCTTGTCCAGATCCGGTCGTTCCTCGCGATCAACCTTAATGTTGATATACAGCGAGTTCATGACTTCCGCTGTTGCCGGGTCCTCGAAGGACTCATGAGCCATGACGTGACACCAGTGACAGGCGGAATAACCGATTGACAAAAGGATTAACTTATTTTCGTGCCGGGCCTTTTCCAGGGCTTCTTCACCCCAGGGATACCAGTTAACCGGATTATCTGCATGTTGTTGCAAATAGGGACTGGTTTCATCGATTAATCGGTTGGTTGCACTCATACGGTCGGTTATCCTGGCGTTACTTGGCAATCGGCGCATTACTATAGTGGATTCGCCCGCCGCCTGCTGAAAATAATAGCGCAGCAATTTATAACGCCGTAAATATTAGCCAAATATTAACTTGGACACGGCAGCTCATGTCCGGTAGTTTAATGCGGTCTTTTATCCGTATTCCAGACAGGTTTTTATGTCCCCAGCCTATCCACAACTCCGCTTGCGCAAAGGTGAGGATCGCCGCCTGCGCGCCGGCCACCTCTGGGTGTACAGCAATGAAGTTGATGTCAAACGGACGCCGTTGACTGCGTGTGAGCCGGGTAAACTTGTGAACCTCGTTGACCCCCAGGGTAAGCCGATGGGCACAGCCTATGCCAACCCGCAAAGTTTGATCGCCGCCCGCATCCTGACACGTCGTGAAAATCAACTCATTGACGAAGCCTGGCTGGCAACGCGAATTCAACGGGCGCTGGAGTTGCGTTCGATGTTATTCGCGCAACCGTATTATCGATTGATTTATGGTGAGAGCGACGGCCTGCCGGGTCTGGTCGTGGATCGATTTGAAAGTGTATTGGTTGTTCAAATAACCACTGCGGGCATGGAGCAATTGCGCGATGAAATTGTTGCCGCGTTGCAATCGGTACTGAAACCGCGTGTTGTGGTGTTACGCAATGACACCCCGGCGCGCGTGCGTGAGGGGTTGGAAAATTATGTCGAAACTATCGTGGGTGAAGCACCACAGGAGTTGATAGTAGAAGAGAATGGCACACGCTTTGAAGTACCGTTAATGGATAGCCAGAAAACCGGTTGGTACTACGATCACCGTTTAAATCGAGCGCGTATGCAGACATACGCCACTAATAAGCGGATGCTGGACGTTTTTAGTTTTGCCGGTGCATGGGGTATTGAGGCATTGCAGGCGGGCGCATCGCAACTGGTCTGTGTGGATAGTTCAGCCAGTGCGTTGAGTACAGCCGAGCACAATGCAAAGTTAAATCAGGTTGTTGATCGTTTTTCATCAATCCGTGGCGAAGCCTTTGAGGTGCTAAAGCAAATGCATCAGGATAAACAGAAGTTTGATCTGGTGGTATTGGATCCTCCCGCCTTTGTTAAACGCCGTAAGGATCTTAAGCAGGGTGCCCTGGCCTACCGACGACTCAATACGCTGGCCATGCCGCTGTTGAGTAAAAATGCCGTGCTTATATCGGCGTCGTGTTCTTTCCATATGCCACGTGATCGACTGCTGAGTGAGATTCGCCACGCTGCAGTGCGCAGTGGCCGCGTCTTGCAAATTATTGAGCAGGGCCATCAGGGGCCGGATCATCCTGTTCATCCCGCCATGCCGGAAACCGATTACCTGAAAGCGTTTGTGTGTCGTATTGTCTAAGCCCGGCATGCTAATATCGCAGGCGGATTTCCCGGGTTGACGGTGTTTTAATATAGCAGCCGCGAGGATTGCGGCGCGTAAGTACAAAAACTACCAGAAATTTTTTAAAGCGAGATTAAACCATGTTCGTAGTTGAGTTCGATCCCACCGCGTTTCACGTTTTCGGTTGGCCGGTTCGTTGGTACGGACTGATGTACCTGATTGGTATCGTCGGTGGTTGGTGGCTGGGCCGCGTGCGTGCCAAACAACATCCGGAATGGGGGTTCACGGCACAGCAGGTTGACGATCTGGCATTTTATATTGGTCTTGGCGTGATCCTTGGCGGACGCATTGGTTATATCCTGTTTTACAATCCGTTCCTTCCCCCCGGACAGGCTTCGCATTTCTGGGAGATTTGGAAAGGTGGCATGTCCTTTCATGGCGGTCTGCTGGGTGTGCTGATAGCACTTTGGTTTGCCAAGCGTCGTTTCGGCCGCAGCTATTTCGAGGTGGTCGATTTCATCGCGCCCTTTGTGACGCTGGGGCTGGGTACCGGTCGTATTGGCAACTTCATTAATGGTGAACTTTGGGGTAAACATACTGATCTGCCGTGGGGCATGATTTTTCCTCGTTCGGGTGATGCAATGCCACGTCATCCTAATCCGCTGTACGAGTTTTTTCTCGAAGGTGTGGTGATGTTCATTATTTTGTGGTGGTTTTCATCGAAAAAGCGGCCGACCATGGCGGTGTCCGGACTGTTCGCCATACTTTACGCGAGTTTCCGCATCCTGATTGAGTTCGTCCGTGTACCCGACAAGGAACTGGGCTATCTTGCCTTTGGCTGGCTCACTATGGGCCAGGTTCTCTCGCTGCCATTATTGGCGACAGGTATCATATTGATTTGGCTGGCATATAATAAAAAGCAGGGACAAGTGACGAGTAACGAGTGACGGGCCAAACTGGCAGGAGTTACTTGTTTCTCGGCACTGATTTTATGGCGTGGTAAGATTATGGCCGCAACACCCGGTGGGTTGAGATGTATAGGGGGAATCCGGTTTGAAGCAGTATCTTGATCTCATGCGCCATGTGCGCGACCACGGTATTAAAAAAGAAGATCGTACCGGAACCGGCACACTCAGCGTCTTTGGCTATCAGATGCGTTTTGATCTTGCCGAAGGTTTTCCGGTTGTCACCACCAAGAAATTACATCTGCGCTCCATTCTTCACGAGCTCCTGTGGTTTTTGCAGGGCGACACCAATATCAAATATCTGCAGGACAACGGCGTCAGTATCTGGGACGAGTGGGCGGATGAACAGGGCAATCTCGGGCCAGTGTACGGCTATCAATGGCGCTCCTGGCCGACTGCTGATGGTCGATATGTAGATCAAATTCAACAGGTCGTTGAGCAGATAAAGCACAATCCGGATTCGCGCCGTCTGATCGTGTCAGCCTGGAATGTGGGTGAGATCGAGAATATGGCCTTACCGCCATGCCACGCGTTTTTTCAATTCTATGTGGCAGATGGGCGGTTATCCTGCCAATTGTATCAACGCAGCGCTGATATTTTTCTCGGTGTGCCGTTTAACATTGCTTCGTATGCATTATTGACACTCATGATTGCGCAGGCAACGGGCCTGCGTCCTGGTGAATTCGTGCATACTCTGGGTGATGCCCATCTTTATTCCAACCACATCGAACAGGCGGACGAACAACTGTCACGCAAACCGCTGCCATTGCCCATGATGAAAATCAATCCAGACATCCGGGACATTTTTGATTTCAAGTTCGAGGACTTTGAACTTATTGGTTATGAGTGTCACCCACATATCAAGGCACCCGTGGCCGTATAAAGTTGCGCCATTGGCATGATCCTGGTTGCCCTAAATTGAAATTTCAAAAACCAGATCACATTGAAAAAACCGGACTATCCGGCAGCCGCGTTGCGGATCCGACTAGTAGCTGGAATTCCATTCCACCGGTTTTAAGTGAGCTGGTTTTTGGCGCACGCATTGAGCCGGCTTTTTCTGAGAAACCAGCGTCACCTTTTTTTGACATTGTTGTATAAGAGCGTCCTTCTTTCGAATCATTGCGTGTTTCCAACTTGCAAGCTTTTCGATCGCTTTGTTTATAAATATGCGAACTTTGCCATGTTGAGTTGCCGCGGCATTTGCTAGATTAAATCCTCCGCCGGGGAGACCGCGCGATAACAGGCAAGAAGCAGGGTTCTCATGATGCCTACCTACAAAAAGATATTTTCTCCGCTCATTTTTCTGTTTTTAAGCGGCTGTGTTTCCGGTTTGCATGTCCCCGATATTGATGAGCAAATTGCGGCTTCACCCGTGGTGGAAATGGCCATGTCGGAAAGCTTTACACCACGGACTGCTACCGAAAACATTGCTTTGTTCTATCGCGACTGGAATGCCTGGACCCGTCCCGCAGCTGTGAAGGACTGGAAACATCACTACGTCATGGGCGATGCTTCATCTCCACAATGGCCGTTTATCAAGGTTGCGCATGTTACCGTTTACCTGCGTGACCTGAATGACGCCCAGGCGGTTGCGCAACTTCGGGAAACCGCCCATTCACTGGGTGGCGATGCTATTGTGAATTTATATCGCGAACCGCTGATTGACAAGAAAACAATGCCCGCCGATATCATCGGTTATCGCTATAAAGGCTTGATTGTAAGCAAGAACTGAGTGTTCGACCCGAAAATTATAGCGTTTTTATCGATCGCCGGTTTCACCATTTGATAACGTCGAAACAGCTTTAAATGCTACAATCCCCCGACTTAAGACAGGTGTAGCAATAACAATGAATCGCAAGCCACTTGTTTCTCTCATCTGGGCGATGGCCGATAATCGCATTATCGGGGTTAATAATCGCCTGCCCTGGAAGCTGCCTTCTGATATGCAGTGGTTTCGTAAAGCCACCATGGGCAAGCCTATTGTAATGGGGCGTAAGACTTTCGAATCATTTGGTGGAAAGGCCCTGCCCGGACGGCATAACATTGTAGTCACCCATGATGTAAATTTTCACGCCGAAGAAATCAGCGTGGCGCATTCGCTTGAAGAGGCTTTTGAGACAGCGGGTTTGGTGGATGAGGTTATGGTGATCGGCGGTGAATCCTTTTACAAGCAAACACTGGCGCATGCCGATCGACTATATGTCACCCACGTACACACCAACGTTGAAGGCGATGCGTGGTTTCCCGAGTTTGACGAAAGCGAATGGCATGAAGTGAGCCGCATTGAATGCCAGGCGGATGAAAAAAATCCGTTTGATCATTCTTTTGCGATCCTGGAGCGTAATCTAAAAACTGATTAGCGTGGGAACGTAAATCGCGCGTGGGGTGCTGCGGCGAATCCAGTTAGTTTCCGTGCGGCAATTGTGCCATCTCACAATCTTCACGAAAGTACTTCAGCGGGGAGGGGGCCAGTTGTAACGCAGTTAGTTGTCCTCCCCAAACGCAGCCGGTATCGAGAGGAAACACGTTGGCTGCGTCATATGATCCCAATGTCGACCAGTGCCCAAAAACAATCTGCATGTCAGCACTTTTGCGCCCCGGCACCTCGAACCACGGTAGTGAGCCGTTAGTCTGTGTTCCCGGTGCGCCGTTGGACTTGAATTCCAGACTCCCGTCCGGGTAACAATAACGCATGCGGGTAAATGCATTACAAATAAAGCGCAGACGCTCAATCCCTGTGAGCTGCGCCGACCAGCTTGCCGGTTTGTTGCCGTACATGTGATGCAGAAAATCCGTATAGCCGTCGCTGCGTAACGTTGTCTCCAGCTCGCGTGCGTAGCGCATCGTTTCTTCAGCATCCCATTGCGGTGGGAGTCCGGCGTGGATGAGATGAAAGTTCAATTCGGGATCGTAATGCGCCAGCGGGCGGTGACGTAGCCAGTCAAGAAGCCTTTCACGATCTGCCGCGTTTAAAATTCGCTGCATTCCCGCATCGCGTTCCTTGCGCACGCCTTCTGCTGCGGCGAGAAGGTGCAGATCATGGTTGCCCAGAACCGTCAGCGCACTCTCGCCCAGTGCGTGCACGAAACGCAGGGTTTCCAATGACTGCGGGCCACGGTTAACCAGATCGCCGCAAAACCACAGTCGGTCCGCGGTTGGATCGAAGCAGAGTTTGTCGAGCAGTCGTTGTAAGGGGTCCAGGCAACCCTGCAGGTCGCCAATCGCATATACTGACATGAATGAACTTGTTTGTTATGGGCGAGAACTAATCTAGCAGTCCGTGGTTGGATCGTACAGTGTCCTCTTAAGCATTGGCATAAGAACCTAAGGATCAACCACAGAGTTCACAGAGCAAATGAATTTGATTTGGCTTTCTCTGTGTTTTGTTTTCCGGCGGCCGTTGCGGATTACGCTTTCTTCTCCAGCAAAACACGGCGAAACCAGCCGCCCGCAAGCTGTGGCTCATCATTGATTACTGTAAGCTCGATGTGCCGCGCGAGCAGATCTTCGAGAACAACATCAGTTTGCGTGGCGATATGGCGGGTCACTGAATTGAGAATCCGGCGCACCGGTGCGCGTTGTCCGGGTCGTAAAAATTTGTCCAGCAGGGCGATGCGACCTCCGGGGCGTAATATACGCACCGCTTCACGAAGGGTATGCTCGGGACGGGGTGCAACTGCCAGTATGAGGTGCAGGACAACCACATCAAAGCTGTGGTTGGTAAACGGCAACGACATGACGTCTCCTTGTAGCAGGGCAATATCGTTTCGGTGCTTTAGGCGTGGTAACGCCCGGCGCAGCATTGCGCGGGTAATATCGATGCCGTAGTAATAGGCGCCCGTGGGTAACAGGGGTAAATCAAGCCCTGTACCAACACCGGCAAGCAGTATGGATTTCCCGGATACATCGCCAAGACTTTTGAAACTGTCGTGTCGCATGCGTTGCGAGCCACGGCCGACAATTGCGTCATAGATCGGGGCCAGCAGGGTGTAACTGTGCCGCAGGGCCATGAGTATTGTGGGCAGGATTAGTGCAGGGTGTGGGGCATTGACAGTGTAAAGGGTGGAATATCGGCCTCGAATTCAACACCGTCATCGGCCAGCATGAGATAGGTGCCCTGCATGCTACCCACCGGGGTTTCCAGGATGGTGCCGCTGGAATAGCGAAATCCCTCGCCCGGCTTTAAATGAGGTTGCTCGCCAACCACGCCTTCACCCTCGACTTCCTGCACCTTGCCGTCTGCATCCGTGATGATCCAGCGACGCGAGAGCAAGCGTGACGGTACCTCGCCGACGTTGCGGATCGTAATGGTGTAGGAAAATACATAGCGGTCCGACTCCGGATCCGATTGTTCCGGCACGTAGGCCGACTCGACGTCAACTTCGATGTGATATTCCGGCTCGTTCATGTATTCCATCCGTGTTACGAGTGAAGCTCCGACCGGTTTATAGTTTCATTTTCGCCGGAGTAATCCGCACAGGATAACACGGCTCCCGGCGTTCGGGAAAAACTTGCTGACGCGGAATACCAGGGATTCCAGGACAATTTGTTACTTTTTTCGAAGTCGCCAGGTAGGTTGCGAATGCGTGCTGATGAGCCTGTGCCTGAGTAACCAGAGGCGGGCGTCGTCGGCGTCACGTTCAAACCACGCACGAGCCGATCCCAAGCGGAAACTGTAGCCCCAGTGATCCATTTCCCGCATCTGGCTGTATCGATCAATGCCGGGAATAAATTCGGCCAGCAAGAGCTGTAGATAACAGACGGCATTTTCCTCCGCATAGTCTCCCATGGCATTGGTGTGCAGCCCGGTCCGTCTATGCTTGTCCATGCAGATGTAATGGCAAGTCTCGTGCAGCATGGAATGTAACGGTGTGTCCGCACGCAGATAAATTCGATCGGCAATCAATCCCGCCTCAGGTTCACCCCAGAAACTGCCGGGGATGGTCTCTCCCGGCTCAACCCAACTTATATTCAATTGGTAGCGTTCTAGCAGCGATTGCAGTGTGTCGGGTGAAATAGCGCCACAGGATGTAATCATGCGTGAAATTATACGCGGTGTGGATTGCCTGTGTTTGAGGTTTCAGAAACCGACATGAATTATGCGCACCCGATCGCCCGGGTAGATTAGGTCAGGATTGCGAATATTGCTGAGCTGGGCCAGCTCAGGGTAGCGAAACGGGTCGCTGACATAGCGCTTTGCAATATGCCAGAGCGTATCGCCCTGGACGACGATGCGAATAAGTTCGTGAATAGCCTGCGGGGCAGGAGGGTGCTCCACAGTGGCTGGTGTGTTGGTTTGTTCCCCTGCTGGCGCCAGGGTTTTGGGGGCACTGGGTTTAGGGTCCTGGTTTTGTGGCTTTGTGGCGTAACCGCCCTGGGTTCGGCGGCGAGATCGCTGTCAGGTTCCTGTGTTGTGTCGGCGGCTTGGGTCACATCCGTACCGGTATTTGCTTGTTCCGGCTCGATGGGTGTTTTGATCGCATCTGCATCCCGAGGCGTGTTCAGCACAATCGTTATTCCTCCATCTTCACGCAGTATCCTGGCTTGAAAGGCAGTGGCCGCGTTTTCGTTGTCGGCGTTCGCAACAAGTTCGTCAGGATCGACCGCCGTCGGCGCGGGTTCGATGAGAGTGATTTCTTCAGCGATGTTCGTACTGGGCACTGAATCAACAGCGGGTGCATCAGTCGAAACCAGGTCTGGAGCGGGCGCCAAGTGGGTTTGATCTGCGGCGCTCCGGTTTATACGTGTGCTTTCCGGTGTTTCAGGTACACCTTTGCCAGATTGGTTCTCGGTATCAGGCTCTATTGTGTCGGGACTACGCGCCGTGACTTCGGGCAAGGCAGTCAGCAACGCGCCGGGCTTGTTTTCCGGAGCGAGCCATCGCCAGGCCAAAGTTCCGCTGGTGACCAATAGGACTGCCAACAATGCTAACGGCCAAATGCTTTTGTCGTTGGCACGGTCATATTTTGAGGTCGGGGACTCCCGGGTCGGAAACATCGGGGGCGAGGCGATACTTGTTATTTGAGACGAAGGTTGTGGAGCCGAATTCGCTGGTGCAGCGGATGGCGCAGGATGAGATTCCGGGCTTGGTCTTGGAGGTGACAAGGCGGTTGTGACAGATCTAGGCGGAACGTTTTTTTGCGTGTCACGTCCGGTGCTTTGCCTACCTGTACCGCCCTGGTGTTGCGGTCGAGGCTTTGCGATCTCAGTTCGCTGGCTTCGCTGGGTTTGTCTGGTTACGGTCTCAGCGGGCGGCTGTTTTACCGGCGAATCCGGTGACATTGAATCGGAACCTGCTTTTTTCATCGGCTCGCGAGGTGCCGGTGACGTCGACCTTCCGGCTAAAGGTGGTTTGGCTGCCGGTACCCGGGGGATTTTAGAACGTGAATTGTCGGTCCTTGCTGGTGCCTGCATCGAGGGGTTTTCCGGTACCGGATTGGGTGTCGGAGCCGACAAGCCCGGCACGTCCATCGACGTGGTTTCGTTTGCGGTGAGTTGTCGAACCGGCGACTTGAACGAGCTTGTTGCAGGGGACTCGGCGGGAGGTTTTTGCGCCGAAGTTCGTGACCTGTTGGTCTGCGGCGGGGCGGACAGCGGTTCTAGCGGCTTCGGCTGACTATGTTGCGGCGCGGATTGCTGTAGTTGCTCGATGTATTGGCGCAGTACACCATCGGCTTGTAGGGCATCTAGCCTATCGAAGTCGGCAAATAGGTGGATCTGTTCATTTCGGCGCCAGGTGCGACTAAATACGTCGCGCGGCAGCATGTTCGGCAGCGGTCCCCAGCCCTCGTCCGGCCAGGGGATCACGTCGCCTATCCGGTCTACATGGAAGCCAACCTGGTGATCGCCCAGATCAACAATAATCAGACGACCCGGCGATTGCCAATCAGTCTCCTCGACACCAAACGCGACGCGCAGGTCCGTGATCGGCACAACGCGCCCGGAATAGGTGACGATTCCGGGTCGGCGTGCGGAACTGCCTGGTACACGGGTCACGGTTGGAGGCTGAATGACAGCCATTACGGGATGACTGGTTGCACAGCATAATACCGGGCCCACCCGGTATATAATCAGGGCGGCATCGTTCTGTCTGTGAGTGCTCACCAACCCTCCAGCGTGCCTGACGCTCCCGGAAAGACCTCCGGGTTAAGGGTTGTATCGGTCGATATGTAAGCCTGTTAAGCGATTCTGTCGTTGATTCAACGCCAATTCGGGAAATTTAGCGGTTTTGCCGGCGCGCCTTGGCCGGTGGGAATCTTAGCCTGAGTTTGATGCTGCAAGAACGACCTCCGCCAGGGCGGCGAATTCGGGCAGCCCCAGGCGTTCTGGACGCTCGCCGGGGTCAATACCGGCGGCGCGGATTTGTTCTGCCGACAGTAAAAGTTTCAGGCTGTTACGCAGGGTTTTACGACGTTGGCTAAACGCCTGGCCGACAATCTGGCTGAGTATCGCGGGATCGCTCACCTGCACGGGCGGCGTGACGTGCGGACGCAGGCGCACCACAGCCGAATCCACCCTGGGTGGCGGACGAAACGCGCCTGGAGGCACCGTAAACAGACGCCTTGTCTCACAGTGGTACTGCAACATGATGCCAAGCCGGCCGTAGGCGGCCTCGCCCGGCCCGGCGGTAATGCGGTCGACAACTTCCTTTTGTAACATGAAGTGCATGTCCGCGATGCAGTCGATCTGCTCAACCAGATGAAACAAAAGCGGTGTCGAGATGTTGTAGGGTAAATTACCCACCACGCGCAGCCGCACAGCGCCGAGCGTGTTTGCGAGCTGGCGGAAATCGTATTTCAGCGCATCGCCCTGGTGTACGTGCAACCTGCCTGGCGCGAGGCTTTGTAGTGCATCGATCAAATCGCGATCCAGCTCGATAACGTCGAGCCGTGCAAGCCGTGCTAACAGGGGGCGGGTCAGCGCACCCCGACCCGGACCGATTTCCACCAGGTGTTGGTCGGGCAACGGGTCGATGGCATCGACGATACGCTCGAGGACAACCGGGTCGCTCAGAAAATGCTGGCCAAAGCGCTTACGCGCCCGGTGTGGACCGCCCGGATTCACCTTGGATTCACTGGCGCTGACGCGCGAGCATGTTGATCGCTGCCTCGCAGGCGGTTTCCAGGCTACCTTGCCGGGCACGACCTGTACCGGCAAGTTCCAGTGCAGTGCCGTGGTCCACCGAGGTGCGAATAAACGGCAAACCAAGCGTGATGTTGACGGCCTCGCCGAAACCGGCGTGCTTGAGGACAGGAAGGCCCTGATCGTGGTACATGGCCAGCACCACATCGGTGTTGGCCAGCGAGTCGGGTGTGAATGCGGTGTCAGCGGGAACCGGACCTGTCAGCTGCATGCCCTGTTTACGCAGCGCCTCGAGTACCGGCGAAATGATAGATTGCTCCTCGTTGCCAAGGTGACCGTTTTCACCGGCGTGTGGATTGAGCCCACAAACCGTGATGCGGGCGTTCGTCAGTCCAAAACGTTCGCCGAGTTCGCGATGCAGGACCTGTAGCGTTTTCGCCAGACGCTGCGGGGTCACGGCACGGGGCACATCCGCCAGACGCAGGTGGGTGGTGACCAGCGCCACGCGCAACTCCTGGCTGACCAGCATCATTACCACGTGTTCGGCGCCACTTCGCTGGGCGAGAAACTCGGTGTGGCCGGTAAAATTGATGCCTGCGTCGTTGATAATTCCTTTATGCACCGGGCCCGTTACCAGCGCATCAAACTGGCCCTTGAGGCAGCCATCCAGGCCACGCTCCAGTGTTTCCATGACGTAGGACACATTGCCCTTATCCAGTTCCCCCGGCTGTACAGAGCGCTGTAACGGAATCGGCAGGTTGTAAATTTGGCCTGCGGCGGTTGGAGTGGCTGGGGTCTCGTGGTCGAACGGCCGGATCTCCAGGGGTAATCGAAGTTGTTCGGCGCGTTCGGCAAGCACGGCTGGGTTGGCGATAACCACCAGCTGTGCCGCCGATGGACGTTGCGCCAGTGAAACGATTAAATCCGGGCCGATACCAGCCGGTTCTCCGGGGGTCAGGGCAATGCGCGGTGTGGGACTGGCCATGTTGGCGGCGGCAGTCCGGACTATTGGCCTAAGCGATTATCAACGTAGGCTTCATCACGCAAGCGTCGCAACCAGTTTTCAACGGCCTCGTTCATTTTGCGTTCCATGACCACGCGCCGTGCTTCCAGGCGGGCAAAGTTATCGGTGTTGTCCTGTTGGCGTCGGCTCATGACCTGGATCACATGCCAGCCATAGCGCGTCTGTATGGGAGCGCTGATCTCGCCCGGTTGGAGTTTGTCCATTGCTGCCTGAAACTCGGGCACGAGGGCGTCGGGGCTGGTCCAGCCCAGACTACCGCCATTCGCCGCGGACGCCTTGTCATCCGAGTGAACGCGCGCCATTTGGGCAAATTCCGAACCACTCGTGATTTGTTTGCGAATTTCTTCCAGTCTTTTTCGGGCACTGGCGTCAGATATCACCTCATTGGTGATGATCAAAATATGGCGTGCCAGGGTTTGTTGCACGACGTGTTCTTGCACACTATCACGCCGTTCGACCAGTTTGATGATATGGAAGCCACTCGGGCTGCGCATCAGTTCAGAAATCTGGCCCACTTCGAGCTGGGCCACCAAATCGCTGAACAGGGTCGGTAACTGGTCGGCACGACGCCAGCCCAGGTCGCCACCTTGCAACGCCTGTTGGCCGTCTGACCTGGCGATAGCGGTTTCGGCAAAGTCACTGCCTGCCAGCAATTCCTCGCGAATGGTGGACGCCTGCAAGCGTGATGCTTCAATGGCCTCGGGTGATGCGGCCTCAGGTATGGCGATTAAAATATGCTCGAGATGGTATTCGGCATCGGAGCTGGACTGTTGAGCAGCACGCAGCAGCTGATTTTCCACTTCCTTTTCGGTTACCGTCACGCGGCTTTCCACCCGCTGTTTGCGCAAACGATCAATGGTGATTTCATTGCGGATATTTTCGCGGAATTCGCTGTAGACGTAGCCCTGTTGTTCCAGCGCTTCACGGAATTGCGGCAGCGACAATTTGTTTTCCCTGGCAATATTTGCCAACACGCCGTTGACCGTTTCATCATCGACCCGCACGCCGCCGCGTGTTGCGAGTTGTAACTGCAATTGTTCCTGGATCATGCGTTCCAGGACCTGGCGGCGTAGCACGTTCTCCGGTGGCAGGCGCGTGGTACCGCGCTGTTCAAGCTGCTGCTTGATGACCTGTACGCGCTTGTCCAGCTCAGTTTGGGTGATGACGTCGTCATTAACCACCGCGACAATGCGGTCAAGTCCGCCGAGTTCAGGTGCCGTGGCGTGGGTGAGGCCGAAAATCGATAACAAGATGATGAAAGTTAAACTGTATTTCATTACTGCCTTCCGCAGGCCTGGCTTTGATTGTGATCACGGTAGAATAGCACGATTCAACAGGTTATCGATGCTACCCTGTTGGCCCACATTGGACAGTCCCTTGAGCACAAATTCGAAAAAAATCGTCCGATTGAATTCGTTACTTTCGTTAACCACAAAGTCCCTTGAAACAACACGGAATCCCCAGCAGCAGCTATCATACTGAAAACCGAAGATCCTTTCTGTGTCCCGGCGTTGCAGTAAGTCGTATTGCTGCGAGCCGATCAACTGCCAGCTGCGGCTGACACGCCAGTAAACGGCGTATTGCCAACTTTCAATCTGGTCGCGCAGGAAGCGGTAACGCAGCATCGCGACGTTGTCTCGACCGGTGCGATACTGGACCACGGCGTTACCGATTTCGGTTTCCTGTGTGTGTGGATTCCATTCGATTCGGCCGCCGTAAACCCAATGGGCATCCGTGCGGCCATGCAGCTCGGCAAAAACATTGGAGGTGGTCGGGACATCCTGCTGGCTCTCCACTTCATAAGCCTGGCCGATACCGGCAACCAGGCGCTCCGCACCCGAACGGTCGTCGACAAAACGCGTACTTACGGCGGCGGTAATCCGGTTGGTGGCAGCGACTCGGTCGGCGCCGGTGAACTGATATTCTTCGAACAGCTGATTTAGTGTCGGTGTGATGCGCGTGGAGTCGAAATTCGGCAGGTCGGTTTGATCGCGTTCCGGAATATAAATATATTTCACACGCGGTTCCAGCGTCACGGTCGAGGCGAATCCCCCTGCGCCGATACCACGTTCGAAAATCAGACCGCTGTCCACACTGAATACGGGCACGGAACGTGTCGGGTTCTCCGGCTGACCGGTGTCAACGTCAGTCAGATCATAGGCGGTGTAGCGCATCAGAAGCTTCGGCGTTACAAAACTGCCCGGCGTGCGGTAGGGATAGCTGACACCCGGTTGCAGATCCAGGCGGGAGCCGGTGGGTATTAAGGTATCACTGTCAAAACGGACAATCTCCGTGTCCAGTTGCCAGTTGATACGGTTAGGCGGCTGAGGGCGTTTTTTCAGCGTGAATTGTGGCAACCGTTTATACGGGCTGTCACCACTGAGAGTTTGGTAGGTCTGTACCCGCGAGTTAAATACCCAGTGTTCACTGTTGTTGGCGACCTCGGCGAGTTGTTCGATATGACTCACGCTGGTGGCCGCCAAATCGCCGCCGAAATCCTCCAGGTAGGAGGTGTCGCTGACACGCCCGTAATCGACGCGGCCCGACCAGCCGTACTTCCAGCCTTGGCCGTGGCGCCAGCGCGCCGCGCCGCGGCTGTCGTCGAACTTTTGGTCACTTGGCAGATACGACAGGTCCAGCGTGCCGCCGTTGCTTGAGAATAGGTAGCGGAACTCACTCTCCAGCATCGTGCCGCGCTCACTCATGTAGCGGGGCGTAAAGGTCGCGTCCATATTCGGCGCGATGTTCCAATAATAGGGTAAGCGAAGCTCGGTCCCGCTGCTGTCGGTTGAACCAAAGCTGGGTGCCAGGAAGCCGGAAAGGCGTTCATCGCCAATGGGGAAACGCATATAGGGAAAATAGAACACCGGTACATTTTTTGCCCTCAGGACGACCCCGCGCGCGGTGCCCTGATGTTTTTCCTGATCCAGGGTGAGTTTACCGGTAGTCAATTTCCAGGCCGGTTTTTCCGAAGCACATGTGGTGTAACTGGTGTCTTCCAGTATGAGCAGGTCGCGGCCTTCGACAGCAATGCGTTGCGCTTCGCCGCGCCCGCCCTCTTGAGATTCAAAAAATCGGGCGTTGTTGAACTCACCGCGGTTGTTGCGCAGATCGACATCCGCCGCATCACCCTGGATCTGTAGCAAATCACCCTGACGAAAACGGATGTTACCGCTGGCCTCCAGGGTTTCATCGCTATGGCGAAAATCAAGCGTGTCGGCCTGTAAGCTGGCGGCGCCACGCTGAATGCTGACATTACCGAAATAACTACTTACTCCGGCAGGGTCAATATCGGCGGCATCCGCCTCGAGAAAAAGCGCCTGCGGAAATGTGGCTGAATCGGCATGGGGTGTCATCGGCGGCGCAAGCGAGACACGCTCCCCGCAATAAGTTGGCGCGAGCCAATCACGCGTTTGCGCCGGAGACTCGCGGCTGCCGTCTTCCTTGGGTTGTTCCTCTTGCGCGGTGTCAAGCATCTCAACAGGCACAACAGCGTCTACCGGATCCTGTGCATACGCCGGCAGGGTCAGTGCAAGCAACAGCAGCAATGCCCACTCATGTCGGTGAGCCATGCTACTGTCGCGTTGCGATACCCGATTCGCGGCGCATCCGCCTACTGAAACAGACTTACCCATACATACAAAAGTCCAATAAAAACGGGCTGGTGAAGCATATAAATATTCAGGCTGTGACGACCACCAAAGGCTAGAATGCGACTCGGCGTTGTTGTCGCCGTCCAGTTTGCAAGCCAGGCAACCGGTCTTTCGGTTACCGTGAGTCGGCCGAGAAACAACCCCAGCAGTACGACGCCGAACCAGGGCAATAGCGGCACATAATCTTCGGTGACGGGCCTGGCGGTCATCATGCCGAAGATACGCCAGACAGAGTGGTCAAAGAGGGGAAAAGAAAGTAGTACACCCATGGCGATAAATATTAGGCCCAGGACAAGGTTGCTCCAGTAAAGATTAATAAATAGCAGGCCCAGCAGGCTGGCCACAAAGGCGAAATGCAGAATACCAAAAAAAATCATGCTTTCGGGAAACATAACGTAGCTCCCCGCGCTGACGAGTGCGGCATACAGTCCGATCTGTAACAGTCGGCGATTAAATCGCGTCCACTGAATGCCGTTACGCGTCGCCAGATACAGGCTGAAACCCATTACGCCAAGAAACAGGCTTACAATGAGCGTACGGAAATGTAACCAGAACGGATCTCGATAGAAGTCGAATTCGGCCAACCTGAAATAGTTAAGGTCGTAACTGAAGTGATAGGCGAACATCAGTACAATGGCGCTGCCACGCATGACGTCGACGATCGGGAAACGTGAGGTTTTACAGGCTTTATTTTCAGTCACAGTCTAATTCGGCGGCCCCGGGTTTCTTTTGGCATGTATAATACCAGTGTCAGGGAGACTCTGCTTTGGATACACGCCTTGTCCTGCTGCATCGGTGGGTCGAACAAACACTCGGCTTGAACGATTTTTTACTCGCGCCTGCCTCAGCAGACGCCAGTTTTCGCCGTTATTTCCGTTTGTCCGTCAACGGTACCAGCCGTATCATCATGGATGCCCCGCCACAGCAGGAAAACTGCCGACCGTTCATCGCTGTGGCACGGGCATTTCGGCAAATCGGTTTGAACGTGCCGGAAATTCTGCAAGCGGATCTGGAACATGGATTTATCTTGCTCAGCGACCTGGGTGCGGTTACCTACCTGTCGGTACTCAATAATGAAGTTAATACCGACTCCTTATATCGTGATGCCATCGACGCGCTGGTTGTTCTGCAACGCGACTTCTCCGCTCCTGATACGCGCCTGCCACCTTACGATCGCGGGCTGTTGCAACAGGAACTGGAGCTTTTCCGACAATGGTTGCTGCAGACTCACTTGCAACTGAAATTATCTGCAGCGCAGCAGCACCTGTTGGATGACGTGTTTGTCTTGCTGTGCGACGAGGCGTTGGCACAACCGCGGGTGGCTGTGCATCGTGATTACCATTCGCGCAACCTGATGGTCACCTCACCCAATCCGGGAATATTGGATTTTCAGGACGCAGTGTGTGGTCCGGTCACCTATGATTTAGTTTCCCTACTGCGAGATTGCTATATCCGCTGGCCGGAAAATCAGGTTAATACCTGGCGAGATTACGGTTACAAAGAACTAATTGCGGCCGGCGTTATAAACGCCCCGGTGGATCAGTTTGCAAGCTGGTTCGATTTAATGGGTGTGCAACGCCACCTCAAGGCCAGCGGTATTTTTGCCCGCCTCAAGCATCGCGACGGTAAGGACGGATACCTCGCCGATGTGCCCCGGACCCTGGGATACGTGGTGGATGTCTGTACTCGCTTTGCCGAGTTGCGCGCGTTTGGCGAATTCTTGCAGGATAATGTGTTGCCTGGCTTACATAGGGACTGAAACGCGTCGCAAATATGAGCACACATAAAACCGCTGGAATGGAACCCTGGTTTTGTTTGGAGGCAGTAACGTGGCCGCCATCCGGCAAGACACGCCGTAAATACGTCCCTGTAGGCTCGAGGGCCGCGTCCATGCGGCCCGCGGTCTTGTCGGATGGCGGCCACGTTATTGCCTTATAGTCAGATTTTTGGAACTTCCATATAGGCCTGGGGTTCCTGGGACGAGGAAATGACGTTACAGGAAATACTTAAATTGGGTAACTTGTGTATGCGTTCCGGTACCGGTTTCGGCAGTTCGGAATGAAGGCGATGATCCTGGCCGCAGGTCGCGGTGAACGTATGCGGCCATTGACGGATACCGTGCCCAAACCGCTGCTGGAGGTGGGTGGCCAACCGTTGATCGCCTGGCATCTGCAGGCTTTGGCGACGGCCGGTATCAATGAAGTTGTTATCAACCACGGGTGGTTGGGACGACAGTTGGAAGCGGGGGTGCACGCCATTTTGCCTGCGGATATGCAGGTCCGTTTTTCCGCTGAGGGTGAGCACGCATTGGAAACCGGCGGCGGTATTTTCAATGTACTGGATTTTTTTGCGGGCGAGAATTTTTTAGTGATTAACGGCGATGTCTGGTGCGATTATCCGCTGGCACAATTGCCGCGGCACCTGCAAAGCCGAGCACACCTGGTGATGGTGGACAATCCGGCGCAACATGCAGACGGTGATTTTGTTTTACGGGACGGCTTGCTGGCGGGCAAGGGTCAGCCAAGGTTAACCTTTAGCGGGATTGGTGTGTATTCACCTGAATTGTTTACGGCTTGCCAGCCCGGACGCTTTCCGTTGGCGCCGTTGTTGCGCGAGGCAATGAACCGGCATGAAGTCAGCGGCGAATACTATGCGGGGCGCTGGTATGATGTGGGCACGCCTGCAAGGCTAGAAGAGTTGGATCGACAACTACGCAAATCGGAATGACACGAAAACAAACTAACCACAGAGGGTACAGGGAACACAGAGAAAAATTGTTTTTGGTTTAAATCCCTGCGTCTATACATCCTCTGTAATTTGAAGTGGTCTCAGTTAATCAGAGCAAGCAATAGAATTCTAGCGAATACACGACGTATAGATAAAGAGTTTTGCGGAATAAATAACTCTGTGACCTCTGTGGTTCAAAATTTCTTTAAATTCGGGCCTATGCAAAATAAGTGAAACAGGAATCTTCAGCTTATGGGTGATGAAATCGGCCGCAGTGTGTTCGATGCGGATGATTTTGAACGCTTCCGCACTCGATTGAGGACGGAAACCACTGTGTTGGCTGAACGGTTTTCGGCCTCGCGCTTCGACTGGCAGCAGCCCGTTGCCGGTTTTGAATTGGAGGCGTGGTTGCTTGATGGCCATCTCGATCCGCTACCCTCCAATGAGCAATTTCTACATTTACTTAACAGTCCGTTAGCCAGCCCCGAACTCGCCCGTTTTAATGTTGAGGTAAACAGTACACCTCGGCCTATCAAGGACCACGTGTTTTCGGCTGTTCATGACGAATTGAATACTACATGGCAACAGTGTCGAACAGCTGCTGCGAAAATGGATGCACAGGTTTGCGCCATTGGCATCTTACCTACGGTAACCAATGAAGCACTGACACTGGCCAATATGTCACAGATGGAGCGCTACCGTGCGCTTAACCGGCAGGTTCTGCATCTGCGCAAGGGTAAGCCTCTGGTATTCGACATCAATGGTGTAGAGCACCTGCGTGTCGTGCATCGCGACGTCATGCTGGAGTCTGCAGCGACGTCATTTCAAATCCATCTGCAGGTGGCACCGCAGCATTCGGTGCGGCAATTCAATACAGCGATGCTGTTGTCCGGTCCCATGGTGGCGCTTTGTGCAAACTCACCGTATTTTTTTGGCAAAGATCTGTGGGATGAGACACGCATTCCATTGTTTGAGCAGGCGGTTGCCACGGGCGGTTATGACGGTGCGGCGTTTGGGCCCATTCGCCGCGTAACTTTCGGTACAAGCTATGTGCGCGATTCCTTGATGGAATGTTTTCAGGAAAACCTGGATCACTATCCGGTAATGTTACCTGTCACATTCGATGAGCCTGTTGAGAACATGCGGCATCTGCGTTTGCATAATGGGACAATCTGGCGTTGGAATCGTCCGCTTATTGGCGTGGATGAGCAGGGTCGGGCCCATTTACGTATCGAGCATCGAGTCGTACCGGCCGGACCCAGCTTGATAGATACGGTTGCCAATCTGGCATTTTTCTATGGTGCGCTTGCAAATTTGAGCCTACGTGATCCACCTTTGTACCAGGAACTCGATTTCGGAGTTGCGCGTGATAACTTTTATCGTGCTGCACGTCGGGGCCTGCGCGCAAATATGAAGTGGTCAGATGGTTGGCAAGGCAGCGCACGTGATTTATTGTTACACCATCTCTTGCCGGCGGCGGCGGATGGGTTGCAGCAATTGGACGTATCGAGTGCGGATATTAAGGAGTACCTGGCTGTCATCGAAGGTCGACTGACAACCGGGTTCAACGGAAGTCATTGGCAGCGTGCCTTCGTCGCGCGACATGGACGTGATATGCGTAAGCTGACGGCCGCTTATCTGGAACGCCAACTGGAAGGTAAACCGGTGCATGAGTGGACGATATAAATTTTGCTCTAGAATCCATTTGTCGTATTAACTTTTGTTTAAAAAATGTTAACCGTACTTAATCAACTACCCGACGGGCTTCTGACCTGCGATGCAACAGAACTATGCCAGGTGCTTAATGGTCCAACGCTGATCCATCTCGAAGGTCGGCGGCCGGAGCCCCTGTTTGTTTCTGTAATGTTACATGGCAACGAGATTGTGGGTTGGGAGGCGGTGCGCCGCCTGTTGAGTTCGCATATGGATCGTGAATTACCGCGTGCGCTAAGCATTTTAATCGGCAATGTGGACGCGGCACGCTTTGGAAAACGACATTTGCCCGAACAGCCGGATTTTAACCGCATCTGGAAGGCAGAAGGCGAACGTCTGGAACATGATATGGTGCGTCATGTTCTGGCGGAGATGGAGGCTCGCCACGTTTTCGCCAGCGTCGATATACACAACAATACGGGTTTCAACCCGCACTATGCGTGCATTAACCGGCTAGACGATCGCTTTCGCCATCTGGCGCTGCTATTTAGCCGTACAGTCGTGTTTTTTGAACAACCGGACACAGTGCTGTCTGTCGCATTTGCCTCATTGTGTCCATCCATTACGGTTGAATGCGGGCGTCCCGGCGAGCCGCATGGCGTACAGCATGCATTGGAGTGCATTGACGCCTGTCTGCATTTGTCGGCACTGCCGGATCACCCGGTAGCGCACCACGATATAGATTTGTTTCACACCGTTGCGGTGGTTAAGGTACCCGACTATCTTAGTATCGGCTTTGGCGATGATGATGCCGATGTTTGTTTTATTCATGATCTTGATCGATTGAACTTTCACGAATTGCCTGCGGGGACTTTGTTGGGTTGGCTGCGCAGCGAGAGTAATCCAGGCCTGCACGTCTGGAACGACGTCGGCGTGGATGTAAGCGAGCGGTATTTGAACCTTGATGGCGGTGAGATTCGCACCCGCGCGCAAGTCATGCCGTCTATGCTGACACTGGATACGGAAATAATTCAGCAGGATTGCCTGTGTTATCTAATGGAACGTATGCCCTCCGAGAATGCTGCCGAACAGCAAGCGGGTTAGGCTTTCGCTAAGCGTAAACTTCACGGGTCCCGTTACCGGGATTGTGTTTCTTGATTAGTCACTCGCGATGGTATGGGTGATTCAGGTGTCGGTTCCGTCCCGACGGGTGGGTAGCGAAAACGATACCAAAGCCGTCCTATTAATTCATGTAAGGCAGTATGACTTTTTTGCATGGCGGCCGCGGAGGGCAGGAAACGTAATGCGACGGGCCCGGCTCCAGGTGGCGGTGAGAAACCCATGGGTGCTGCAGTGACCCGCATGCCTTGAGTTTTAAACGCATACATTGCTCTGCGCATATGTGCCGCATGCGTGACCAGAATGACATGTTCGATCCCGTCTTTCGTCAGCGCCGCCTTACTGTGAACTGCATTTTCCCATGTATTCTTACTTTGTTGTTCCAGCCAGCGCGCTGACATGGCAAAGCTGGTTTCCAGGGCGTTTTGCATTAATTGCGATTCCGCACCTCCGGCCTCTTCGAGTGGATTTCCACCTGACAGCAAAATAGGCAATCCAGTTTGTTTATGCAGTAACGCGGCATAGCGCAGTCGTTCGAGCGCAATAGGCGACACAACCGGCGCGCCATACTCAGGCGCATGGCTACGGCGTCCGGCGCCGAGCACGACAATTGCACCGGCCTGGGGTGCTTCGATATCGATTTTCGCAATGGGCGGTATTGATTCGACGAGAAAGAGCAGACTGTTTGCCGCGATGGGAATACTACTGGCGAGGAAGAGGAAAAATCCGCCAAGTATCATTAGCGTGCCGGTACGGTAGAGGTAGCGTACCATCACAACGCCAAGCAGCATCAGGATTATTGAAATCCCTGGGGGTAGCAATAACGATTCGATTCCCCGTGTGAGAAAGATTTCCATGCTGTCCTCTACTTCCTGCTGATTGTTATTTTACTGAAATGTTTCGCTGTTTGAACGGATCGTGGTTATTCGTTTTCGCGCTATCTGCTACTGTCACAAACTGACTCGGGGCAACAGGTAGTGCAGCAACTTCTGTCCGACCGCGTCCGGCTCGTCGTGCACGCCCAGGTCACTGAGCTGTGTCACGGCAAGATCAGGGAATCCACAGGGGTTGATTTGTTTGAAGGGTGCCAGGTCCATATCCACATTCAAAGCCAGGCCATGATAGCTGCAGCCGTGCCGTATGCGCAGTCCCAGTGCGGCGATCTTGGCTTTGTTGACATAAACACCGGGTGCGTCGCACCGGCCGTAGGCATCAATATTGTACTCACCAAGCAGATCAATAAGACTTTGCTCCATGTGATCGACCAATTGCCGTACACCAAAGCCAAGTCGGGAAAGATCAAGCAGCAGATAAACCACCAATTGCCCAGGGCCATGATAAGTCACCTGACCTCCACGATCGATTTGAACCAGAGGGATGTTACCCGGATCGTGTATGTGCTCGGATTTGGCGTTCAGGCCGAGGGTAAAAACCGGCGGGTGCTGTAAAAGCCAGATTTCATCCCGAGAATCCGCGGTTCGAGTCCGTGTGTAGGCCTGCATATTGGACCAGACAGGTTCGTATTCCTGCATGCCAAGAAAACGGATCTCGACCGGCGTGCTTGAGTCACGGGTGAATGTGGAGTGATAGCCGGGAGAGGGATCGGTCGGCATACTTACAGCGCCATTAAGACTTGATCGCAACTACTGAGATCCATATAAACTGCATCGAGTTGCTCACGGCTTCGGGCGTTAATGGTGACCGTGACAGCAAGGAAGTTCTCGCTGCGGCTGTCACGCGATTTAACTTTCAGTACGTCAGACTCAGTGACGTGGCGACGAATAATCTCGACAACCAGTGATTCAAACTCGGTATGCCCACGGCCCATGGCTTTGATCGGGAATTGACATGGAAATTCAAGTAGTGATTCTTCCGTCATTCTTGACTCACGCAGAGTTGCGTAGTTTGTGTTTATGCTGTTGATACAACGCGTACAATTGCTGCCACATCGCGCCGGCCTTGCCGTTGCCTACGACCTTACCGTCGAGCAAAGTGATCGGCATGATTTCACGCGTGGAGCTAGTGATCCAGATCTCATCCGCACTTTGCAATTCCGCGCCTGATATAGCCTTTTCCTCACAGGTTAGGCCGTTGCTTCGCGCAAGTTCGATGACAACGTCACGCGTGATACCCGGCAGCACGCGCGAGTCTTTGGGTGGGGTGCGAATTAATTTATTGTGTACAACAAACACGTTGCTGGCCGCGCCTTCCGTGACTTCGCCATCGCGAATGAGTATGGCCTCGATACAGCCTGCATCGATGGCCTGTTGCCGTAGTAAAATATTTGCCAGCAGGGTAACGGCTTTGATATCACAGTGTTGCCAACGAGTGTCATCCAGCGTTATAGCGCACCCACCTTGTTTTATCTGTTCGGGGTCCGGCTCCGACATCGGGTTGCTCATGCCAAACACGGTTGGCAGGAAATTTTCCGGAAACCCGTGATCGCGTTTTGCTACACCTCGTGTTACCTGTAGATAAACTGATTGGTCCGGCCCCGCATTGCGTTCGATTAATTGCGAAATTATCGTCTGCCATTCATCAGGCGTGCACGGATTGTCGATACGAATGGATCGCAAACTGTTGTCTAACCTTCTTAGGTGTTCTTCAAGTCGAAATGGAGTTTTGCGATAAACCGGAACAACCTCGTAGACACCGTCGCCGAAAATGAAACCGCGATCCAGAACTGGCACCTGTGCCTGATCGAGTGGCACGAACTCACCATTCAAATAAACAATAGAGTCGGACATGATGTAATGCGTTTGTGGCTGATCTACTCGAACATCAACAATATGTTGTCAACCATACGACGCCATAGGCCGCCTTCCGGGATGTCACGTAGTGCAACAAGGGGTTGACTGGTAACAGTTTCAGCTCCGAGCTTTACATCAACCGTGCCGTATTGGCGACCCTTAACGGCGGGTGCAACAATTTCGGTTTCAATTGTCATGCTCGGGTCTAGTGCCTTGTACTTGCCGCGTGGGATGGTGACATAAAGCGTCTCCGCCAGTCCCAGCGGAAGTTGCTGTTCCTCGCCTTTCCATATTCGCATATGCGTTAATGCTTCATCTGCGGCATAAAGTTCATAGGTTTCGAAAAATCGAAAACCGTAACTGATCAATTTTCGGCTTGCGGCAATTCGGGCGTCTTCGTTTTTTGCTCCCAATACAACCGAAACCAAGCGCATGGAGTCGCGCTTTGCAGAGGTGACCAGGCAATACCCCGCCGAATCAGTATGGCCGGTTTTAACGCCGTCGACCCGGTCGTCAAGCCAAAGCATGCGATTGCGATTCGATTGGCGTATGTTGTTAAAAGTAAATTCCTTGACACGATACCATTCGTAAAATTCCGGGAACTCCCTAATACTGGCACGAGTCAACAACGCCAAATCATGAGCGGTTGTAAAGTGTTTCTTGTGTGGCCAGCCTGTGCTGTTGACGTAGTGGGTTCCCACCATGCCCAGATTGTCGGCGTATTTGTTCATTAATGTGGCAAAGGCATCTTCACTGCCGGCAACATGTTCGGCAAGCGCGACGCTGGCGTCATTACCGGATTGCACGACCATGCCCATTAGCAGGTCCTTGAGCTTTACGCGCTTTCCGACCTCGACGAACATCCGTGAGCCTTTCATCTTCCAGGCTTTCTTGCTAATCAGTACCTCCTCGTCAAGCTTGAGATTGCCCTTTTTTATTTCCTGAAAGACAACATAGGCGGTCATGATTTTGGTCAAACTGGCAGGTTCAACACGCTTGTCTTGATTTTTTTCTGCCAGTACCTGACCGCTCTGTGCATCCAGCAATAGGTAGGCACGCGCCACCACCGATGGTGGTGCCGGTACAAGATCGCTGGCAGCCAGCGACGGACCAGTGCCCGTAAGAACAAACACAATCAAGAATATACGCACGTGCCAAAGCGACATAGGATTTTCCATGGTTTTGATTCGCCGGCTATTTTACTTCCAGTGGCGCAGGAAACCCAGCCCGAAAGGGCTAGGGTGGGTGGAAACAGCGGTTTAGTTAATGATTACCTGGGGCTCGGCAATACCCATGCCAGTGATACGCTGGGCCAGGCGGTCGGCGGTCTCGACGCTGGCGATGGGCCCGATACGCACTCGGTAGAGTTTATCTGTTTCGGAGTAGCCGGTTTTGATGTTGTGGGTGTTAATGACACCGACGAGCTGGTTTCGCAGTCGATCAGCGTTGGAGCGACTCAAAAATGCGCCGACCTGCAAAAACAATTCGTAGGAGGTCCGGTTGGAGGCGTGCCCGACGGTAGAATTTTCGCTGGAATTTGCGGCGTGCTTGGCACGCGGATCGATGGCGCGTACCTCGACCAGGCCGGTTCCGTTGGCGGTAATGCCGAGTTTTTTTGCCGCGGAATATGACAAGTCGATGATGCGATTGCTATGAAAAGGTCCGCGATCGTTAACCTTCACCACGACTTTGCGGCGGTTGCCGAGATTGGTGACTTCCACATAGGTCGGTAGTGGCAACGAACGATGGGCAGCCGTCATAGCGTACATATCATAGGGTTCACCGCTCGAAGTGCGGCGACCATGAAACTTCGTGCCGTACCAGGAGGCGACGCCGCGCTCTACATAACCTTTGGCGGAGTTTTTTACATAATAGCGCTTGCCATTAACGACATAGGAGGGATTGTTGCCGTACTTGCTGTGTGGCTCTGCTTTAGGTTTGGCGTCAGGGACTCGACTGACGTCCCTGGGCTTAACCGGCGCGCCATCCTTAACGCCGCCCCCACTGGAGCAACCGTTAAGCGTTGCCGTAACAATTGTGGCAATGAGTAAACCAATCAGGCAAAAGCTGAACTGCTTATTCTGTCTACTTCTTTTTCCGTACGTCATGACTCGCGGATTTTGTATGTGCATCTTTAATGGCGTTGCCCAGCTGGAACACCGCCATTGAGTACAACTCACTATGATTGTAGCGCGAAATGACATAAAAGTTATGCCAGCCGAGCCAGTATTCTTTGCCATTGACGCCATCAAGTTCAATGAGTGCGGCTTTCTGATCAGATTTTACGCCGGGAGGAATTTCAACACCGGCGGAACGCAACTGCGAAATGCTGAGGCTCGGCTTGATGCCTTTCGCCACCAGTGCCTTGTAGCCGTTACCCTTTACCCGCACCGGATGCGCGACGGCTTGTCCATATCGCCAGCCATGCTTGGCAAAATAATTACCCACGCTACCGATAGCGTCGTCGGTGCTGTACCAAAGGTCGCGCCGGCCGTCGCCGTCAAAGTCGACAGCATAACTTCGAAAACTACTGGAAATAAATTGCGGGATACCCATGGCGCCGGCGTACGAACCCAACTGAGCCAACGGATCAATGTTTTCCTCTCGCGTCATTAGCAAATACTGCTCCAGTTCCTTACCAAAAAATTTGCTGCGTGGCGGATAGGCAAAGGCCAGCGTCGAAAGTGAATCCAGCACCGGATATTTTCCGGTATGTTTGCCGTAACGGGTTTCGACACCGATGATGGCGGTGATGATCGGTTCCGGAACACCAAACTCCGCACTGGCGCGTTGCAGGGTGACCTTATTTTCGTTCCAGAAGGCAACACCACCATCAATTCGTGTTGGCGTAACAAAGATTGGCCGATACTCACTCCAGGGTTTGGCTTCGGCGGGCCGCGAGATGGCCTCGATGATGTCCTTACGCAAACGTGCGTGACTGAACAGCTGCTCGAGTTCTACACGGTCAAATTTATGTCGTTGCGCCATGTTGTCGATAAAGCTGCGCATGGCGCCAACGTCGGTTGATGAGGGCGGGGCTTCCTTGCTATTGGTTTTTTTCGGCGCAGACGGGGTTTCGGCGGCGACCGAACCGGCTGCAAGCAGGGCCACGAGTACTGTGGGGGCGACGAGTCGTTTCATGTGGTCTAAGTATACCTTTTTCAGGTGGCAATGAGCTTGCGATGAGTTTGAATGGACATCAGCATACCGAAAGCCGCCATCAGGGTCACCAGTGACGTGCCACCGTAGCTTACCAGCGGCAAGGGCAGACCGACGACCGGCAACAGGCCGATGACCATACCAATATTAACAAACAGATAGACGAAAAATGTCAGCGTCAGACTACCGGCAAGCAAACGCGAGAACGTATCCTGAGCCTGCGCGGCGATGACTGCCCCGCGTGTGATTATGAATATGTAAACGGCCAGTAGCAGCAGGTTGCCCAGAAATCCGAATTCCTCACTGAAAACGGCGAAAATAAAATCGGTGGAGCGTTCCGGTAAAAAATCCAGGTGAGATTGTGTGCCGTTCAGCCAACCCTTGCCATAGGGGCCACCCGAGCCGATGGCGATGGTAGATTGCATAATATGGTAGCCGGCACCCTGCGGATCGATTTCCGGATTCAGGAAGGTCAGAATGCGCTGCTGTTGATACTCGTGCAGCAGGTAGCTCCAGACAAACGGTGCTGCGGCGGATATGAGGACCAGCAGCCCAACCAGCAAGCGACCGCTCATGCCTGCCAGCCAGAGTACAAAGAAGCCCGAACTGGCGATGAGCAGTGAGGTTCCCAAATCCGGTTGTTTGGCAATTAGCAGAGTCGGCACCAAAATCAGCGCGCTGGCGATCGTAAGGTGTTTACTCCTCGGTGGCAGTGGCGCCTCGGTAAAATACCAGGCGATCATCATGGGTACGGCCAGTTTCATGATCTCCGAGGGTTGAAAGCGAAACAGACCGAGATCCAGCCACCGCTGCGCGCCTTTACCGACCACGCCCAACAACAAAACGGCGATCAAGAGCGAAAGCCCAAGCGCATAAAGCCACGGTGACCAACGCCGCAACACCCGCGGTGGAAACTGCGCCAGTACGAATAACACTACAAAGCCCAGGGTCAGACGAATTAGCTGCCGTGTTACGACATCCTGATCCTGCTCCGCAGCGCTATAAAGAATAAACAGTCCCAGGCTGGCGAGAACCAATAATCCCCCCAGCAACGTAATGTCGATATGCAGTCGTTGCAGCAGCTTGCGGCCGGAGGTGAGACGCGTGTTTTCCGCAAAGCCGAGCGTGTCAGGCGCCATCGGGTTTCGTCCTTAGCAGGTAGGCGTCCATGATCTTGCGGACTATGGGCGCGGCAACCGAGCCACCGTGACCGCCGTTTTCTACAATCGCGGCCACTACAATCTGTGGATTGTCCGCCGGCGCAAAGGCGATAAACAAGGCGTGATCGCGCAGGCGTTTGGCGATTTTTTCCTCATCGTATTCTTCGTCCTGTTTAATACCGAAAACCTGCGCAGTACCGGTTTTACCGGCAATACGATACGGCAGGTTTTCACTTAGCCGCCGGGCGGTGCCGCGCAGTGAATGCACAACGTTCTCCATGGCGTGGATGATATAATCCCAGTTTTGTGGGTCACGTATCGGTACCGGCGTTTGCGTAACCGGGCTGATTTCAAACTGTGCGCTGTCGCCTGGTTCCTGAACTGCGCGTACCATAAGCGGTTGAAATCGCTTGCCGCGTTCCGAGATTCCTACGGTGGCGGCAGCCAGTTGTAGTGCCGTGGCCTGGGTGAATCCCTGGCCAATGCCGGTGTTCAGCGTCTCGCCTGGAAACCAGGGCAGGTGGCGGGCGCGACGTTTCCATTCCCGCGAAGGTAACAGACCCGCCATTTCCCCGACAAGATCGATTCCGGTTTTCCGGCCAAATCCAAACTCTGACAAGTAACTATGCAGATTATCGATGCCCAGAGTAAACGACAGGTCCCAGAAGTACACGTCACAGGACTCCACGATGGCCTGCGCTAGATCAACCTCGCCATGGCCGATTTTCTTCCAGTCGCGGTAGCGGCGGTCATCTCCCTCCAGCATGTACCAGCCGGGACACTTCAGCTCCTGTTGGCCGTTAACGGTACCCAATTCCAGCCCGGCCAGACCAATAAAGGGTTTAACAGTTGAGCCGGGGGCGTATTGACCCTGCAGGGCGCGGTTGAAAAGCGGTCGCTCCGGTGAGCCACTAAGCTGGCGGTAGGTTTTGCTGTCCAAACCGTTTACAAACAGGTTCGGATCGTAGCCCGGCATACTGACGAGTGCCAGTACCGCGCCATTACGCGGATCCAGAGCCACCAGCGCACCGTTATTGTCACCGAATTCTTGCGCCGCAATCTGTTGTAGCTGAATATCAAGATTTAAAATTAACGTGGCACCCGGAACCGGCAAGGTGCGATCAAGCACCCGTAGCACCCGGCTCTGCGCGTTGGTTTCGACCTTCTGTGAACCGGGTTCGCCGTGCAACAGGTTCTCGTAAAATTTTTCAATGCCTACCTTGCCGATGTGGTGTGTACCGGCGTAATCGGTCGTGTCCAGGTCCTGTAACTCTTCCAAACTGATTTGGCCGACGTAACCCACGGCGTGAGCAGCAAATTCTCCCAGCGGATAATGTCGCGCGAGATCCGCGGCGATGAACACGCCGGGCAGGCGATGACGATTAACGGCCACACGCGCGACTTCTTCTTCGGTTAATCGAAATCGTAACGCCACGTGGGCGAAGGCCTTGGCTTCCGTTATTGATTTGCGAAAGCGTGCAATGTCTTCTTCCGTCAGGCTTACCAAACTCTCCAGCGTAGTCAAGGTTTGCTCCAGATCCTCGATGCGTTCGGGGACCAGTTCCAGACGGAAGCTGGGCACATTCTGGGCGAGGAGTACACCGTTGCGGTCATAGATAAGACCGCGTGTCGGTGCTATAGGTTGGACTCGAATTCGATTTTTTTCCGATCGCGTCGTGTATTGATCGTGTTGCACTATCTGCAGGATGGCAAGCTTGCCGATTAGCACCAACAGTAAAATCCCGCCGACGACCATCGCGACCAGCAGGTGCCGGTTGAACAACAGGCTCTCGCGCAGGTGATCCTTGAGAGCGTACGGGTTTAGACGGGCCATTGGGTGGATCGCTGCGAGTTAACTGACGCGATAGCGACGGCGCACGAAGCGCATCAGCACAAACACCAAAGGCCATAAGGCCGTGGTTGTCAGAGTCGGAATAAGAACGATCCACACCTCAGGTGCATGCCCGGTGAGGCCACGGATCCACAACATCAATATTGAGTAGATGGTCACCAACATCAGTATGGTCAGCGCCTGTTGTGGCATAGGGAATACCCGGATCCGCTGATGCAGTTTCACGGTGAGATACGCGACCACAGCCATGGCCAGGGCGTGTTGCCCCAGCAGGGTACCCTGCGCAACATCTACAAACAGACCTGCGAGCCAACCGATGCCGATACCCACACGCTCGGGCAGGGCCATACACCAATATATAAGGACCATCACCACCCACTCGGGCCGCACGTGTTCTCCCCATCCCGGCAGAGGGAAAATGGTCATCATCAGCGCTGCAACAAAACTGGCAAAAATAATCCAGCCGCCCTGATGTCGCATGGTGGTCATGATTGCTCCTCCGCCGTTGCGGCGGGTTGCTCAGCGTCGGATTGGGATTCGGGCTCGACTGCGGGTTTACTGTCAGGTGGCCAGACGAGTAGTACCTGTCGGCCGCGATCCAGATGGGCTGTCGGCAGTGCGGTGATTTTTGCAAACGGCAGGCTCGGGTTGATGTCTACGGAGACGACTTTCGCTGCCGGGTAGCCGGCCGGGTAGACGCCGCCCAGGCCGGAGGTGATCAGTAGATCGCCGACCATAATGTCAGTGTTGTTCGGTTGATACGGCAATTCGAGAATACCCTCAGCACCTGCGCCGACGGCGATGGCTCGTACGCCGTTGCGGTTAACCTGTACCGGCAGGGTGTGGTTCGGATCCGTGATCAGTACGGCGGTGCTAAACCAGGGATCGATGTTGATCACCTGTCCCATGATGCCCTTGGCGTCGATCAGGGGCTGACCCAGAAAAACGCCTTGCTGGCTGCCCTTGTTGAGTCGCACCTGGCGCGTGTATGGATCCAGATCCACCTCCACCAATTCCGCCACCAACACGCGTTCGCCGACCCGCTTTGACGATTGCATCAGCTCCCGCAGACGTATGTTTTCGGCTTCAAGTGAGGCGAATTTTTGCACCCGGGCAAGCAACAACTGGTTTTGCGTGTGCAGAATTTCGTTGTCTTTTTCCAGCCGGTCGCGAGTGGCAAATCCTTCGCCAACCAAATCAATAAAATCCGCCGGCACGGTGACCACGTACTGCAGCGGATAGACCAGTACCGCCAACGTCGCGCGCACATTGTTTACGTAGGTGGTGCGGTGATCCAGCGTCATTAGCGCCACGGACAGCAGGACGAGTATAACCAGCCGTGTGCCAATTGACGGGCCTTGAATGAACAGGAGTTTAATCTTTGCACCTCGCGCGCGTTTCGAAAACCCCGAATGTTACCGGGCGGTTCGGTGGGGTTTCTCGCGGCTTATGTTAACGCAAAGTGCGTCGGCACGCAGAGTTCGGTTGACGGATTAAGGGTTTGGCGGCGATGTGGTCGGAATTAGGTAAAGGACAGCGTGATTTCAGTCGCGGTGATATAGAGCGCTATTCAACACTAAACAGGTCACCGCCGTGTTCGTCGATCATCTCCAGTGCCCGGCCGCCACCACGTGCGACACAGGTCAGCGGATCTTCTGCGACAATCACCGGCAAACCGGTTTCTTCCATGAGCAGGCGATCCAGATCGCGTAGCAGGGCGCCTCCGCCGGTCAGTACTACACCGCGCTCGGCGATGTCCGCCGCCAGTTCGGGCGGGGTTTGTTCCAGGGCGGTTTTCACCGAACTGACAATGCCGGACAGAGGTTCCTGTAGCGATTCGAGGATTTCGTTGCTGGTCAGCGTGAAGCTGCGGGGTACACCTTCGGCAAGATTTCGTCCGCGGACTTCCATTTCCAATACTTCACTGCCGGGGTAGGCGGAGCCAATTTCGTGTTTGATCTTCTCGGCGGTGGATTCACCAATCAGGCTGCCATAGTTGCGGCGGACGTAATTGATAATGGCCTCGTCAAAGCGGTCGCCGCCGATACGCACCGAGGCGGAATAGACTATACCGCTCAAGGAAATTACCGCGACCTCGGTTGTGCCGCCGCCGACGTCCAGTACCATGGAGCCGCTGGCCTCGGAAATGGGCATTCCGGCACCAATGGCGGCTGCCATTGGTTCTTCTATAAGGAATACCTCACGCGCGCCGGCGCCGGCGGCGGACTCTCGAATGGCGCGGCGTTCTACCTGCGTCGAACCACAAGGCACGCAAATCAGAACCCGCGGACTGGGGCGGAAAAAACGAGTTTCATGCACTTTGCGGATAAAATGCTGGAGCATTTTCTCGGTGACCGTGAAATCGGCGATAACACCGTCTTTCATGGGGCGTATGGCGACAATATTTCCCGGTGTACGGCCCAACATGCGCTTGGCCTCCATGCCCACGGCGGCGATGCTTTTTGGCCCACCTGGGCCCCGTTCCTGCCGAATCGCCACCACGGAGGGTTCGTTGAGCACAATGCCCTGACCGCGGACATAAATCAGGGTGTTCGCCGTGCCAAGATCGATCGACACGTCATTGGAAAACAGGCCACGAAGGCGGTTGAAAACCATAGAAGTCCAGTTCAGTTTGTTATTTGAAGAGCGGGCATTGTCACCGAGACCGTAATTTAATAACACTACGGGGTTTTGGGCAAGAAGTCATCTGTGATACCGTGGCGTTTTTCCAAGCCGGCGACAAAAAGGAAGGCATTGACGATGTCCCTGGACCGAAAAGACGTGGAGCGGATCGCTCACCTGGCGCGCTTGGCCATTAACGAGCAGGACATTCCTGACTACGCGCATAATCTGTCCGCTATTCTGGAACTAGTGGAACAAATGAATGCGGTGGATACCACCGATGTGGTGCCCATGGCCCACCCGCTGGATGCCCACCAGCGTCTGCGTGAGGACGAGGTAAGCGAACAGGATCAGTCGTCCTTGTTTCAAAGTGTCGCGCCACAAGTTGAACAAGGTCTGTACCTGGTGCCCAAGGTTATAGAGTAGCATTCCGGGCGCCAACTACAAGCCAACTACGGCTCGGGCACCGAGCCCGCGCTCCGTACAGATCCTTGCCGTAGCAACAAACAATAAGCAGCAGGTTAGTTAATGCATACGATGTCAATTGTCGAACTGGCGGCCGGGCTCCACCAGGGTGAATTCTCCAGCGAAGAGTTGACGCGTAGCCTGTTGGCGCGGATAAAAAACCTCGATCCGCAACTTAACAGTCTGGTTACGCTTGCGGAAGAACAGGCTATTGATCAGGCGCGTAACGCCGACCAACGTTTGGCTGGTGGAGACGCGACTACCTTGACGGGCATCCCCGTCATACAAAAAGATATTTTTTGCACACAGGGAGTTAAAACCAGTTGTGGTTCTCGCATGCTGGATAATTTTATTTCCCCCTACGACGCCACTGTGGTTGAGAAACTTAACCAGGCAGGGTCGGTCATGCTGGGCAAGGCAAACATGGATGAATTTGCTATGGGCTCCAGTAATGAAACCAGTTTTTACGGGCCGGTAAAAAACCCATGGAATCCGGAAACCGTGCCGGGAGGATCATCGGGTGGTTCGGCTGCGGCCGTGGCTGCGCGATTCGCGCCTTTTGCAACCGGTACGGATACGGGCGGTTCGATCCGTCAGCCCACCGCGTTGTGCGGTATCACCGGTTTAAAACCGACCTATGGACGCGTCTCACGTTACGGCATGATCGCCTTTGCATCGAGCCTCGATCAAGCGGGACCCATGACGCGCAGTGCGGAAGATGCTGCCATCGTGCTCGGCGCGATGGCTGGCTTTGACGTGCGCGATTCCACCAGCATCGACAAACCGGTGCCGGATTATCGCGCAAATTTAAATGATGATATTCGCGGACTTCGTGTGGGCTTACCCAAACAGTATTTCACGGAAGGTCTGGATTCCGGAGTCGGTGACCGCATAGCAGACGCTATCGATGTTTATAAAAAACTGGGCGTTGAGTTTGTTGACATCGATTTACCCAATACGCATCTTGCGGTGCCCGTTTATTATGTCGTCGCACCGGCGGAGTGTTCATCCAATCTTTCGCGTTTCGACGGGGTACGATTTGGCTATCGTTGCGAAAACCCGAAAGATCTGGAGGATCTGTACAAACGCTCACGTGGTGAAGGTTTTGGCGCAGAAGTTCAACGCCGTATTATGATCGGTACCTATGCATTGTCAGCGGGTTACTACGATGCCTACTATTTAAAATCACAGCAAATTCGCCGTTTAATCCGCGATGATTTTGTGCGCGCATTTGAAAAGGTGGATGTCATCATGAGCCCGACCTCACCGACCGTCGCGTTCAAGCTGGGTGAAAAGACGGCCGACCCGGTGAGTATGTATCTGTCGGATATTGATACCATTGCTGTCAACCTGGCGGGCTTGCCCGGCATGTCTATCCCGGCGGGATTTGCGCATGACCTTCCCGTTGGGCTGCAGATCATAGGCAACTATTTTGACGAAGCCAGGCTGCTGAACGTGGCACACATGTATCAACTTGAAACGGATTGGCACAACCGAATCCCTGCGGGATTCGAGTGACGAGTTACGAGTAACTCGTGACGGGAGCAGTACCATGTTCAGAGGTCGTTTTGAAAAGTGGGTTGTGCGAGACAGAGTCAGAATGGGTTGTTCAGGGGGATTTAGTGCGCTTGGTTTGTACTTTCGTTTTGTAACTCGTAACTCGTAACTCGGAACTTGTTTATATGGAATGGGAAACCGTCATCGGCCTGGAAATCCATACCCAGCTTGCCACCAAAAGTAAGATTTTTTCCGGTGCATCAACCGCCTATGGCGCGGCCGCTAACACTCAGGCCTGCGCCGTGGATCTGGGCCTGCCGGGCGTATTGCCGGTTCTGAACTCCGAAGCCGTGCGTATGGCAGTCAAATTTGGTTTGGCGGTGGGTGCGCATATCGCGCCGCGGTCGGTATTTGCGCGGAAAAACTATTTCTATCCGGACCTGCCCAAGGGCTACCAGATCAGTCAATATGAATTGCCCGTGGTGGAGAAGGGGACAGTCAGTATTGAACTGGAGGACGGTACCGGCAAAATCATTGGTGTCACGCGGGCACATCTGGAAGAGGATGCCGGCAAGTCGCTGCATGAAGATTTTCACGGCATGACCGGTATCGATCTGAATCGCGCCGGCACCCCCTTGCTGGAAATTGTTTCCGAACCGGATATGCGTTCGGCTGTCGAGGCGGTCGCATATATGAAAAAGATCCACACGCTAGTGCGTTACCTCGAAATCAGCGATGGCAATATGCAGGAAGGGTCGTTTCGTTGTGACGCGAATGTATCTATTCGTCCTGCGGGTGAAACGAAACTTGGTACGCGCACCGAACTAAAAAACATTAACTCATTTCGCTTTGTTGAACGTGCCATCAACTATGAAGTTGAACGCCAGATTGACGTGCTCGAGAGTGGTGGCAAGGTGGTGCAGGAAACCCGTCTTTACGATGCCAACAAAAATGAAACCCGGCCCATGCGATCCAAAGAAGAGGCCATGGACTATCGATATTTCCCGGACCCGGATCTACTGCCGGTCGAGATCTTGCCCGACGACATTGATGCGATCCGTACAAGCCTGCCGGAGCTGCCCGATGCTCGTCGTGATCGCTTTTTAAAGGATTATGGTTTGTCCACCTATGATGCAGGTGTGTTAACGGCGAGTCGGGAGATGGCGGATTATTTCGAGGCCGTTGTTAATGCCAGCGGTGAAGCCAAACTTGTTGCCAACTGGGTGACCGGTGATCTAAGTGGTTTTCTCAACAAGGACAACCGGGAAGTCAGTGACAGCCCGGTCAGCGCAGATATGCTGGCGGGCATGATCCAACGTATCAAGGACAACACCATCTCCGGAAAAATTGCCAAGGAAGTCTTCGAGGCCATGTGGAACGGCGAGGGGAGTGCTGACGACATAATTGAAAAGCGTGGGCTCAAGCAGATTACGGATACCGGCGCCATTGAAACGGAAATCGACCGGGTGATAGCAGAAAATCCGCAGCAAGTGGAGCAGTTTCGCGCGGGTAAGGAAAAATTGCTTGGCTTTTTTGTCGGCCAGGTGATGAAAGCCACCCAGGGCAAGGCAAACCCGGCCCAACTTAACGAGTTGCTGAAAAAGAAACTCAGCGGCTGATTCGTGGTCTGAATATCTGATACAGGTTTAAGGAAACCTTGATTCGTTCTGGTGCTGTCATTCCGGCGCATGCCGGAATCCAGTAGTTCGATAAACCGATGCAACTGATTACCGGTTTGCCGCCGCGCTTTGCTCGGAGTGGCGTTCTCACCAGGAGTTCCTTAATTGATTATCTACTGGTTATTGGAGTGCAATGATGCATAGAGGCCTAAGTCGGATTAGCCAGGTTTGGCGGCGTTCATCTTTTTTCCAGTTTGTTACCTTGGCGGTGTTGATTTTCGGATCGCGGTCGGTTATCGCTGACTGGAACTACGTGCCCACCGGTTCAATGAAACCGACGATTCTTGAAGGCGATGCGGTGTTTGTTAATCGCATGGCCTATGATGTGCGGGTACCGTTTTCGCGTATATCAGTTTGGCACCGCGGTGATCCGAAACGTGGTGAGGTGGTAATTCTTCATTCCCCGGAAGACGAGAAACGTCTGGTCAAGCGTGTCGTCGGACTGCCCGGTGATATCGTTGCTATGCAAGCGGGTCAACTTATCGTTAACGGTGAACCACTGCGTTATCAACCGGCTAAACCGGAGACGCAGGCGGTCCTTCCACAGCCGACACAACAAGATCACGTGTTCGTTACCGAAACTCTCGGCGAGCATGCCCACGCGGTGATGTTGTCGCGGCAACCCTGGCGGCAGGGTGATTTCGGTTCGGTCTCGGTACCGGCCGGTCACTATTTTGTTTTGGGCGACCACAGGGATAACAGTGCCGACTCGCGTTATTTTGGATTTGTCGCCCGGCATCGCATCGTGGGCCAGGCAGTGGGTGTGCTGGTGTCATTTGATCAGGATCGCAACTTCGTGCCGCGCTGGGACCGATTCTTCTCAACAATGCGCTGAATTCTATGGCGGAGCCCGATACTCTGCGGCGTTTTCTTTTCGAAGGCGCGGCCGTGCGCGGCGTGATGGTGCATCTCGATGCGACCTGGCGGGCCGTTTTGGAACGCCACGACTATCCGGAACCACTGCGTGAATTACTCGGCGAAATGATGGCCGCGGTGGCGTTACTTTCGGCAACGCTGAAATTCGAAGGCCGTATGATTGCCCAGTTGCAGGGTAGCGGGCCGGTCACCCTGCTGGTGGTGGAAGCTTCCAGCGAACGCACACTGCGCGCCATTGCACACTGGAACCGGGAAATTCCTGCGGGTGATTTGCAAGACATATTGGGTGATGGCCGTCTGGTGATTACGCTCGAACCCAGCGATGGTGCTGAACGCTACCAGGGTATCGTCGAGCTCACCGGCAGCACGCTTGCAGACGCCATCGTCCACTATCTTGAGCGCTCAGAGCAACTTGATACCGGCTTGTGGTTGGCCGCGGGCAAAGACAGCACGGCAGGACTGTTGGTTCAGAAATTGCCCGACTCCGCTGAGGGCGAAGACGCGGACTTCTGGAATCGAATTTCGCAGCTCACTGCGACCTTGAAGCGCAAGGAATTGCTCGAATTGGATGTGCGCGAACTTATTCATCGCTTGTACCATGAAGAGGACGTGCGTCTGTTTGAGTCCGAGCCAATGTGTTTTCGATGCTCTTGCTCGCGCGAGCGCGTGGGTAACATGTTACGCTCATTGGGCAAGGCCGAGGTGCAGTCAATCCTGGAAGAGCAGGGCGAAGTTGAAGTGGCCTGCGAATTTTGCAACCAAAAATACCAGTACGACGCTGTCGATACGGAACAATTGTTTGCCTCGGACGTCGCGCACGACATTCCGCCCACGACTCAATAACTGGGCTCGCGTAAAATTAAAAACCGGTAATGACAGAATTCATTGAGGACACAGAGATATTAACTTAAGCACAAGAACTTCCTCTGTGCCCTCAGTGGTTCAAAGTCTCAAAAAATACAGAACAATTAAGCCTTAATCCATTCCATGGCCTGATTCAACTCCGGACCGTCATAGGTTTTTATTTCGCCGGGGACGAGAGGTTTGCCGATTTTAACGCCCCACTCGATCCATTTGGGGCCACCCACGACGGCGATTTTTTCAAAATCCTTGCGATGCGAAAGGCCGAACTTGGTATCGTCCCAGGCGGCGCCCAGATCCCAGCCGCGAAAATTTTCATCCAGGTAAACCAATACCCGGACTTTGCCCTGCTCTGAAACGCGCCGTTCAATCTCAGGGACAAACGTGGCTTCATAATCTTCGCTGGTTAGCTTTTCGGTGGCTTTGACTGCCAGTACGTTGTCGTCACTATCAGGTAGTATTTCCATCATGGTATTTGCCTCCAATCGGTTAATGCGACAGTGTTACAACAAATACAGTTTTACCTCGCTTCGTTTAGGTGATTTGGAATAAATCGTTCGCCACAGCTATGGCATAAAAGCGATTGCTTCCAGGTTGACATTTTTTTTGGCCATTGCTCGGTGTTATGGCGGTAGGCACCAAACCACAGGACGAGAACAGTGATTACCCATCCACTTATCCATATTGTCAAAAACCAGCGTGTTGCACCCAACAATACCGCAAGGAGCACGAATCCCAGCGCGACCAGAAAAATAGACTGATACGACGCACGACGCGGTGGCGCAAGGTCCTGTGTGATTGGATCGCCGGATTTCGCAACATTCTGCGGACGTACCTTATAAGTATAGTTCGTCTCAGAGATTGAGCCCTCCAGTGCGGGTAAGCGCTGTCGGTAAAGCTCGCTCAGCTTGCTGAGATGGGTGCCGCCACAGTTTGGGCAGCGAATCTCCGAGTGGTTTTCGTGAATATAGGCGCTTTGCATCCGGGAAAATCCGTAACCAGAAATGATTCTAACAGACCCATGGGGTCCGGATGTGCCTATCTCCCTTCAGGGGGTCGTCAGCATCGAAGCAATTGAAAAACAGGGCTTTCTGATGCGGGACGAAAAAATTCGACGCCATTGCATCCAAATCGATATTCAGTTCGTATATTTCCAGGAGAGCGGGCAAATGTTATCCCCTCGTGATAACTCGAAGGCGTTAATCATGAAACTATTTTGCTCCAAGGGAGCACCGCAGGGTCCTTGATTCGCGGTGGTTCTTCGATTCAAACACCTCTGATGAGTGTGCTAAATTAAACGAGCGAATACGGAAATAGTGATGGGAAAACTAAAGAGCAAGGACGCGCGTGATCAGCACCATAGATGAGCTCAGGGATCTATTGGCCCGCTGTGCATTGCGTGACGCAAAGGCGCTGGAGCAACTGTATGCACTAGCGTCACCTAAGTTATTCGCCGTGATTCTCAATATGGTACGCCGTCGAGATATTGCTGAGGATATCCTACAGGACAGTTTTATTAATATCTGGAACAACGCTGATCGTTATCGCGCTGACAAATCTGCACCCATGACCTGGATGTCACGCATTGTGCGCAATCGGACTATCGACTGGTTGCGTTGTCAGCCCAAGCAGGAAATCGGACATGAAGATGCTGATGAAATGGCGGGAACACTGTCGTTTGAATCAGCATCGGACTCAAACTTTGCCCTGCATGAGTGTCTGGATGAGCTGGAATCTACGCAACGACGGGCAATCCTGCAAGTCTATTTCCGAGGTTTGACTCATCGCGAACTGGCTGAACGTTGGGGCGACCCCTTGGGGACGATAAAAAGCTGGATACGTCGCGGCCTCGAAAAACTCAGGTTATGTCTCGAGCCATGAAGCTGCAAAACGAAAATTTACGCAGCCTGCTTGCCGCTGAATACGTTATGGGCACGCTACGAGGTCGGGCGCGCAGTCGTTTTGAATACTATGTTGCGCAGGATAAAGCACTTGCTGGGAGGGTTGATCTCTGGACAAATGAATTTGCGCGGCTGGATGCCAGTCTGTCACCGGTCAAGCCGCCGCGTCGGGTGTGGAAAAACATCGCGGCCCGCCTGGGAATCACCCGCAAGCGGCGCTGGTGGGACAGTGTTGGCTTGTGGCGCTCAACCGCCGTTATCGCTGCAAGTATCACTGTGGCGGTGCTTAGCTATGTTGTAATTACCCCTCCGCCGGTAGTCGAGCCGGAGTACGTTGCCGTTATCAATAATCAGCAGGCGCAGGCCGCCTGGTTGGTTAAGGCCGATGTGCAGACACATACCTTGCGGGTGCAGGTGCTGGCGCCGCAAAAGCTGGCTGCAGATAAGGCGTTTGAACTCTGGTTGCTGCCGGCAGAGAAAAAATCACCGATCTCGATGGGGCTGATGCCGGCCAGTGGGAGTCTACGTTTGCCTTTGGATCCGTCTCTGGTGTCGATGTTGTCGTCCGCCGCGGGTGTTGCCGTCAGTCTTGAACCGGATGGTGGCTCCCCAACCGGCCAACCGACGGGACCGATTCTCTACCAAGGCGCTATCCAACTGCTATAAGCCGGTCTGACAGGCCACCCCTACTGCTTCCACGATGGAATGCGGCGCCCTGCACGCGGCTTCGACTTCAAGGTCGTGCGGGCAAAATAATTTTCCTGGCCCTGCATCCATTTCCTATTTTCCTCCGTATGTGTAGTTAAGCGGGACCTTTCCCGCGGTAAAAAACATTCCAGGAGGAATACATGTTTACTGCAAAACCAAAACGACGATCGACGATCAGTCTTACGGTGGCAGCGGCTTTGTTGGGTGGGGTGGTGGTCATGACCGCCCAGGCGTCCAGTCACCGCGAAGCCCCCGCAATCACCAAGCTGCCCAAGGTTGATAACACTGACTTTTACATGTTCAACAGCTATGAGCCGGGACAGGAAGGCTACGTTTCGCTGATCGCGAACTATATTCCATTGCAGGATTCTTACGGCGGCCCCAACTACTTCTCAATGGACCCGGAAGCGGCCTATGAGATCCATATCGACAATAACGGCGATGCGCGTGAAGACGTCACCTTTCGGTTTCGTTTCAAAAACGAGTTGATAAACAGCGGTAAAGGCATTCGGGTGCCGGTCGGAGAAGGTGCGGATCAAAAGGACATCGCCATTCCGCTTAAGCATGCCGGCCCTATCGCTGCGGGTGATGATGCTAACTTGGGTTTCCGCGAAAGCTACACGCTGGATGTAACCTATGGCGGCCGCAGAAACGGGCGTAATCGAGTGCGTGTTACTAATGAAGCTGAAAACAGCAAGCAATTTGGTAAGCCCTACGATAACGTCGGCGACAAAACGTTTGGTGGCCCGAATGGCTATGAAGCCTATGCTCGTCAGTTCGTTCACAATTTCACCATGCCAGGGTGTGAAAAACCGGCGCGGGTATTCGTGGGGCAACGTCAGGAATCGTTTGTTGTCAATCTGGGTGAAACGTTTGATCTGGTGAACTACGTGCCGGTAGCAAAGGGCGCAATCGCCGGTGGCATTGCACAAAATCCGACCAACGACGACCTTGATGACAAAAATATCACCTCAATCGCACTGGATGTTCCGGCCGAGTGCCTGACAGGAAGCGGTAACGGCGTTATTGGTGGCTGGTCCAGTGCCAGTCTGAAACAGGTGCGCATCCTGCGTCGCTCGCCCAGCTTCAAGCGTCCGGAAATCAACGGTGGCGCGTTTACCCAGGTGTCACGATTGGGTTCGCCGTTGGTCAATGAGTTGGTAATCGGTTTGAAAGACAAGGACCGGTTCAATTCCAGCGAGCCCCGCCGTGATGGCCAGTTTTTGGACTACGTCACGCATCCCAGCCTGCCGTTTCTACTGGATGCACTGTTCCGCGACGAGGTTAACACTCGTCTGGGAGCCAACATCGCTAATCTGGCACCGACCAATATTCCGCGCAACGATCTGGTCACCGCGTTCCTGACTGGTTTCCCCAATCTGAACCAGCTTGCAACGGTGACGCCGTCGGAAATGCTGCGTTTGAATACCGCCATTCCAGCCACGCCCAAGGGACAACAAAAATCTCTCGGTGTGATCGCCGACGACCTGGCCGGTTTTCCGAACGGGCGGCGCCCGGGAGATGACGTAGTCGATATTGCCTTGCGTGTCGTCATGGGCGGATTGTGTCATCCAATTACCCTGCAGGGTCAGCAAACCGATCTCGGCTTGTGCACTCCCGAGCAGGCCAGCGTTGGCAACGTGCCCTTTACCGATGGTGCTCCCATCAGTGCGGCAAATTTTGATTCGGCATTCCCTTATCTCAAGACCCCTGTTCCGGGTTCACCTAACTAGTCGGGAGGCGATCATGAAACCTACATCGATTTTTCGTGTTGTTTTGATGCTGCTGCCTTTGGGGCTTATGGCCTGTGGTGGTGGAGGAGGCGGTGGGGCTCAACCGCCGCCGTCTCAACCGGGACCTGCGACATTCAGCGGAATTGTCAGTGTACTGTTTGTTACCAGCGAGGACGGTGAACCGCATGATCTCAGCGGCGTAGTAATCGTACAGGACACGGATGATAACCCGGACGCCTTTAATCATCTTGTGCCGGATGACAGCGGGAGCTAGTTAAAGATGAGTGCGGGCCAGTAATTGCTGGTTCGCACTCTTTTTGTTTAAGGAAGCTTCGATCACGTCATTCTGGCGAACGCCGGAATCCAGTTTTGTCAGAAGTCACTGGACTCCGGCATTCGCTGGAGCGACGCCTAGGTGATAGCTCCGAGCGACCTC